>NZ_JBARXZ010000244.1:0-12342 GCF_049647605.1 Mycobacterium sp. | reverse complement strand
GCGTGGAGGCGGCCGCCGGGGGAAGCGCGACCAGGCCCAGCACCGCCGCCATCACCGCGGCTGCGCCGCCGGCCCGGGTCACGGGACCCACCCGAACGCCCCCAGTGTCCAGCAGGCCAGCGGTGCCATCGCCACCAGCAGTACATGTTCGGCGACGGTGACCGCTCGCGCGTTGCGGGTGCACAGTGCCGGGTTGGTGCCGAAAATCATTGCGATGGAAGCGAGCACGGCTGCGATCATGCTGGGCAGCCACCCCGGGGCATCGATCTGCTGATGGGCGATCAGGACAGCGATGCCACCACATGAGGTTCCACAGATCAGCAACGGCACCGCCGGGGTAGCCCGGGCGCGCAGGATCAGCACCCCAGCGGTGGCAGCACCGAAACCGCAGGCCGCCCACGAGGGGGCGGTGACACCGCAGACCAGTACCCCGAGTGCCGCGCCGGCAGCCGATCCGGCACGTAATGCGGCGGCCGACCGGCGGGCTCCGCACGCGCGCCGGGTCAGTTCGGCGGCGTCGGTGCCGGCTGCCGCCAGCCCGTGGATGCGGACCGCGACTCGATCCGAGACTGTCAGCAACGCAACAAATGCCAGCACGGCAATAGCACCAGCGGCGGTGAGGCCGAGGTCGGCGAGGGTACCCGGCAACGCCACCGCTGCCCAGCCCACTCCGGCGCAGGTCAACGCCGTACCGGCAGGGTCAGCGGCCAAACGTGTCGACACCAGCGCCACCGCTGTCGAGGCCAGCAGGACGTGGGGAAGCCCGGCAGCGCCGGGGACCGCGAGGAAGCCGGCGAGCCCAGCGGATGCCGAAGCCACCAGAAAACCCGTGCGGCGCAACATGAACGGCGGGATCGGTACGGCCTGTTCCATGACGGCTTTGCTGACGGTGGCCGCCGCATCCACGACCACCGCCGGTCGGCGCGCCCGGTGCGGCGGGGCAAACGCCACCACCGCACCGTCACGCACCCCGTTGTCGTACAGGGTCAGTGCCGGATCGAGTGGGCCGTGGCCGGGGCGCATCAACACGCCCGAGCCCGGCGGTGGGTGCAACCCCAACGCTGCCAACGTGTCCCACAGCTCGGGTAACAGCACCCCGACGGGCACATCGTCCGGCAACACGAGGTCGGCGCCGTCACCGGCGGCGTACACCACAACCCGGCACAAACCGGTGCGTTCTTCGATCACGGCGGGACTGTACGTGCGGAGGTCCGGTGGCCGTTTACCTCTGTCCACAGGTGAATTGCGAACAGCCGTGGTGCTGCTTAGCGTCCGCATCCAACGATCAGAGGGGGCAGCGATGGAGGAACCGCCGCGCGTCGACATCCCCGTGAACGCGCCACCTCCGTTGCCGGCGACCCATCGTGGGGGATGGCTGGTGCGGCTGTTGCCGATCGCGATTCTGGTGGTCACCGCGGTGATGGTGGCGGTGGTGGTCGGCACCGGTGCTGCGCTGCCGAACAATCCGATGTACCTGATGTTTCCGGCAATGTTGGTGGTGTCGGCAGTAGCCAGTCTGGTCCAGGGCGGTGGCCGGCAGTCGGCGGCCGATCTCGAAGCCGGCCGCCGTCGCTATCTGGAATACCTGGATGAGATGGGGCTGGAACTCGCGGATCAGGCCGCGGCACAGCGGGACTGGCTGGGATGGCAGCACCCCGAGCCGAGCGGGCTGTGGCTGCTGGCGGGCACGTCGCGGCGGTGGGAACGAGACCGCAACCACCGCAGCTTCTGCCAGGTCCGGGTCGGCTCCGGACCGGTGGCGGCCTGTGCCCGTCCGGTGGCGGAGCCCGCGCCGGCCACCGACACCGATCCGGTCACCGCCGGCACCCTGCAGCGGCTTCTCGACGCCTTCGCCGAGGTGCCGGACGCACCGGTCATCGTCGATCTGCGCACCCACGGCGTACTGCGCTTCGGCGGTGCCGACCCAGACGCCGACCCAGACGCCGATCCGGATTCCCGGGCCGTCGTGCGGGCGCTGCTGTGTCAACTCGCCGTGTTCCACAGCCCTACCGATCTGGCCGTCGTCGCGGTGCTCGGCGACAACCAGCGGCGCCACTGGGATTGGCTGAAATGGCTACCTCACCATGGCCACCCCGGCGTCGTCGACGACGCCGGAGTGGCGCGGCTGACCTTCGGGGCCCTGCCCGCCGCGCTGGGCTCGGTGGCCGCCGGCCGGCACACGGTGGTGGTGGTGGACGGGGTGGCGTTACCCGGCGACCTCGTGGCCGCAGCGGATGTCACGGTCATCGGGATCGGCAGCGGCACCCCGGACAAGATGTGCCTGGACAATGTGAGGCCGGACACGATGTCGCTGCCCGCCGCGGTGACCTGTGCCCGCCGACTGTCCCGGCGCCCCGTCACCGCAGGTGCCGCGCGGCGGGACTGGCTCGGCCTGGTCGGTGTCGACGATCCGGCCCGACCGGAGGCGTTCACCTCGTTGTGGGACGGACCCGAGCACACGAGGCTGCGGGTTCCGCTGGGCCGCGACGAGCGAGACGAGCCGCTGCACCTGGACATCAAAGAGGCGTCCCTGGGCGGAGCAGGTCCACACGGTTTATGTGTCGGGGCAACGGGATCCGGGAAATCGGAACTGCTGCGGACCGTCGCGCTGGGTCTGATCGCACGGCACTCGCCGCAGTACCTCAACCTCGTCCTGGTCGACTTCAAAGGTGGCGCCACGTTCCTGGATCTGGCCCGGGCCCCCCATGTCAGCGCGGTCATCACCAATCTGGCCGACGAGGCTTATCTCGTCGAACGGATGCAGGACGCGCTCGAGGGGGAAATCCATCGACGACAGCTTCTGTTGCGTACCGCGGGCAATGTGTCCGGAATCGCCGGCTACCGCCAGCTGCGGCGTACCAGGCCGGACCTGCCGGCACTGCCCGCGTTGTGCATCATCGTCGACGAGTTCTCCGAACTGCTGAGCCGTCGCCCCGACTTCATCGAAGTGTTTGTTGCCATCGGCAGGCTGGGGCGATCCCTCGGGATGCATCTGCTGCTGGCCAGCCAGCGTCTCGACGACGGCCGGCTGCGCGGGCTGGAATCGCATCTGTCCTATCGGATCTGTTTGAAAACGTTGTCGGCGAGTGAATCTCGCGGTGTCATCGGGACTGCCGACGCCTATCAGCTGCCCAACACGCCGGGAGGTGCGTACGTGAAGATCGGCGCCGGGGACCCGGTCCGGTTCCAGGCGGCCCAGGTTTCCGGGCCGATGCCGGGCCGGCGCGCCGGTGGTGTGCGACGACGGGTTGCGCCGATCCAGTTCACCTGCGCCGACGCCGGCCCGAGACGGCCGGCGACGGAGCCCGGGCAAGCCACCGGAAGCCGGGTACTGGACGCCGTCCTCGATGCGGTCGGGGAGCTGGGGCCAGCCGCACACCGGATCTGGCTACCGCCGGTGGCGCAGTCGCCGCCGTTGGACGAGCTGCTGTCCGCGGCGGGTCCGGCGGGCTCGCTGAGGGTGCCGCTCGGTGTCTGTGACCGGGCATTCGACCAGCGCATCACCCCGATGACGGTCGAATTGTCCGGAGCGGCAGGAAATGTTGCGATTGTCGGAGCGCCCCAGTCGGGGAAGTCCACGGCGCTGCGGACGTTGGCGTTGTCCCTCGGCGCCACCCAGCTGCCCGGTGCGGTGCAGCTGTACTGCCTGGATTTCGGTGGGGGTGCCACAGCGGCACTGTCGGACCTGCCGTACGTCGGGGTGCAGGCCGGTCGGGGACAACCCGATCTGATACACCGCACCGTCGCCGCGCTGACCAGACTGCTGCGACACCGAGAGGCGCTGTTCGGCCGTCTCGGCGTGCACTCCATGGCGCAGTACCGGCAGCACCGCGCATCGGGACAATACGACGGGTCCGCGGCCACCGGAGATCCGTACGGAGATGTGTTCCTGATGGTCGACGGATGGGCGACGGTGCGTCAGGAGTTCGACCACCTGGAACCCGCCATCACCACTCTGGCGGCGGACGGGCTGTCCTTCGGTGTGCATCTGGTGTTGACCGCATCAAGGTGGGCTGACCTGCGCCCGGCGCTCAAAGACCAGATCGGTACCCGGATCGAGCTGCGGCTGGGGGATCCCGTCGATTCCGAACTGGATCGCCACCGGGCCCGTGTGGTCCCGCGGGACCGGCCCGGCAGCGGCCTCGCCCCGGACGGGCAACCCATGATGATCGCGGTGCCGGTCCGCGACGGTGCCGCAGGTCGGCTCGCAGCGAAACACCCACCGGCGCCGGTGATTCGGGTGCTTCCAGACCTGATCGACTACCGGCAGACACAGTTGCCGGCCCGGCCACTGCTGGGTATCGGCGGCGACGAACTCGAGGACATCACCGTTGATTTCGACGAGCAGCCGCACCTGATCATCTCGGGTGACAGCGGGTGCGGCAAGACCGCTGCGCTACGGCTACTGGGCCGTGAGATCAGCCGCACCGCCGATCCCGGGACGCAGCTCTACGTGATCGATCCGCGGCGCACGCTGCCCGGCGTCGGTGTCAGTCGGTACGCCACGACGGCGGCGCAGTGCGCCGAGCTCGTCGACGGTCTCACCGCGCTGCTGGGGGAGCGGATGCGATCGCGGTCGGGCGTTCCCGCGGTGTACCTGCTCGTCGACGATCAGGACCTGCTCGGCGGCAACCCACTGGCGCCGCTGGTCGACCTGGCGCCGCATGCCCGCGATCTCGGTCTGCGTCTGGTCATCGCCCGGCGCGACGGTTCCCGGTCGCTGTACGACCCGATGCTCAGTGGGCTGCGGGATCTGGGCGCGGCGACCTTGCAGATGGGCAACTCCGGTGAGGTCTCGGTGCCGGCGGCCCGGACTCCGCAGCTGCCGCCGGGGCGCGCCGTACTCTCCACGAGATCCGGGCGGCAGTTGGTCCAGCTGGCCTGGATACCACCGCGATGACGGTGATCTGCGCGCTCGGACCGGCGATCGTCGACACTTGCGGTGACCCTCGGGTGGGCCGGGCCGCACTCGACGGCGGCGACGGCCGCCACGTGTTGGTCGGGGACCGGCCGCGGCCGCTTCGGCAGGTCTGGCAGGAGGTGTTGGCGCCCCTGCTCGACGGCGCCGATGCTGCGCTGTTGGTCTACCCGTCGTGGTGGCCGGCGCCGCGGGCCGAGACGGTGGCCGCGGCCGCGGCCGGTGTTGTCGGACGGGTCGACATGGCGTCGCGGTCGGCGGTTCTGGTGGCCCGGTATCCCGGTGCGCTGGTTGTCGAGATCGCCGAGCATGCGGTGTTGGTGACGGGTGGGGGAGCGGACCTCACGGTGCTTCGGCGCGACGGTCCGCCGCAGGTGTTGGCACAGCAGGTGGCCACGACGGCGGCGGCGACCTCACATGTCGGGCCGGTGCTGATCGACGCCCCCGAACAGGTGCCCGGTGCCGAGGTGTTGGCCGGGATGCTCAGTACCGCGCTGAGTCCCCGTCATCGTCGGGTCACGGTTACCGGTGATCGCGAAATGATCTCGGCGGCAGTCGATCACACCGAGTGTCCGGACCTGCCGGTTGTGCGCTCCCGTCGGTGGCGGTGGGTGCCGGCGGTGCTGCTGGTGGCGGGTATCGGTGTGGCGTCGGCCGGCTTCTCCCCGCGGCCCGGCCCACCTGCTGCCGACCTGGCGGGCTCTGCGGTGACGGCACTGGTCGAAGGCCGGCTGACAGTGCAGGTTCCCGATGGCTGGACAGTGCAGCGGGTGACCGGCGGCCCGGGGTCGGCGCGCGTGCAGGTGAGCTCGCCGGCGGACGACGCCACGATGCTGCACTTCACCCAATCCCGGATCGCTGACACCGGGCTCGCGGCCACCGCCTCGGTCTTGCGCCGCGCCATCGATGACAAACCGGCGGGAGCTTTTGTCGACTTCAATCCCGCCGATGACCGGGCCGGCCGCCCGGCGGTGACGTACCGGGAGATTCGCCCGGGACGCGAGATCGCCTGGACAGTGCTGGTCGACGGGCAGCTGCGCATCAGCATCGGCTGCCAGCACGCCACCGGTCGACCAGGTGCGGTGGTGGCCGCCTGCGACGAGGCGGTCCGGACCGCAAGACGGCTGCCGTGATCAATTCGCCGCCGCGGGAACCGATCGGACCCGGCGCCAGACAAATCTGGTGAACATGCGGATCCACCGCAGTCGACCTCTCAGGAGACACCATGACTCCGTCATTCAGTACTGGATCATTGAGTACCGACCTCAGCCTCATGCGCAGCGTCGCCGACACCACCGACGCCCGGTGCGCCGAGATCCGCACGCTGCTGCACGGCTGCATCGGCAAGCTGTCGGCAGTGCCGCCATCGGTGTGGGGAGGTGCCGCAGCCACCCGGTTCCGTGACGTCGTCGATCGGTGGAACACGGAGTCGGTGAAGCTGTGCCACTCCCTGGACACCATTGCCGCGACCATCCGGCACAACGAACAGACCTTGCGTGAAGCCGCTGACCAGCACGCAGCGCAGATCGCTGCGGTCGCCACGGACCTGCGCGCCTGAACCGCGGGCATCGACAAGAGACGGGAGATTCCGATGGATCAGATGATCAGCTACAACTTTGCTGAGATCGACGCCGCGGTGCGTCAGGAGCTGCACAGCACGGCGACGCGCCTCAACGCCGCACTCGACGATCTCAGCGCGCGGATCGCGCCCCTGCAACAGGTGTGGACGCGCGAGGCCGCGCAGGCCTACCGCCTCCAGCAGGCGGCCTGGCAGCAATCAGCTGCCGCGCTCAACGAGATCCTGGTGCGGCTGGGCAACGCGGTCCGCGACGGTGCCGGTCAGGTGGCCGACACCGATCGGGCTGCCGCCAACGCCTGGCGGTAGCGCCGAAAGGTCCTGCGCGGCCCCGTGGGAGGAGAGCCCGGCGGGGCCGCGCAGCGGACATGCCGCAGGCAAGGCGGTGTCCTACGGCTGTGAGAGCGGTTACTGTGGCGTCACACGGCGGGAACGGGCGAGCGGAGCGCTCGCCAGGAGAACGGTGAGTTATTCGTGGACATGACGCAGAAGCCGCGCGATCGGGTCAGCCCCCGGGCGCTGCGCGCTGTGCATGAGAGATTTGTGGCCGGTGAGGTCGACGGCAGCTACCTCGACGACAACAAGGTCCGGCCGATTGTTGCCGACAGCTGGCGGCGCAGCCTGGCTGTGGGTGTCGACCCTGACATCGGTGGAGCGCGCCCGGCCTCGGCGGAGGCGACGGTGGCCCGGCTGCGGGAAACCCATCCGCTGGCTCCCGCGCTCCCGGTGATCCGTCGTCTCCTCGTGGACGACGCCACCGACTCCGGCGTTCTGGTGGCGGTCAGCGCGGCCGACGGCACGCTGTTGTGGGTCGAAGGGGATCCGTCGGCCCGCCGCAAAGCCGAGGCGATGAACTTTCTGCCCGGCGCCGACTGGAGTGAACGCAGTGCCGGCACCAACGCCCCCGGCACCGCACTGGCGCTGGACCGGGAGCTGCAGATTCGCGGCGACGAGCACTTCTCGCGGGTGGTCCAGCCCTGGAGTTGCACGGCGGCGCCGGTCCACGACCCGAGCACCGGTGCGTTGCTCGGGGCGATCGACCTCACCGGCGGCCACGAGGTGGTCTCCTCGCAGACGCTGGCCCTGGTCCGGGCCACCGTGGTGGCGGTCGAGAGCCATCTGGCCTTGCTGCGGCTGTCCGGCAACCGGCCCGAACCGGCGGTGCGCAAACCCCACCTCGTGGTGCTCGGTGCGGACCGGCCCCGCTGGGTCACCACCGACGACCTCGGCCATCTGCGCGCCACCGGCCTGACGGGCCGGCATGCCGACATCCTGGTGTTGCTGAGCCGTCATCCCGAGGGATTGTCCGCCGACCATCTGGCCGTGCTGCTCGACGACAAGGACCTCGATGTCGTGACCGTGCGTGCGGAGATGTCGCGGCTACGCAAGGTGATCGGCGGGGAGCACCTCGCCTCGCGGCCCTACCGCTTGCTGGTGCCGGTGACCTCGGACATCGGTGAGATCTTCGATGCTCTCGATGCCGGCGACGTGGAATCGGCGTTGGTCCGCTACCAGGGGCCGCTGTTGCCACATTCGGTTTCGCCGGCGATCGCACGCTTGCGGACCCAGCTCTCGGCGTCGCTGCGGGCTGCTGTGCTCGCCGAGTCGGCGCGGGGCCGGACGGATTTGCTGCGGCGCTGGCTGGAAATGCCGGAGGGGCGTGACGATCGTGACGGCTGGCGGGTGCTGCACGACAGCGCCGCCGTCGACCCGATGCGCCGGGCCCGCGCGCGTGGGCACCTGGCCGGAATCGACTACGACCTCACCTGACGTGCCGGTTGGTGCCTCCTGCGCACGATGCAACTGTGCTGCAACCGTTGGGCCCTTACCGTGGTGACACACGACACAATCGTGATCCAGACGACCATGATGATTACCAAAGACCACGGCCGTATCACGACCGCTGGCACGACGGTAGGAGACAAGCCAATGACGACCTACGCCCGGCCAGGTGCTGACGGCGCCCTGATGTCCTTCCAGGCCCGCTACGAGAACTACATCGGCGGCGAATGGGTGGCCCCCAACGCCGGCCGCTACTTCCAGAACCCCACCCCGGTCACCGGCGAGGTGTTCTGTGAGGTCGCGCGCTCCGACGAGTCCGATATCGAGAAGGCTCTCGACGCCGCGCACGCCGCCGCCACCGCCTGGGGCAAGACCTCGGCCACCGAGCGCGCCATCATCCTCAACAAGATCGCCGACCGGATCGAGGAGAATCTCGAATCGATCGCCCTGGCCGAGTCCTGGGACAACGGCAAGCCGATCCGCGAGACCCTCAACGCCGACATCCCGCTTGCTGTCGATCACTTCCGTTACTTCGCCGGATGTATTCGTGCGCAGGAGGGCTCGCTGAGCGAGGTCGACGGTGACACCGTGGCCTACCACTTCCACGAGCCGCTCGGTGTGGTCGGTCAGATCATCCCGTGGAACTTCCCGATCCTGATGGCGGTCTGGAAGCTGGCGCCCGCGCTGGCCGCCGGAAACGCCGTGGTCCTCAAGCCGGCCGAGCAGACCCCGGCCTCCATCCTGTACCTGGTGTCGCTGATCGGCGATCTGCTGCCCGCCGGTGTGCTCAACGTGGTCAACGGCTTCGGCGTCGAGGCGGGCAAGCCGCTGGCGTCGAGCAACCGGATCGCCAAGATCGCCTTCACCGGTGAGACCACCACGGGCCGGCTGATCATGCAGTACGCCTCGCAGAACCTGATCCCCGTCACGCTGGAACTGGGCGGCAAGAGCCCCAACATCTTCTTCAACGATGTGCTGTCGTCCAACGACGCCTACCAGGACAAGGCGCTCGAGGGCTTCACGATGTTTGCCCTGAACCAGGGTGAGGTCTGCACCTGCCCGTCGCGCTCGCTGATCCAGGCTGACATCTACGACGAGTTCCTGGCGCTGGCCGCGATCCGCACCAAGGCGGTACGTCAGGGTGACCCGTTGGACACCGAGACCATGATCGGCGCTCAGGCGTCCAACGATCAGCTCGAGAAGATCCTGTCCTACATCGAGATCGGCAAGAGCGAAGGTGCCCAGGTGGTCACCGGTGGTGAGCGCGCCGAACTCGGCGGCGATCTCAACGGCGGTTACTACGTGGCGCCGACCATCTTCACCGGCCACAACAAGATGCGGATCTTCCAGGAGGAGATCTTCGGCCCGGTGGTGGCGGTGACGTCGTTCTCCGATTACGACGAGGCCATCTCCATCGCCAATGACACCCTGTACGGCCTGGGCGCCGGCGTGTGGTCGCGCAACGGCAACACCGCTTACCGCGCCGGCCGCGACATCAAGGCCGGCCGGGTGTGGACCAACTGCTACCACCAGTACCCCGCGCACGCCGCGTTCGGTGGTTACAAGCAGTCCGGTATCGGCCGCGAGAACCACAAGATGATGCTGGATCACTACCAGCAGACGAAGAACCTGCTGGTGTCGTACAGCGACAACGCCCTCGGCTTCTTCTGATCTGATCAACAGACACAAAATCGCGCCCTTGGACCTCCAAGGGCGCGATTTTGCGTCTGCTCGGGGGTGCTGCTCTTAGGCTCTTGAAGTGGTCATGTGGTGGCCGCTGATCGGCCGCTCAGACGAGATACACCGGATCGAAGCTGCTCTGACAGCTCCGGGAGTCCCCGGCGTGGTCGTGCGGGGAGCGGCCGGGCTGGGTAAGAGCCGCGTCATCCGCGAAGTGTTGGATGCCGCCGCATCGACCGGTCACCGGACACACTTTGTGTCGGCCACCTCGTCGGCGCGCGCGATCCCCCTGGGGGCACTGGCCGGCTGGACACCGCCGGGGGCCACGGACGCCGCCCAGTTGGTGCGCGGTGTCATCGAGGCGCTCACCAGCACCACTTCCGGTACCGCGGTGGTGCTCGGCGTCGACGATGCCCACCTGCTCGATGACCTGTCGGCCTTCGTGATCCACCAGATCGTGGCGAAGGGAGCTGCCAAGGTCCTGTTCACCGTCCTCGACGGCCAACCGATCCCGGCTGCGGTACAGGAGATCTGGAAGGCCGGATACGACCATCACGAGCTGGCGCCACTGTCGCGCGACGACACCGCGCTGCTGCTGTCCGCCGTCCTGGGCGCCCCGGTCGATCCCGTTGCCGGACAACGGCTGTGGGACCTCACCCGAGGCAACGTGCTGTACCTGCGCAACATCGTGGAACAGGAGGTCGCCGACAACCGACTCACGCTGCAGGAGGGCCGCTGGCGCTGGGCCGGTGACCCGATCGTGCCGCCGACGCTTGTCGAGTTGATCGAGTCCCGCTTCGGTGAGCTGCCCCCGGAGGTCAGCGAGGTGGTCGACGTGCTGGCAGTCGGGGAACCGATCGACCTGGCCGTCCTGCAGCGGATCACCGATCCGGCCGCCGTCGAGGAGGCCGACACCCGCGGTCTCATCACCCTGGAAACCGTCGGGGGCACCGTTCGGGTACGGGTTGGGCATCCGCTCTATGCGCAGGTGCGCCGCCGGCGGGCTCCACCCACCCGGCTGCGGCGGCTACGCGGATCGATCGCCGCGGAACTCGCCCAGGGAGCCGACCGGGACGAGATCCAGGTGGTGGTGCGCCGGGCGGCACTGAGCCTGGACTCAGATCTGCCCGCCGACGTCGACCTGCTCACCAGGGCGGCGCACGGTGCCGTCTGGCTGGCCGACCTGGCCCTGGCCGACCGGTTGGCCCAGGTGGCGATCGCGGCGGGCGGGGGACCGGAACCGAGCTTCGTCCGTGCCCACGCGCTGTCATGGCTCGGACGCGGTGAGGAAGCCGAAGCGGTACTGACCGGAATTCCGCTCGACAACCTGACCGAGGAGGAGCGTGCCCGGCTGACGTTCCTGCGGGCCAGCAACGTGTTGTGGGTTCTTGCCGACCCCGACCGCGCAAAATGGGTCGTGGATGCCGCTGCGCCCGGGGCGTCACCAACAGCCCGCAGCTACCTCGACGCGTTCCGCACGGTGTACTGGTTTGCGATCGACGAGCCGATGACGGCACAGCAGGCGGCGCAGGACCTCGCCTTGACCGAGCTCCCCGCCGTTGTCGGTGCGGAAGTGGCGTGGGCACTGTCGGTGATAGCCGGGGATTCCGGATCCACCGGTGAAGCAGTGGCGTTGGCCGAGGCCGGATACACCGTCGCCGCGCGGTCACGGGACGCACCGCACATGACGTTCAACATCGCCGACGCGCATCTGAGTGCGTTGATCCTGGCGGGTCGGGTGACCGAGGCACTCGAGCTGGCGGAGCGGGTGCGCGCGGAGGCGGCGCAGTTGCCCGGTGCTGCCGGATTGCTCGGTGACGCGATAGCGGGCCGGGCGGCGCTGGGGGCCGGCCGACTCGACACCGCGATGCCCCTGCTCGCGCGGGCCACCGACGGACTGTCGGTCAGCCACGCCACCGGCTGGGGATACCGCTACCAGATTCCCCGCCTGACCGCTGCGGCGATGGGCGGCGACGACTCCGATGTTGTCGGCCTGCTGGCCGTGCACGAAAACCATCCGCGGGCGTTTCGGTCCCTCGATTACGAGCAGAGCTTGGCCCGGGCGTGGGTGGTCGCGGGTCAGGGCGCCGTCAGCGCCGCAGTCGCAGGGGTGCGCTCGGCCGCCGAAAGAGCGGCGGCGACAGGCCGATTCGGCGCGGAAGTGGTCTGTTTGCAGACCGCCGTCCAATTCGGCGACACCACCTGCGTCGGCAGGATCAGCGAGCTCGAGAACCTGGTGGAGGGGCCGCGCGCCGGTCTGGCGGCGCGCTTCGCGCTTGCCCTGCGGCGCGGTGACGCGGCGGGGTTGAGCTCGGTGTCAGAAGAATTCGAGCAGCTCGGCGACCTGGTCGCGGCCCTCGACGCGGCCGCCCACGCCGCGGTGGCG
>NZ_JBARXZ010000243.1:0-27874 GCF_049647605.1 Mycobacterium sp. | reverse complement strand
GCTGTGCCCACCGCAGCCATCGGCGCCGCCGCTCTCGGCGCCGTGGTCGCCGCGCTCGGCGTCGCCGGTGCCGACCCGTCGATGGCCCCCACCACGTTGGCCATCCTCATGTTGCTGCCGCTGTCGTCGTTCGAGGCCACCACGGCCCTGCCGGCGGCCGCAATACAACTCACCCGGTCCCGGATCGCGGCCCGCCGACTCCTCGGGCTCACCGGTGTCGCAACCCCGCCGACCGGAACCGCAGCGCCACAGAACCTGACACTGCGCGCCGATCAGGTGGCCGCCGGCTTCAGCGACGACGTGACGGGTCCAGCGGTCGACGTCGAACTCCCCCAGGGCAGCCGGCTGGTGATCACCGGCCCCAGCGGTTCCGGCAAGACCACACTGTTGATGACACTCGCCGGGCTGCTTCCCCCGGCGCACGGCACCGTCACCCTGGGCGGAGCGCCACTGAACTCCCTCGACGAGACCGAATTACGCACGGCAGTAGCGTTTTTTGCCGAGGACGCCCATGTCTTCGCCACCACCATCCGAGACAACTTGCTGGTCGCGCGCGGCGACTGTTCCGACGACGAACTGCTGGCCGCGCTGACCGACGTGGGCTTGCGGGACTGGCTCGACACGTTGCCGGACGGGCTGGCCACGGTGCTCGACGGCGGCGCGGCTGCCTTGTCGGCCGGTCAGCGACGGCGACTCCTGCTGGCCCGGGTGCTGCTGTGCCGCGCCCGCGTCGTCCTGCTCGACGAACCCACCGAACATCTCGACATCTCCGACGCCGACGAGTTGCTACTGGCACTGCTGCGCAGCGGGAATCAGGGTGCAGCAGGGCTGTTGTCGACGGACCGCACCGTGCTGGTCGCCACCCACCATCTGCCCGCACAGTTAGCGGACTCGGTGCGGTGCCCACACATATCCCTGCCGAGCCGCCGCGGCTGACGGGTAATCTTGCGCCCGTCGGTCGTCCGCACGAGCCTGATCCGGAGTACGAATCATGACTGAGCCGCCCGAATCCGCCAAGCCCGACAATCCCCAGCAGGGTGGGGCACACGGATATCCCCCGCCGCCGCCCCCACCCGGCCCATACCCGGGCAGCTATCCCCCGCCACCGCCACAGCCCTACGCCGGCTACGGCGGCTACGGCAGTTACGGCAGTTACGGTGGCGGGCCGTACGCCCCGCCACCGCCCGCTGCGCCGAAGAACGGCCTCGGTATCGCCGCACTGGTGGTCGCGATCCTGTCACTGCCGGCCGTGCTGACGGTGTTCGGCGGCTTTGTACTCGGGCTCGTCGCGATCATCCTGGGTTTCATCGGCTACAACCGCGCCAAGAAAGGGCAGGCCACCAACGGTGGCGTCGCGATCGCCGGCGTTGTGCTCGGGCTGGTGGGCATCGCGCTCAATGCGGCCCTGATCGCCTTCGGGGTATGGGGTTTCCTCCAGGTCGGCGGCGGCGACTACTTTGACTGCATGCAACGGGCCGGCTCCGATACCTCGGCCCAGCTCGACTGCGAGGACGAGTTCCGTGGCAACATCGAAAACCGGTTCAGCGTCACGCTGACACCGACCCCCTGAGCCGGGTTTCAAGCCGACCTCCCCTCAGGACGCCTCCTCACCGACCCCTCTGCGCCGTCAGCCAGGCCGTCAACAAGCGATTCCATTGCGAAATTGAAAATTCGTCACGGAATCGGTTGCGATGGAGCCACGGATGGGTGAAGGTTTATTGACAGTTGCACTCATCCGGGTTCAAACCCTTCCGTGACGGAGCGCAACTCGTCCCGACGAGGAGGAGCTCTCCTGAGTAAGACCGGCACACACGCCACACCGAACCAGGCAGGACACCGGAGCGGAGCAGCCCCAGGTGAGCCGGTGATCGAGATCGATCACGTCACCAAACGCTTTTCCGACTACGTTGCGGTCACCGACGCCGATTTCTCCATCGGCGCGGGTGAGTTCTTCTCCATGCTCGGACCATCGGGCTGCGGAAAGACCACCACCCTGCGAATGATCGCCGGATTCGAGACGCCCACCGAGGGCGCCATCCGTCTCGAAGGCGCCGACGTGTCCCGCGTCCCGCCGCACAAACGCAACGTCAACACGGTGTTCCAGCACTACGCACTGTTCCCGCACATGTCGGTGTGGGACAACGTGGCCTACGGCCCGCGCAGCATGAAAAAGGACAAATCGGAGGTGAAACGCCGGGTCGACGAGCTGCTCGAGGTGGTCCGGCTCACCGATTTCGCCCAGCGCCGGCCCGGCCAGCTCTCCGGCGGTCAGCAACAGCGCGTCGCTCTGGCGCGCGCGCTGGTCAACTACCCCAGCGCACTGCTGCTCGACGAACCGCTGGGAGCTCTCGACCTCAAACTGCGTCACGTGATGCAGTTCGAGCTGAAACGGATCCAGCGGGAAGTTGGCATCACGTTCGTCTACGTCACCCACGATCAGGAAGAGGCGCTGACGATGAGTGACCGCATCGCGGTCATGAACGCCGGCACCGTCGAACAGATCGGCACCCCCACCGAAATCTACGACCGGCCCGCCACCGTGTTCGTCGCCGGCTTCATCGGCCAGGCCAACCTGTGGCACGGCAAGAAGCTCGGAATGTCCGGCGATCTCGCCGAACTGGCCGTACTGGGCAGCACGCTGAGGGCACGCCCCGGCGACACCACGATCGAGAACGGCGGCCAGGCAACGCTGATGGTGCGGCCCGAGCGGATCCGCGTGTCGACCACCGAACTCTCCGCCGCCGATCAGGCAGTGGCCTCGGTGCGAGCCACCGTCACCGACATGACGTTCCAGGGACCGGTCGTCCGGCTGTCGCTGGCAGCCGCCGACTCCTCGCCGATCGTCGCGCACGTCGGCCCGGAACAGAATCTGCCCTTGCTGCGCCCGGGGGACGAGGTGTTTGTCGGCTGGGCAGCGGAGGCGTCGCTGGTGCTTCCCGCCGCCGACATCCCGACCACCGAGGACCTCGAAGACATGCTCGACGACTCCTAGTCCGATCCCCGGCAGCCCCCACAGCCCCGACCATCAGGCACCCCCGCCCCTTACGAAAGGCAAGAGCAGCCATGGCCAGAACTCCAGACTTCGATCCAGCACTGCTGGCACGCCTCGCCACCAACCGCACCTCACGGCGCCGGTTCCTCGGCGGAAGTGCTGCCGCGGCAGCCGGACTCGCCCTCGGCGGCTCCTTCCTCGCCGCCTGTGGCAGCAGTGACAGCGGCAGCGGCACCACTGCCGCCAGCGCGGCACCCGACGACGGTTCACCGGCCGAAGGCACCTTGCGGATCTCGAACTGGCCGCTGTACATGGCCGACGGATTTGTCGCCTCCTTCCAGACCGCAACCGGCCTGACCGTCGACTACAAGGAAGACCTCAACGACAACGAGGAGTGGTTCGCCAAGATCAAGGAGCCGCTGTCCCGCAAACAGGACGTCGGATTCGACCTGGCCGTACCCACCACGTTCATGGCGGCCCGCCTCCACGGACTGGGCTGGCTCAACGAGATCAACCACGACCGGGTCACCAACTTCGGCAACCTGCGCTCCGATCTGTTGGAGGCCAGCGTCGACCCGGGCCGCAAATACAGCGCGCCCTACATGTCGGGCCTGGTGGGCCTCGCCTACAACCGGGCGGCCACCGGCCGGGACATCACCTCGATCGACGATCTGTGGGATCCCGCATTCAAGGGCCGCGTCAGCCTGTTCTCCGACTCCCAGGACGGCCTCGGCATGATCATGCTGAGCCAGGGCAGCGACCTCGAGAACCCCACCATCGAATCCGTGCAGAAGGCCGTCGACCTGGTGCGCGAACACCGCGATGCCGGTCAGATCCGCCGCTTCACCGGCAACGACTACGCCGACGACCTGGCCGCAGGCAACATCGCGATCGCCCAGGCATATTCGGGTGACGTCGTGCAGCTGCAGGCCGACAACCCGGACCTGCAGTTCATCGTCCCCGAGTCCGGCGGCACCACCTTCGTCGACACCATGATCCTGCCGTACACGACTCAGAACCAGAAGGCCGCCGAGGAGTGGATCAACTTCATCTACGACCGGCCCAACTACGCCAAGCTCGTCGCGTACACACAGTTCGTGCCGGTGCTCTCGGACATGACCGACGAACTCGCCAAGATCGATCCCGCGGCGGCCGCCAACCCGCTGATCAACCCCCCGCAGGACGTCCTGGACAACGTGAAGGGCTGGCCGTCGCTCACCGATGAGCAGACTCAAGAGTTCAACACGGCATATGCCGCTGTCACCGGCGGCTGATCAATGGCCGGGGTAGCTTCCAGCGGCCGGCAGCGCAGCAAGATCGCACCGTATCTGATGATCCTGCCTGGGCTCGCCTATCTCGGGCTGTTCTTCGTGGTGCCGTTCTTCTCGCTGGCCCGGACGTCGCTGTCGAGCTCCGGTGGGTCGGTGTTCATGCCGACGCTGACTTTCTCCTGGGACTTCAGCAACTACACGGATGCGTTCTCCGTCTACAGCGACCAGATCATCCGGTCGTTCACCTACGCGCTCGCCGCCACGGTGATCTGTCTGGTGCTGGCGTTTCCGTTGGCGTACGTGATCGCGTTCAAGGCGGGCCGCTACAAGAACCTGCTGCTGGGTCTCGTTATCCTGCCGTTCTTCGTGACGTTCCTGATCCGCACGATCGCGTGGAAGACGATCCTGGCCGACAACGGCTGGGTGGTGGATCTTTTCGGCACCATCGGGCTGCTGCCCAGCGAGGGTCGACTGTTGTCGACCAGCTGGGCGGTGATCGGCGGGCTGGCCTACAACTGGATCATCTTCATGATCCTGCCGCTGTACGTCAGCTTGGAGAAGATCGATCCCCGGCTGCTGGAGGCTTCCCGCGATCTGTACTCGACAAACCGCCGAACGCTGGCGAAGGTGATCATGCCGCTGGCGCTGCCGGGTGTGGTGGCCGGCAGCATGCTGGTCTTCATCCCGAGCGTCGGTGACTTCATCAATGCCGAGTACCTGGGCAGTACGCAGACCACCATGATCGGCAACGTGATCCAGCAACAGTTCCTGGTGGTCAAGGACTATCCGGCCGCCGCCGCACTGTCCATGGTGTTGATGGGGCTGATCCTGGTCGGGGTGCTGATGTACACCAAGGCTCTGGGTACCGAGGATCTGGTATGACGAAGGTTTCCGATGACACTGCATGACCGGATCGTGGCCGCCAACGCCGATGTGGCCGAGCGCAGCGCCCAGGCGCAGCCCGGCATTCTGGCGCGACTCAAGTTCGGCGACATCGCATTACGGGTGATCGCCGGACTGGTACTGCTGTACCTGTTCATCCCGATCGCGGTGATCGTGGCCTTCTCGTTCAACAACCCGCAGGGCAAGTTCAACTACACCTGGCAGGGTTTCACGTTGGACAACTGGGCCGACCCGTTCAAGTACCCACCGTTGACCGCGGCGCTCAAACTCAGCCTCAACGTCGCCGCGGTCTCCACCGCGATCGCCCTGGTGCTGGGCACGCTGCTGGCCATCGCCCTGGTTCGGCAGCGCTTCCGCGGCGACCGGCTGGTGGACGGCTTCCTGGTGCTGCCGCTGACCGCGCCCGAGGTGGTGATGGGTGCCTCACTGCTGGTGCTGTTCCTGGATCTGTCCTGGCCGGCCGGCTACACCACGATCATCATCGCGCACATCGCCTTTCAGGTGAGCTTCATCGCGATGACGGTGCGGGCCCGGGTCCGCGGTTTCGACTGGACACTCGAAGACGCATCGATGGATCTGGGCGCCAGTCCCGCACGCACCTTCTTCAAGGTGACATTGCCGTTGATCGTGCCCGGGATCGTTGCAGCCGCGATGTTGTCGTTTGCGCTGTCGCTCGACGATTTCATCGTGACCTACTTCGTCAGCGGCTCGTCGGTGACCTACCCCCTGTTTGTCAACGCCGCCGTCAAAGCCGCGGTACCGCCACAGATCAACGTGTTGGCCACCGCGATCCTGGTGATCAGCCTGATCCTCATCGGCGTGGGCACCCTGTATCGCCGCAAGCGCATCGACACCTGAGCCGGCGGGCGTTTGCGCCGTCGCCGCGACGGGTATCGACAGCGGCATGAGCAACAGCCGTGTTCACGGTGCAGTTGATCGAGCCACCAGCTCCAGTGCCTTCGAATACGCGGCCCGAGCCGGATACGTGACCAGCGGGGTGCTGCACCTGCTGATCGCCTACATCGTCGTCCGCCTGGCAACCGGAGGCGGTCACGGTGAAAACGCCGACCAATCCGGTGCGTTGGCAACCTTGTCCGCCAGCGGCGGCGGTGCGATCACCCTGTACGCGGCGGCGGCCGGGTTGTTGGGGCTCGCCGCCTGGCGGCTGGCCGAAACCGTGGTCGGATCACATCCGAATGAATCCGGCGACGACGACAAAGGCGCCAAGTTGCTGGTCCAGCGGGTCAAATCACTGGCCCTGGCGATCGTCTACTGCGGGTTGGCTCTCTCGGCGATCCGGTTCGCCACCGGCAGCGGCCAGTCATCGGGCCAACAGAACTCCGGCATGTCCGCCCAGCTGATGCAATCCGGTTGGGGCAAGGGCCTTCTCATCATCGTCGGACTGGTCGTCATCGGAGTGGGCGGCTACCACGTGTACAAAGGGGCCTCCGAGAAGTTCCTCGACGATCTGTCGGTCGGTGGCGGGCCGGTGCTCACCCCACTCGGGATGGCGGGCTACATCGCCAAGGGCGTGGTCCTCGGCGGCGCCGGGCTGCTGGTCATCGTCGCCACCCTCAACACCGACCCGGCCAAAGCGGCGGGCATCGACGCGGCGGTGAAAACTCTGGGACAAGCGCCGTTCGGCAAGTTCCTGCTGTTCGCCGCAGCCGTCGGTATCGCCGCCTACGGCGCCTACTGTTTTGCGATGGCGCGCTTCGCCCGAATGTGACAATCAGGTGGGCGGTCCGCTCAGAGGTAGCAGCGGACGGTCCAGGGATCGGCCTCGATCAGCAGCACCGCGGGCCCGTCGTCACCGCGGAGGGACACCGCCGTCGTCGCTCCCGCGGTGATCCGGGAGCTCTGTTGCGCCCCGCGCAGGTGGGCCACCAACGCGTCGACCCCCAGCGGCGCCAAGTCGCCGAGAGTGACCTGCGAGGCCCCGCTGAGCATCCGCCGGGTGGTCAGCTGGTCACCGCCGATCAGTGCCGTCACCAAGGTGTCGATCTCGCCCCGATGCCGACGGGCCGGGCGGTGCAGGCCGGTGAGGAAGCCCAGTGCCCCGCTGACCTGCTGGTTGCTCACCAGCGACCTGGTCAGGGCCACCGCCACCGGCGCGGCCCGCAAACCGCACCGGGCGAACTGCCACAACATCGGCGGTAATTCCCAGAACGCCTGCAACTGCGCGATCGTGAGGTCGGCACCGTCGACGTGCACGCCGTAACGCAGGATCGCCGGGACCATCATCGTGACACCGTCCCCCATCCGGACTTCCAAGAGCACGTCCCTGATCACCGCATTGCCGCAGACGATGTCGGCCTGCGGGTGGAAGACGATGTCGCGCGGCCCGATGAACGTGTCGTAGAACCGCCCGATGGCGTCGCGACCACGGTGCGGGGCTGCACCGACCGGATCCTCGACCACGCCGTCGGCGGTGAACAGGCTCACCCACCGCGCCCGGTCGTGGGCCGCGGCGGCCACCGGAGACTGCTTGACGGCAGCAAGAAGATCGGCACTCGTCGGTGGTGTCACGCCGGGGTGCCGACGATCTTCACACCGGCGGCACGCAGCTCCGCGATCGCGTCGGCAGTCGAGTCCGGTGCCACGCCGGCGGTCAGGTCCACCAGGATGCGGGTCGAAAACCCGGCCGTGACCGCGTCGGACGCGGTGGCCCGGACGCAGTAGTCGGTGGCGATCCCGGCGATGTCCACCGTGTCGACGCCACGGCTGCGCAGCCAGTCTGCCAGCGGCGTCCCGGTGTCATCGGCACCCTCGAATCCGCTGTAGGCGGCGGCGTACTGGCCTTTGGTGAACATCGACTCGACCGCAGTGGTATCCAGGTCGGGGTGCAGGTCGGCGCCGGGGGTGCCGGCCACACAGTGGCGCGGCCACGAGTTGCGGAAGTCCGGATCGTCGGAGAAGTGTTCACCGGGGTCGATGTGAAAATCCTTCGTGGCCACCACGTGGTCATAATCCTGGTCACCGGCCAGAAGCTCGCTGATCGCCTGCGCCACCCCCGCGCCGCCGGTGACCGCCAGGGAGCCGCCTTCACAGAAGTCGTTCTGAACGTCGACAATGATCAGCGCACGCATCACCCCACCGTAATCGGTCGATCGCCGTGACCGCCGAAATGTGTCCGCTGTAAAGGAAGCATGATGACGACATTCGATTTCTTCCAGGCGTCCGAGTTGCCCGTCCCAGATGTGAGCGCAGCCGACGCGGTGGAGATCGGGCGCACCCGGTTCGGCATCGACGTCACCGCCACACCGCTGGGCAGCCAACAGGACGCCAACTTTCTGCTGCAGGCCGACCTCGGCGGGGTGGTCGGCGTTCTCAAGATCGCCAACCCGGCTTTCAGCCGGGTCGAGATCGAAGCCCAGGACGCCGCCGCCCGGCACATCGCCGATCGCGAACCCGCGATACGCACCTCGCACACCCTGGCGTTCGACGGACATCCGCCGGTGGCCGAGGTGGTGGACGAGTCGGGAACCACGCTGTACGCACGTGTCATCGCCCACCTGGCGGGCGGCACGCTCAGTGGCGAGCAGTATGTGGCCCCGGCGCGGTGGGCGGCGCTGGGCGCACTGGCCGGGAGAGCGAGCCGGGCATTGGCCACCTTCGACCATGCCGGGGTCGATCGGGTGCTGCAGTGGGATCTTCGGTTCGCCGACCGCACGGTGGAATTGCTGGCCCCCTACGTACCCGACACGAATCGGCGTGCGCGCATCGAGAACGAGTCGCGGGCCGCCTGGCAAGCGGTCTGCGCAGTGGCAGATCAGCTCCCGGTCCAGGTGATCCACGGTGACCTCACCGACGATAACGTCGTGTGCGCCGACACCGGGTCCGGGCAGTTGCCGGACGGCATCATCGATTTCGGTGATCTGACCCGATCGTGGGCGGTCACCGAACTCGCCGTCGCCGCCGCCTGCGTATTGCGCCACGCCGGTGGAGAACCCGCGGCGACGCTGCCGTTGATCGCGGCGTTCCACCGGCAACGCCCGCTCACCGTCCCCGAGATCGACGTCCTGTGGCCGCTGGTGGTCCTACGGGCCGCGACGCTGGTGGTCAGTGGCAACCACCAGACCTCCATCGACGACAACAACGACTATGCGGCAAGCGCTCTCGAACTCGAATGGCAGATCTTCGAGAGGTCGCTCTCGGTGCCCGCCGCGGTGATGCGCGCACTGATCGGGGAGGCACTCGGCGTCCCCCACCGCCGACCGCTTCCCTCGGCGGCCCGGGTGATCGACGGCGGCGAGCCGTACGTGCTCGACCTGTCCACCGAATCCGAGGACCTCGACGGTGGCCGGTGGCTGGCTGCCGACTGTGAGGACGCCGGTGCCGACGCTGCCGATGCCGCCGTCGTGGTGACGCGCCACGGGCAACCCCGACTCACCAGATCGGCTGTCCTGCAGAGTGAGTCGCCGGCCACGGTACCGACGGGCATCGATGTCTGGTTACGTTCCGGGGCGCCCCTGACCACCCCGTGGCCCGGGCAGGTCAGTGCGGTCTCCGAGCACGCCCTGAGCTTCGTCGGCGATCAGGCCACCGTGCACATCCACGGTGTGACCGTGGCCCCCGCCGTCGCAGCCGGGCAGCCGCTCGAGGCGGGCGCAATCCTGGGACAGGCCGGGCCGGGCCGGCTGTGGCTGCAGGTCACCGCAGGGAACGCCGGAGAAGTACCGCCGTTTGTGCGCCCCGAGTACGCGGCTGGTTGGTTGTCACTCACCCACGACCCCGCGGAGCTGCTGGGGGCCACACCGGCACCGCCGTTCACCGCAGACAGCTCGGAGCTGATCTCCCGCCGGGACCGTTCGTTTGCCTCCGTCCAGGAGCAGTACTACGTCGATCCGCCGCGCATCGAGCGGGGTTGGCGAGAACACCTGCAGGACATCGAGGGTCGCAGCTACCTGGACATGGTGAACAATGTCACCAGCATCGGTCACGGACATCCCGAACTGGCAGCTGCCGTGGCCCGGCAGTGGCGTCGCCTCAACACCAACTCCCGGTTCAATTACGGTGCGGTGGTGGAGTTCTCGGAACGGCTGGCCGCCACCTTGCCCGACCCGCTGGACACGGTCTTCCTGGTGAACTCGGGCTCCGAGGCGGTGGACCTGGCGCTGCGGCTGGCGTTCACCACCACCGGCCGCCACGACGTCGTCGCCGTCGCCGAGGCCTACCACGGCTGGACGTATGCCACCGACGCGATCTCGACGTCGGTCGCCGACAACCCGAACGCGCTGACCACCCGGCCCAGCTGGGTGCATACGGTGCCGTCCCCCAACAGTTTTCGTGGTCAGTATCGCGGGGCCGATGCCGTGCGCTACGCCCCGGACGCGGTGGCGACCATCGAGAAGCTGGTCGCCGCCGGGCATCCGCCGGCGGCGTTCATCGCCGAACCGTTCTACGGCAACGCGGGCGGGGTCGCACTGCCCGACGGGTATCTCGACGCCGTGTACGGCGCGGTCCGAGCCGCGGGCGGGCTGGCGATCGCCGATGAGGTCCAGGTGGGATATGGCCGGCTCGGTGCGTGGTTCTGGGGTTTCCAGCAGCAGGGTGTGCTGCCCGATATCGTCACCGTGGCCAAGGCGATGGGCAACGGTCAGCCGCTGGGCGCGGTGATCACCACCAAGGCCATTGCCGACGCCTACCGAAACGAGGGGTACTTCTTCTCCTCCGCGGGCGGCAGCCCGGTGTCCAGCGTGGTGGGCCTGACGGTGCTGGAGGTACTCCAGCGCGACGACCTGCAAGGCAATGCCCTGACCGTCGGCGAGCATCTGCGGTCCCGGCTGACCGAGCTGGCCACCCGGCACCCGCTGATCGGCGCGGTCCACGGCAGCGGCCTGTACATGGGCGTCGAGCTGGTGGCCGATCGCACCACCCTGGAACCGGCGGCCGCGGCAACGGCCGCGATCTGCGAACGGATGCGCGAACTGGGCGTGATCGTGCAGCCCACGGGTGACCATCAGAACGTGCTGAAGATGAAGCCGCCGATGTGTCTGACCCGGGAATCTGCCGATTTCTTCGTTGACATGCTGGACCGGACATTGCGCACTGGTTGGTGAAACTCGCAGGTCAACGCGACAAACGTGGGGTTCGGGTGAGCCGGTGCGTTGCGCTGGTTAGCTACTCGAATTAAAGTCCAGACACATGTCCAGACACAGCAGCGTGATCCCCAGGTGAAAAGCATGCGTATCGCCCTGCTGTCCTACCGCAGCAAGCCACACTGCGGCGGACAGGGAGTTTATGTCCGCCACCTGAGCCGCGGACTGGTGGAACTGGGCCACCACGTCGAGGTGTTCTCCGGCCAGCCATACCCGGACGGCCTGGACCCGCGGGTACGCCTGTGCAAGGTGCCGAGCCTGGATCTGTACCGGGAGCCGGACCCGTTCCGGGTGCCGCGGCCCAGCGAGATCCGCGGCCCCATCGACCTGCTCGAGCTGGCGACGATGTGGACGGCCGGCTTCCCGGAACCCCGCACCTTCGGGCTGCGGATGGCCCGGCTGTTGGCCCGGCGCCGCGGCGAGTTCGACGTGGTGCACGACAACCAGAGCCTGGGCACCGGGCTGCGCAAGATCGCGGCGTCCGGCCTACCCGTCGTCGCCACCGTGCACCACCCGATCACCCGGGACCGGGTGCTCGACCTGGCGGCCGCCAGCTGGCGACGGAAACCGTTGGTGCACAGATGGTATGGATTTGCCCAGATGCAAAAGCGGGTCGCCAGGACCATTCCGGACCTGCTGACGGTCTCCACCACCTCGGCGACCGACATCGCCGCGGATTTCGGGGTTGATCCCGCGCAGCTCCAGGTGGTGCCCCTCGGAGTGGACACCGCGGTGTTTGCACCCTCGCAGCAGCCGCGGGTGCCGGGGCGCATCATCGCGATCGCCAGCGCCGACGTGCCGCTCAAGGGCGTGGCCAATCTGTTACAAGCCGTCGCCAAGCTCCGCACCGAACGTGATGTCGAGTTGCAGTTGGTGGCGCGGCTGGAGAGCAACGGCCCCACCGAGAAGCTGATCGCCGAGCTCGGCATCTCCGATATCGTGCACATCTCCAGCGGCCTCACCGACGACGAGCTGGCCGGACTGCTGGCATCAGCCGAAATCGCTTGCATCCCTTCGTTGTATGAAGGATTCTCCCTGCCGGCAGTGGAAGCCATGGCCAGCGGCACCCCGATCGTGGCCAGCCGCGCCGGCGCATTACCCGAGGTACTGGGCACCGACGGGTCCGCCGCGGTGCTGGTCGAACCGGGAAATGTCGAGGAACTGACCAAGAGCCTCGGCGAGCTGTTGGACTCCCCTGCCGAACTGCACCGCATGGGAGCAGCGGGGCGGCGCCGCGCCGTCGAGATCTACAGCTGGGAATCCGTTGCCGCACAGACGGTCACGGTGTATCAACGGGCTATCGATAGGGTTTCGGCATGCTGACCGTCGACTTCGACCGACTCGGGATCGGGCCCGGCACCAAGGTGATCGATGTCGGCGCCGGCGCCGGTAGACACAGCTTCGAGGCCTATCGGCGCGGAGCCGACGTCATCGCGTTCGACCAGGACAAAGAAGAACTCGAGAACGTCACCACGATGTTCGAGGCCATGGCCGCGGCCGGCGAGGCGCCCGACGGCGCCAGCGCCGAGGCGGTGGCCGGCGATGCCCTGGCACTTCCCTACCCCGACGGAACATTCGACGTGGTGATCGCCTCGGAGATTCTCGAGCATGTCCCCCAGGACGAGGCCGCCATCAGCGAGTTGGTACGAGTCCTCAAAGTCGGGGGCAAGCTCGCCGTCACAGTGCCGCGGTGGCTACCGGAACGGGTGTGCTGGCTGCTGTCCGACGAATATCACGCCAACGAGGGCGGCCACATCCGCATCTACAAGGCCGACGAGCTGCGGGCCAAGGTCCAGGCCAGGGGTATGCGGTTCACCCACTCCCACCATGCGCACGCATTGCACTCCCCCTACTGGTGGATCAAATGTGCTGTCGGGGTCGAGAAGACCAAGAACCCCGCCGTCACCGCCTACCATCGCCTGCTGGTGTGGGACATGATGTCGGCACCCGCGCTCACCAGGACCGCCGAGGCGGCACTCAACCCGCTGATCGGCAAGAGCGTCGCCCTGTACTTCGAGAAGCCAAAGGGTCGGTGAGACCCTTTGGCACAGCTTGATATTCCCGCAGTACCCGGTGTGTTGACCGCGGAGCAGTGCTTGGCCACCGCGACGTCCATCGCGCGGGCCCAGGAGCCCTCGGGCGCCATCCCGTGGTCACCGATGGGACACACCGACCCGTGGGACCATATCGAGTGCGCGATGGCACTGACGGCCGCCGGACTACTGGAGCCGGCACGCGCCGCCTTCGAATGGAGCCGCAGCGAGCAGCGTCCCGACGGGTCGTGGCCGCTACAGTTCCGGGCGGGTGTCATCGAGGATGCCAACAGCGACAGCAACTTCTGCGCCTACATCGCCACCGGGGTGTGGCACCACCTGATGTACACCGGCGACGATGCGTTTGCCCTCCAGATGTGGCCGACAGTGCGCGCCGCGATCGACTTCGTACTCGAGCTACGACTCGATGGCGGCGAGATCTGCTGGGCACGTGGACCTTCCGGACCTCTCGAGGAAGCGCTGGTCACCGGCTGCGCGAGTATCCACCACAGCATCCGGTGTGCGATCGCACTGGCCAATCACCTGGGCGATCCACAGCCGGAGTGGGAGGTGGCCTGCGGTGAACTGGCCCATGCCCTCGTCGCCCATCCGGGGTTGTTCACCGAAAAACCGCACCACTCGATGGACTGGTACTACCCGATCCTCAGCGGCGCGCTTCGCGGCCCGGGCGCCGATGAGCGGATCGCCGAGCGGTGGTCGGACTTCGTCGTCGACGGCCTGGGTATCCGCTGCGTCGATGACCGGCCCTGGGTGACCGGAGCCGAGACCTGCGAACTGGCGCTGGCCCTGGATGCCATGGGCAGAACCGACCAGGCGCGCCAACAATTGGCCAACATGCAGCATCTGCGCGAACGCGACGGCTCCTACTGGACCGGCCTGGTGTATGCCGACGGCAAGCGCTGGCCGGTGGAGCGCACCACCTGGACCGGCGCCGCCATGATCCTGGCTGCCGACGCACTGTCGAGGACCACCCCGGCCAACGGCATCTTCCGCGGCACGCACCTGCCCCGTGGTCTGGAAGTGGAGTTCGGCTGCGCGTGTGCGGTCAGCGAGCGCTGACCGTCCGCTCGAGCACCCGCAGCGACTTCATCGCCGACACCTCACGGAACTCCCCGCTCGCCAACGCCTGCCGATAGATCAGGTAAGGGGCCTGCCCGCCGTCCGCCGGATTCGGGAACACATCGTGGATGAGCAGTGCGCCGCCCACCGCGACCCACGGTGCCCAACCGTCGAAATCCCGCTGGGCGGCCTCCTCGGTGTGCCCACCATCGATGAAGACCAGGTTCAGCGGGGTGCGCCAGGTGCCTGCCACCACGGTCGATTTACCCACCACCGCAACAACATTGTCCGGCAATGCCATGGCGTCGAGGGTATGCCGGAAGGTGGGCAAGGTGTCGAACAGACCAGTGTGGCTGTCGACCATCGAGGTGTCGTGGTACTCCCAGCCCGGCTGATGTTCTTCGGAGCCGTGGTGGTGGTCGACGGTGT
The DNA here is from genome assembly GCF_049647605.1 of Mycobacterium sp. GTDB lineage: Bacteria > Actinomycetota > Actinomycetes > Mycobacteriales > Mycobacteriaceae > Mycobacterium. The sequence continues at coordinate 13,065 of NZ_JBARXZ010000243.1, read as the reverse complement.
AGACCACGCTGCCCGTGGCAGCCGCTGCGGCGCCGAGCAGCACCGTGGATTTGCCGCAATAGGTGCCGACCTCGACACCGACCCCACCACGCAGATAGGCGCACGCCACGTCGTAGAGGGCCCGGCCCTCGTCGGCGGGCATGAATCCGGTCACCCGCTCGGCGAGCGCAAACAACCGCTCAGTTTGCTGGGAGTCAGCCGTGACGGGTGTCGGATCGGTATGCGCCATTCCTGCAACCTAACCCGTCGACACCACCGATGGCCAGCGCGCATGCTTGCCCGCCCCGGCGTGTTGTAGTAGCGTCCGGACATGTGTCCGAACCGGTAGCTCGGGAAGCCACCCGGCGTCGGTTGACCGCCAAGCAAGCCGACACCGTCGACCGGCTCGGCCGATCCGCGGTAGAGGTGCTGAGCCGCGAGGGATTCGCCGGCCTCACGATCCGGATGGTGGCCGCCGAGGCGGGTGTCGGCGCCGCGACTGCGTACACCTACTTCTCCTCGAAGGAACACCTGGTCGCCGAGGTGTTCTGGCGTCGGCTGGCCGGCACCCCCGCACCTCCGAACGACTCCCCCGACCAGACCACCCGCGTGGTTGCGGTGCTACGGAACATCGCATTGCTGGTGGCCGATGAACCCGAACTGGCCGGCGCAGTGTCGAATGCCTTGCTGGGCAAGGACCCTGACGTCGAGCACCTGCGGTTGCGAATCGGGTCGGAGATCCACCGACGGCTGGCCGCCGCGCTCGGCCCTGGCGGGGATCCCGACGTGATCAGCACCCTCGAACTGCTGTACGCAGGCGCATTGGTGCGCGCCGGGATGGGCTACGCGTCCTATCAGCAGATCGCCGACCTGCTGGAGCGCTCCGCCCGACTGGTGCTCTGACCACGAGACTGTGGGCATTGTCCCGATGCGCCACTCACAGGGATGATCATGGACATGGCAGCCGACAACCTCGACAAATCCTGGAGTGACGGTCGCAACGAGACCGAAACCGAACGGCTGGACCGCAATTGGGCCAGCCTGATCCAGGAACTTCGGGTGGTCCAGACCGGTGTCCAGCTGCTGACCGGCCTGCTGCTGACACTGCCGTTCCACGACAGGTTCGACGATCTGGACACCAAGATGCGGGTGGTGTACCTGACGACGGTGGCCTGCGCCGTCGCCAGCACGGTGCTGTTGGCGAGCCCGGTCGCCATGCACCGGGTGTTGTTCCGGCGCCACCGGCTCGACCGGTTGGTGGCCGCGGCACATCGGCTGACCTACGCGGGCCTGATGCTGTTGGGGTTGTCGCTGGCGGGGGTGGTGGTGCTCGTCTTCGGCACGGTTGCCGGCGAGACGGCCGGCGTCGTCGCCGGGCTGATCGCACTGCTGAGCTTCGTCGGGTTCTGGGTGGTGGTGCCGCTGATGATGCGCGAATGAGCGGCCGGCCGCTGCACCCGGCTTTCGAACCCGACCCCAGGGTTTGCGTCGCCGCAAAGGGGGGAACACCCGCGTCATGTTGCTACGCCGAGTTGCCCGTCCCCTCCTGTCCGCGGCCTTCATCGGCCAAGGGATCGAATCGCTGCGCAGCCCGAAGCCTGCCGCCGATGCCGCACGTCCCGCCCTCGAGGGTCTGCAGAAACTGCCAGAACCGTTGGGCACCAATGTCCCTCGCGACGCTGAAACACTAGCGAAGATCACTGCGGCGGTGCAGATCGGTGGCGGTATCCTGCTGGCCACCGGCAAGGTGCCCCGGCTGGCGTCGGCAGCGCTGGCTGCCACCGTCATCCCCGCCAATCTCGGTTCCCACATGTTCTGGAACGAGCCCGATCCGGAACGCAAGGCGCAGAAGCGCCGGGAGTTCCTCACCGACTTGAGCCTGGTGGGCGGGCTGATCATCGCCTCGGCGGACACCGAGGGCAAGCCGTCGCTCGGGTGGCGTGGCCGTCGCGCCGCCCACAAGGTCGGCGATGCCGTGGCGGGGGCGTTGCCCTCGTCCTCGGCGGCCCCGCTGATCGACAGCGAACTCGCCGAGAAAGTGGGCAAGAACGTCCAGGAGGGGCTGCACGTCGGCGCCGAGCGCGGCCGCGAACTCGCCGTCGTAGCCGCCGAGAGAGGGGCCCCCTTGCTCGAGGCGGCCCGCGAACGTGGATCCGAATGGGCCGAGATCGCACTCGAGCGCGGCTCCGAGTGGGCACACCTGGCCAGGGAGCGCGGTGCCGAACTGGCAGAGATCGCCCGAGATCGGGGTGAGGAACTGGCCCATGTCACCCGCGACCGGGGTGCCGATCTGGCGGACGTGGCCCGCGACCGCGGTGCCGATCTGGCAGAGGTGGCCCGCGACCGGGGTGCCGACCTGGCAGAGGTGGCCCGCCACCGCGGCTCCGACCTTGCCCATACGGCGCTGAACCAGGGCGAAGACTTGTCGCGGAAGGCACGCAAAGCGGCGCGCAAGCAAGCCAAAGCGCTCCAGCGTTAGGCGCAGGGCCGCCCGGTCGGGTTGTGCTCACCGGGCGGCCAATGACCCACAGCGGCTGTCTGGCGCGGTAAATTTACTCAACGTCCACGACTGCGATCAGGAGCCGATCGATGACATCGGGTGAACACCCCAACTATCCAGACCCCAACGTGCCCCCGCCGCCGCCCGGCGGCTATCCACCTCCCCCGCCTCCGCAGTACGGCTCGTACCCGCCTCCTCCACCCCCGCAGTACGGCTCGTACCCGCCACCCCCGCCGCCCCCGCAGTACGGGGCGCCGGACCCATATGGAGCCCCGGGAGGCTTTCCGCCGCCGCAGTACGGCTACGGGCCCGTGGGTGAACAACCCGGCGGCCTCGGAATCCGCTTCGCGGCCCGCCTCATCGACGGGATCATCGTCGGTCTTGTCGCCTTGATCCTGACGTTTGCTCTCGGCGCCTACGACAACATCTTGGTCACCGGGCTGTTCTCCGGGCTGCTGACCTTCGGCTACTTCGTGGGCTTCGAGGTCACGCAGGGCTGGACACCGGCCAAGAAGATGCTGGGACTGTCCGTACGCGGCCCGGGTGGCGCTCCGAAACCCGATTTCAAGCAGTCGGCGATCCGCAACGCGTTCACCCTGCTGTCGGTGATCCCCTACATCGGCGGCTTGCTGGGATTCATCGCCTACATCGTCATCGCGGTGACGATCAACGGCAGCCCGACCAAGCAGGGCAAGCATGATGCGCTTGCCGGTGGCACGCAGGTGGTCAAGGGCTAGACACCCCGATCCGAGAAACGAGGCCCCGCTCACTGAGCGGGGCCTCGTTTTTGCTCGTTATCCGATCACACCTGTTGCGGGCCAAGGCATTCCACCATCACGGCCGTCAGGCCTGATTGACCTTGAAGTTCATCAGCAGCCCGTCGACGGTGGTGACCGTGACGACGGTGTCCAACGGCTCGCCACCCAGCTGCATCGAGCACGTGGTCTCGGTGCCCTGCTCGCCCAGGAGGCCGCCGTCGCAACTGACGTCGGTCACCTCGTCCCCGGCGGTCTGGCTGACCAGGGCAGCGACTTGTTCCTCCAGCTGCTCCTGGGACAGCGCCGGTGTCATCTCGTAGTTGACGGTGGTGCCCTCCACCTTCGTCACCTCGACGGTCGGCTCGATGGCGTTGGTATCACTGAGCACCACCTCACAGGAGGTGCTCTTGCCGACCACCCCTTCGAGATCCGCCCGGCACGTGACCGATTCCGGTTTCTGCCCGGCGGTCTCCAGCCGGCTCGTGATGTCGGCTTCCAGATCCGCCTTGGCCACCGTCGGAGTGCTGTCCCCACTGAAACTGAAACTGCATCCCGCCGTCGCGCCGCACACCAATGTCGCCGCTGCGAGTGCACTGATCAGAACCCGCATCTCGACCTCCCGAATACGCCATCCCCGGATGGGGTTCGACACTGCGCAGGCAACATAGCAGGCGGTGCGGCGAGCCGAGGGTCCACGCACCGAGATCGTCCGCAAACCGTGGTCGGTATCGCCGTCACCGACCCCGCGACGGCAGCGAATATCTGACGTAGGTTGAGCTCACATGCCAGATTCCGACCCCAGAGAGGCGCGCACATGCCCACGGTCACCACCAGCGACGGCGTTGAGATCTTCTACAAGGACTGGGGCTCGGGGCAGCCCATCGTGTTCAGTCACGGCTGGCCGCTGTCCGCCGACGACTGGGACAACCAGTTGCTGTACTTCCTGTCCCACGGCTACCGGGTGATCGCCCACGACCGGCGCGGGCACGGCCGCTCCACCCAGGTCTCCGACGGCCACGACATGGACCACTACGCCGACGACCTCAAGGCCGTGGTCGACCACCTCGACCTGACCGACGTCATCCACGTCGGGCACTCCACCGGGGGCGGTGAGGTGGTGCGCTACCTGGCCCGCCACGGCCAGGACCGGGCCGCCAAAGCCGCACTGCTGTGCGCGGTTCCACCGTTGATGGTCAAGACCGACGCCAATCCCGAGGGCCTTCCCAAAGACGTCTTCGACGATCTGCAGGCCCAACTGGCGGCCAACCGGTCCGAGTTCTACCGGGCGCTGCCCTCGGGTCCGTTCTACGGGTTCAACCGTGACGGAGCGGAGCCCTCGGAAGCCGTCATCGCGAACTGGTGGCGCCAAGGCATGATGGGCGGAGCCAAGGCCCACTACGACGGCATCGTCGCCTTCTCGCAGACCGACTTCACCGAGGATCTGAAAAAGATTTCCATCCCGGTGCTGGTGGTGCACAGCGAAGACGATCAGATCGTGCCGTATGTGGCCGCGGGCCCGAAGTCGGCCGAACTGCTGCCCAACGGAACGCTCAAGACCTACACCGATCTGCCGCACGGTCTGCCGACCACCCACGCCGACGTGGTCAACCCGGAGCTACTGGCCTTCTTCCAGGCCTGAGTCCCCGGCGATGGCGGCCGTTCCTCGAGGGGGCAGCCGCCATCTCCACCACAGCACCTGATCAGGCCGCCGCGTCGGGGCCGACGCCTCAGCCGGCGTCGGGGGCGTGACAGCGCGCCGGCGGGCTGGCCGGCACGTCCAGCGACGGGTTGCGGTCGAAGAATCCGTACGGCTTGAGCCAGAACGACACCACATCGGCGGGCATGATCGGCCAGTCCTCCGGCCTGGTGATGTGGTGGATCCCGAAGACGTACCACAGCACGACGTCGGTGTTGTCGATCGGGCGGTTCGCTTTGGTCCACGCCCCCAACCCGGTGTCGGAACTCGACTGATTGACGAATTCACCTGCCGGCCAACGCTCTTCGGGAGAGTTCGGAGTCACCCACAACGTGTGCCCGATCACGGTGGCGCGCTGGAACACCGGAGAATCCGGGTCGAACATCGCGGGGAGGGCCCCGGTGGGCACCAACTTGTAGGAGGGATGTGTGCCCAGACCGTTGACCACGTTGGTGTTGACCACTTTCCAGGAACGCTGGGTACCGAAGTTGAGGTCCTGCACCGCCTGACGCTCGGTCCGCAACGGCACATTGCGCTGAACCACCGACAATCCGTAGGGATTGTCGGGCCCCATCGGTTCCGCATAGGACTCCGACATGTACACGGTGTTGTCGCTGCCGTCGACGTCGAGATCCAGCCGGGCCACCAGGAAGTGCTGGTGAAACGGTGCGTAGGTGCGTTCGTCGACAAGCGTGCCGTTGGGATGCGGCTGGCCTTCGGTCAACGGCGTGGTGACCATGATGCCGGTGGCCCGAACCTCACATTCGATGTTGCCGTCTTGATAGAGCCGCCAGTAGACCAGGTACTCGTAGTTGGCGACGGTGACGTGGCTGGAGATGGTCAGCCTGCGCATCCGGCGCACCTCGGCGCCGGTGGGGTCCACATGCTTCCACAGCACCGCGTTGTCTTCTTCGTGAATGCAAATGGCGTTGCCGATGGTGTACGGCTCACCTTTGGAATTGTGCAGGGTGGCATCGAGGTAGCGGATCTCCCCCAAACAGTCACACCCCAGCTCCAGTGAGGTGGTCATGAACCCCAGACCCCATTCACCGATGTCGAATGCGGTACGGCGGTAGTGATCCACCGACGGGTCCCGGTACGGCACCATCATCTCGGCAAACGACATCCGGTGGGCCACCGACCGGTCTCGGCCGGAGTCACGGAATTTCAGGGTGTGCAGTGTCAGGCCTTCACGATGGTTGAATCCCACCCGCAACGACCAGTTCTGCCACTGCAACAGGTTGCCGGACAACGTGAACGACGGACCTTCGGGCTGGGTGATCTCCAACGGCTTCAGTGGCTCACGCTGCCAGTCGGCCTTGATCCGTTCCGGAATGTGCTTGGGCACATACTCCCCCATCACCTGCGGTGGCCGGCCACCGTCGGCAAAGGGATCGTCGTCCTCGATGCGCAACAGTTCCATCGAGTTGAGGTCGACAACACAGTGCAGGCCGCTGACCGCGGTGGCATACGGATTGGCGCCGGGGCCGGCACGCAGCCAGGTGTCCGACCAGCCGATGCGACGATCCCGGAACTCCGGCGGCGCCACCGCCGAGCCATAGGTCCAGGTATCCATGAAAACCAGGTCCATGTCGGTGATGCCCCGCTTGGCCAGGGCCGCGATCACCTCCGGATGAGCGCGCAACATGTCGTCGCACTCGTGGAACTCGTCGACGGTGAAATTCGCCTGCACACCCGGTACGTGCTCGAACGACTCCACCCGGTCATCGGTCAGCGAGACCACACTCTTGTAGGTCGCGTTGCTGCCCCGATCCAGACACAACACCACCGCCTTACGGGCCGGCCGGGCGCCGCCGCCGTCGAACTCGACGAGCTCCGGTTTCGAGGGCTCCACCATCTCGATGCAGTTGACCCGCCAGCCGTCACCGACCCCACGCTCACGAGCCAGAATGGCCGTGACAGCACTGAATTCCGCTGCCGACAGCGGATCCAGTGGGTGATCGGACACAGGGCCAACCGAATCGCTCATAGACACTCCCAATGCGTCGCCGGAAACTCCGTGGAGCTACGGAATCACATCCGGATCAGCAGCGCAGTCCATACGGTGCAAATCCCTGCGACGATTCGGGCTCAACGACTCAGGGAGAACCCTGACCACGCTGTCCGGCGGTCGGCGTCGGGGTCCAGCTCGACGCGGGTCTGCCGATCGAACACCAGGACCGACCGGTTGTCATGGTCGTACCGCGGCCAGCCGTCGCCGGGCACGCCGGTCCGGCCGAATGTCAGCCAGCGGGATTGGACCTCCCGTGTCACCCGGGCGGCGGAACGCTGATCACCGGCCGCGGCGAGCAGCGAGCCGAAGCGGGTGCGGTAGACGTCGAACACCGCCAGGAGTTCGGTGCCGTGGGTGGCGCCGAAGCCGGACCACTGCAGGGTGCGCGGCGCGTAGTCGTAGCGGTACCGGTAGGTCGGCGCGTTGACATTGTGGGCCTCGGCGAGGTCCCACGCCGCGGAGGCGAAGGCGAAGTCACCGCCGAGCCGCAGGCAGGCGGCCGGCGAGGGGTAGTCGGGGTAGGCCGCCGTGATACGCGTGCGGACGTCGGTGCCGACCGGAGCCAGCAGCGCCTCGATTGTCGGTTCCGTGGTGGGCAACAGCTTCAGGAATCGGGTGAACAGACGCGCTTCTTCGGCATTGTTGCCGACGATCAGCGGCACCCGGTGCGCCGTTCCGCGCCGCATCGCCTCCAGCGGCTCGACCGGCAGCACCTCGTCACCGTAGGTCGGCCCCACCGGGAACGCACCCAGCATCTCGCGGTTGGCCAGCGCGATGAGTTCATCGGTGGCGTCCACCAGGGTGGCAGCCGCAACGGTGTGCAGCGCCCGGGCGGCATCGGTCCGGCCGGTGCCGAGCAGGGCGGCGAACCGGTCGGCGATCAGCTGTGCCTGTTCCACCGAACAGGACAGCCCGGAAGCGGGGCTCTCCGAAATGACTTGAGAGAACAGGCCTTCGGCCGCCGGGACGGCCAGCAGTGTCGCGACCGCCTGAGCACCCGCACTCTCACCGAAGATGGTGACGTTGTGTGGGTCGCCACCGAAGACCGCGATGTTGTCACGAACCCACTGCAACGCCAGCACCAGGTCGCGCAGGAACAGGTTCGAGTCGATGGGTGTCTCGGCGGTGCCCAACGACGACAGGTCGAGGCATCCCAGCGCACCCAGGCGATAGTTCACCGAGACATACACGCAGCCGTTGCGGGCCAGCGACGCGCCGTCATAGATGGGCGTGGCCGAACTGCCGAGGATGTAGCCGCCGCCGTGGACAAAAACCAGCACCGGCAGCGGGCCGCTGGGCGGGTGCTGCGGTGTCACCACGTTGAGAGTCAGGCAGTCCTCGCCCATCGTCTGATAGCGGCCGATCCCGGTGAGGGTGTATTTACGCTGTTGCGGAGCGCAGTTGGCGAAGGCGTGGCAGTACCGCACTCCGCGCCAGGGCTCGGGCGGCCGGGGAGCGCGGAACCGCAACGGACCCACCGGGGGACGCGCGTACGGGATGGAGCGCCAACGGTTCACGCCATCACGGGTGAAACCTTCGACGACACCGCTATCGACGGTGACGCGGACGGGGTGCTGGTGCATCACCCGACCGTAGCGAACGCCGGCTTTGCCCACCCGCGTGATGAGCCAGGTGGGTTGCGGCCGCTACCGTGGCTGACATGCGGACGGTTGTCGCGGTATCGGTGTTGGTCCTGGTGGCCGGCTGCTCCGGGTCCGGTGAGGACCGATCCGAGATGTCGGTTCCCTCGCCACCGGAAGCCGGCTCACCTGCAACGTCGCCGCCCAGCTCCTCCCCTGGCCGCACCTCGGCCACAGTTCCCACCGCGGCACCGCCCGCCGACGCGCCGGTAGCTGCGGTCCTGGCCTGGGTGCAGGGCGGAGCCAGGGTAGAGCCGGCCGGCTTCCACACCGCGACCCGCGACGGCGTCACCAGCGACCTCGGCGACGATGTGGCGTTTGTCACGCCGTCCGGGAAAACACAATGCCGCACCGACGCCACGATGACCGGCGGGGCGCTGGCCTGCCTGGTGGAACTCGCCGATCCCCCCGCCGAGCCCGCCGATGTCTACGGCCAATGGATCGACAACTGGGTCGATTTCGACGGCGTCACCGCACAAGTGGGATCGGTCCACGGCGACCCGGGCCCGTTCTCGGTGGGCACCGGACCTGAACTGCCCTACGGCAGCTCACTGCGATTCGGCGACTTCCAGTGCCGCACCGATCCGCTGGGACTGTTCTGTGTCAACTTCGCCCGACAGACCGCGCTGCGGATGTCCGATGCCGGGGTGGTCCCGTTCGGCTGTCTGCAGGAGGTGCCGCCGCCGGCCGACATCGGGCTCCGGTTCGAGTGCAGCTGAACGGAAGTGTCACCGCCTCCGGTGAACTCTCGTCAGCGCCACCCGTCGGCAGCCTTGGCGGCCTGCACCAACGCGTCACACAGCTCTCGGAGTTCGGCGCCGTCGGCGCCTTCGTCGACCGCGGTGGCCACGTCCTCGGCAGCGCAGCGGACCTGGAACACCCGGTCAGAGAGTTGGGCGGCCTCTTCGGCGGACAGCACCACCGCGTCCTCCGGGACTGCGGTGCCCTTCACCATCGCCCGCTGTTCGTAGGCGCGCTGCCGGCAGGATTGCCGACAGTACTGCCGGCGTCGGCCCAGCCCCACATCTGGCACGTCGCGTCCACACCACCGGCACGGTTGCGGGCGCCTTCTGCCCCGAGAAGTCACGACCCACGACTTTAGACGGCGCCGCGCGTCGCGCCGGCCCGCCACACCGCAGGCGAGGGGTGGTCTCCGGTGGCGCGCGGTACTCTGGATAGTTGTGCCGTCGCACGCGGGAACTCCCGCTGGCGTCGTTGCGTTGATAGTCGCGAATCATTTGTGCTGAAGGAGTTGACGACGATGGCTGATCGTGTCCTGCGAGGTAGTCGCCTCGGAGCTGTGAGCTACGAGACCGACCGCAACCACGACTTGGCGCCGCGTCAGGTCGCGCGGTACCGCACCGACAACGGCGAGATCTTCGATGTCCCGTTTGCCGACGAGGCCGAGATCCCCGGCACCTGGCCCTGCAAGAACGGCATGGAGGGCACCCTGATCGACGGGGACGTCCCCGAACCCAAGAAGGTCAAGCCGCCGCGCACCCACTGGGACATGCTGCTGGAGCGTCGCTCCGTCGAAGAGCTCGAGGAGCTCCTCAAGGAACGCCTCGACATCATCAAGACCAAGCGGCGGGGCTGAGCGCCACCGCCCCGTTCGGAGGAACCGGCACCCCGCTGACAGGCGCCCCTCACTGACTGGTCAGTGAGGGGCGCCTGTCAGCGTGTCGCTGACTTGTCTGCGCAAGCGCTGACTTGTCTGCGCAAGCGCTGACTTGTCAGCGCACGACGCCGCGGGCCCGGTCCAACCGACCGCCCAGCCCCCACTGGGCGACCTTCACCAACGCCTCGCGGATATTCGATCCGCTCATCTTCGACACCCCGAGCTCACGTTCGGTGAAGGTGATGGGCACTTCGACGACCCGGAAACCGCTGTTGATGGCGCGCCAGGTCAGGTCGATCTGGAAGCAGTAGCCCTTCGAGTCGACCGCCGAGAGGTCGATCTTCTCGAGCACCTCGCGCCGATAAGCCCGGTAGCCGGCCGTGATGTCGTGGATGCCCACCCCGAGAAGCACCCGCGAATAGGTGTTGGCCGTCTTGGACAGCACCAGTCGTCGGGTCGGCCAGTTCCGCACGGTGCCGCCGGCCACATACCGGGACCCGATCACCAGGTCGGCACCCGCGTTCACGGCGTCGAGCAACCGGTGTAGCTGTTCGGGGGCGTGGCTGCCGTCGGCGTCCATCTCCACCAGCACCGAATACTGCCGGTTCAGGCCCCACGCGAACCCGGCCAGGTAGGCAGCGCCCAACCCGTCCTTGGTCGCCCGGTGCATGACGTGGATGCGGTCCGGATCCGCCAGGGACAGCTCGTCGGCGAGCTTGCCGGTACCGTCCGGGCTACCGTCGTCGACAACCAGCACGTGGACCTCGGGCAGCGCGGCATGGATCCGGCCGACGATCAACGGCAGGTTCTCCAGCTCGTTGTAGGTCGGGACGATCACCAAGGTGCGCTGAACGGGTTGTTCGCCCGGCAGGGACTGGCCTGCTCCGCCGATGGTCATGAGGCTCCTGGGGTGTCCACATCGGTGGCGCTGCGGAGCGCATCCGATTCCTTCGTCGGCCCGCTGCTGGCGGTTGTCGGTGGGCTGCCCGCGGCCGCCACCGACTTCCGAATCGGGCGCAACAACCCTCCATTGTGCCGCACCGTCAGCCATGCTCCGGCCAATGCCGCCGTGATCCCCATCGCCACCAGAACCAACACCACGATCGGACCCCATCGGGTGGCGGGCGTCAGCGCGGTCTTGAGCCGAACCGACTGGTCCAGGAACGCCGGCTGGAACCATTCGGTTCGAGCGAGCTCGCGGCCGTCCGGGGCGATGATCGCGCTGATCCCGGTGGTCCCCGCGACCACGACGTACCGGTTGTGTTCCACCGCTCTGGCGCGGGAGAACGCCAACAGCTGCTCGCTCATGGCCTCGTTGAAGGTGGCGTTGTTGGTGGGTACCGCCAGAACCTGCGCCCCGGCCAGCACCGACTCGCGTGCGGCCCGGTCGAAGATCACCTCCCAGCAGGTGGTGACTCCGATGGGTACACCAGCGGCATGCACCACCCCGGTGCCGTCGCCGGGCACGAAGTAACCCGCACGGTCGGCGTAGGACGACAGCTTCGCGAAGAAGCCGCGCCACGGCAGGTACTCGCCGAACGGCTGGATGATCTTCTTGTCGTGCCGTTCGGCGGGTCCGGCCACCGGATCCCAGACCAGCACGGTGTTGAGCGCGGCGGGATTGTCCCGAGTGCTGTCGGGGTGCGCCAACACCGCCCCGACGAGGATCGGGGCCCCGATGGCCTGGGCGGCCCGCTCGATCTGCGCACCGGCGTCGGCATTGGCCAACGGATCGATGTCCGAGGAGTTCTCCGGCCAGACCACAAACTGCGGCTGTGGGGCCCGGCCGGCACGCACCGCCGCGGCCAGGCGCAGCGTCTCCTCGACGTGATTGTCGAGCACCGCGCGCCGCTGGGCGTTGAAGTCGAGGCCGAGCCGCGGCACATTGCCCTGGACCGCGGCGACCGTCACCGCCGGATCGCCGTCAGCTCCGGTGCTGGACTGCCGCACCGCCGGGTGGATCACCGCGGTGGCCAGCAGAACGGCCGTGATGCACAGCCCCGGCAGGATCACCGCCGGCGGATGATCGGCAGCGCTCCGGCGGGATCGCGACGACCGTCGCCACCACACCGCGACTTCGAGTCCGATCGCGACGGCACCGGCAGCCACCAGCACCACCGCAAAAGACACCAGCGGCACCCCGCCGAGCCTCGTCAGCGGGAGCAGCGGCCCGTTGGTTTGACTGAAACCGAGCACTCCCCACGGAAACCCGCCGAAGGGCACCGAAGTCTTGAGCCATTCGGCCACCATCCACACCGCGGCGAACCACAACGGCCACCCCGGCAACCGGCGCACGGTCACCGCCAGCACCCCGAAGAGCGCCGGGAACACCGCACACATGATCGACAACGCCACCCACGGCACCGCCCCGACCAGTCCGCTGATCCACGGCAACAACGGCAGATAGAAGGCCAGCCCGGTGAGGAACCCGTAGCCGAACCCGCCTGCGGCGGTGGTGTCCGGGCTGCGCAGCACGATCACCAGCAGCGCAACACCGAGAATCGCCGCCCACCACCATGCCAGCGGCGGAAAACTGGCACACAACAGCAGACCGGCGACCACCGCGAGGGCCAGCCGCGTCAGTCGCGGTTTCAGCCAGGCCGCCACCTTCTGCGGAACTGCTCTCACGGCACTCACCCGAACAGGACCTGACCGCGGTGAACGGTCTGCACACATCGTGGGGTCGGCTGCTCAGCTGCCAGCGCCGGCAGTGCCGGGACCCGGGACCTCGGGTCGGTCGACCAGCGTTGGACCGAGTCCGAGGGCGCCGCGACCTCCACATGGCCGACGTCCCAGAGCGCGTATGACGCCAGCGCGCCCGGGGTGAGGGTGCCGGTGACGCCGTCGCGTACCCCTGCGG
>NZ_JBARXZ010000242.1:0-22654 GCF_049647605.1 Mycobacterium sp. | reverse complement strand
GCGCACGCAGCCGGGCCAGCTCGACGTCGCGCCGCTGGTTGGCGGTCGCGATCGCGGTGTCGGCCTCGGCCTGGGCCACCGAGCCGGCCTGTCGGGCCTTGGCCGATTGGATCTGCGAGTCCCGCTCGGCCTCGGCGGTACCGACGGCGGCGTCCCGCTTGACCTCGGCGATGCGCCGCTGACCCAGCGACTTGAGGTAGTCGTTGGCATCGGAGATGCCGGCGATCTTGAGAACGTCGACCTCCATGCCGATGCGGGCCAGATCACCGCCGGCTTCGTCGACCACGCTGCGGGCCAGCGAGTCGCGATTGGAGTTGAGGTCCTCGACGGTCATGGTGGCGGTGATACCGCGCAGACTGCCGGCCAGGATCTCGTTGATCTGCCGTTGCAGGTTGTTGAGGTCGGAGGTCAGGAAGCGCTGCACCGCGGTCTGCACGGCCTCGTCGGCCGAGCCGATCCGAACCAGGCCGACGGCCTCGACGTTGACGGGGACGCCGTTGTTGGACAGCGCGTTCTGCAGGTTGATGCTGACGTTGAACGGTTCCAGGCTCATGATGTCGACGCGCTCGATCCCGGGAACCCGGAACCGGGCACCGCCGCGGACCACCTTCGGCGTGCCGCGACCGGTGAAGACGGCAACCTCGTTGGGCGGCACCTTGATGTAGTTCTTCACATAGACCAGCGGCAGTGCAACGAACAGCAGTAGTGCGGCGACGGCGGAGACGATGACGATCATGAGCAAGGACACGGGTTCTGGAGCCTTCCGATCAGTTCGGGAACTGCGGGTCTGGAACAGCGACGACGTGCAGATAGTCGGCATCCACATCGGCGATGTAGACACGGGTGGATTTGGTCAGGGCGGCGGGTTCGGCGGTCACCGCCCGAGCGCGGACCCGGTTTCCGTCGGCGTCGGCGAAAGTGACCTCACCCCAGCTGTCGGGGAGGATCTCCAGGGTCACGGTGCCCAGAAGCCCGACGTAGGAGGTGCGCCCGCGTTGGGAGTTGGACTGCTGCTTGCGCAGGTACGGCATCACGACGCCCTGCAGCAGCAGTACCAGCGCGGCGGCGGTGCCCAGCGCGACCAAGCCTGCGCCCAGGGTGTTGACACCGGCCCAGGTGCTGATGAGACCGCCCGCACCGGCACCCAGCACTCCGGCGGACAGACTTGTCAGACTGAGGAACGGCAGGCCGTCATGGGTGCCATGGCCGAAGTCGGCCAACAGTAACGCCGACAGCACCGCGATTGCGCCGACGGCGAACGCCGCCACATAAACAGCGGTCATCTGGGCCCCCTCGCCGTCATCGGCTCCATCTTTGCATCTCCCGGGCGGTGCTGGTGGCGATGGTTTTGGAGCCTGGCCACCGAGCGGGTATCGTGGAAAAACGGTGCGGCTATCGCGCCGGCTCTTTGCGTGCTCCTTCTGCAGATTTCCCCTTTGGGGCCACTGTAGAAGAACTTCTGGAATGTCTCATTCCCGGTTCACGTTGGTAGTCGGTGGCGTGCGCTGTGCCGAGTCGGGCGCAAAATGCGAACGTTGTATGACACGAAACCGATAGCAAGGATCGCTGAAGAGATATGGCAAAGAAAGACGGTGCCATAGAGGTCGAGGGCCGCGTGGTCGAGCCTCTGCCCAATGCGATGTTCCGCATTGAGCTGGAGAACGGACACAAGGTGCTCGCCCACATCAGCGGCAAGATGCGGCAGCACTACATCCGCATCCTGCCCGAGGACCGTGTCGTGGTGGAGCTTTCTCCCTACGACCTGTCCCGGGGCCGCATTGTGTACCGCTACAAGTAAATGTCCGACTGACCAACCGCAAACCAGACAAGAACAGGATCGAACTGCCGTGAAGGTGAACCCGAGCGTCAAGCCGATCTGCGACAAGTGCAGGGTGATCCGCCGGCATGGGCGGGTCATGGTGATCTGCTCTGATCCGCGCCACAAGCAGAGGCAAGGTTAGTCAGGCGCCCACCAGCACCTGGCCAATCACCGGCTGATCTACCCACAACTGAATGCAGAACTCCCAGCACCACTGAGCAGCAGGCGCGCCAGCGCCATCAAGACGATTTCACCACTGCTCATCCACGTCCGGCACGGAGGCCGGACCCCGAAACAGACGGGGAACGGGCTGGGACAAGACCTCCGCGACAAGAAGGAAACACTGCCTGATGGCACGTCTCATGGGCGTCGACCTCCCGCGCGACAAGCGCATGGAGATCGCGTTGACCTATATCTACGGCATCGGCCGTACCCGCTCCCAGGAGATCCTGGCGGCGACCGGCATCGACCGGGACCAGCGCTCCAAAGACCTGACCGACGACCAGGTGTCGCAGCTTCGCGAGTACATCGAGGGCAACCTCAAGGTCGAGGGTGACCTGCGCCGCGAGGTGCAGGCCGATATCCGCCGCAAGATCGAGATCGGCTGCTACCAGGGTCTGCGGCACCGCCGCGGCCTGCCGGTGCGCGGCCAGCGGACCAAGACCAATGCGCGTACCCGCAAGGGCCCGAAGCGCACCATCGCCGGCAAGAAGAAGGCCAGGTAACCCACGATGCCACCCGCAAAAAAGGCCACGGGCGCTACTGCTGCCCGGCGCGGCAAGACCACTCGCCGCAAGGAAAAGAAGAACGTTCCGCACGGCGCCGCTCACATCAAGAGCACGTTCAACAACACCATCGTCTCCATCACCGACCCCCAGGGCAATGTCATCGCCTGGGCGTCCTCGGGTCACGTCGGCTTCAAGGGTTCGCGTAAGTCGACCCCGTTCGCCGCGCAGCTGGCTGCCGAGAACGCTGCCCGCAAGGCGCAGGAGCACGGCGTGAAGAAGGTCGACGTCTTCGTCAAGGGCCCGGGTTCGGGCCGCGAGACCGCCATCCGCTCGTTGCAGGCCGCAGGCCTCGAGGTCGGTGCGATCTCCGACGTCACACCGCAGCCGCACAACGGCTGCCGTCCGCCCAAGCGGCGCAGGGTCTAGGGAGGACTAGGAAATGGCTCGTTATACCGGACCCGTAACCCGCAAGTCACGCCGCCTCGGCGTCGACCTGGTTGGCGGTGACCAATCGTTCGAGAAGCGCCCCTACCCGCCCGGCCAGCACGGCCGCGCGCGGATCAAGGAGAGCGAATACCGTCTGCAGCTGCAGGAGAAGCAGAAGGCTCGCTTCAGCTACGGCGTGATGGAAAAGCAGTTCCGTCGCTACTACGAAGAGGCCAACCGCCTCCCGGGCAAGACAGGTGACAACCTGCTGCGCATCCTGGAGAGCCGTCTGGACAACGTGGTGTACCGCGCCGGTCTGGCCCGCACCCGCCGTATGGCGCGTCAGCTGGTCAGCCACGGGCACTTCACCGTCAACGGTGTGAAGGTCGACATCCCCAGCTACCGCGTGTCGCAGTACGACATCGTCGATATCAAGGACAAGTCGATCAACACGCTGCCGTTCCAGATCGCGCGGGAGACCGCTGGTGACCGCCCGATCCCGGCATGGCTGCAGGTTGTCGGCGAGCGTCAGCGCATCCTCGTGCACCAGCTGCCCGAGCGGGCCCAGATCGACATCCCGCTGACCGAGCAGCTCATCGTCGAGCTCTACTCGAAGTAACAGTCCTGCCCGGCCCTCTTGTGGGGCCGGGCCAGGATCCACTTAACGGCATCAAATAGCGGTTGCCGAGAAGGAGAACACAACACCATGTTGATTTCACAGCGTCCCACTCTGGCCGAAGAGGTCATTGCCGAGAACCGGTCGCAGTTTGTCATCGAGCCGCTGGAACCCGGTTTCGGTTACACCCTGGGCAACTCGCTGCGGCGCACGCTGCTGTCGTCCATCCCGGGCGCAGCGGTCACCAGCATCCGCATCGACGGCGTGCTCCACGAGTTCACCACCGTTCCCGGAGTGAAGGAAGATGTCACCGACATCATCCTGAACCTCAAGAGCCTGGTCGTGTCGTCCGAAGAGGACGAGCCGGTCACCATGTACCTGCGCAAGCAGGGCCCCGGTTCGGTCACCGCCGGTGACATCGTGCCGCCGGCAGGTGTGACGGTGCACAACCCCGACATGCACATCGCGACGCTCAACGACAAGGGCAAGCTCGAGGTCGAGCTTGTTGTCGAGCGGGGCCGCGGCTATGTCCCCGCCGTGCAGAACAAGGCCTCCGGTGCCGAGATCGGCCGTATCCCGGTCGATTCCATCTACTCGCCGGTCCTCAAGGTCACCTACAAGGTGGAGGCCACGCGTGTCGAGCAACGCACCGACTTCGACAAGCTGATCCTCGACGTCGAGACCAAGAACTCCATCAGCCCGCGTGACGCCCTGGCCTCGGCCGGCAAGACGCTGGTCGAATTGTTCGGTCTGGCACGGGAACTCAACGTCGAGGCCGAAGGCATCGAGATCGGGCCGTCGCCGGCCGAGGCAGACCACATCGCCAGCTTTGCGCTGCCGATCGACGACCTGGACCTGACGGTGCGGTCATACAACTGCCTCAAGCGCGAGGGTGTGCACACCGTCGGCGAGCTCGTCGCCCGCACGGAGTCGGACCTGCTGGACATCCGCAACTTCGGCCAGAAGTCCATCGACGAGGTGAAGATCAAGCTGCATCAGCTGGGTCTCTCGCTGAAGGATTCGCCGGCCACGTTCGATCCGTCCGAGGTTGCCGGTTACGACGTCGCCACCGGCACCTGGAACAGCGATGCCAGCTACGACCTGGACGACAACCAGGATTACGCCGAAACCGAACAGCTCTAACACATCCCGTCCCGGTCCTACCTGATACGGGGGCCGGCCCCATTTAGGAGATAGTCGCAATGCCCAAGCCCACCAAGGGTGCACGCCTCGGCGGTTCGTCGTCGCACCAGCAGGCGCTGTTGGCCAACCTGGCCACGTCGCTGTTCGAGCACGGCCGGATCAAGACCACCGAGCCGAAGGCGCGGGCACTCCGGCCCTACGCGGAGAAGCTGATCACCCACGCCAAGAAGGGCACGCTGCACAACCGGCGTGAGGTGATGAAGAAGATCCGCGACAAGGATGTGGTGCACACCCTGTTCGCCGAGATCGGGCCGTTCTTCTCCGACCGCGACGGTGGCTACACCCGGATCATCAAGGTGGAGGCACGTAAGGGCGACAACGCCCCCATGGCCGTCATCGAACTGGTGCGGGAGAAGACGGTGACCTCCGAAGCCGACCGGGCCCGTCGGGTCTCGGCACCCAAGGTGACCGAGGTTGTCGAAGAGGCAGCCGAGGAGACCACCGAAGAGACCGCGGGTGACGAGGCCGTCGAAGAGACCAAGGCCGAGGAAACCGCTGAAGCTACCGAGGCTGTTGCCGAGGATGACAAGAAGTCCTAGCGATAACGCTGCGAGTGTGCCCGCCATCGAATCCGGTGGCGGGCATACTCGTCTTCGGTTGGAAATCGCTTACGACGGAACCGAATTCGCCGGCTGGGCCAGTCAGGTCGGGCAGCGCACGGTAGCCGGTGTGCTCGAGGAGACACTCTCGACGGTGTTCCGGGTGCCGCTGGTGGTGTGCGCCGCCGGCCGCACCGACGCCGGTGTCCACGCCACCGGGCAGGTGGCCCATGTCGACATCCCGGTAGCGGCGGTGCCGGCGGCCTATCCGCGGACGCCGCGTCCTGGAGAACCGGAGTTCCGGACGTTGGTCCGCCGGCTGGGCAAATTCCTGCCTGCCGATGTGCGGGTGCGTGACATCGTGCGTGCGCCGGCGGGTTTCGACGCACGCTTCTCCGCGTTGCGCCGGCATTACCGGTACCGGCTGTCGACGGCACCCTATGGGGTGGAGCCGCTGCAGGCGCGCTACATCACGGCGTGGCCGCGGCCGCTGGATGTCGAGGCGATGAGGGTGGCGTCGCAGCACCTGTTGGGGCTGCAGGATTTTGCCGCGTTCTGCCGGCATCGTGAAGGTGCGACCACCATTCGTGACCTGCAGGCGCTGGAGTGGCAGCAAGACGGCGACCTGATCACCGCAACGGTGACCGCCGACGCGTTCTGCTGGAACATGGTGCGTTCACTGGTCGGGGCGGTGGTGGCGGTGGGGGAGCATCGCCGGCCCGCTGACTGGCTGGGCGGCTTGCTCGCCGAGACCCGGCGGTCCAGCGATGTCGCGGCCGCACCGGCGCGCGGCCTGACGCTGGTGGGTGTGGACTACCCGCCGGACGACGAGTTGGCCGGCCGGACGCTGGTGACCCGCGACCGGCGGACCCTCTAGACGCGGGCTGCCACGAAGTCGGCTGCCTGGTTCACCATTCCGCTGTTGATGTACGCGGGCTGAAGGTGATCGGACCAGTTGTTCTCCCAGGTGTTGGGATCGGCGGGGTTGCAGATCGGGTCGGCGCCGTGGCACAGCTCGATGGTCCGTGCCCCGTACACCGGGCTGAAGTTGCTGATCGGCCCGACCCAGGCCGCACCGTTGCCGAACAGTGCCACTGCGGCGATCTTCTGGTCCATGCCCGGCGGTAGCGGTTTGTCGAACCCGAAGAACCCGAACGGCACTGCCAGTACGACGTCGGTGACGGCCGCACCCAGCGAATAACCGCCGAGCACCTGGCGGGTGTCGGGGCAGCGGCCGGCCATGTCCTGGATGCGTGAGCTCATGTCGTTGGCGCCGACGTCGATCTGGTTGTCGGCCGGGTAGTTCACGGAGTACAGATTGATGTCCTTGCCGGTCTTCTGCCGCAGGGCACTGACAAAGGCGTTGCCCAGCTGGCCGGCACCGGCCGGCTCGTTTCGGCCACGGGCGAAGATCACTTCGACCTGTGGACACGGCGCTGCGGCGGCAGTGGGGATGGCCGCAGTCAGGCCAGGTGTCACCACCGGAGCCACCACAAATGTTGCTGCAGCACCGAGTGCCGCCCAGAATGACCCGATCGTGCGCCCGACTCGCATGCATCTCATGTTACGGAACCTGGCGGAGTGCGCCAGGTGGCTCGGTGTCAGAGCTTGCCGGCGGCAAAGATTGCAGCCTTGTTGACCAGGCCGGAGTCGACGTAGGCGGCCTGCAAATGGTTCGACCAGTCGCCGGCCCAGGTGTTGAAGTCCATGTTCTCACTGCAGATCGGATCCGAGGCGTTGCAAAGGTCGATGATCTTGTGTGTGTAGCTGGGGACGAATTCCGACATCGGGCTGCCCAGCACTTTGCTGCTGCCATTGCCGAACAACGCCACCGCTGCGATGTAACCGTCGCTGCCCAGTGGCAGCGGGTTGTCGAACCCGAACATCGGACCGGGGATCGCCAGGACCATGTCGGTGACCGCTGCGCCCAGCGAGTAGCCGCCGAGCACCAGGCGGGTTCGTGGACAGTTGCGCGCCATGTACTGGATATGCGAGCTCATGTCGTTGGCGCCCTGGTCCACGCCGAGGTTGGCGTCGTAGTCGACGGGGTAGTAGCCGATGTTCTTGTCGCTCTTGGCGCGCAGCGCGTTGACAAATGCGGTGCCGACGATGCCGGTGCCCGCCGGTTCTTCGCGGCCGCGCGCAAACACGACCTGGACCTGAGGGCACTGCACGGCCTGGGCGGTGGGAACCATCGAACCTGCCGGGAGCGCTGCCGGCGCCGCAACCAACAAGGTGGCGGTGACAAGCGCGGCGCATGCCGAGGCGAGAAACCGCCCAACCTGCCTGTGACAGGAGTGGCCCATGTTGTGGATGTTAGCGTGCGACGGGTACGGGTCCCGGTTCGGCGGCGGGCGGGGTCAGAGCCGCGCCGCGATGAAGCCGGCGGCCTGGGGTACCAGAGGGGTCCGTTCGTAGCTGGTGTGCGCAAACGGGTTGCGGCCGTCCGAGCAGATCGGGTCACCTTCGTTGCACACATCAATCGCCCGGCCCGCAAACCCACCGGATCCTGACAACGGCACCCCGAACTTTGCCGACGGATTGCCGAACACCGCTGCCGCGGCGACATTGCCCGACACGTTCGACGGCAGCGGCGGGGCCGATCCGACGTCGCCGACCCGGTTGCCCAGTGGCGGGATGCCGGCAAGCATGTCGATCACCGCGGCGCCTTGCGAGTAGCCTCCGAGCACGATGCGGGTGCCCGGGCACTGCTGCGCCATCAGCTGGATGCGGTTGGTGGCATCACGGGCTCCGTCGGCGGCGCCGAGGAAGTCATAGGTGGCCGGGTAGTTGATCCCGTAGGTCCCGACCGTCCGTCCGCCCGCCTGAGCGCGCAGTGAATCAGCCAGTGCTTCCCCGACGCGTCCGATGCCGGGTGCTTCGCTGGTGCCGCGGGCGAACAGTATCTCGACATCGGGGCACGGCGGCTCGGCACCTGCGGTTGGCAGGCCGGCCGACGGTAGAGCCGCCAGGCCCGCTGTCATCGCGACCGCCAGGGCCGGCAGCGTGCTGCGCCCGATGGCGCGGGCCGTCCGGCGGAGAAATGACGGGTGACCCGTGTCGTGGCTCATGTTCCTCATAGTCACATACCGTTGGGACTCGGCCGAATTCACAGGTGTCCGGCGACGAAAGTAGCGGCCTGGCTGGTCAGCCCGGCCGGGCCGTAGTTGCTGTGCGCGAGGATGTCCTCGCCACCGGAGCAGACCGGATCGCCGACGTTGCACAGATCGATCGAGCGGGGGCCGTAGACGGGGCTGACGGTCAGCGGCAGCCCCACCTTGGTGGTGGGGTTGCCGAACACCGCCAGCGCGGCGATGTGGGCCGGAACGTTGGGGGGCAGTGGGGCGTTGAACCCGATCGCCGGGAACGGTACGGCCGCGAGAACATCGATGATGGCCGCGCCCTGGGAATAACCGCCCAGGACCAGGCGGGTGTTCGGGCAGTTGTCGACCATCCACTGGATGTGGCCACTGGCGTCGTTGGCTCCGCCGGCGGCAGCCAGGAAGTCATAGGTGGCCGGATAGTTGACGGCGTAGGTTCCGACCGAGCGGCCGCCGACCTGGCCACGCAGGGAGTCGACAAACGCGCTGCCGACCCGGCCCAGGCCCGGAGGTTCGTCGGTGCCGCGTGCGAACACCACCTCGATATCGGGGCAGGGCTCGGCCTGGGCAGCCGGGATCATCGACGGAGGCGCCACGACCAGCGTCGCAGCCGCCACCATGAGTGCCGCCAGCGCGCCTGCTGCCCTGGGGAAGAGTCGAGAGAAGGTCACCGCGCATCCGTGGCTCGTCACAGCAAACATGTTAGCCGTTCGCCACACTTTGTCGCGGCGGGATCGTGTCGTCGTCAGCCGGAAAGGCTGCGATCGGGCTGCTCGGGGAGCTCCGGGGGGACGGCATCCGGCCAGGTTGCGGCCGTCACCTCTGGGGAACGGTCACCTGACCGGGCCAACGCCAGACCGAGCAGGACGATGAGGCCTCCGACGCCCTGGGTGAGATTGATGGACTCGCCGACCAGCAGCCACGCCCAGAGCACGGCGAACAGGACTTCCGAGAGTCCCACCAGGGACGCGAAGCTGGGCCGCAGCCGGGCGATGCCGGCAATGCCGAGAGTGTAGGCGATCGCCGTTGGCAGCAGGGCCAGCAGCGCCACCGGCACGATCCACGATGTGGTGAACCCCGCGACCACCACTTCATTGTCGGTGAACACCAGCGGCATCAGACCCGACAGTCCGAGGCCGCCGACTGCCACGGCGCCGACGATGAGACCGCCCGCAGCCAGTGCGATGGCATCGAGTCCGTTGCCGTCGGTGCTGACCTTTTCGCCCATCAGGAAGTAGCACGCCGCGCAGATCGCCGCCGCGAGTCCCCAGGTGATGCCGATACCGTTGACGTGGGCCGAGGACAGCCCTTCGAAAACGCCGAGAACCAGCATGATGCCGATGATGGCGGTGCCGACTCCGATGAGCGTCCGGTTGCCGGGCCGACGCTTGGTGCTTGCCCACACCCAGCCCACCACCAACAGCGGCGCCGTGTATTCGAGGAGTAGCGCAACGCCGACCGACAGGTGGGAAACAGCGTTGTAGTAGCACAGCTGAGCGCCGGCGATCGGGATCAGGCCGTAGAGCAGGACCACTCTGCGGTGCTGCAGGGCTTGCCGGAACCAGCCGGGCCTGGCCGCGGTGGCGAAGGCGGCCATGGCCAGAGCCCCGCAGGCAAGGCGGGCGGTGACCGCGGCAGTCGGGCTCCACCCGGCCGCCATCAAGGACTTGGCAAAGGGGCCGGACAAGCCGAAAGTGAAGGCCGAGCCCAGGGCAAACAGCATGCCGAGCCGGAACGTGGTGTCGGCGGGCTTGGTCAACAGCATGGGCCACCTCCTCGGGCGTCAACGGTGTAATGAGTAAAGTGAACTTTGGTCATGACAGTAGGGTTACGGGAGGTCAGGAGTCAAATGAATTTCACACATGACACCGAGCTCACGTTGCGCGAGGCGTGTGTGCTGGTCAACAGCGACCGGGTCGACGGCGAGCAGCTTGCGAACCAGACCGCGCTGGACGAGTTCCTGGTCAATTGGGGCTACACCGGACGCCGTGACCACGACGACGCCGAACTGGAGGCCGTGCACCGATTGCGGGAGCGGCTGGGAGCGATCTGGTCGATGGCCGACGACGAGGAACAGACCGTCGGTCAGGTGAACAAACTGCTGTCCGACACCCGGGCCGCGCCCTGGCTGACCCGCCACCCCGAGATGCCGGAATGGCATCTGCATCTGGCCTCCATCGATGATCCGCTGGCTCAGCGGATGGGTGCCGAGATAGCGATGTCCTTGGCCGACCTGATCCGGGCGGGGGAGCTGCGCCGGCTCAAGATCTGTGCCGCACCCGACTGCGACGCCGTGCTGGTCGACCTGTCGCGCAACCGGTCCCGCATGTTCTGCGACACCGGCAACTGCGGTAACCGCCAGCATGTCGCCGCCTACCGCGAACGGCACGCCAAGGAGGACTGACGGCGGCGGCCTGCGCAGCGGAAAGGCCGGCCCGAAGCCCGGTGCCGGACCTGCTGCTCGGGTAGCGTCATCGACCATGCGCGCTGGACAGCGCGACCTCGACATCGTGATCTACGGGGCGACGGGTTTTGTCGGGGGACTCACCGCCGACTACCTGGCCAGGACGAGGCCGCATCTGCGAGCCGGGTTGGCGGGACGCTCACCCGATCGGTTGCGTGCGGCCCGAAACCGCCTCGCGACACCCGGCCACGACTGGGAGATCACCGTCGCCGACCTCTCCGATCAACGGGCCCTGGCTGCGATGACCGCCCGCACGGCAGTGCTGATCAGCACCGTCGGGCCCTACAGCCGGCACGGGTTGCCGTTGGTCGAGGCCTGCGCGGAGACGGGAACCGACTATGTGGACCTCACCGGTGAGGTCCCGTTTGTGCGGCGCAGTATCGAACGCTGCCACCAGCGTGCGTCACGCAGCGGCGCCCGGCTGGTGCATTCCTGTGGATTCGATTCGATTCCGTCGGACCTCAACGTCTACGCGCTGCACCGCCGCGCGGTGGCCGAGTCGGGTGGTGACCTGTTGGACACCACATTTGTGCTGCGAAGCTACTCCGGCGGCTACTCCGGCGGATCGGTCGCGACGATGATCGAACTGATGCGGCTGGCCAAGAGTGACCCGGCGATGCGTGCGGTCCTCGACGATGTCTACAGTCTGAGCCCGGACCGTGGCCACGAACCCGATCTCGGCGCCCAACCGGACCTTTGGGTGCGCAGCGGCGGTGAGATCGCACCCGAGCTGACGGGATTGTGGACCGGCGGATATCTGATGGCGCTGTACAACACTCGCTGCGTGCGGCGCACCAATGCGCTGCTCGGGTGGCGGTACGGGCGAAACCTGCGGTATTCGGAGACGATGAGCATGGGTTCCTCGCCGATCGCCCCGATGCTGGCGGCGGCGATGAGTGCCGGCGTCGGGCTGGCGGCGCGGTACGGGGGCCACTACTTCGACGCGCTGCCAACCGGATTCGTCGAGAGGCTGACACCGGACCGGGGTGCCGGGTGTGACACCGGCAGCGGGGGTTATTACAAGGTGGAGACCTACACCACGACCAGCCGGGGTCACCGGTACGTGGCGTCGATGAGTCAACGGGCCGACCCGGGCTACTCCGCCACAGCCGTGCTTCTCGGTGAGAGCGCTCTGCTGCTGGCCACCGAGCGTGACCGGCTGCCGGCTCTCGCCGGAGTGCTCACCCCAGCGGCTGCCATGGGAGACGCCCTGCTGCAACGACTACCCGAAGTGGGGGTGAAACTCTCCGGCGCACGGCTGTACTGATCGCCGTCACGGCAGGTAGAAACCGCGAATCCGGTGATACCGTCCCCGCCCCAGAAGGGCGTTGGCGGCCTGTAGTCCCGAGATCACGGCGGCTTCGATGCAGCCGGCGTTGATCCCGGAGTCGGTCCAGTCACCTGCCAGGAACAGGTTGTCGTAACCGCTCTCGTCGGGGCGCAGCCGAAATCTGTCCGAGCCGGGCACGGATTGGACGTACCGATCCGAGGGGTCGACATTGACGCTGACATGCTGGGTCGCCAGAGCGGCGCCGCCTTCGAGTGCACCGGCGCCGCACAACAGCGACCACGTGAACCCGGCCCCGGTGACCGCCCCGGGCAGGAACAAACCCAGATGGTGATCGAGATGGTTTCGGGCCGTGGTGATCACACGCTGTCGGCAGTCGGCGAGGTACTGGTCGTGATCGACATCGGTGGGCCACTCGGCATCGAGCACCCCGCAGAAGTAAGCGACGGTCTGAGGTCGGTCGGCGGCGGGCCAGTCCTCGGCCCACAATGTCTGTGGCATCGAAGCCCAGGTGTCGAACGGTGCGACGTACCCGCTGGTGGTGACGCCTGGACGATCCCATCCCATTTCGGATTCCGTTGGCCGCAACCATAATTGAAATGACTGGGTGGCCACCGTGCGGACCTGGTTGACCATATCGGACCAGTCGGGGCTGTCCTCGATCAATTCCTGGGCGATCAGTGGAATCATCCCCAACGAGGTCGCCAGGACCACCTGGTCGAAATCGGCGCCCCGCCGCAGCTGTCGGATCTCGACATCGTGCCGGCGACCGAAATGCGTCTCCACGCCGGACGTTTGCCGACCGGGGTCGAGCTGGTCGGTCAGTAGCTCGTCGGGAAACACCGGCAGGCCCCGGCAGGTGATCAACGGCTCGTAGCGGTCCGCGCCCGCAGCCAGCTCGACCTGTCGTCCGACAGCAATTCCCTCGACCCGGGTGCGTCCGGGATCCAGCTGCAGCGAGTCCACCCGGTGGAAGAACTCAAAATCCACGCCGCGGCGCCGCAACGCCTGGTAGAGCGGCGCGATCACCACGTCGCCCATCCCTGCCGTCATCTTCCAGAAGAACGCGCCCCGATACTGGAACAACGCAATTCCGGTCAGTAGCACCGCCGTTCCGGCCGCCAGGGCGCGGCGATCACAATCTCCGTCGACGTACCCGAAGACCATGTCGTACAGGCCGCGGATCAGGGGATGGTCGAGGACGTCGGGGTGGGCGCCGTGGCGCAGCAGCCAGTCTCCGTACTCTTCGTCGTTGATGGCCCGGAAACCCTGTGGGTCACTGATCAAGTCGTCGCTGAGCAGGCCACGGGCGGTGGCCGTCAGCAGGGAGGCCAGCAACCAGAACCGGCGCTGCTCGGGTCGACGCTCACCGTCGAGCTCCTGGCGGAGCTGCTCGGCGGGCACGCCCAGCAGGCCCGCGCGCAGCGCCTCTGACGTCGGTGCCACCGACAGGGAGGCCAGGACCGCGAAGACGCTCCGGCGGAGCATGTCGACGACAGTGTCGCCGTGCGGTGCGGGGGTGGTGGTCAAGACCAGACCGGGACTCCCACAGGGGTGTAGTGAGTCGGCAAAATCGAGTAGCAACTCCAGGGCGCGACGCACGAATTCGACCACGGTGAGCTCGCGGCCGGTGCTGTCGGGCTCACCCGGCAGGTCCCGGTTTCGGCGAAAGCGCCCCGACCACACCTGCCAGTCGGTGCCCCACTTGTCGGCCATGCCGAGTTCGTCGGACGGGATCAGAGCCTGGTCCCAGGTCTGAATCGGTGCCGCCGGATCGGTGGTGGCACGGTCCAGCTCGGCATAACACTCGCGAAGCAGGGCGAACGCATTGTCGTAGGAGCCCAGCCAGACGTGCAGACCGTGTTCCTCGATCCGGTCGTGAATGCCGCGGCTGGAGGCGCCCTTGCCGCCGAGCCGCCAGCCCCGCTGAAACAGCGTGATCGATTCCAGATGGTCCCGCCATCCCGGTTCACTGAGGCGCCAGGCGGCGCTCAGTCCCGCCATCCCGCCGCCGAGGATGACCACCTTGTGGCGCCGAGTCACCTCAGCAGTGTTCGGGCACGGGCCAGATCAGGCCAGGACTGCTCAGCGGGGAAACGGCTCAGTGCTTGGTGCAGACTCTCGCGGGCCGGCTCGCCGAACACCTCGACATCATCAGCGGCACAACGGAGTTCAAAGGTGTAGGCACCCTGGTCGCGCGCCAGTTGGGTGGCTTTTGTCAGGATGTGATGCTTGGTCAGCCGATCGTCGTAGGTGTGGGCGCGGATCCGCAGCAGCTCCGCATCGTAGAAGTGGATGCCGGTGTCCTCGGCCATCTGCAGCGCGAGGTCGATCCGGTCGCGACCGGCCTCGGCCATCCCGGCGGCGATCAGGACCCGGGCCAACACCCCGTCGTAGCAGGCAAGGAAGGTTTTTGTCCCCGCGGCCCGCCAGCCGTCGACGACGGCGGTGTTGGCGGCGATGTGCTCCTGGAGTGTGTCGGGACCGGCCCGGCCGGTGGCCAACAACATCCGAGCGCCCACCGAAGCCTGGTTGCAGGCCGCGATCATCACCCACTCGTCGAAGCCGTTGGCCTCGCCACGACGGGCCACCTCGGCGACCAGCGCCGCGGCCCGATCCAGCTGGCCGGCCTCGATCCTGGTCAGGGTCTCGACCGCGCGGGCATAACACAGCGTGAACGGGCCGTGCGGGAAACCCAATCTCTGGCAACGACTCTCGATCTCGGCGAACGCAGATTCGGCGGCCGTCAGGTCACCCTGGATGAATCTGAGAAATCCGACCAGGGAGTAGGCGCCGGCCAGGGGATCGTTCGGGGCGAACCACGCATCCTCGATATCACGTGGCCCGAGCCGATCGATCGCCACGATCGTCGACTCGAGAGTGGCTCGGGCGGTGTGGAAGTCGCCGCGGAACATGGCCAAGGAGCCGGCCACCGAATCGTTGGCAACGCGGTACCAGTCCGGCAGGTCGCCGCGCCGCGCTCGCAGCGCGGTGACCAATTGTGTTGCGCGCCGCAGGTCGCCGCGGGTGGCGTAGTAACTCCACAGGGCGCTCAGCGTGGCATACAGTTCGACGCTGGCCTCATCGCCGATCAGTTGCAGGCAGCGCTCGAACTCGGCGGCAGCCTCGGGGCTGGCATGACCGTGAGCCACCGACGTGAGAAACCCACGCTCGAGCCGGATCTCGATCTCGTGTCGGTCCCTGGCACGTCCCGGGTCCAGCCGACTCGTGCAGTCCAATGCGTGGCTCAGATGGGTGAGCGCCTCGGCCAGGGCACCGCGATGGCGGGCGTTTGCCCCGGCTTTCTGAAAGGACACCGCCGCCTCGGCGAACCGGTCGGCCTGAAGGTAATGGTGGGCCACCAACGGCCACTCCGGTGGACTGTCGGCTGCGATCGTCACCAACGCGTCGGCGATGCGGCTGTGCAGGCGCCGGCGCAGGGTGGGAGGCACCAGCTCGGCAGCAACCTCGCGCAGCAACTCATGGTGGAACCGCCAGCTGGTGGCGTCGATCGATCGCAGCACCCGGCTGCGGGCCAAGCCGTTCAACAGCTCGGCCACCGACTCCTCGTCGGTATCGATCACCGAGGACAGCAGCCGCCGGTCGATGCGGCTGCCGAGAAGCGCCGAGATCTCGATGACCTGCAATGAATTCCGGCTGGACTGCAGCCGGGCGATCAGCGCCTCGTACAGGGTGTCGGGCACCTGGGCAGAACCGCTTTGGTCGCCGGGCTGAGCCTTGAGTTTGGCGACGACCTCCTCGATGTAGAGCGGAATGCCGTCACAGCGTTCCTGCACCGCTCGGCGTGCGGCTGCCGCCAGCTGCGGGTGCAGCGCGTGGATGAGCTGATCGGCTTCGTCGTCGCGCAGCGGTGTCAGTTCGAACGTCCGGACCGCGGGGTTCATCGACGTTTGTCCGCGGTCGGTGATGACGATCAGGGTCCGGGTGAGACCTTCGGCCAGCAGCGCCCGCACCACCTCGGTGGTGTCCTCGTCGAGCCAGTGGAAGTCCTCGATGAGCACCAGACCCGGGCCGGTGGACAGGCAGGCCAGCAGATACTCCTTGACGGTGCCGACTATCCGCTCGTAGAGCCGCCCACCGGACGCGGTGGCGGGTTGGTAGCCGCTGCCGGGTCCGATCCCGATCACCGGGGCCAGCAGTGGCACCGCGGTGTCCGGGTCCATCGACCGGCGCTTGATCTCCGCCTCGAGCAGCCGCAGTGACTCCGCACGGTCGGCCCCACGGCTGATGCCACACCGGATCTCCAGTAGCCGTCGCACCGGCCGCAGGCCGACCTCGGTGTGGAAGGGCGAGCCGAACAACGACAACACGACAGCGCCGGATTTCTCCGCCAGATCCACCGCGGCACCGGCGAGCCGGCTCTTGCCGATGCCGCCCTCACCCGTGAACGCCACTCCCGGGGGCGTCAGGGTGCCCGATTGTGCCTGAGCCCAGCATGTTTTGAGGTACCGGTGCTCGCGGGTGCGGCCCACCAGCGGACCGCGGACCACCGAGGCGAGGTCGCGCTCGTCGAGCACCCGGTAGTAGGTCACCGGACCGTCGACACCCTTGACGGTTTTGGGGGATTGTTCCTGGAATTCGAACTCGTCCCGCACCACTTTCTGGATGGCGGCCGACACGGCAACCGTGCCGGGCTCGGCGAGGCTGCAGATGCGCGCGGCGAGATTGACGCCGAGCCCATACACATCGTCCTGGGCGGTGTCGAGGTAGATCATGCCGCGATGGATACCGACTCGCACATCGATGTCGAAACCGAAGCGGCTGCGGACCCGTGCACTGAGCGCGCTCACTTCCCGGGTCAGGTCCAGCCCGGCATGAACGGCCCGGTGTGCATCGTTCTCATGGGCCTGCGGATGGCCGAAGATCGCCAGCAGCCCATCACCTTTGGTGGATCCGATATGGCCCGCGTAGTGACTCACCACCTCGAGGACCAGGTCCCGGTAGGAGCCAACCACCGTCCGATAGACCTCGACATCGATGCGCGTCGACAACGCCGTCGAATCGACAAGATCGACAAAAAGCATTGTCAATCGCCGTATCTCACCGCCGTCGACCGGTGTGGACAACAGATCTTCGGCGTCGGTGTTGCCGCCGTCGACCGCAAGCACCTGACCGGCGAGGGCGTCGGCAGCGGCTCGATCACCGCGGTTGATCGCCGCCACCGCGCGGTCGAGAAGTTCGTCGATGTTCGGCGAGGACGGCCCGGGCGTCATCAGCGGTCCCGGCTCACAATCCGGCTCGCACGTAGATCTCCTGCCGATACTCGGGTGCGGTCTCGACGTTGGTCAGGACCAGGAAACCCGTGTAGTTCGAGCCGATGTAGCGGTGATCCTTGACGTACAACCTGACGTGATCGGCGCCGGCGGCGAGACACTCCGGTATGACCCCGATGCACGAGCCGTCGACCCGTGTTCGGTCGAGCCCCAGCCGGGTGAATGTGGTGGGCCGGACGTGGCGCGCAAACGCCACCGGATCGATCTGGATCCGTTCGGACGGCTGGGGATCACCGGCAACGGCAAGCCCCCACCACGGATAGGAGGTACTTGCCTCGATGAGGGCCGCGTACGCCCGGACCTGCACATCGATCAGGTTGTGGACGGTGCGGATCCAGCCGTCCAGGCCCCAGGTTCCGGCCTTGTCGGCCACTGCCGCCTCGTCGGCGATGGTGTTGATCTGATGCAACAGGGCCCGGACCGTGTTCTCGTAGCGGCCGAACTTGCCATCGGCTGCCGCGGGCGGTTGCTCGGCGGCCCCGGTCTCCGGGTAGCGCGGCCGGTCGACGGCGTCGAGGAACTCTTTCGGCGCCTTCACCAGCTCGGTGCCGACTTGCTTGCTGTAGTCGGCGATGTCGTCGAACCGCAGCTGCCCGGCCGCGAACTTGCCGGCAATGCCGAAGTATCCGCCCGCCAGTTTCCCGATGGATCGGGTCCAGGTCTTGACCGCGGTGGTCGCCACATGATCGGCGGTCGTGGAGGTGCCCCCGGCCGGCTCGGCGGCACTCGGCTCGGGGGCGGGGCCGTAGTAATCGAACGGCACGGCCTCGGGATAGGGGGCGGCCGCCGCACCGAACAGGAATTCCTGCGATGCGGTGCCGTAGCCCGTGAGACACACCAGCCGGGCCTGCGCGTACGGCAGCAGCCCGGTGATGTGCACCACTTTGCGGGTCCGCACTCGCACACCGGGATCCTCGGGATTGCTGGTGGTGGCCCACATGTTGATGTAACCGCGGTCCACGGTGACCAGGCCGTCACCCTGGTACAGCCTCGACTCGTCGAGGTCGTAGTCCAGCCGGGCTTCGCCGAGCGCCAGGAATTCATGCGTCCGGTACTTCAGCGGCGTGCGTAGCGTGCGGCTGCCGTCGGCGCTGCAGAATCCGACGGTCTCCAGAACCCGTCGCCAGCTGTCGGGGCGTTCCGGGGCGCCGCAGGTTCCCATGTTGCAGAAGAAGTCCCGGTAATTGTGGTGCCAGTTGTAGGGATTGACGACGGCTTCGAGCTGGTTCAGCGAAACGGAATCCGAGTGGCATTCGGTGTCGATCAGGACCGATTCGACACCATCGACATCAACGATGGTGGACTGGCACAACGGGATTCGAACCATTTGCTGGTCGATCCAGTTGTTGGACGCCGAGTAGGTGCGGAAATCGTAGTAACGCAACCGGTCGGGGATGCGGAACTGCACTTGTTCGATGAAGTCGGCGCGCACCTGTGCGGCCCTGGTGCTGCGTTCCTCGAAAGTTGCTGTTGCCGGTCCCAGTACGGTGAGCGCGTCGATCAGCGAGTCACTGAAATCGGAACCGGTCAACGAGGAGAACCGGGATGGCCCGGACACCTGTTGGACACGTGCAATCGCTGTTACAGCAAAATACAGGCGGGACTTCTGCGCGGCGGTGAGCCGGTGGCCGTCATCCCGGTCCTGACGGGCGATCTCGGCCAGCGCCCGGTCCAGGTCAGGTGTGCCGCGGGCACCGGCACCGAAGAAGAAGCTCTCCACCTGGCCGTACCAGCCGGAATGGGCCGTCGCGGCCGGCAGAAATGCATCTATTGTGGACGTGATTGTCGGGTCGTCGGTACGGTTGGCCACCTCGTCGAGTGCCCCGAAGACTTCCAGTAGCGAACGCAGCGCTGCCATTGCCCCTCCTGGCCCGATTTGCGCAGCTAGCATACCGGGGAAGCGGGTGGTTGGGGGCGGTGTTCACGACCTGAGGGGGCTGCGGTGGACAGTGGTACGGCCAACGGTGTCGACGGTGCCGTCCCCTGGGCAAAAGTCTTCGATTCCACGGCAAATCGACGTGCCTTCAGTGCTATCCAGGCGGAGGGATTGCGTGCCGCCAGCGAACTCGTCGACCGATTTGTCAGGCTCGCGGCCGACGGGCTCGGCGGCACCGGGCCGGCGCTGTCGGTGGCGCCGCCGCTGACACAGGATCAACGCGCCGACGTCTTCGGCGCCACCGATATGGAGCCGTTCCTGCGCACCTGGTGGTCACTTGTCGGTCAACCGCTCTTCGGGGCGGTCGGCACGCCACCGGACGGCGCGGCGGGCTCCGAGGCCGGCGGTGACGCCGCGTCCGTAGACCTCGCCACCGCCCGGGCCATGGGGCGCCTGGAGTTCGACGCGCCGCCGGGTGCACAGGTCAGCGCGGTGCTGTGGATACACAACATCACCGCCGAGGATCACGGTGAGATCGGGGTGCGGTGCAGTGATCTGCTCAGCGACCAGGGAGCGGTGATCGCTGCGGCGGCGGCCAGATTCGCCCCGGAGCGGGTACCGATGCCGCCCAGATGCAGCCGCGGGATCGAGATGACCCTCGATGTCGGTGAACTTGTCGAGCCGGGCCGCTACCGCGGGACGGTGCTGGTCACCGGGCACCCGGATGTCTGGTTACCGGTTTCGCTCACCGTCCGGTCCGCTGACGCGTGACCGAGCCCGCTGAGACCGGCTGGTCGGCCGGTGATTTGGTCACCGAGGTCGAGGACACGTTGCGGCACGTCGGCAAGTCGGTTCGGCGGGCCATGCTCGACGCCATGCCCGACGGGGAACCACACCGGTGGCTCTACCGGCCGATGCGGGAGTACCCCACCCGTCCCGGTAAGGCGTTGCGGCCGGCGCTGTGCCTGTCTGCCGGACAGGCATTTGGGGCACGACCCGACGACATGTTGGGTATCGCGGTGGCGATCGAGCTGTTGCACAACGCATTTCTGGTACATGACGACATCGCCGACGGCAGCGAGATGCGGCGGGGCCGGCCCACGCTGACCGCGCAGCACGGGATGGCAGCCGCGCTCAATGCTGGTGACGGGCTGGCGATCGTGGCCAGTCAGGTGCTGCGGCGGGCGGTGCGCCGACTCGATCGAGACCTTGCCGATCTTGTCATGTCCGAATTCGACACCATGGCCATGCGGACGCTGGAGGGCCAAGCCACCGAGATCGGTTGGCAGAACGACAATGTCGACGACCTCGGGCCGCAGGACTATCTGGCCCTGATCATGCACAAAACCTGCTGGTACACCACCATTCACCCGTTGTGTGTCGGCGCGATGGTGGGTTCCGGTGGCGCCGTCGATCCAGCTCCGCTGGTGCGCTTCGGGTTCCACTTCGGTGCCGCCTTCCAGATCCGTGATGACTTGCTCAACCTGATCGGCGACCAAGACACCTACGGGAAGGAGATCCTCGGCGATCTCTACGAGGGCAAGCGCACGCTGACGCTGGTTCACTTGATGGACACGGCAGCCGGTGCGGACCGGGAGCTGGTGCGGGATTACCTGCGCCGGACCCGGGCGCAGCGCAGCCCCGAACTCGTCGCCCGGATCCGGGCACTGATGGACGACTACGGCAGCATCACGTTCACCCGCGAGTACGCCGAGGGGATTCTGCTGGTGGCCGAGGAGCTGTTCGAGTTGGCCTTCGCCGCCGCCGAACCGGGGCCCGATCTCGATTTCCTGCGGTCGCTGGTGCCGTACGTGTGGGCACGCTGGCGGTGACTGCCTGTGGATGACGGGTGACGCGGGAACGTGGCCGCGCCGTAGCGTGGTCCGGTGGCACGACCTTCGAAACGTTTGCACGCCAGCGGTCAACGCTTCTTTGCGCGCCGAATGGAACAAGCGCTGGCACATCACGACGTGCATGCCGACGGTGATTCGCCGCGAGCCCAGTCGATCTCGATGATGGTCGGCGTCATCGGCGCCGCACTCGTGGTGGCCGGTTACGGGGTGTTCGCCGTGGCCCGGCCACAACCGCAGCTCGGTTCGGCAGACCTGGTGACAGTGCCCGACAGCGGCGCAGTGTACGTCCGCGTCGACGACGTTGTCCACCCCGTCCTGAATCTGACATCGGCACAACTGATCACCGGGACCGCGGACAAGCCCCAACAGGTCACCGAGGCGGCCATCGCGGGGTCGGCGCGCGGGGCCCTGCTCGGTATTCCGGGGGCTCCGGCAATACTCGGGTCGCCGCTGGCCGCAGCGGAATCCCGGTGGACCGTGTGTGATCACGAGATGACCACGGTGATCGCCGGGCCGCTGGCGGCCCAGGCCCGGCCGATGGATGCCGACGGCGCCATCTTGGCGGTGGGTCCGTCCGGCACCACCTATCTGCTGTACGGCGGCCGCCGCGCCCGTGTGGATCACAACGACCCGGTGATGATCCGGGCACTGGGCATCGAAGGTGTTGCGCCGGTGCGGCTGTCGCCGACGTTGCTGGATCTGCTGCCGGAGGTGGCGCCGCTGCGGGTACCGCGCATTCCGGAGACCGGCATGCCCGGACCCGCCGCGCTGCCCGGGTTCACCGTCGGCGAGGTGGTGCAGGTTCGGCAGCCGTCCGGGGACGAGTTCTACGTGGTGCTGCCCGGCGGTGTACAGCGGGTCGGCCAGGTTGCCGCCGATGTGGTCCGGCGCACCCAGGCCAACACCAGTAGCGCGGTCACCGCGGTCGCTCCGGCGGTTGTGGGCGCCCTGCCGAGGCTGGGCACCCTGGCGGTCGAGAGCTTCCCGGAGCGCCTCGGCGCGGTCAGCGGGGCCGCCACGGGGGCGGTGTGTGTGTCCTGGCACGACGGCGTCACCGACTTGATCCGCGGTGAGCTGCCGGTGACCTCCGATCAGGTGCCGGTCCGGCTGGCGCAGGCCGATGCCGCCGGACCCCGCACCGACGCGGTCTACCTGCCTGCCGGACGCAGCGCCTTCGTGACCGACGGAGCCGTCACCGGCGCCGGGTGGCTGGTCACCGAACTCGGTGTCCGATTTGGTGTCCCCGACCCGGAGGCTGCCGGCGCGCTGGGGATGGCAGACCCGCTGCCGGTGCCCCGCGCGGTTCTCGACGCTCTCCCGGCCGGACCCGAGCTGAGCCGCAGGGCGGCTCTCACCGTGTGGGACGGGATCGCTGCCGGCGGGTCATAGCCGCCAGCCCGGCCAGCACCAGGCTGCACAGCCCTGCGCCGACAAGCGCCGTCGTGCG
>NZ_JBARXZ010000241.1:0-2441 GCF_049647605.1 Mycobacterium sp. | reverse complement strand
GGTACCGGCGGGGGTGCTCCGATGATGCTTCCGCCCGGCTCGATGGGACCGCCCGCGGGGGCTGTTCCGCCCGCGGCGACCATGCCTGCCGGAACGGTCGGCGCTGCCAGTAATGCTCCAGCACCCTCGCCGGCCCCGTCGAGTGCGGGCGCGGGCGGCGCGACGCTGATCCCGGCGAGCGTGGTGGCCGCCGGGCAGACGGCGGCGGCCCGCGAGCGTCGCGAGTCGGCCGACGCCGCCGCAGCCAAGGAGTTGGCCTGGAAGCTCCAGCACGCGGCCCAGGCGGTCAACTATCCGATTGAGTGGGCGGTGGGGGTCTTCCGTTCTCCGAGCGGCACGGAAACTGTCATCACCTCCAATGACGGGGCCAGCTACATCCCCGCAGGAGTGTTCGTTCCCCGATCGGTCCGCGTGTTGGCTACAGATCCGTTGGTGGACGATCATTTTCGGCAGTTGTGGTTCGGCTGGTCAGATCCAGCGCGGGTCCTCGTCGAGTACGCGCAGCTGCGCGCCGAGCTGGGCTGGCGCCTAGTGGCCGCAGCGACCACGGTCGGAGTGAGTGCGCTGCGCGATGCTGGGGTCGAGCACCCACCGTCGTGCACACGTCAGACCAACCCGTTACTGCAGCCTGGCATCCAGGCCCCCGCCCCGGCCCTGGACGGGATGCACGTACACCGTCTGGCGGCACTGTGGCCGGAGGTGTATCCGCGGCTGCTGCGCGTCATGGATACCGACCCGATTTTCCAGGACAGGATCGTTTCGCGGGTCAGCGCGTCCTTAGTCAACTCGGCGACCACCCAGGCCCAGGCCGTCGAGGGGGGCATCCCGAACGCTGTGCGTGCGATCTGGCTGACGCGGGGCGGGGACAGCAATCCCAGCCCTCAGCAGTGGGCGGAGTATGACGCCGCGGCCAAGGATTTCAACAC
The DNA here is from genome assembly GCF_049647605.1 of Mycobacterium sp. Taxonomy (GTDB): domain Bacteria; phylum Actinomycetota; class Actinomycetes; order Mycobacteriales; family Mycobacteriaceae; genus Mycobacterium. The sequence goes on along the minus strand of NZ_JBARXZ010000241.1, from coordinate 1,515 downwards.
GGTTACTTCGATCTTCCGGCCGGGGTTCGTCGGCCAATCCGATCCGAGCGACACCATCGAGGAGCTGGCGCGCTACCGGGCGCACTGGCTGGTGGCGCGTACCGCTGAGCTGATCGGCGGTTGGGCGACACGCCCACTGCCTCTGCCTGATATGTGCTATGCCGCGGCCGCCGCCGGCGACGTCCATCTTCGCGACGTGATCGTGAAGGAGCTAACCGGTGTCGAGGAAGACTTGGGCGAACGATGACGACCAATGACGATTTTCTGATCGACGCGGAATATCAAGGCGTGGAACTGGGCACGCGCCATGCCAACCTGGCGGTCCTCGTTGCCCGGGCAGCGCAGTGGGCCCGCGCTTTTTGCACTCCCATCTCCGACTCAGACCACACCGGGTACGACGTCGATGTTGACTACCCATTGATGTCGCATGCCGTTGCCCTGGAGGGGCTGCACGCGCGGCTCGGGGCGGCCATGGCGGAGTTGGTGACCTCGATGGCTCCGAGCCCCGATATTCGGATGCACACCCCGGCGGCAGGATCTGAGGCGCGTGTGCTGGGCTCGCCGGTAACGCACTTCGACGGTGCCGTCTTCGTGGTGGGATTGGAGCCGCAAAGCCGTTATCGGGTTACCCATCAAGCAATTTGGTGCGAGTCAATCGGATATGCGCGAGCGTTCTTGGCTTCAGCGCAGACGTCTACCGTCGAGCTGAGCTGGTACGCCGTGGCGGTGCAAGAACTCCTCGACCAGGCGTTCGCAACCGTGCGGGACGCCTACGCCGATGCGGTGGCGGCGACCTACGGCGGCCTGTTCGCCGCCCTGGCCGGCCCCGGTATGTCCAGCGTTCTGATCTCCTGCATGCAAGAGCTGACCCGCGCAGGTTTCGACGATTCCCATTGCGAACCGGTGCTCAGCAGACTCGAAGCTAATTTCCCGGTTTCTGTGGCGAAATGTCGTGCCAGACAAGATAAGTGGCAACCGACCAGTATCGCCGTCAACCAGTAAGCATCTGCCCCGCGTTAGTCGATGCCGAGGCCGTGCCCGCGGTCCCGGTCTAGGCTTCGGCCGCGAGTGGGGGGAGTGGTGCGGATCTGCCAACTGCGGGCGGCCACGGCACGATGACTGTCGGCGGCAGCCGCCAACACCGGATCGTTGATATCCGTTGCAGGGATTGTTCTTTCATTCCACGGCAGCGCGAGTCCATCGAGGAGTCGTCGAGAGTTCCCGGGCTCGCCGCTGTCGACGAGCAAAAGCCTGCCGTGGGCGGGGACCAGGGCGGCGGCCACGGCTGCGAGGTGCGCGGGGTTGGCGGTGGCGGCGTCCTCGACGACGACGATGGCTCCGGCGGTCGCGTGGTCGGGGAGGCCTTTGGCGAGCTGGGCGAGGCTGACGTGACCGGGCTGCGGGGTCGCACTGATGCGGGCCAGGTTTCGACCGGCGTCCGCGGCCGCGGCGTCGATCGCTTCGGTGAGTTCGGGCGTGTAGCGCTCGGCGGCCATGGTGGCCACCACGTAGGGC
>NZ_JBARXZ010000240.1:0-1667 GCF_049647605.1 Mycobacterium sp. | reverse complement strand
CCCCCCCCGACGGGTCCAGCCGGTAGACAGCCGTCGACCGGAACCGCCGGTGCGGCCACATCCTCGACGAACAATCCGCCGGTACCCAACCCGCAGGCATGTTCCAGTGACGGCAGGGCCGCAGCCGCCGACAGCCCGACTCCGACACCGACCGCGGAATCCAGGGCGCTCGACACCACCACCGGCAGGTCGATCTGGCCGGCGATCCGCAGAAAGGCCGCCACCCCACCCAGCGGCGCCACTTTGAGCACCGCGATATCGGCGGCCCGGGCCCGCACCACCAGCAGCGGATCCTCGGCCTTGCGAATGCTCTCGTCTGCGGCGACGGGCACCGACACCCGGCGGCGAACCTCCGCCAGCTCCGGCACCGTCAGGCATGGCTGCTCCAGATACTCCAACGGCCCGTCAGCGGTCAGCGCCGCTGCCGCCTGCACCGCTTCTTCGACCGACCAGCCGCCGTTGGCGTCCACCCGGACCGTCGGGATCGTCGCACGCACCGCGTTCACCCGGGCCACGTCGTCGGCCAGCCGCTGTCCAGGTTCGGCGACCTTCACCTTGGCCGTTGCGACCCCGGGGAACCGGGCCAACACCGCGGGCACCTGCTCAGCCGGAACCGCAGGCACCGTGGCATTGATCGGGATCCAGGCGCGGCGGACCGGAGGTGGAGTGCAGTAGGCCGAGTCGATCGCCGAGGCCAGCCAGCGCGCCGACTCGGCCGGCCCGTATTCCAGGAACGCCCCGAACTCCCCCCAGCCCGCCGGCCCCTCGATCAGCGCCACCTCGCGACTGGTGATACCCCGAAACCGCACCCGCATCGGCAGCGTGACCACGTGCACCCGGTCCAGGAGGTCATCGAGATCAGCTGGACAGGGGGGCGACGACATGGCCCGATCCTAGCGTCGGGCACTACTTCGATGAGTCTTCGCGACGGCGCCGGTCCATTGATACAGCAACACTTTTGGCCCGAACCGAGGAGACACCGATGCAGTACATGCTGATCATGCGCGACTCAGCCGAAGCCCAGGAGGCAGCACGCGACATCCCGTTCGACGAGGTGATCGCCATGATGGGCCGTTACAACGAAGAGCTCATCGCCGCCGGGGTGCTGGTGTCATGCGAGGGTTTGGCGCCACCGGAAGACGGGGGGTTTGTCGTCGACTTCGACGGCGACTCCCCCACCGTCACCGATGGTGCGTACGGTCCGCAACAGGAGCTGTTCAACGGGTTCTGGATCTTGGACGTGAAATCCAGGGATGACGCCATCGCCTGGGCCGGCAAGTGCCCGTTGGGGCCGGGCACCAAGCTCGAGGTGCGACGGGTCCCTTCCCTCGACGAGTTTCCCCAGGACAACGAGTACATCCAGAAAGAGAAAGCGTGGCGCGACGCGCGGTGACCGTCTGGACGACACGTCTGCTCAGAAGAAAGTGGTGGTCTGCGTTCTGGTGCCGTTGTCGCAGCTGACCTCGATGTTCCAGTTCTGCAGCTTCGGTATCGCCGGCACGATGACCAGGTCGTAAGTGGTGTTCTTCGGCAGGAAGAAGCTCCGGGTGTACCAATCGGACCGGTAGGTGCACTGCGCGTCGACGCCGCTGCGGTCGGTGATGCGCGCCGTCAGTCCGCCCGGCCGCGGTTCCCAGGAGACGACCGGGCCCAGCAATGGCGTGGCG
>NZ_JBARXZ010000239.1:0-2732 GCF_049647605.1 Mycobacterium sp. | reverse complement strand
ACCGAGGACGGGCTTGCGGGCGCGAACGGTTTCGTTGCCGGCGCCGGCGCGACCGGTGCGGTTGCTCTGAACGTCAACTGGGGCGCGGACAACGACACGCAGGGCAATGGCGCGGGCGATACATTCGGGCGCGCGTTGTCATTCCTGGCGGGCGGTGTACCGGCGGTGACGGGTGAGAATGGCGCGGCGCTGTCGTCGGGCGGCGTTGCGCTGCAGTATGTGGTCACGACGCTGGCAAACGGCGGCGAGTTGCTGACCGCGTACAAGGGTGACGCGCGCGGCGACGAAGCCCGCGTCTTTACCGTGACGCTCGATCCGACATCGGCGCACGGCTCCTACAGTTTCAATCTGCTTGGTACGCTTGATCACGCGACGGGCTCGGATTCCGTCGCGCTGACCTTTGCGGTGCAGGCCGCGGATGCCGACGGCGACACCGTCGATACCAGTTTCACGGTCAATGTCGCGGACGACGGTCCGGTTGTCGGGGTGGCGGACAGCGGGATTGTTGACGAGGATGGCGGGCTTGCGGGCGGCAATCCGGGTCCGTTGTTCGGGGGCGGCGATGCGTTGCTGGTTCCGACGAATGCGTCGGGCGACCTGTCGATTTTGTGGGGTTCGGACGACGGCAACAGGAACGTGGACGGCGGCTTCACGGGGACGCAGGTTGCGGGCGACCGTTCGGTTGTGTTCGGGGCTGACGTGGTTGCGGCGCTGGAGGGGCAGGATCTGTCCTCGAACGGCGTGGAGCTTGTCTACACGCTGAGCGGCAACGGGACGGTTCTGACGGCGACGGCTGGCGACGGCGGTGCTGTGGTGTTCACGGTGAGCCTGTCGGACCAGGGCACGGGCTCGTGGGCCTTCGATCTGAAGGGTGTTTTGGACCACCCGGTTGCGGGCACCGAGGACGACATTGTTCTGACGTTCGGCTATGTGGCGCGCGACGGCGACGGGGACAGCGCGACGGGCGCGTTCGCGGTGAGCGTTGACGACGACACGCCGGTCGCGCTTGGCACGGTCTTCCCGCGCTATGTGGAGGAAGAGCAGCTTGCCGGGGGCAACGAGGATACGACGCCGGGCACGATCACCGGCGATCTGGACTATGACCTCGGCATCTTTGGCAGCGATTATAACGTGACGACGCAGCAGGCGTCGGCGTCGCTGAACATCGGCTGGGGCGCGGACAACGGCAATGCGAACGTCGATGGCGGCTTCACGGGGACGCAGGTTGCGGGCGACCGCTCGGTGGTGTTCGCCGACGGCACGGTTGCGGGGCTCGAGGCCCGGAATCTGTCTTCGAACGGGGTGGAGCTTGTCTACACGCTGAGCGGCAACGGGACGGTTGTGACGGCGACGGCGGGCGCCGGCGGTGCTGTGGTGTTCACGGTGAGCCTGTCGGACCAGGGGGCGGGCAGCTACGACTTCGTGCTGTCGCAGACGCTGGACCATCCGGCGGGCGGCGGCGAGAACGAGATCGGCTTCGAGTTTGACTTCGTTGCGCGCGACGGCGACGGCGACCCTGTGGGCGGCGGGTTCGAGGTGCGGGTCCTGGACGACACGATCGTGCAGGGTTCGGCGGTGTCGGTGAGCGTCGACGAGGACAATCTGTCCGGCGGCAATGTGGATGATGGCTATGCCGGCGACATTGTCGGGGCTTCGGCCTCCAATGGCGGTACGCTGGGGGTGTCGTGGGGCACGGACGACAACGTTCACGGCGAGAGCGCGGGCGACACGTTCGGGCGCAGTGTGAACTTCGTGAAGGCGAGCGGCTCGACGGCGCTGCTGGGCGAGGGCGCGGTGACGGCCTCGCAGCTTGGCCTGTCGGGGTCGCTGAGCTCCGACGGGGTGACGCTGTCCTACCAGATCGTCAAGACGATGACGGGTGTGGGCGGGTCGTGGAACGGCGGCTACGAGCTGATCGCCTACAAGGCGGGCGGCGACTACACCGACGCGACCGACCAGGTGTTCCGGGTGACGCTGGACCCGACGTCGACGAACGGCTCGTACCGGTTCGACCTGCTGGGCAATCTCGACCATTCGGCCAGCCCGGCCAACAGCGAGAACGACCTCAAGCTGACCTTCGGCTTCCGCGCCACCGACGCCGACGGCGACACCGCCTCGCGCGCCACCTTCTCGGTGACGGTCGACGACGACGGTCCGGTATCGACGGGTGACGGCAACCACAATGTCGGTCTCGACGAGGACGATATCGTCGCCATCTCCGGCGTGCAGCCGGCCGGTACGGACGGCACCGATCCGATCGTTGCCACGGGTAACATCACCAAGGTGAATTTCGGCGCCGACGGCTTCGGTTCGATGGAATTTTCAGGCTCCTTCACCGTGCCGAACGAGAATTCCGGCACGCTGGTCGCGGGCGGTGCGGGCCAGGATTCCGGCATGACGTCGGGCGGACAGGCGGTGTTCTTCCGTTTGTCGAGCGACGGGCTGACGATCGAAGGCTATGTGCCCGGTCGCGGCGATGAGCCGGTATTCACGGCGGTTCTCAACGGCACCGACCGCGGCTACACGGTCACGTTGCTCGGCAATATCGACCACCAGCCGGGCGACACCGGCCGCGGTGCGGCGCAGTCGCTCAACCTTGCGGTGCGCGCATCCGACGGAGACGGCGACTATGTCGACGTGAACCTGTCGGTGCGCATCACCGACGACGCTCCGGTGGCCCGTTATTCGGGGCGGCTGACGCTTCAGGAGACGGCCAAGGCGGACGGCTCCTT
>NZ_JBARXZ010000238.1:0-58875 GCF_049647605.1 Mycobacterium sp. | reverse complement strand
GGTTGCGATTGCGGACCAGATTGAGGCTCAGCTGCAGGATCGGCGTCGGCGTCGGGTCCGGGTTCAGCTGCAGGGTCGGCGTCTGGTTGGGGTTGGGGGCGGGGTTCCATTTTGAGGGCGGTGCGTAATTGGTTGACGGTGGCACTGACCGCCAGTTCGGCATAGTGGGCATCCGAGCCGGTGCCGGCGTGTTCGGCGATGACACCAACCTGATCCAGCGATACCCGACCTTCCCGCATGCTGGCCGTACAGCGGGGGAACTCCTCGCGCCGCCGCGCCACAGCGGTCAGTGTTTTGGCGGTGGTCGAGGACACCCCGAGCTTCCAGGCCACCAACCCCGCCACCGTCCGGGCGCCGGTGCCACCCCACAGTCCATCGCGGTCGATTTCGGCGATGATGTCCACGATCTGGCCGTCGAGCGCATTGCGCTGTCCGGTCAACTCCGCCAACTCGTCGAACAACACCTCCAACCGCTCACCGGGACAATTCCCAGCGTCAGCCAAAGATGTTGCAGCGGAAGACATACCCCCATCAAAGCAGACAGGTCCGACAAAAAACGGGCCTCAGAAAGGCACCGTTGTCGGTGACGATTTCCTCGATGTGGGCGACGTGGGGTGATGTAGGTGATGTCGGTGATGTCGGTGATGCGGGCGACGTGGGTGATGTCGGTGATGCGGGCGACGTGGGTGATGTCGGTGACGCGCGTGATGTGGCGGATACGTATGGACCCGACCAAATCCTCAACAGCATCGGCAACTACCGCACCAGAATTGACGACTCAGCACACTCGCCTCCAAGCGGGAGGCGCAACACCCTTCATGACGGCGCAATGCGACGCACGATCATCAGATCGTGCGTCGCATTGTGTGCTCAGCCCGTCAGTTAGGGGGCCGGGATGGTGGCACAGCCGACGTTGGGGATGCAGCCCGAGGCTCCGCCGGGACCGGCCGCTCCGCTGGGGCCGTACGGGATAGCGCCGGCGGCACCTCCGGGACCGGCGGTTCCTCCAGGTCCGTTCGGAATCGCGCCGCTGGCGCCCCCGGGACCGGCTTCGCCGCCGGGTCCATACGGAATGCTGCCGCTGGCACCGCCGGGACCGGCCTGGCCCTCCGGGCCGTACGGAATACTGCCCGCGGCCCCACCGGGACCGGCGGTGCCGAGGTCGGCGCACGGGGTTCCGTCAGCGTTGACACAAGGCGGTGGCGGCGGCGGCACGGGCTCGGCCATCGCGCCAGGGGCGAAGGCGAACGCCACGACGGCGGCACCTGCAAACAATGCGGGAGTCATCTTCGAGAATTTCACCATCATGTCAGTGGGGCTACCACCGGCGCTGCGAGCTTAAACCCCCAAAATCGCTCCCGAATCGGTTCCAGCGGTGTGACCAGTGTGAATCTTGACAACGAAACTACTTCAAGAGCTTCGACATTCGCCTGTCGGCCAGTATTCTGCCGCCGGTCTGGCAGGTAGCGCAGTACTGAAAGGACTTGTCCGCGAACGACACCTCTCGCACGGTGTCTCCGCACACCGGGCAGGGCAATCCAGTGCGGGCGTGCACCCGCAGCCCAGATCGCTTCTCACCCTTGAGTGTCGCCGCCTGCTGACCGACAGATCGCGTCACGGCATCGGTGAGCACGGTGCTCATCGCCTCGTACAGCGCGGCGAGCTGGGCTTCGGAGAGCTTGCCCGCAGTGGCAAATGGGGACAGCTTCGCCACGTGCAGGATTTCGTCGCTGTAGGCGTTGCCGATTCCGGAGATCACCTTTTGGTCGGTGATGACGCTTTTGATCCGCCCGGTGTTGCCACGCAACACTTCGGCCAGGTCCGCGATCCCCAGGGATAGTGCATCCGGGCCCAATCCAGCGATACCGGGCACCTTCATGGGATCGTCGACCAGCCACGCCGCCAAGCGCTTCTGGGTGCCTGCCTCGGTGAGGTCGAATCCGGGCGCCTCGCCCGGTGTACCCAGGTGCACCCGCAGCGCGATCGGCCCCTTCCCCGGTTTCAGTGGCGCGGCGGCCAGTTTGTCCGACCAGCGCAGCCAGCCCGCCCGCGAGAGATGGGTGATGAGGGTCAGCTCACCGGCCTGCAGACCGAGGTACTTGCCCCAGCGACTTGCCCCGGTCACGGTCTCCCCGTAGAGCGCGGTGATCGGGGGGTCGAAGGTCTTGAGCACCGAGAATGCCGATACGTCGACACGTCCGATCGTCAGACCGACCGCATGGCGGCGTAAGTGGTCGGCCAGCGCTTCGACCTCAGGAAGTTCAGGCACCTGTCCAGTCTGCCGACCGTCTCCGCACCGTGTCATCTGTTATCGGCAAAGATGGATCCGTGCGCACCTCATACATCGCGGCTTCCATGACTGTTTCGGCACTGCTGGCGGGTGCCTATGTGGGCACTCCGACAGCCGCGGCCGAGGATCCGAGCCCGCTCTACACCCTCGTCGACACCGCCGCCCAGCGGTTGTTGACTGCCGACCCGGTGGCGGCGTTCAAGTGGATCAACGGTGGCCCGATCAACGATCCGGCGCGTGTCACCCAGATCCTCGACGGGGTGGGTGCCGATGCGACGTCCCAACAGCTCGACCCCGAATATGTTCGGCAGATCTTCGCCGACCAGATCAATGCCACCGAGGGAGTGCAGTTCATGCGCTTCGGTCAGTGGAAACTTGATCCAGGTGCGGCGCCGGGTGTGGCCCCCGACCTGGCCACCTCCCGCACCGCTATCGACGGCTTCAACCGGACCATGGTGAACGAGATTGCGCTGCAACGCGATACGCTGCAGAGCCCGTCCTGCGCGGCGGCACTCGACAGCGCCGAGGCTGCGGTGATCGGCGTTCGGGCGCTGGATCCGCTGTACCAGGAAGCGTTGGCGACGGCGACCGCATCGTATTGCGGCTGACCCCGGACCGGCTTTTCGCATACAAAGATTAGAACGTGTTCTAGTCTGTCGTCATGCGGTTCACCTATGCGGAAGCCATGACCGACCCGAAGTACTACATCCCGTTGGCCAAAGCCGCCGACGAGGCCGGCTATCACGCGATGACCATCCCGGACAGCATCGCCTACCCCGAGGTGTCGGACTCGAAGTATCCCTACACCGAGGACGGGAACCGCGAGTTTCTCGACGGCAAGTCGTTCATCGAATCGTTCTCGCTCATCGGCGCACTGTCCGCAGTGACCACCAAACTGCACTTCAACATCTTTGTGCTCAAGCTGCCGATCCGCCCGCCGGCACTGGTGGCCAAACAGGCCGGCTCACTGGCCGCCATGTTCGACAACCGGCTCGGTCTGGGTGTCGGCACCAGCCCGTGGCCCGAGGACTACGAGATCATGGGAGTCCCGTTCGCCCGGCGAGGTAAGCGGATGGACGAGTGCATCGATGTCATCCGTGGCCTGACCTCCGGGGACTACTTCGAATACCACGGGGAGTTCTACGACATCCCCAGCACCAAGATGACACCGGCGCCGACAAAGCCGGTGCCGATCCTGGTCGGTGGGCACGCCGATGCCGCGCTGCGCCGCGCCGCCCGTAACGACGGCTGGATGCACGGCGGTGGGGACCCCGCGGAACTGGATCCGCTGCTGGCCAAGCTCGCGAAGTTCCGCCAGGAGGAAGAGCGGATCGGTAAGGCCGAGGAGTTCGAGATCCACGTCATCTCCATCGACGGATTCACCCTCGACGGCGTGAAGCGGCTCGAGGACAAAGGCGTCACCGATGTCATCGTCGGCTTCCGGATCCCCTACATCAAGGGCCCCGACACCGAGCCGTTGGACGCCAAGATCCGCAACCTGGAGTGGTTCGCCGAGAACGTGATTGCCAAAGCCTGACAGGTCCGGACAGGCCTGATACTCAGCGCTCCGAGTCCAGCATCGCCATCTGCGCCGCCGGATAACGATCGCCGGCCAGCCGTCCTCCCGGCACGGCCTGTTCCAGCAGCGCCAGCTGATCCGCGGTGAGGACGACGGCGCCGGCACCCAAGGCCTCGGTCAACCGCACCCGGGTCTTGGCGCCCACGAGCGGCACGATGTCGCCGCCGCGAGAGCCCACCCAGGCGATCGCTGCCTGTGCCACGGTGATCCCCAGTTCCTCGGCGACGCCGCGCAGCGTGTCGACCACGGCCAGGTTGCGGTCCAGGTTCGTTCCGGAGAACCGCGGCCCGCCGAGCCGGTAATCACCTTGTCCCCCACTGGTTTTTGTCCAGTGCCCGCTGATCAGGCCGCGGGACAACACACCGTAGGCGGTGATGCCGATCCCGAGGTCGCGGCAGGTGTCAAGGATGCCGCGTTCGATGCCACGATCGACCAGCGAGTACTCGATCTGTAGGTCGCTGATGGGCCGGACGGCGGCCGCCCGCCGGATGGTCTCCGAGCCGACTTCCGACAGCCCGATGTGGCGCACATACCCGGCGTCGACCAGCTCACCGAGGGCGCCGATGGTGTCCTCGACGGGAACCGCCGGGTCCAGCCGGGCCGGTCGGTAGACGTCGACGTGATCGGTACCGAGCCGCTGCAGTGAATAGGCCAACGCGGACTTGACCGCGCTGGGCCGGTTGTCGACACCGACGAAGGAACCGTCCGGCGCGACCTGAGCCCCGAACTTCACGCTGAGCTGGTAACTCTCGCGGGGTACCGAACGCAACGCCTCTGCCAGGAGCAGTTCGTTGTGGCCCGACCGGTAGAAATCTCCGGTGTCCAGCAGGGCGATTCCGGCATCGAGCGCGGCGTGCACGGTGGCGACGCTCTCGTCGCGGTCCGCCGCGCCGTAGGCGCCGGACATGGCCATGCATCCCAGACCGAGCGCGGAGGTGGTCAGGGTTCCGAGGTTCTTGGTCAACATGTCGGCCAGTGTCGGCCGATCCGGCGGTCGTAAAAAGGACGCGTGGAGCCAGGGACCGGCAGTCCCTGCCTGCAAGTTCCCGGCGCGGCGACAATGGGCTGATGGATCGCGACGAGCTGGCCGGGTTCCTGCGCCGCCGCCGGGAGGCGATTCGCCCGGCGGAGGTGGGTCTTCCCGAACGATCCCGCCGCCGCACGGCAGGCCTGCGCCGCGAGGAAGTGGCGCAGCTGACCGGGATGTCGGTGGACTACTACGGCCGGCTGGAGCAGGCCCGCAGCACCCAGCCATCCCCGCAGATGTTGCGGGCGCTGGCGCGAGCGTTACGGCTCACCGATGACGAGACCGCCCATCTGTATCGGCTGGCCGGTCACGCCGTGCCGGACCGGACGGGTCCGTCGCTACACGTGCGACCCGCCCTGTTGTTTGTCCTCGACCAGCTGCGCGACGCCGCCGCGTTCGTCTGCTCGGACACCTACGTGATGCTTGCCCAGAACGATCTGGCCCGGCTGCTCATGGGTGATCTGGTCCCCGCAGACCTCGGTTTCCGCTCCAGCATCGCCTGGCAGTGGTTCACCGACCCGCACGGCCGGGACCAGGCGCCGCCCGAACTGCGCGACGAGCACAGCCAAGTCATGGTGGCAGATCTGCGGGCGGCGTGGGCCCGCCGCCGTCACGACGCCGACATGACCGAGCTCGTCGACAACCTGCTGGAACACAGCGTCGAGTTCGCCGAGCTGTGGGCACGCCACGAAGTGGCGGTACGGCGCAGGCAGCAGAAGACGTTTCAGACCAGGGTCGGCGAGCTCCACCTGGATTGTGAGGTGTTGGCCACCGACGACAGCCAGACTCTGGTGCTGCTCACCCCGCCGGCCGGATCGTCGGCACTCGACGATCTGCGACTGCTCAAAGTGGTGGGCGACTCCCCGCGCTGAGCACCTCCACCGGCCGACGGCGACACGCTACGGTTTCGGGATGGGCCGATACGCCGATCTGTTCGAAGCCAGCATCGCTGACCCTGCAGGATTCTGGGCGCAGGCAGCCGAAGCCGTCACCTGGACGCGGGCGCCGCAGCGCATTCTCGACGACACCGATCCGCCTCACTACCGGTGGTTCCCCGACGGGGAGCTGAACACCTGCGCCAATGCGCTGGACCGCCATGTCGCCGATGGCCGCGGCGACCAGCCGGCGCTGATCTACGACTCCCCGGTGACGGGCTCGCAGCGCACCTACACCTACGCCGAACTACTGGATGAGACTGCACGTTTCGCTGGTGTGTTGCGCGGCCTCGGTGTCGGCGAGGGCGACCGGGTGGTGGTGTATCTGCCGATGATCCCCGAGGCGGTGATCACCATGCTGGCCTGCGCCCGGTTGGGTGCGGTGCACTCGGTGGTGTTCGGCGGCTTCGCCCCGCACGAGTTGGCGATCCGGATCGATGACGCGCGCCCGACCGTCGTGGTCACCGCGTCGTGCGGGATCGAACCCACCCGCACCGTCGAGTACAAACCGATGATCGACGCCGCCATCGAGCGGTCGGAGTTCCCTCCGCAGCACTGTGTGGTGGTTCAGCGTGATCATCACCGCTGCGAGCTCATCGAGGGCCGCGATCTGGATTACGCCGAGCTGATGGCGTCCGCCGAACCCGTCGACCCCGTTCCGGTGGCCGCCACTGCCCCGCTGTATGTGCTCTACACCTCCGGCACAACCGGCAAACCGAAGGGCATCGTCCGGGACAACGGTGGGCATGCGGTGGCGCTGCTGTGGACGATGCGCCATGTTTACGATGTCGCACCCGGGGAGGTGTTCTGGGCGGCCTCCGATGTCGGCTGGGTGGTGGGCCACTCCTACATCGTCTATGCGCCACTGCTTCTCGGTGCCACCACCGTGCTCTACGAAGGCAAACCCGTGGGCACCCCGGACCCGGGCGCGTTTTGGCGGGTGGTCTCCGAACATCAGGTCAAGGTGCTCTTCACCGCGCCGACGGCCATCCGGGCGATCCGCAAGGAAGACCCGGCCGGGGAGTTCGTCACCCGCTACGACCGGGCCTGCCTGAAGTATCTCTTTGTCGCCGGCGAACGGCTGGATCCCGACACCTTGCATTGGGCTGCTGAAAAGCTCGACATCCCGGTGATCGATCACTGGTGGCAGACCGAGACCGGCTGGCCCATTGCCGCCAATCCCATGGGGGTGCAACAGTTCCCGGTGAAGGCCGGGTCACCGACCTTCCCGATGCCCGGCTACGACGTGCGGGTGTTGGGGCACGACGGCCAAGACTGTGAGGCCGGCGTCGAGGGTGACATCTGCATTCGGCTGCCGTTGCCGCCGGGGACACTGCAGGGCATCTGGGGTGATGACGCCCGCTACCGGAAGTCTTATCTGTCTGAGCATCCCGGTTTCTATCTGTCCGGTGACGGCGGTTTTGTCGACGACGACGGCTACCTGTTTGTGATGGGCCGCATCGATGACGTGATCAACGTTGCGGGCCACCGGATGTCGACGGGCTCGATCGAGGAGGTGCTGGCCACCCACCCGGCCGTGGCCGAGTGTGCGGTGATCGGCGTTCCCGACGAGATCAAGGGTCAGGTTCCGCGGGGCCTGGTGGTGCTCAAAGCGGGCGCCTCCGCCGACGGGCTGGTCGAGGATCTGGTGGCCTCGGTGCGTGCCGAGGTCGGCGCCGTCGCAGCGTTTCGGCTCGTCGATGTCGTGCCGGCACTGCCCAAGACTCGGTCGGGCAAGATCCTGCGCAAGACGCTGCGCGGCATCGCCGCCGGACGTGACGAACCGGTCCCGTCGACCATCGAGGATGCCTCGGTGCTCGAGGTGCTGCGCCCGATCCTGCAGGGTTGAGCTCGGACTGCGGGTTCGCCTGGCGGTCACCTCGCCGCATATTCTCGGCGGATGACCGACCCGGGAGACCGTCACGAAGACATCGTCGTCATCCACACCGACGGCGGATGCAGACCCAACCCCGGCCCCGGCGGCTGGGGAGCCGTGCTGCGCCACGGCGGGCATGTCCGAGAGATGTTCGGCGGCGAACCGGCTGCCACCAGCAACAACCGCATGGAGTTGACCGCGCCGATCATGGCGTTGGAGGCACTGACCAGACCGGTTGTCGTGCATCTGCACACCGACAGCACCTACGTCCGCAACGGCATCACCAAGTGGGTCTCCGGCTGGGAGCGCAACGGCTGGATGACGGCCGCGAAGCAGCCGGTGAAGAATGTCGACCTCTGGCAGCGGCTACAGACGGCGTGCGCGCGGCATCGGGTTGAGTGGTTTTGGGTGAAGGGTCACTCCGGGGTGGTCGACAACGAGTTGGCTGATGTGCTGGCCACCCGGGGTCTGCAGGAGGCCATCGACGCCGCCCGGTAACGGCGCCGATCCGGCATTGCGGCACCCGCCGGCGTTCTACCCTGGAGACTTCCACCTCTGGCAGCACCACCGACGGAGGAGGCTCTGATGGCGCAGAAGTTCACCGGTGAGATTGCACTGGACATTCGCGAGTCAAAGCCCGACTGGAATGCGTTCTTGGACCGCAAGGCCCCCCGCGGGAGCGCCCAACGTTCTGGTGATCCTGTACGACGACACCGGCTGTGCCGCCTGGTCAACCTACGGCGGGCGGATACAGATGCCCACCCTGGACCGCTCGCAGCCGAGCATCCCGACACGGTGCGCCGGCTGACCGATCTGTGGCTGGCGGAAGCGGAGAAGAACAATGTGCTACCCCTCAACGACTATGGGGTGGAAGGCATTCACGCTCTGGAGTGCAAGGTGGCCCCACCGGCCGACGGCCGCTACCTCTACTACTCGAACACCAGTAAGATTCCGGAAGCATCCGGCGCCCGGACACTGGGTTCGTCGTTGAAGATCGTCGCCGACGTCGATTTCACGACGCGCACCCAGGGCGTCATCGTCTCGCAGGGGTCCCGCTTCGGCGGCTACACCTTGTTCGCCAAAGACGTTCTCCTGCAATTCGTCTACAACTTCCTCGGAATTGCACCAGAACAGCGGCTCAGCTGCCCGGTGCGTCCCCGGGAGCACACCTCGTCGGCGTCTCCTTCGACAAGTCCTCCGTGAGCGACAAACTCGAAACCCTTGGCACCATGACCCTGCACGTCGACGCCGCGGCAGTCGACAGTGGGCAGTTCCGCACCCAGAGCGGTCACTACTCACCGGCAAGCTAAGGTCTGGCCGTCGGGCGCGACAGCGCCGACCCCGTGTCCGCGCAATACGCGAGCGGGTTCGCATTCACCGGCGGCAAAATCCACAAGGTTGTCTACGACGTCGGCGGTGACGCATACGTTGATCTCGAACGCCGCCTGGCCGCGATCCTGGCGCGCGATTGACGCCGCAGCCGGAGGATGCCCGGCACTCAGCCATTCTCGTGGCGGGCGAAGTCGGGTTCCGCCACCTCCAGCCGCGGCACCGCGACACCCAGACCTCGCGCTTCTGTCAGGGTGTCCCGGCAGACCTCACGCGGCTCCTCTGCATCGGGATCGGAATGTGCTGCCAGGCTCAGGCGCGCCAACGGGACGTGTCTGGTCAACCAGCTCATGACGGTCGCTGTCAGCCGGACCGGCGCTCGGTAGGGCAGAACTGCGCCCCGATGCTGTCGGAGGTCGACGCCGCGGGCTTCGAGGATTGGCAACAGTTCACGGGTCGTCAGCAACGCTTCCCGTAAGGCGCCCGTTGCCCCGATCATCTTGGACAATGAGCCCAGCCGCAGCCCCTGCACGAACATCCCGGCGTCCGCCACAAAATGTATCCACAGCCAGCCACGAAAGTCCGGCTGCTCCCGAATCCGAAGTCCGGCCTGGCGGAATGCGTTGCGCACCGCCTGTTCACGATCGGTCGGGGGCAGGCCCAAGGTGCCGAAGATGACGGACCGGACCATCGCTCCATAGAGCACGTCACCCTCACCGAAGCCGCCGCCGGCCACCGGAAAGCCCCAAGCCACCTGGTCGACGGGGAGGGCACCCAGTGCGGTCGTCGGCTCGGACCAGACGTTCCCGAAGATCAACACCGTGGCACCGCTGACCCGCGGCGCGAGGAACTCTGTAGCCTCGGGGAGCCGGTGGTGCGGCACACTCAGCACAATCAGATCGAAGTCATGATCCGGCCTCAGCGACTCGCGGTAGCGCACCGGCCATTTCGCGACGATGCGCGTCCCCAGTACCCGCCGCCGCGCATCGATCAGATCAAGATCTATCGCTTCCCCGTACTGCGCGGCGCGGCCCGGCCGGACATAGAACTCCACGTCGTGCCCGGCCTGCTCCAGGGCCCAGCCGTAGATGGAGGCGATCACGCCGCGTCCGAACATCAGGATCTTCATACCGAGGGTGTCCGTTCCAGGTGGCGCCCGACGGAGCGGGCGGGGCGGGTGGGTACGTTCTGCGGCCACCAGAACCAGCGGCCCAGCAGTGCGGCGATGGTGGGCAGCATGAACGAGCGCACCACCAAGGCACCCGGCCGGGTGATCTCGTTGTCCGAGCCGAAGAGCCCATGTAGGCGATGAACCACCGCTCCCGCCAGAGCGATCACCGCCACGATGAGCAGCGGTATCCACGCCCGCCTGAGCGTTGCGATCATCGGTGGGCCTTTCGTCTGCCTGCACTCGCCGGTTCAGCCTCACCGTCAACCCCTGACACCCAACCGGAAAGCATCTTCCGTTTAACGTACACGAACCGGAAACTCTTCTCCATTTTCTCTGCCATATCGTTGGAGCTGTGACACCCACACCACGGTCTGCAAAGGGGATCGCGACAGATTCCGGCAGGAACCCGGCACCAGAGGTCGAATCAGCGCCGCGGCCACTGCGCCGCGACGCCGCACGCAACCGGGAGGTGGTCTTGGAAGCTGCCGCCGAGGTGTTCGCCGAGAGCGGTCTGAACGGCAGCTACGACGAGATCGCTCGACGCGCCGGGGTGGGTGCGGGCACTGTCTACCGACGGTTCCCCGAACGCGCCGAACTCGTGCAGGCACTTTTTGAATCGCAAGTCGAGGAGATAGGTGCGCTGGCCGAGGACGCGGCACAACAGTCCGACGCGTGGTCGGCCCTGGGTTGGTTTCTGGAGCAGATGATCCAGATGCAGACCGCCAACCGCGGGTTCAAAGAGCTGCTGGGCGGCGTGGCGCTGTACGGTTTCGGCGCAACCACGAATCGTGACCGCTTGACGCCGGCCTTGACCACCTTGTTGGACCGGGCCAAGCACGACGGCGCCCTCAGGGAGGACATCGAGCCGGCAGACATCGGGGCCTTGGCGATCGTCCTCAGCTCCCTGAGCACCACAGCGCAACCAGAGCTGTGGCGTCGTTACTTCACGCTGTTTCTCGAGGCACTCGCCAAGCGACCCGACGGGTCTACTCCTCTGCCGCTCGCTCCGCCCGCTGGAGAGGACATCGTCGACATCATCCGCGGTCTGCATCCCCAACCGCGCTGACGGCGCTTCGATTACCAAATGGCGGAGGTGCGGTACGCGAAGTGCGCGATCTCAGCAGACGACCGGCGGACGGCGACTGGTCTACGTGAAGTCGAGGACAACGCGGAAGCGCACCGGCCGGACATCATGCGTTCGTAGGCCTTCGGCGCCTCGACGAACGGCAGCGGCTCGATCATCGGGGCGATCTGATGAGTGAGCGCAAAGCCGGTCGAAGCACTCGCAGCAGAGCAGCGCATCCAACCCAGATCACGGAACTGCAAAGATGTGAGCCGTCGTCGACCGCGTCTGTTACCCCGCCCGTAGCGTGACCTGTGCCGGTTTCTCACAGCAGCAAAAGGGTCCCTTTGAGTTTGGCAAACGGTGGGTTCAAGAGCTCGGACGCACGAGAGCGCTATTCAGCAGCGTATGACGCGTTACGCGCATTGAGTCCGCGGCCGGATGTCGTGCACGATGTTCCAACGAAGTTCGGCGCCGTTCGGGTGTATCAGCACGGGCCAGACGGCGGTATGCCCGTCGTACTGATACATGGCTTCTTTCTGACCTCGGCCATGTGGTGGCACCAAGTCGCGGCCTTGACAAGCGATTTCACCGTCTATGCGATGGATATGTTGGGCCAGCCCGGAGCAGGAATTCAGTCGAGAACGATGTTCACCGCTGCAGATTCCGCGCGTTGCATTGACGCGGTGTTGGAAGGGCTGGGGCTGCACGATGTGCATCTGGTTGGGCATTCCTATGGCGGCTGGCTCGCCGTACATACCGCAGCGCGGGTACCCGGTCGGTTGGCGACGGTGACGCTGGTTGATCCGGCCAGCACGGTGGCGCGAACCTCTGCGAAGTTCTGGCGAAGTCTTGCGCTCCTGTTGTCGCGCCCGCGTTCAGCGCGAGCTGCACGCGCTGCGGCGTGGATTGCGGGTAACCCCACACCTGGGAGTTCGGTCGATAGGCTTGTCGGGCTGTTTGTGGCTGGATTCGCCGCCTTCGGGCCACCCTTGCGCACGCCGGCGCTGCATTTCACCAGTGATCGTCTGCTGCGTTCGGTCCAACTTCCGGTACAAGTTCTTCTGGCGGGGAACACGGTTCACAATTCGGGGAAGGGTATCGCGCGCATACGATCGGTGGTTCCCGACTGGCGATATCACCTGTGGCCCAACGCCTCACATGCTTTGCCAGCCGAACATCCCGACGAGGTCAATGATTTCATCCGTCGTTTTGCGACCGAACACAGTTCACGCTTGAACTGACTCAGGCTGCCCCGGGACTCATACGTTAGATTTCGACACACCAGCTCGACCTGCAGATTCAAACGCCCCGCTGCGAGCCTTCCGAGGTAACTGCCCGCTACTACGACGTCCTCAGACGGCTATACAACATCGCTTCTACTACAACCCTATTCCCGCTGCACCTCATCCGGCGACTTGTCCGGGCGCAGCCCCCGCCAACTGGGGTGCCGCAGCCGGCCGTCGGAGGTCCACTCACCAAATCGCACCTCGCCGACATGGACGGGTTCGACATAGGTGACGCCGCGGGCATCGACCCCGGTGAGGCGGGTGTTGAAGGGAGACGTGTCGGTTTCGAGCGGCGTCAAGAGCTTTTTGAGTTTGTCGAGCTCCTTGTCGCTGAAGCCGGTGCCGACACGACCCACAAAATCCAGGCCGGCCTCGCCGGGGATGCCCATCAGCAGCGCGCCGATTCCGCTGGAGCGGCCGCCTTCACCTTGGCGCCAGCCGCCGATCACGATCTCCTGGGTGTTCCAGTTCTTGTCTTTGATCCAGGAGGCCGACCTGCGGCCGGGCTGATAGGTGGAGTCCCATTTCTTGGCGACGACACCTTCCCATTTTCGGCGACGCGAATACTCCAACGCCTCGGCGCCGTCGCCGGGAAGCTGTTCGGGGACAATCAGGTTCGTGTCTTGCGCCAACGCCTCCAGCAGCCGCCTGCGGTCCCGATACTTGGCCTTCATCAAGGACCGCCCGTCGAGGTAGAGCAGATCGAACGCCCAGAACTCGATGCGGGTGGCCCGCACCCGGTTCTGCATCTCCGAAAAGCTGGGCACTCCCCCGTCATTCAACGCGACCACCTCACCGTCGAACAGGGCATGGTGATCGGCGAACTCGGCGGCGACCGCCGCCAGCGTCGGGAACTCGGAGGTGACATCACGCCCGCTCCGGGTGCGCAGCAGCATCGACCCGTGGTCGGTGTCGAACAACAACCGATAGCCGTCCCATTTTCCCTCGAACGCCCACTGGGCGGCGGTGAGGCGTTCGACCGATCCGTGGGTGGCCAGCATGGGCGCCAGATCCGATGGTGCCGGGGCCGGTTGGTCTTTGGTGCGGTGGGCGATCCAGTTCTTCCCGCCGGTCTGGATCAGGGCGTAGCGGCCAGTGATCTTGCTGCCGTGCAGCGTGACGATCACTTCTCCTTTTTTGTGCCCCTTACTGCCCATGTCAACACTGTCGCCGTCGACCCCGGGATCACGGAACTTCTCGGTCTCGTAAGTGCCGGAGTCCCAGATGATCACATTGCCGCCGCCGTACTCCCCCTTCGGAATCCCACCTTCGAAGGTGGCGTACTCCAGCGGATGATCCTCGGTGTGCACCGCAAGGTGGTTCACCGCGGGACTCTGCGGCAGGTTCTTCGGAATGGCCCACGACACCAGCACCCCGCCGCGCTCCAGCCGGAAGTCGTAGTGCAGCCGGCGGGCGTGGTGTTCTTGGATGACAAAGGTGTTGTCGTTGCCGGCAGCCGGTTTGGTCTGCGGTACCGGTTCCGGGGTTCTGCCTGCGTCCCGCATGCTGCGGTAGGTGCTCAGCCGGTCGGCCACCGGCGCGTCGGTGTCCAGGTCTGCCAGCAGGTCTCCGTCCCGGCCGACCCTGTCCAACACCTCGGCGAAACTCAACTGGGCCAGGTCGGGATCCTCGAGTTCCTCCCAGGTTCGCGGTGCCGCCACGGTCGGATGTTCACGGCCCCGCAGCGAGTACGGGGCGATGGTCGTTTTCGACCCGCTGTTCTGGCTCCAGTCGACAAACACCTTGCCCGCGCGCAAGCTCTTGGTCATCGAGGCCGTCACCGTCTTCGGCATCGCCTGCTCCAACTGCTGGGCCACCCTTTTGGCCAGGACCACCGCTCCGCGCGAGCTCACCGGATCGTCGAACGCGGCGTACAGATGCAAGCCCTTGCTGCCGCTGGTCAGCGGGTGCACCGTCAACCCCACATCGGACATCAGGTCTCGTACGGCGCGGGCCACCTCACAGAGCTGCGCCATCGGCACGTCGTCACCGGGGTCCAGATCGAACACCAGCCGGGTTGCCGGGCCGACGCTTCCGTTCACAAACCGCCACTGCGGCACATGGACTTCCAGCGCCGCTTGCTGGCCGATCCAGGCCAGCGCCTCCACACTGTCGATGATCGGGTAGGTGATGGTGCCCGACCCGTGCTTGACGCTGCCCCGCGACAGCCAGTCTGGTGCCGAGGACGCCAGCTGTTTCTCGAAGAACGACGGCTCGTCGACACCGTTGGGCCAGCGTTTGCGGGTGGTGGCCCGGCCCGCGGTGTGCGGCACCATCACCTCGGCGATGGCACAGTAGTAGTCGAAGATCTCCTGCTTGGTGGTGCCGGTCTGGGGATAGAGCACCTTGTCGGCGTTGGTCAGCCGAACGCGGCCAAGGTGCTCCATGTCGGAAACATACCCACAATCGGCGCAACCTGATCACTTGATCAGCCACCCGTTCGACCGTCACCTCGTCGTAGGTGATGAACATACGACGGCTCCCATCGCGGTCAGTCAGACATCACCTCGGATGCCCTCCGGCTGGCGTCGTCGATCCAGAAACAATGACATCATCCGTAACCACTACGCCAGCGCCGAGTGGACCGAGGACATCGCGTCGACTATCAAAAACTATTGGCGCTCTTGGCCATAAGGCCGCCATCACAAACGAGGTGTGAACCGGTGACGTAGGAAGAAAGCGGTGACAGCAGCCAATGAACAGCCTGAGCAATTTCACCGGGATCAGCGAGGCGACGCAGCGGAATCTGCTCACGTGCAAAGCTTTCGATAGCTCGACGCCTGTCTTGGGTATCCGTGGCATCGTTGCCGGTGTAGAGCAGATCTGTGTCCGTACTGCCCGGCACCACCGCGTTTACCCGAATGCCGTGCCGCGCGTAGTCGAGCGCCAGCGTTCGCGTCATTGCAGACACGCCCCCTTTCGAGGCGGCATAAGCAGAGTTACCACCGCCGGCGAAACCCACCAAGGCCGCCGGGGACGAAACCAAAACTATCGAACGCTCCAGGTCGGCGTCGCCGGCGTCGAGCATCGCCGCCAAAGTGTGTTTACAGCTGAGAAAGGAACCGGTCAGATTGACGTCTATGACGTGTTGCCAGTCTCGGACGTTCATTTGGTGTGCCGGACAGTTCGTTTCGATCCCAGCGCTGGTGACCAACCCGGTCGGTGGGCCCAGTCTGTTCGAGCTGGTCGCAATCGACTCGGCAACTTGCTCCTCGACGCTGACATCGCAGTTGATCGACAGCACATCCGCCGCGCCACGCATGCGTGCTTCGTGGGCAACCGGCTCGATAGCATCGCGATGCAGGTCGATCAATGTCAGCCGCATGCCATTCTCGGCGCCCAGAAGTGCCGTGGCCCGTCCGATGCCCGCGGCCGCCCCAGTGACGATCAGATGGGCTGCGGGCATGTAGTCACTCTCCACTAGGTGTCGGTTGTCTGCCGGGTGCATGGTGGCCTGCCAACGCGCAGGGACCCATCGAACTCATCAAGTTTGCCGGCGAGAACGGGACATAGGTCAAGCGTTGCCCTCACGGGCCAGCAGATTTCGGGCACTGGACACAATGTGCTCGTCCAGTGCCGCCGCCCTTCCGGCGGCATCGGCGTGAATCATGACGTCCAGCAGACTTCGATGTTCCATCGGAATAGCAAACGGACTCGCGTGCCGTTGAGCCAACCGGTGGATCTGCATCCTGATTCGCGGCTGAACACTTGCCCAGAGCTGAAGGGCGTGCTCGGAATGTGCGCTTCGCACAATCGCCTCGTGAAAAGACACATCCAATTCGTTGAGTTGATCAAGATCATTGGCCTGAGCTGCCGTGGTCATCATCGCGACCAGTCGTTCGAGTTCGGCGATGACCTCAGGGTCGGCACTGGCCTTCTCGATCGCAAAAGACTCGATCGCCAAACGGACAGGCATCAGGACCCCGAGCAACTCATCGGCGCTCACTGAAGCGACAAACGCACCTCGGTTGGGGATGTGATGGACCAGGCCTTCACTCTCCAGCTGCCGCAGCGCTTCTCGCACAGGGCCTGGACTCGCACTCAGGTGCGCCGCGAGCACATCCTGCTTGAGCTGTGCGCCGGGCGCCAATGCACCCTTCACGATCTGCTCGCGTAGCCAGTCGGCGATCTGATGGCGTCTCGAGGACACCGCAGGCGCGGCAACAGCCAGCGAATCCACAGCCTCGACCACTCGGCGTCACTCCCTCCACGGCGGCATTCGCCGCATGTTGCTTGAGCATAGTGCTGAAACACGCACCCTTGCGGAGATTACAGATTGTAGATAATCTCCGATTTGTTCAAGCGTTCGTGCGGCGACTCACATGCGGGCGCACCGATGAACCTGCCATCCACATCCAAGGAGAACCATGCGCCGTCACATTCGGATCGCCCTTGCGACCACCGCGGCCGCCCTCGTCGTCATCGCCACCGGCTGCACTTCCGCCGGGCAGGCTGGTCCTACGGCGGCCGGCGAGAGCACCCTGACAAAAGTCCTGAACTCGAAGAAGATCAGCATCGGCGTCTTCGCCGACGCTCCCCCGTACGCGGTGATGACCAGCTCGGGTGAATACCAGGGTTTCGATATCGACAAAGCCCGCGCGCTCGCCGATTCACTGGGCGCCGAGGTCGACTTCGTCAGCACCACCAACGCCAGCCGCATCCCCATGCTGGAGACGCAGAAGGTCGACGTGGTGATCGCAGCATTGACCAACCTCGACGAACGTGCCCAGGTCGTCGCTCTCACCAGGCCGTACGCGTCGGAAGGTCAGCTGGTGGTGGTCCCCGCCGACAGCGACATCAACACCTACGACGACCTCAACGGTCGAGCTGTGGCGGCCACTCGCGGCAGCGTCCCCGCAACGATCCTCGAGACCCAATTCCCTGAGGTCCGGGCCAACTTGTTCGAGGCGGTCGCCGATTCGATTCAGGCGTTGCGGAGCAACAAAGTCGACGCGCTGATGGAGAGCACTGCGGTGGTGGCCGATATCCGTAGTAGCCAGGGCGAGGCCGTACGCGTCCTCGACGCCCCCGCACTCGCACCATCATTGGTGTCGTTCGGCGTCAAGATGGGCGATCAACTCTGGTTGAACTACCTCAACAACTTCATCATGAACTACAACATCAGCCAGGCCGCCAACGAGTCCTACAACCAGTGGCTCGGTGTCGACGTTCCCGATCTGATCAAGTAGTCGACCCCCATGCAGCTCTACTACGGCGACATCATTCCCTACCTGGAGCCACTGCTGACCGGTCTGGCGATCAGCATCGCAGTCAGCGCCGCCGCGGCCATCGCAGGCGGGGCATTCGGAATACTCCTCTACGCGGGGCGGCGCTCGCACGTGCGGATACTGCGGGTGCTGTCGGCGACCTACATCGAAGTCATTCGCAACACGCCACTGCTTCTACAGCTCTACCTCATCTACTTTGCGCTCCCGCAGGCCGGCGTCAACCTCGACCCGATCGCTGCCGGGGTGCTGGCGCTCTCGGTCAACAATGCCGGTTACATGGCCGAAATCTACCGCGCCGGCTTCGAATCGGTGCCCAAGGGGCTGCACGAGGCAGGAGCGGCGCTCGGGTTGAGTGGTCGAGATACGTTCTGGCGGGTGCAGTTTCCGCCTGCAATGCGAAATGTGTTGCCAGCAATAACCAACCAGACCATCCTGCTGTTCCTGGCCTCCTCGATCACGTCGGTGGTGGCGCTCCCCGATCTGATGCACGCGATGTTGGGGATCACGTCCACCACGTTCCGCACCATCGAGACGTTCACCGTGGGTGGGCTGATGTATTTCGGCGTCGCATTCCTCATCGCAAGTTGCTCACGGCTGATCGAGACCAGGTTCATCAAGTGGAAGGTGGCGTGATGTTCGAGGGCTTCGGTTGGCAGCACATGTCACTCATCATGGAAGGCGCAGTGGTCACCGTCCAGATCTGTGTCCTGTCACTACTGTTCGGCGGCCTGCTGGGACTGCTGGTCGGGCTCATGTCAGCCGGAAGTATCCGGCCGTTACGGTGGCTGAGCGCGGCCTACGTTGCGCTCATCCGTGGCATCCCGGTCCTGCTCATCATCTTCTTCGTCTACTTCGGCATTCCGCTGCTCTCACCCGGTAGCAGCCTGCCCGAGTACTGGGCAGGTGTCATCGCGCTATCGGTCTTCGCTTCGGCGTACATCGCCGAATTGGTACGCGGCAGCATTCAGGCGATCCCGCGTGGCCAGTTCGAAGCGGCCGAAGCACTGGGATTGCCGTACCTGGAGCGGATGCGCTGGGTCATTCTGCCTCAGGCGGCCCGCGTGATGGTGCCGCCGGGAGTCGGTTTCCTGGTGATCCTCATCAAGGACAGCTCTCTTGTCGCGGTGATCGGCCTGATCGAACTCACTCGCGCCGGGAACATCGTCAGCTCACTCACCGCCGAACCCATCATCACGTATCTGGTGGTAGGAGCTTTCTACTTCGTCATCTGTTACGCCCTGTCCACGGCGGGCCGCCGCTACGAGCGACGACTGGGTGTACACGTACCGACCCCGGGTGTCACCGACGCCCTGACCTCCACAGGAGCGAACAAATGACCAAGAAGATGATCGAGGTCAACGATTTACGGCTGAGCTTCGGCAACAACGAGGTGCTGCACGGCGTCTCGTGCGAAGTGGCAGAGCGTGAAGTCGTCTGCATCATCGGGGCGTCCGGATCCGGCAAGAGCACGCTACTTCGTTGTATGAACGGTTTGGAACGCCCGACGCACGGCAACGTGGTGATCAACGGCCACACCCTCGGCCCGCAGGAAAAGACCGCCGACTTGGCGGTGGTCAGACGTGACGTGGGGATGGTCTTCCAGCACTTCAATCTCTTCCCCCATATGACCGCACTGCAGAACATCGCGCTGGCACCGCATCGGGTGCTCGGCAGAAGCAAATCCGACGCCGCGGAACGAGCCCGCACTCTTCTCGGCCGGGTCGGGTTGGCCGACAAAGCCGACTCCTACCCCGATTCGCTCTCTGGCGGCCAAGCTCAGCGAGTCGCCATCGCGCGGGCGTTGGCGATGGACCCCAAGATCATGCTGTTCGACGAGCCCACCTCAGCGCTGGACCCGGAGATCGTCGGAGAAGTACTGGCCGTCATGAAAGGCCTTGCTTCCGAGGGCATGACGATGGTGGTCGTGACCCATGAGATGGGCTTCGCCCGTGAGGTTTCCGACCGCGTCATCTACATGGACAGTGGCCTCATCGTCGAAACAGCGGAACCGAAGGCATTGTTCAGCGCGCCGCAGGCGGAACGGACACGCGAGTTCCTGAGCAAGGTGCTCTGATGTCGCTGCTCGACACCCTCATCACCGGCGCCGAAGTCATCGACGGAACCGGGAATTCTCGCACACGTTGCGATATCGGCATCCGCGGCGACCGGATCACTTACCTCGGCACCTCCCCACACGTGAGGGCCGAGCGGACGGTGACCGCCGACGACATGATCGTCACTCCCGGGTTCATCGACCCCCACAGTCACAGCGACTGGTCGATCCTGGGCAATCGCGACGCCCTCAGCACCGTGCATCAAGGCGTAACGACCGAAGTAGTTGGCAATTGCGGGGTGACCTATGCTCCGCTGCACCCCGCCGACGTCGCTACGGCTCAGAGCGCATTGAGCTCCTTGGGCTATTCGGATCCTGTGCAATGGCGCAGTTTCGGCGAGCTGATTCAACTCGTGCACGACACCGGTACCGCGCAGAATCTGGTCTGGTTCGTCGGTCATACGGCGTTACGAACCGCGGCGCGGTCCCGTGCAGCGGCAGAGAGCGTCGACGAGCACGGCGAGCGGGTCCGCCTACTCGAAGATGCCATGGATGTTGGCGCCATCGGCTTGTCCAGCGGACTGGAATACGGCTCAGGTCGATTCGCCGACGCAGATGAGCTCGCAGATCTCGCCCGCGTTGTCGGACAAAGAAACGGCATGTATGCCAGTCACATTCGAAACCGCGACGCTCAACTGGCTACAGCTGTCGACGAATTCTTCGACATCGTGCATCGTTCCGGAGCGCGTGCCCAACTCTCGCACCTAAACGTGCGGCACAACACGGGCGCCGAACCCGGGGCGTGGGAGCGGGCAGCCCAGCGGGTGGTCGGCGAACGACAGCGGGGTGTCGATGTCCTAGCCGATATGACGCCCTATCCGCACGGAATCGGTCTGGCTTCTGGGCTGTTGCCGCCCTGGTTGGCCGACCGCCCGGCGGCCGAGGTAGCCGCACTCCTCGCCGATGCCGAGGTTCGCACCCGCGTCCGAGATGACGCGGATCGCTACTGGCGGTTTGTCCATCGCGGACAGTGGGAGCGCGTCCGGCTCAACGTGAGCCCCTCCCATCCGCAGTGGGAAGGACTCACCTTCCCCGAGATTGCCGAACTGAGCGGGACAGACGAATGGGACTGTTTCTTCACCGTCCTTTCTGCCGCCGGAGAGGATATCGGCGGTGTCCAACTGCTCGGTGAACTGTTCACCGACGATCACTTGGCCGAGGCGATTGCGCACGATCATTTCCTGCTCGGCGTCGACGCGTTCACCACACACCGCGGCGGTCCACTGGGTGCCCGTACCCGAGATCCGCTGTTCTACTACGGGCACACCCATTATCTGGCGCACCACGTCTCGACCGGCACTCTCACACTGGAGGACGCGGTGCACAGGATGACGGGGATGGTCGCTGACCACTTCCGCATCGCCGACCGCGGCTACCTGAGAGAAGGCAGCTTCGCCGACGTGGTGGTGCTCGATCCCGAAATCCTGGCCGGCACAAACACCTGGACGATGCCCCAGCAGTATGCCGATGCCGCCCGTCACGTCTGGGTGAACGGCGTCCCCGTCGTCACCGACGCCACCCACAACGGGCACAGGCCCGGACGCATGCTGCCCCATAACCCTTGACAATCAACGACATCCGGCCCGCCGACCGCGGCAGGCAAATGACGAGGAGAACAGCACAGATGAAGATCACCCACATCAACACCTGCGGACTACGCGGCGCCACCCCGGAGGGCGGCTGGTCGAACGAACTGCAACCCGACGACGTGGTGCACACCCTTGTCGCCGTCCACACCGACACGGGTCAGGTCGGCATCGGCAGTGCATTCACCTCCGAAGGCTTGGTCCGCGCAGCCATCGATCTTCTGCGTCCCCAGCTCGTCGGACAGAGTGCGCTCGAAGTGGAGCGACTCACCGAAACCCTGCACCAGAATGCGTTTTGGATGGGCAGGGGTGGAAGCTTGACGCACGCGACCAGCGCCATCGACATCGCACTGTGGGACCTGGCCGGCCAGGCACTCGGCCAGCCGGTCGGTCGGCTGCTCGGCGGCCGCTACCGTGAGCGCGTGCGTCCCTACGCCTCGGTGCTGATGGACGAAGCTCCGGTGATGTCCCAGAACCTGACCACACTCGTCGAGGAGGGCTTCACCGCCTTCAAGATCGGATGGTGGAAGTTCGGACGCGTCGACTTCGCAACCGACGAACGCACTGTCGCAGCGGCCCGGGAGGCAGTCGGCGACCGGCTGCTGGCCGTCGACGCCGGAGGATCGGAAGCGTTCTTCCCCGGCGGCCTGTCGTGGGCCAAGCGCACCGCCGATATGCTCGCCAGCTACGGGGTAGCTTGGTTCGAGGAAGCGTTGGCGCCTGATGATATCGACGGATTCGTCGCGCTGAGAACATATTCCCGCGTCCCCATCAGTGGCGGAGAGGTACTCACTCGGCGGCAGTCGTTTGCACCGTACCTGGAAGCCGGAGCCTTTGACATCGTGCAACCCGACTCCACCAAGGGCGGCGGCCTCAGCGAATCCCGCCGGATCGGTTGGGCCGCACAGGATCGCGGTATCCGATTGGTGCCGCACGGCTGGAACACCGCGGTGGGACTGGCCGCCGATCTGCAACTCGCATCAGCGCTGTCGGGGACCGACCTCGTCGAATACAAGACCGGAGCACCCTACATCGACGAACTGGTGACCGGTGGCTGGTCACTCGACAGCGAAGGATTGCTCACGGTGCCGTCCGCACCAGGCCTGGGCGTTACTCTCGACCCAGATGCCCTGCAGCGCTATGGAACCAACCCGACCTTCGCCGACGCCTCATGACAGCCGCCACAGTGGGTCACCCGATGTTGGATCATCCGATCATCCCGCTGGCGTCGTTGCGCACTGAAGCGCATATCGATGTTGTCGGCGACGGTCTGGTGGCCGCAGGGCTCCCGGTGGTCGAGGTGGCCCTGCGGGGCCCTTTCGGCCTGCGGGCGATCGAACGACTTGCGGCACGCGGAGATCTTCTGGTCGGTGCCGGGACGGTGCTCAGCGTCGCGCAAGCCGGCCAGGCGCTCGATGCCGGCGCCGAGTTCATCGTCGCACCGGAGCTCGACCGTGACCTGGTGCAGTACGTCGCCACCACGGGTCATCCGGTGGTGCCCGGCGTGCTCACCCCGACCGAGGTGGGGGCCGCAGCACGACTGGGCCTCACCCACCTCAAGCTTTTTCCCGCCGCGGCGGTGGACGCGCACGCGATGCTCAAAGCCTACTCAGAGGTGTATCCGGACGTGCGATTCATGCCATCGGCAGGGGTGAACAGGAACACGATGACCGAATTCTTGTCACAACCAACAGTTTTTGCCGTGAGCGGTAGTTGGATCACCGCCGCGGCCGAAGGTGGTCCTGCGGCCGTCGCTGCCGCTGCGCGCGACGCGATCGCAGCGTGTCGGGCAACGAGACCGCAATGACGACAGCTCGCCGGCTCGATACCGTCACCGTAGGTGAAAGCCTGGGACTGCTCACCTGTGACGATCCAGGACGTTTGCAGCACGCCGGGCGTATGCGTCTGGGGTTCGGCGGTGCGGAAAGCAACGTGGCCATCGGCATCGCCAGACTCGGTGGCGCTGCCGGCTGGATCGGCAGGATCGGTCCAGACGCAGTTGGGGCCATGATCATTCGTGAACTGCGCGCCGAGGCCGTGGACACCCATGCCGCGGTGGATCCACACGTCCCCACCGCGCTCATGCTCAAAGATCGTCCGTACCCGGGGACCAGCCGGGTCAGCTACTATCGCAGCGCTCAAGCCGGCAGCCGGCTACGTCCCGAAGACATTCCGGCCACTGTCATCGCCGGCGCAAAGATCCTTCACATCACCGGGATTTCAGCTGCGTTGGGTGCCGACCCTCGGGCCGCCGTCAACACTGCGATCGACCATGCCAAGTCGGCGGGAACGCTGGTGTCCTTCGACGTCAACCACCGAAGCTCACTGTGGACCGATGACGAGCTCGCCGCAGCGTGCTACCGCAAGCTGGCCGAGCGCGCCGACATCGTGTTCGCCGGCGATGACGAAGCCAGCTTGATCACCGGCCACGAGAGCACCCAGCGACAACTCGATGCGCTGCTCGAAATGGGGGCTCGACAGGCGATCGTGAAGCGAGGACACCGGGGAGCGGTGGCAGCGACACGAGACGGCGAACACGAGTCGCGACCGGCCATCCCGGTGCCGGTCATCGACACAGTCGGTGCGGGCGACGCGTTCGTGGCCGGCTGGTTGGCCGAGCTGGCGCGCGGTTGCTCCCTGCCCACGATCATCGAAACCGCCGTAGCGTGTGGAGCTCTGGCCTGTACCGGTCCGGGTGACTGGGAAGCCAACCCGACCCGCGAAGATCTGGCTCGGCTACGCCAGGGCGACGTAGATCCCGTCAGTCGCTGACGCGCGCGCTCTCCGTCCAGCTAAATCCGTTCCCCGGTCTGCGGATGGAACAAGTGCACGGCGCTGTCGGGAACCTTGCGCAGCTCAACGGTCTCGGCGAGGCGGGCCGGCGCCCGGGTGATGGACCGCGCCACCAGCTGCACCCCCGGCGCGGCATGGGTGTACAGGTAGGTTTCGCTGCCCAGGTCCTCCACCAGGTCCACCACGACGTCGATACCGCCGCTGGTGGACACCTCCAGATGCTCGGGACGGATACCGACGGTCACCTCGTCGAGTCCAGCCGACTTCAGTGCCGCGAGCTGGTCGCGCTCGAGCTCCAGCGTGGAGTCCTCACCGATCTTGACCCCGGTGCTCACGATCGGACCTGTCATCAGGTTCATCGCCGGCGAACCGATGAAGCCGGCGACAAACGCGTTGGCCGGCTTGTCGTAGAGGTCGGCCGGGGTGGCGAACTGCTGCAGCTTGCCGAATCGCAGCACCGCCACCCGGTCACCCATCGTCATGGCCTCCACCTGATCGTGGGTGACGTAGACGGTGGTGGTGCCCAGACGCCGCTGCAGGGCCGCGATCTGGGTGCGGGTCTGCACCCGCAGTTTGGCGTCGAGGTTGCTCAACGGCTCGTCCATGCAGAACACCTGCGGTTCCCGCACGATGGCCCGGCCCATCGCCACCCGCTGGCGCTGACCGCCGGAGAGCTTGGCAGGCTTGCGATCCAGGAACTCGGTGAGGTCGAGCACTTTGGCGGCGTCCTCGACCTTGCGGCGCCGTTCGTCGGCGGGAACGCCTCGGAGTTTGAGGGCGAAGCCCATGTTCTCGGCCACCGTCTTGTTCGGGTAGAGCGCGTAGTTCTGGAACACCATGGCGATGTCACGGTCCTTGGACGGCACCCCCTTCATGTTCTTGCCGCCGATCTCGATATCGCCTTCGTCGATCTCTTCGAGCCCGGCCAGCATCCGCAGCGCGGTGCTCTTACCGGATCCGGACGGGCCGACCAGGACGACAAATTCACCGTCGTTGATGTCGAGGTTGAGTGAGTCCACTGCAAGTTTGTCCGAACCCTCGTAGATGCAGGTGGCGTTTTTGTAAGCGATTGAGGCCATGGAAATTTTCCGTTCCTTTACTTGATTGCGCCGAAGGAGAGTCCGCGAACCAGCTTGTTCTGCGCAAACCAGCCGCAGAGGATCACGGGAAGTGCTGCCATGGTGGCGGCCGCAGACAACACAGCCCAGTACTGACCCTCACCGGCGATGAAGCCGACGAGATACACAGGCATGGTCGATGCGTTCACCGCGGTCAGGTTCACCGCGAAGAAGAACTCGTTCCACGCAAAGATCACGCAGATCAACGCGGTGGCCGCGATGCCGGGTGAGACCAGCGGCAGGATCACCTCACGGACCGAGCGCCACAGGCTGGCGCCGTCCAGGCTGGCGGCCTCGAGCAGTTCGGCGGGAACCTCCAGGAAGAACGACCGCATCATCCACACTGCGATCGGTAGGTTCATCGCGGTGTAGAGGATCACCAGCGCCCAGATATTGTCCAGCAGACCGATATTGGAGACGATCACATACAGCGGCAGGATCACCGCCACGATGGGCAGCATCTTGGTGCTCATGAAGAAGAACAACGCGTCCTGGGTCTTGCGGACCGGGCGCAGTGACAGCGCAAACGCCGCGGGAACACCGAGGAGCAGCACCAGGATCGTCGAGAGCCCGGTCG
Organism: Mycobacterium sp.; assembly: GCF_049647605.1. Classification (GTDB taxonomy): domain Bacteria; phylum Actinomycetota; class Actinomycetes; order Mycobacteriales; family Mycobacteriaceae; genus Mycobacterium. The sequence continues at coordinate 32,901 of NZ_JBARXZ010000238.1, read as the reverse complement.
CGAACACCGAGTTCAGCATCGCCGGGCCGATGCCCTGGTTGAAGACCGCCCCGTACTGATCCAGCGTCGGGGTGAACAACAGCTTCGGTGGCGTGGTCGCCGCGTCCCCTTCCTGCTTGAACGATGTCAGGATCATCCAGAACACGGGGAAGAAGAACCCGAGGCCGACCAGCCAGGCGACCACACCCCACGGGCCGAGCTTTTGCGTTTTCTTTTTGGCGGCAACGGCCGAACCGGTCCTGGCAGTGTCGGTTTCGGCGTTGTCCACCACATTGGGAGCGGTCATCAGGCTGCCTCTTCCTTGCCGGAGAACGATTTGAAGATCAACCGAAGAGCGAAGTTCGCGATGATGATCGTGAAGAGCACCACCACCACGCCCATCGCCGCGGCCTGGCCCATGTCGAAGCCGAGGAACGCACGTTGGTAGATGTAGAACGGTAGGTTGGAGCTCGCGATACCCGGGCCACCTTGGGTCATCATGTAGATCGCATCGAAGGTGTTCACCAGATACACCGCACCGAGCACCACACCCAGTTCGATGAAGCGCCGCAGGTGCGGCAACGTCAACTCGCGGAACGCCTGAAACGCCGTGGCACCGTCGACGCCGCCGGCTTCGAGGATGTCCCGCGGCATCGACTGCAGACCGGCCAGGATCAGCAGCATCATGAACGGCGTCCACTGCCAGATCAATTCGACCATCACCATCGCCAACGGGAACTGCCCGATCCAGTCGACGGGCCCGATCCCCACCAGTGACAGCCCCCAGTTCAAGATGCCGTTGGTCGGGTCGAGAATGGTGGTCTTCCAGATCAGCGCCGCCGCAACAGGTGTCACCAGAAACGGGGTGATCAGCAGGGTCCGCACGATGCCGCGGCCCAGGAACGCCCGATCCAACAGCAGCGCGATCAGCAGGCCCAGGAACGCCGAGATGACGACCACCCCGACGATCAGGATGACGGTGTTCATGGCCACCGACCAGAACTGGCTGTCCTGGACCACCGCGATGTAGTTGTCCAGCCCGACGAACTGACGGGAGCCGGGCCGCACCAGGTTCCAGGACAGGGTGGAGTAGTACAGCGTGAACACGAACGGGATCTGGGTGACGACGATCATGAAGATCAACGCCGGGAGCAACGGTCCACGCCTGCGCCAGCCTTCGGCGCGACTCACGCCGACGTTCTGGCTCTCCCTGATCTTTCGTACGCGGGCCGCCTGATCGGTATCGGTGCCGGTATCAGTCATGAGAGTCATTGGTTCTCCTGATATGTCTTGCCGACCACCTCGGCGTAGGCCTGGGCCTGATCCATCGCATCGTCGACGGACTTCTGTCCGGCGATCGCCGCGCTGATCTGCTGGCTCACCCGGGTCCCGAGGTCCTGGAACTCGGGAATTCCGACAAACTGCACCCCGGTGTAGGGCACCGGTTCCACCGTCGGTTCATTCGGGCTGGCGTTCTCGATCGAACTAAGGGTCAGCGGCCCGTAGGACTGGGAGATCGCCTCGTATTCCGGCAGGTCGGTGTAGGTCGATGTCCGGCTGCCGGGTGGTACGCGAGCCCAGCCCAGCTCTTCCCCAACCAGTTTCATGTAGTCCTTGCTGGTCATCCACGAGATGAACTTCCAGGCCCCGTCGGGATTCTTGGCCCCCTTCGGGATGCCCAGCGCCCAGGTGTAGAGCCAGCCCGAGTCCGGCTTCTCCGCGACCGGCGCGGGCAGGTAGCCGATCTTGCCCTGCAGTTCCGGGTAGGAGTTCGGGTCCTCGAGTACCGACACCGCGGAAGTGGCGTCGTACCACATGGCCGTCTGCCCCTGGCCGAAGAGGTTGGCGCACTCCTGGAATCCGGTTGAGGCGGCGCCGAGTTCACCGGATTCCCGAAGGGTGTCTACGTAGAAGTTGACGGCCTCTTTGACTTCGGGGCTGTTGAGCTGGGCGTTCCAGTCCTCGTCGAACCAGCGACCACCGAAGGTGTTGATCACGGTGTTCAGCGGAGCCAGCACCTCACCCCAGCCGGGCTTGCCGCGCAGGCAGATCCCGGCCCGGTTGTCGGTCTTGAGTTGCTGGGCCCAGTCCCGCACTTCCTGCCAGGTGGGCTGGTAGTTGGGATCCTCGTTGACCTGGATGCCAGCCTGCTCGAAGAGATCCTTGCGGTACATCAGGAATGACGATTCGCCGTAGAACGGCACCGCGTACATGTCGCCCTCGTAGGACAGCGAATCCCGCAGCGAGGAGATGAAGTCGTCCTCGTCGTATCCGGGTGTCTTCTGGGCGTATTCGGAGAGGTTCGTCAGCCAGCCGTCCCTGGCCCACTGCGGGGTCTCGAAGTTGCTGATCATCACCACGTCGAACTCGCTGCCGCCCATGGCCGTTGACATGGTGATCTTGGCTCGCGCCTGGTTTTCCGACAGCGTGATGAATTTGAGCTTGGTTCCGGGATTTTCGGCTTCGAACCGCGATGACAGCTGTTGCGCGTCGGTCATCTGGGAGTTGGACACCAGAGCGATGGTCACCTCGTTGTCGGAGGCACCCAGGCTGCCCGCGCCCGCACAGCCGGTGACGAAGGTCAGTGCCAGCGCCGAGACACAGGCCGCCAGTCGGTGCAGCGCTCTTCGTTGTGCTTTCACTGGAATCTCTCCTTCTACTGACTGAGCAGCCAACGGGCACAATCGATATCGCAGACCAGGAAGCGCGCCAACCCGCCCCGCAACGCGCCGAGGGTGGCGCTGTGCTTGGTGGCGCCGCTGGATACCAGGATGGTGGCAGGGCAGGTCTTGATGTCTTCCAAGGCAACCGACACCGCTCGGCGCTGGAGCTCGCTGTCGACGGGGAGCCCCTCGGAGTCGAAGAAGCGGCCACCGATCTCACCGACGGCGCCGAGCGCGATCAGTTCGTCGAGCATGCCGGTGTCGAGGAAGCTGCCTTCGAACAGGGTCGTCGATGTCGAGACGGCGCCGATGCCGAAGATCATCACCTCGGCCTTGCGGCCGGCCTCGAGGGTGCGTGACATTCCCGAGTCGTTGCGGATGGAGTCGACGGTGGCGGGGTCGGCGTACAGCGGCGCAGGCAGCCGGTAGGTGTCGGCGCGCAACACCTCGGCGCAGCGGCTCAGGATGTACTCGGTTCCGGTTTGATAGTTACCTGCCGAGGGTCCAGCCATGGAGCCGTCGAGCTGGACCACCGCGCGACAGGTCGCCACCCCGGCGGGCAGTGCGTGCGCCACGGCGACGATCTCCGGACCCCAGGTGAATCCCAGCGTGTCCCCGGGCGCCAGCCGCCTCGACAGCAGTGCTGCCGCCGCGCGCCCGACGCTGGCGAACGCGTCGGCACGCCCCGGCGCTCCGACGTCGATGCCGTGCCCTGTGACGACGACCTCGATCAGCCCGAACCGCTCTTCAAGCGCCCGCTCTTCTTCGGCGTGGAGGTCATCACGCAGGTCGGCGGGTACGACGATCTCGATCCGCACCAGCCCGCGGGTTTTGGCGCGTGCCACCAGCCGGCCCGCGGTGGGTCGCGAGACGCCGAGCCGCTGCGCGATCTCAGCCTGGGTCAACCCGTCCAGGTAATACATGGTGGCCGCACGCAACGCCAACCGCAGATCCTCGGGTTTGACCCCGGATTCTGCGCCGCCGACCAGTGCCACGTGTGCCCGCCTTTCCATCATCCGTGAGCATTTGCTCATGGATGCGTGTAGATGCTCACCACGCTAACATAGAAAATGTGACGCACACAACAGTTCGCAGAGCCTCGAACCGCAGCGGTAACGTCAGGGGGGTGGTGCGCTCATGAAACTGAACAGTGCGAATCTGCCCAAGCTGGCGGTCGCCAAACCGACCTACGACCGTGACGGGATCGGAGTCGGCATCGTGCATTTTGGTGTCGGCGGATTCCACCGAGCACATCAGGCGTATTACATCGACCAGCTGCTGGAGCAGGGTCGCGCCCGGGAGTGGGGCATCTGCGGTGTCGGCGTCCTGCCGCAGGACCAAAAAATGCGCGACGCCCTGACCGCCCAAGATGGGCTGTACACGCTGATACTGGTCAATCCCGACGGCAGCCGCGACGTCCGGGTCATCGGTTCGATCGTCGACTATCGCTATGCCCCCGACGATCCCGAGGCCGTCATCGAACTGCTGGCCGCACCCAGCACCCGCATCGTGTCGCTCACCATCACCGAGGGCGGCTACCAAATCCGCGATGGTGACGACGGCGACCACCAGAACACCGTTTTTGGTCTCGTCACCGCCGCGCTGGCCCGGCGCCGGGATCGTGGCATCCCGTCGTTCACCATCGTGTCCTGCGACAACATCGAGGGCAACGGTCACGTCGCGCAGCAGGCCTTCACCGATTTTGCCGACCTCCACCACCCCGGCCTGACGGAGTGGATGACCCAGCACACCAAGTTCCCGAACTCGATGGTCGACAGGATCACTCCCGTGACCACCCCTGACGTCATCAGCACCCTGGCCGCCGAAGACGGTGTCGAAGACCAATGGCCCGTGGTGGCAGAGCCTTTCACGTCGTGGGCGCTGGAGGACAACTTTGTCGACGGCCGTCCCCCACTGGAGGACGTCGGTGTCCTGACAGTCGCCGACGTCACGCCCTATGAACTGATGAAGCTCCGCCTGCTCAATGCCAGCCATCAGGGCATCTGCTACTTCGGCCACCTCGCCGGCTACCGGCTGGTGCACGATGCGGCCGCAGATCCGCTGTTTGCCGAATTCCTCTTGGACTACATGGATTCCGAGGCCACCCCGACGCTGCAACCGGTTCCGGGTATCGACCTGCCCGCCTTCAAACGCACGGCCATCGAGCGGTTCGCCAATCCCGGTGTACGCGACACGATCGCCCGGCTGTGCGCCGACTCCTCCGACCGCATCCCGAAATGGCTGGTGCCGGTGATCCGCACCAACCTCGAAACCGGTGGGCCCGTCCGGTTGTCGGCGGCGATCGTTGCCAGCTGGGCGCGGTACGCCGAGGGGGTCGACGAACAAGGCCGGCCCATCGACGTCGTCGACCAACTGGCCGATCAGCTGATCCCACTCGCGCAGTCGCAGCTCCAGAACCCGCTGGCCTTCATCCAGAACACCGCCCTGTTCGGTGATCTCGCCCAGCATCCCCGGTTCGTCGAGGCCTACCTGTGGGCGCTCGATTCCCTGCATCGCGACGGGTCGCGGGCGACGCTGGAAGCTCTGCGCGGATGAGGGCACTTGTCATCGGTGAAGCCCTGATCGACATCATCGAAGGAGATACACGCGACGGCGTCGAAGAGCATGTCGGCGGTAGCCCGCTCAATGTGGCGGTCGGGTTGGCGCGGCTGGAGCGCGACGTCGACTTCCTCACCCACATCGGAGACGACAGCCGCGGCCGCCGGATCGCCGAATACGTGACCTCGGCCGGGGTCTCCCTGGTGGCCGGCAGCGTCAGCGCCGAGCACACCCCGGTGGCACGGGCCCGGCTCGACGCCGCCGGTGCGGCCACCTACACGTTTGACCTGTCGTGGCAGCTGACCGGCACGCCGGAGGTCGGGCCGCCACTGGTGGTGCACACCGGCTCCATCGCAACCGTGCTCGAACCCGGGTGCCGGGCGGTGTCGGCGCTGCTGGACACCTACCGGGTGTCGGCGACGGTGACTTTTGATCCCAACGTACGTACCGACCTGATCACCGATGACAACCTCGCCCGGGACCGGATCGAACGTCTGGTCGCCAAGAGCGATGTGGTCAAGGCCAGCGATGAGGACCTGCGCTGGCTGGCCCCCGGCGTCGAACCCGAGGAAGTGGCCCGCCGGTGGCTGGCGGCGGGCCCGGCGCTCGTCGCGGTCACCCGGGGTGGCGACGGCGCCTTTGCCGTCGCACAGTCCGGTGCGGTGTCGCTGCCCGCCCGCGCGGTCGAGGTGGTCGACACCGTGGGCGCCGGCGACTCGTTCATGACGGGGCTGTTGGACTCGCTGTGGACGCTGGGCTTACTCGGCGCCGACAACCGGCCGGCGCTGCGTGCCATCACCGCTGACCAGCTGCAGTCGGTGTTGGGCGCGGCCGTGCTCAATTCGGCCCTGACCGTCGCCAAGGCCGGTGCCCAGCTCCCCGATCGGGCAACGCTGGACGCCGCTACGTAACCGCCGTCTCTCATCGAACTTGCACTCCGGGCGCCCAGACCGCGGTTTTTCCGCCCAGAGTTCAGGTTCGCGGCGTTTGGCGGAGGCCAACCTGGGCCATACTGGCCTATGCGGTCCATCTGGAAGGGTTCGATTGCCTTCGGCTTGGTGAACGTCCCCGTCAAGGTCTACAGCGCCACCGAGGACCATGACATCAAGTTCCATCAGGTACACGCCAAGGACAACGGGCGCATCCGGTACAAGCGGGTGTGCGAGGTGTGCGGTGAAGTTGTCGAGTACCGCGACATCGGTCGGGCGTTCGAGTCCGACGATGGCCAGACCGTGGTGATCACCGATGAGGACATCGCCACGTTGCCCGAGGAACGCAGCCGCGAGATCGAGGTGCTGGAGTTCGTGCCGGCCAGCCAGATAGACCCGATCATGTACGACAAGAGCTACTTCTTGGAGCCGGATTCCAAGTCGTCGAAGTCGTATGTGCTGCTGGCCAAGACATTGATGGACACCGACCGGCTGGCGATCGTGCACTTCGCCCTGCGTAACAAGACCCGACTGGCCGCCCTGCGGGTGATGGACATCAACAAGCGCGACGTGATGACCATTCACACGCTGCTGTGGCCCGACGAGATCCGCGATCCCGACTTCCCGGTGCTCGATCAGAAGGTCGAGATCAAGCCCGCCGAACTGAAAATGGCCGGGCAGGTGGTCGAATCGATGGCCGACGACTTCAACCCCGACCGGTTCCACGACGACTACCAGGAGCAGCTGCGGGAGCTCGTCGAGGCCAAGCTCGAAGGCGGTGAGGCGTTCACCGCCGAGGAGCAGCCGAAGGAACTCGACGACACCGAAGATGTCTCGGATCTGCTGGCCAAGTTGGAGGCCAGCGTGAAGAAGCGCCGGGCCGAATCGTCGGGCGGGGACGCCGAGTCCGCAAAGAAAGCCCCGGCCAAAAAAGCTCCCGCGAAGAAGGCCGCCAAGAAAGCTCCGGCGAAGAAGGCGAGCCGGTGACCGGGAGCTAGTGTCCCAGGGTGTTGACCGCCAAGCGGAACACCGGTGGCAGGGCGACCGCACCGGGCACGATGGCCTGCTTGCCGAATCGGCTCGCCGTGGCCAGGACCAGACCACGGGTCAGGAGCCGGTAGCGCCGGGTGATCCGATGCCAGTCCTTCTCGTAGTCCTGCGGCCGGTTCGCAGCGATCGCGGCAACAGCAGCTCCGGCCTGTTTCACCGCCAGGCTCATCCCCTCGCCGGTGAGCGCGTCCTCGTAGCCGGCAGCGTCACCGACCAACAGCACCCGGCCCGCGACTCGTCGTGAAACCACTTGTCGCAGTGGCCCGCAGCCCCGCTCGCCGCCGTGCGTGACGCCCTCGAGCCGCTCTGCCAGCCACGGGAACCAATTCAGGTCGGCGCGCCCGGTACTCAAGATGGCCACTCCCACGAGGTCGGGTTCCACCGGCGTCACGTAAGCCTCACCGTATGGGGACCAGTGCACTTCGACGCAGTCCGACCACACCGGAATCCGGTAGTGCTTGCGCAGCCCCACCCGTCGGGGGCTGCCCACCGCCGCGCCGATTCCCACCGACCGGCGCACCACCGAGTGCAGCCCGTCGGCTCCCACCAGGTAGCGCGCCCGGATGCCGGCGGCGGTCACCCCGTCAGGGTCCTGGGCCACCGACGTCACCTTGGTCGCCACCCACGTGGTGTCCACCTCTTTGGCCCGGGTCGCCATGGCGGCATGCAGGGTGGTGCGCCGAACACCGCGACCGACACCGTCACGGAAGTTGGCTTCGGCGCGCCGTTTTCCGTCCGAGTAGGCGATACCTCGAAACGGCATGCCCGCCGGATCGACTCCGAGTCGGGCCAGCTGCGCCAGCCCGCCGGGCATCAGCCCTTCGCCACACGCCTTGTCGATCGGGGTTTCCCGGGGTTCGATCACGATCACCGAAAGGCCAAGGGCCCGTGCGTGTAGCGCGGTTGCCAGGCCGCCGGGGCCGCCACCGACCACCAGCACATCAGCGTCGTAGCCGCTCATACCTTGCTCGGCGCGGTGTATCCCAACGCCTGGTTTTCCACCCGGATCCTCACACTGAGCAGCCACGCGTTGGCCACCGTGAAACAGATGGCGGTGATCCAGGCGGTGTGGATCAGTGGCAACGCAATGCCTTCGAGGACCACAACGAGGTAGTTGGGATGGTGCAGCCACTTGTACTTGTAGGGACCGGTGTTCACCAGTGGCGCGTCTGGCAGCACGATCACCAGGGTGTTCCACCGCTTACCGAGGGTGGTGATGCACCACCACCGCAGCACCTGGGTCAGCACGGCAACCACCAGCATCGACCATCCCAGCCAGGGAATGAACGGCCGGTCCAGCGCCCAGACCTCGACCACACATCCGATCAGCAGGCCGGCGTGGATGATCACCATGGCCGGGTAGTGCTTGCGCCCGTATTCCTTACCGCCGTGGGCGAAGGCCCATTTGGCGTTTCGCTTGGAGACGACGAGTTCGACGAGCCGTTCAACGGCGACGGCCAGGATCAACAGGTAGTACACGGCCCCCCTACCAGCGCAGCAAGACTAGTTCGGAGCAGAAGCCCGGCCCCATCGCGATCATCATGCCGTAGGTGCCTTCCGCCGGCGGCTCGGCCAAGTTGGCCCGCAGCACGTCCAGTACCGATGCCGAGGACAGATTTCCGTTGTTGCGCAATGACGTCCGGGTGTGAGCCAGCGCATCGGCGGGAAGTTCGAGAACGTTCTCGATCGCGTCGATCACCTTCGGGCCACCGGGGTGAGACACCCAGGTGCCGATGTCGGTGGTCTTGAGGCCGAACTCGGCGAGGAACAGCGTGACGTCCTCACCGAGGTATTTCTCGGCGACGTCGGGTACGTCGGCCGACAGTACGATCTTGAATCCCTGGGTGCCGATGTCCCAGCCCATCACGTTTTCGGTGTCCGGGTAGAGCCGGCTACGGGTGGCCAACACCTGGGGTCCGCCGGACTTGGAGGAAGTCCGGTTGGCACCGGTGGCCACCACAGCTGCGGCACCGTCGCCGAACAGACTGGAGGCCACCAGGTTCGCCATCGACATGTCATCGCGCTGCACGGTGAGCGAACACAGTTCTACAGCCAGCAGCACCGCCACCTGGTCGGGGAAGGCGCGCAGATAGTCGTGCATACGGGCGACACCGGCCGCGCCTGCGACGCATCCCAACCCGAACAGCGGGACGCGCTTCACGTCGGGCCGCAGTCCGACACGTCCGGCGAGGCGTGCTTCCAGGGTGGGCACCGCCAGACCGGTGACGGTCGTGGAGAAGATGATGTCGACATCGGCGGGTTGCAGGCCCGCCTTGTCCAGCGCAGACAGCAGCGCCCGCTCGCCGATCTCCAGCGCCACTTCGAGGTAGGCGGCGTTGGCTTCGGAGAAACCGGTCAACTGGGGATAGCGCGCCAGGGGCAGCGCCAGGTTCCGGTGCTCCACGCCGGCGGCGGCGGCGAATCGGTGGAACTCGGGGCCGGCGAAGTCCGCCAGCGCGGCGATCACATCTGCCTGGGAGTGGCGGTGTGGCGGAAACTCCACCGCCACCGCCGAAATCGCGGGCGTCTTGTCGTCGGTCATCAGCTCAGGCTAAGTCGTAGAACATTCATATGGTTGGTTACGTCCGCGGCTCACACTTGGTTCAATCGCACGTTGAAGTCGCCAGAGTCGGCAACTAGAACCTGTTCCAGAAACCTTCCGCAATGTGCCACAGAACAGCGTCGGGGGTTGTTACCGTGTGCCGCGATGATCCTCGACAGATTTCGCCTCACAGACCAGGTCGCCGTCGTCACCGGCGCGGGCCGCGGCCTCGGTGCAGCCATTGCCGTCGCATTCGCGCAGGCAGGAGCCGACGTGGTGATCGCCTCGCGCACGGAATCCGAACTGGAGGCGGTAGCCGACCAGATCCGAGACGCCGGCCGGCGAGCCCATGTTGTTGTCGGCGACTTGGCCCAACCCGAGACCACCGCCGGCTTGGCGAGCGTCGCCGTCGAGACCTTTGGCAAACTCGATGTGGTGGTGAACAACGTCGGCGGCACCATGCCGGGACCGTTGCTGAACACCCCGACACAAGCCTTCAAAAATGCCTTCGCCTTCAACGTGATGACGGCGCACGCGCTGACTTCGGCTGCGGTGCCACTGATGCTGGAGCACAGCGGCGGCGGCAATGTCATCAACATCACGTCGACCATGGGGCGGCTGGCCGGCCGCGGATTTGCCGCCTATGGTACTGCGAAAGCCGCACTGGCACACTACACTCGGCTTGCCGCACTGGATTTGGCGCCGCGGGTGCGCGTCAATGCCATCGCCCCCGGCTCCATCCTCACCTCGGCCCTGGACGTGGTCGCCGAGAACGAACAGTTGCGCACCCCGATGGAGAAGGCGACCCCGATGCGCAGGCTGGGCGACCCGGTCGATATCGCCGCCGCCGCGGTGTATCTGGCTTCCCCGGCGGCCAGCTACCTGACCGGAAAGACTCTCGAGGTCGACGGAGGCCTCACCTTCCCCAACCTGGATCTGCCCATCCCCGATCTGTAGAAGTCCGCTCCCGCAGTCCCCCCGTGGCCAGCCGTGCCGGACCGGCCGAGGCACTCGCGGACTGCCGATGCCCATCGTCGGTACCACTCGTCCATGCCATTCAGGGGTGGCAGCGACGGAGTGTTGCAGATGAAGCTTGCTGGACACACCGCTCATCGCTGGCAAAGGCCTGTAGGCTGCTTGCAGCCAATGAAAGGACTGTAATGAAGTCACCCTTGACCGTCGCCGCCATGCTCGCCGCCGCTGGTGCTGCGGGGGCCATCATGTCCGCACCGCTGGCGTCGGCCGATCCCAGCACGCAGCCCAGCTGCACCCAGGCGGGCAGCATCATCTCCGGTTCCAGCACGGTGTGCCAGAGCCCGGGCAACGCCCAGCTCACCACCTCTCCCGGCGAGCTCGGCATGACCCAGTTCGGAATGTGGCCCTGGGGTGGCGGCATCGGGGTTCTCTGACCTGCGCCTGACGTCATGATCGCGTCAACCAAGATTTTTACACTGCCGCTGACAGCCTTGGCGCTGGCAGCGGCAGTGCTGTTTTCACCGGCGGCCGCAGCGGCGCCGAAGTGCGGCAATGTCTCGTCGCAAACCACCCACTGCACCACTGCCGGGGGTAGTCACCAGATCGTGACGACGCCGCCGGCCATGGGCGCACCCACCTGGCCGGGCTTCACGTATCGGTACTGGGACTTCCCGAACTACGTCATCGAGTTTCCGTAGTTCCAAACTGTCGAACGTGCTGTTCGGAGCGTAAAATCGTGCCATCGATCGGAGCGATCATGAGCACGTCAAAAACACTTCTCATTCCGCCGCTGACAGCCCTGGCGCTGTCGGCGGCGGTCTGGCTTTCACCGCCCGCGTCGGCCATGCCGCAGTGCGTGTATGTGTCCCCGCAGACCACCCAGTGCCAAACCCGAGGCAGCGCCCAGATCACCACCTCGCCGCCGCCGGTGAGCTATGGCTGGCCTGGCTGGGGCTGGAACAACGGCTGGGGCTGGGGCTGGGGCGGCCCCGGATTTGTCATCGGATTCGGCTAGCCGCTGAACAAAGTTTCGTCTACCCTAACTTTCTGATTTGAGCACTTCAACAGAGAGCCAGGGCGTTGAGTCGTGCCACCACAGCACCAGTGAGGTCGGGGTTCCTCCTTCTTGGGCCGGCGTTTGTCGCCGCGATCGCCTACGTCGACCCCGGAAACGTCGCCGCCAACGTCAGCGCCGGCGCCCAGTTCGGCTTCCTGCTGGTGTGGGTGATCGTCATGGCGAACGTGATGGCGGGACTGGTGCAGTTCCTGTCCGCCAAGCTGGGCCTGGTCACCGGGCAGTCATTACCGGAAGCGGTGGCCGACCACACACGCCGGCGGACCCGATTGGCCTACTGGGTGCAGGCCGAATTGGTGGCCATGGCAACCGATCTCGCCGAAGTGGTCGGCGGCGCGATCGCCCTGTACCTGCTGTTCGACCTGCCGTTGCTGCTCGGCGGGATCATCACCGGCGCGGTATCGCTGTTGCTCCTGCTGGTACAGGACCGCCGCGGCCAGCGCATGTTCGAACGTGTCATCACCGGCCTGTTGCTGGTCATCGCGATCGGCTTCCTCACCAGCCTGGTGGTGCAGCCACCGGCCCCGGAACAGGTGATCTCCGGCCTGGTCCCGATGTTCGACGGCGCCGAGAGCGTGCTGCTGGCCACCGCCATGCTGGGCGCAACGGTGATGCCCCACGCGGTCTACCTGCACTCCGGCCTGGCCCGCGACCGTCACGGGCATCCCGCGGCGGGCGAACCTCGCCGGCGGCTGCTGCGCATCACCAAATGGGATGTTGCGCTGGCCATGTTGGTTGCCGGCGCGGTGAACCTGGCGATGCTCCTGGTCGCCGCCACCAACTTGCAGGGGCGGGAGAACACCGACTCGATCGAGGGCGCCTACGCGGCGGTACAGGACACCCTGGGCCCGACGGTCGCCCTGTTCTTCGCCATCGGGCTGTTGGCCTCCGGGCTGGCTTCCAGTTCGGTGGGCGCTTACGCCGGAGCGATGATCATGCAGGGTCTGCTCAAGGTGTCGGTTCCCATGCTCGCCCGCCGACTGGTGACGCTGATCCCGGCGCTGCTTGTCCTCGGGGTGGGGTTCGACCCGAGTCGCGCCCTGGTGTTGTCGCAGGTGGTGCTGTCATTCGGGCTCCCGTTTGCACTCATCCCTCTGGTGCGGCTGACCAGTGACCCGCAGGTGATGGGCGCCGACGTCAACAGCCGCCTGACCACCGCGCTCGGCTGGGCTGTCGCCGTGCTGATTAGTGTGCTGAATGTGGTGCTCATCTATCTGACAGTGACGGACTGAGTGTCGGTCCGTCACCTCTATTTCGCGTACGGGTCCAACCTGTGCGTGGAGCAGATGGCGCGCCGCTGCCCTGAAGCCGGATCGCCGCGCCCGGCCACCCTCGCCGACCACGACTGGCTGATCAACGAGCGTGGCGTCGCCACCGTCGAGCCGTTTGTCAGCTCCCGGGTGCACGGCGTCATCTGGGACGTCTCCGATCGGGATCTGGCCACCCTGGACAGCGCCGAGGGGGTCCCGGTGCGTTACCGGCGGGACCGGTTGACGTTGGATACCGACACCGGCCCCACCCAGGCGTGGGTCTACATCGACCATCGGGTCGAGCCGGGTGCCCCTCGACCCGGCTACCTGGAACGGGTCATCGACGGGGCCCTGCATCACGGCCTGCCCGAACGCTGGGTGGAGTTCCTCCGGCGCTGGGATCCAATCCATTGGCCCCGCAAACTCGGCCCGGCCGCACCCGAGGCACCGTCGACGCTGGCGGCGCTGCTGTCCGAGGCCGGTGTCCGCGAAACATCGACACTGCGCTCCGACTTCGGGTTCATGGCGATCCACGGCGGCGGCCTGGAGCGGATGACCGACGTGATCGCCCAACGTGCCGCCGACGCCGTCGGCGCGTCGGTGTATGTCGTGCAGCATCCCGACCATTACCCACATCACCTCGGGTCCGCGCGGTTCTCCCCCGCCGACTCGCCTCGGCTGCGCGCTTTCCTCGAGCACGTGGACACCGTCGTCTCGCTGCACGGTTACGGCCGGATCGGGCGCAGCACCCACCTGTTGGCGGGTGGCGGCAACCGGGCGTTGGCCGCTCATCTGGGTTCCCATGTCGAGGTCCCCGGCTACCAGCTGATCACCGATCTCAACGCCATCCCGCCCGAACTGCGAGGCCTGCACCCGGACAATCCGGCGAATCTGCCGCGCCGTGGTGGGGTGCAACTGGAGCTGCCCCCGCGGGTGCGCGGCATCAGCCCGCGTAGCGCGATGCCGGGTGACGACGGACTCTGTCCTGCGACATCGGCGTTGATCCAGGGGCTGATCGGGGCCGCCCGCTCCTGGTCCGGCTGAACAAACCGCCACCGCTCGTTCACATTCAATTCGCCACGCGGTCGACTATTTGGCGAAGTCACTCAAATCTTTTGCCCGCCAACTAGTGTGAGACCATTCAGCGCCAAGAAAGGTTGAATCGCGTTGCTCAGGAACTCACACACCCCGCCCATCGACAGTCGATCCTTGGATATCGCCAAGGGCGTTCTGGTCGCCCTGCGTGGCTGCAGCCCCGAGGAGGCGTTCGCCGAGCTGGCGGGTACCTCCAGGTCGCATGGCCTCGGCACGCTGTCATTGGCACGAGCCTTGGTGAATCATGCCGAGGGGTCGCCGCGCGTGGTCGCCGAGCCGGCCGCGGAGGTCGCCGCGCAGACCTGGGGCCATCTGATCGACGGGGCCCGCAGCGCCGCCAGCGTGTCCTGACCTGACTCAACGCCACTCAGGCGTCTCCACGAACGCACGTTCGAGGAGGCGCCTGAGTTTGCGTTGCGGGGGCACGTCCTGAATTTGTCACCCATCCGAACCGGCACCGCCTCCGAATAGCAGATGTGCAGGCGAATGACACAAGCAGGCGATCGGTCGCGGTCATCGGAAGTGGCGTAGCGGGGCTCACCGCCGCCTACGTGCTCTCGGCGCGTGACCGGGTGACGCTCTATGAGGCGGATGTCCGGCTGGGCGGCCACGCCCACACCCATCTTGTCGACGACGGAGCCGGTAACACCGTCGGCGTCGACTCCGCGTTCCTGGTGCACAACAACCGCACCTACCCCACCCTGTGCCGACTCTTCGACGAGCTCGGCATCCTCACCGGCGACACCGACATGTCGATGTCGGTGCGCGCCGACAGCATCGGACTCGAGTACGCCGGCGCCCGCGGGATCGGCGGCCTCTTCCCCACCTTGTCCAACCTCACCCGGCCGAAGTACCTCATCATGCTGGCCGAGGTGAAGCGGTTCCATCGCAAGGCGACCGCACTGCTGCAGGCCACCACCGAGGACACCGACACGGTCGGCGAGTTCCTGCGGCGTCATCATTTCAGCGCCTACTTCACCGAATACTTCATGACTCCCCTGGTCGCCGCGGTGTGGTCGTGTGCACCCGACTCCGCGCTGGACTATCCGGCGCGCTACCTGTTCGTGTTCCTCGAACACCACGGGATGCTCACGGTGTACGGATCGCCAACCTGGCGCACCGTGGTCGGCGGGTCCGACACCTATGTGCAGGCCATCGCCGGCCGACTCGACGAGGTACACACGTCGCGGCCGGTGTCGGGAGTGCGACAGGTACCCGGCGGAGTGCAGATCACCGCGGGCCCGGATGCGCCGCGCCACTTCGACGCCGCCGTCATCGCGACGCATTCCGATCAGGCGCTGGCAATTCTGGAGCAGCCGACCGAGGCCCAGCGCGCCCTCCTGGGGGCTCTGCCCTACACCACCAACCGGGCGCAACTGCACACCGATGAGTCGGTGCTGCCGCGCCGCAACCGGGCCCGCGCCTCGTGGAACTATCTGCTGACCCCGGCGCGCGATCAGGTGCTGGTCACCTACGACGTCACCCGGTTGATGCGGTTGACCGGGCCGAAGCGGTTCCTGGTCACCCTGGGTGGACACCAGCACGTCAACCCGGCCACCGTGGTCGCCGAGATGACCTACCACCATCCGCTCTACACCGCAGAATCGGTTGCCGCACAGAAACTTCTGCCAACCCTCAACGAGGAGCGGCTGGTCTTTGCCGGCGCGTATCACGGCTGGGGATTCCACGAGGACGGCGCCGCATCCGGCCTGCGCGCCGCCCAGCATCTCGGAGCACAGTGGCCGGCGACGAGCTCGAAGCAGGTGGCGGCATGACCGCAGCGCTGTTCCAGACCCGGGTCACGCACCTGCGCCGCGCCCCGGTGCATCACTACTTCGAACACCAGAGTTACTGCTGGTACATCGATATCGACGAGCCTCCGCGACTCCCCGCGCCGCTACGCCCGTTCGCCCGGTTCGACCCACGCGACCATCTCGAGGCGCCCCCGGACGGGCCGGACACCCTGCGCCGCCGGGTCGACGCGTTCCTCGCGAAACACGGTGTGCACCTCCCGGGCGGCCAGGTCACCGCACTGATGCAGGCCCGGGTGCTGGGTTACGTCTTCAACCCGTTGAGCCTGTTCTGGTGTCACGACGCCGATGGTGAGGTCCGCGCCGTGATAGCCGAGGTGCACAACACCTACGGCGGCCGGCACGCCTACTTGCTGCCGCCGGATCAGAGCCGCCCGACGACGGTGCCCAAGAAGCTCTACGTATCCCCGTTCAATGCTGTCGAGGGTCACTATCAGGTACGGGCGCCTCGCCCCGACGACAAGCTCGACGTCACCATCACCCTGCACCGGGAGAACCACCCGGCGTTTGTCGCCACGCTGCGGGGCACCCGCCGCAAAGCGACCACCGGACGCCTCGCCCGGCTGCAGCTCACCGCACCGCTGGCTCCCCTGATGGGCGCGCTCAGCATTCGAGTCCAAGGCATCACCCTGTGGTTGCGCCGCGTACCGGTGGTGCCGTGCGAGCAGACCTGTCCCGTCGCCGACACCAAGGCCGCAGCAGAAAGTGCGAACCTGCCATGACCATCAACACCACTGGAACCCAGCATCTGGCAATAGATTCCGAGCGTTGGCCGGGGCTGGCGAAGGTCCCGGCGGGGCCGGTGGCGGCGGTCTCGGCCAAGGTCGCCGACAGTCTGTTGCGGCGGGCGGCGGCCCGGCTACCGCTGCGGGTGGCCTATCCGGACGGGTCGGTGGCCGGCGCTGCCGACCCGACTCTGCCGACGCTGGTGCTGCACCATCCGGACCGGCTGGTGCGCCGGGTCGGCACCAGCGGGCTGATCGGTTTCGGCGAGTCCTACATGGCCGGAGAATGGTCATCCAGCGACTTGGCCGGCGTGCTGACCGCATTCGCGACCTCGATGGCCGATCTGGTGCCACGCAGCCTGCAGAAGATGCGTCCCATCGCCCTGGCCCGACAACCCCGGACTCATCACAACAGCCGAGACCATGCCCGGCGCAACGTCTCTGAACACTATGACCTGTCCAACGAGCTGTTCGCCGAGTTCCTCGACGACACCATGACCTACTCGAGCGCGCTGTTCGATGAACTGCCTGCCACCTGCGACGCTCTGGGCGCGGCTCAGCATCGCAAGATCGACCGGCTGCTCGACTGCGCGCTGGTCGGCCCCGGCACCCGGGTGCTCGAGATCGGCACCGGCTGGGGTGAACTGTGCCTGCGCGCAGCTGCCCGTGGCGCACAAGTGCTTTCGGTAACGCTGTCCACCGAGCAGCAGCAGTTGGCCCGACGCCGGGTCGCCGAGGCCGGCTTGTCAGACCGTGTCGATGTCGAATTGTGCGACTATCGCGACGTCCAGGGCCGTTACGACGCAGTGATTTCCATCGAGATGATCGAGGCCGTCGGATACCAGTTCTGGCCCACCTACTTCCGCACCCTCGATGATCTGGTGACCCCGAACGGGCGCGTCGCCATCCAGGCGATCACCATGCCACACTCGCGCATGTTGGCCAGCCGCAACACCCACACCTGGATCCAGAAATACATCTTCCCCGGTGGCCTGCTGCCGTCGGCCGAGGCCATCCTGGGGATCACGCAGCGGCACACCAGTTTACGTACCGTCGACATGTTCTCCCTGCAACCGCACTACGCCGAGACACTGCGGTTGTGGCGGGAACGGTTCCTGCAGCGGCGCACCGCGGTGGCCGCACTCGGTTTCGACGACGTCTTCCACCGGATGTGGGAGCTGTACCTGGCCTATTCGGAAGCGGGATTCCGCTCCGGTTATCTGGATGTGTACCAGTGGACCTTCGCCCCGACCGGGGGACGTTGGTGAATTTCCTGGCCGTCACCCTCGCCTCGCTGGCCACCATCGTGGTGGTCTTCGGGATCACCTTTGCCGTCGGCAGGCGCCTCGGGCGTTACAACGTCGTCGACGTGACGTGGGGTGTGGGGTTCGTGGCGGTGGCGGCGACGGCGGCCGTGGCCGGAACCGGTGATCTCACCCGTCGGCTCCTGATGCTGGTGTTGGTGGCCGTCTGGGGAGCCCGGCTGGCCTGGCACATGTACGGCAAGACCCGGGGCTCCGGCGAAGACCCTCGTTATGAGGCGTTACTCGGCGCGAATCCGTCGACGGCCACGGTGCTGCGCAAGGTCTTCCTCGTGCAGGCCGCTGCAGCCTGGTTCATCTCGCTGCCCATCCAGGTGTCGGCGGCGGCCGGACCGACACCGGCCATCCTGTTGCCCGTGCTGGGCCTCGGGGTCATCGTCTGGCTGATCGGTCTGGTGTTCGAGGCCGTCGGCGACCACCAATTGAAGGTGTTCAAGGCCGATCCCGCCCATCGGGGTGTCCTGATGGATCGTGGACTGTGGTCCTGGACGCGGCACCCCAACTACTTCGGCGACGCCTGCATCTGGTGGGGCGTGTGGTTGGTGAGTCTCAGCGCCTGGCCGGCATTGCTCACCATCGTCTCGCCGGTGGCGATGACGTACCTGCTGGTGTACGGCACCGGCGCCCGCCTCACCGAAAAACACATGGCCGACCGGCCGGGTCTGCGCGAGTACCGCAACCGCGTGTCGTTCTTTCTGCCACGTCCGCCGCGGCGGCGAGTGTGACCGCGTTTGCGCTGCCTGCCGTTAGGCTCGTGCACGTGACGGACCTCGACGCGTTGCTACGCCGGGTGGCGCGGCAAGACGCCGACGCGTTCGCGACGTTCTACGACCACACCCGCGCCCGGGTGTTCGGCCTGGTGACACGCGTATTGCGCGATCCCGGGTACAGCGAGGAAACCACCCAGGACGTCTACCTGCAGGTGTGGCGCTCCGCCGACAACTACGACCCCGCCGCCGGATCGGCGTTGTCGTGGTTGATGACGCTGGCGCATCGGCGCGCCGTGGACCGGGTGCGTTCCGAGCAGGCGGCCAGCCGGCGCGAGTCCCGCTACGGCTCGGCCACCGTCGATCGCGCCGTCGATCACGTCAGCGACACGGTGCTCCTACGCGAGGAGCGCCAACAGGTGGTTGCCTGCCTGGACGGATTGACCGATCTGCAGCGTCAGTGCATCCAGTTGGCCTACTACGACGGCCTGACCTATTCGCAAGTGTCCGAACGGCTGTCGGCAAATCTGGCGACGGTGAAGTCCCGGATGCGCGACGCACTCCGCGGCCTGCGTAGTTGTCTGGGGCTGCGATGACATCTCCCGAGGACAACGTGTTGGACCTGGCCGTTCCGTACGCCCTGCACGCCGTGAGCACCGACGAGCGCGACGAGATCGACGCACGGTTGCTGCGTTCGGGTGACGCCGACGCGTTCTACGACGAGGTGCGGGCCATTCGCGAAGCAATGGCGGTGTTGTCGGCGGCCACGGCGGTGGAACCTCCCGCCGCGCTGCGGGATCGGGTGCTGGCGGTGACGGCCGACGCCGCGGTGGTGGCGCTTCCGCAGCGACGCAATTGGCGCCAGCTCGCGGTGGCGGCCGCTGCGGCGGTGGTGGTCGGGCTCGGGGCGCTGGGCGTGGGCATCTCGATGCGACCGGAGGGGCAGCCGTCGACCGCCGAGCAGGTTTTTGCGGCTCCCGATGTGCGTACCGTCTCCGGCGAGCTGCCCGCGGGCGGCCAGGCCACCCTGGTGTTCTCCCGGGACCGCGACGCCGCCGTGCTGGTGATGAACAATGTGCCGCCGCCGTCGGAGGGCACGGTGTATCAGATGTGGCTGCTGCACGACGGGCAGGCGACCTCGGCGGGCACCATGGATGCGGCTTCGGTGTCGCCGTCGACCACCGCGGTGGTGCCCGATATCGGCGCGTCGACCGAGCTGGCCTTCACCGTCGAACCCGGCACCGGGTCCGAACAGCCGACGAGTGAACCGTTTGCGAGCCTGCCGCTGAGCTGAGTCACTGGACGGTCGCTTCGGCGCATTCGTCCAGCACGTCGTTGATGTCTTCGCGGCGCCGCCACGCGCGGCGTTGCCGGGTGGCCCCGTTGCCGTCGCGCAGGATCCTTGTCATTTCCTCGGTGACGTACTCGTAGTCACCGGCCGCCTCCAGCGCCGGCCGCAGCTCGTCGACAAACGCGGTGAGCAGCGGCGGTATCCCGCCTTCCACGCCATCACGCGCGCATCGCCAGTAGGCCGCCCGCAAGCGGTGTTCGGATATCGGGTGGCGCACGTCGAGGTCTTGCATCGCCGTCATGACCGCCGCCCGGACCAGCAGCGCCAGCACCGTCGTGTCGGCGGCGGTGGCGGGCACGTCGGCGACGCGGATCTCCACTGTCGGGAACTTCGCCGACGGCCTTGCGTCCCAATAGATCATGCCGTCGTCGATAATCGCGCCGGCGTCAAGCATTTCGGCGACGACGGCGTCGTACTCGGCCGCCGAGCGCAGGTGCGGTGGCGGCCCGGCGCTGGGCCAGCGTCCCCACTGAATTCTGCGCCAGGAGGCGTAGCCGGTGTCGTCGTTGCGGTAGATCGCCGAGTTTGCGCTCACCGCAAGGAGCAGCGGCAGCCACGGCCGCAGCCGGGTGCACACCCGCACCGCGGTGTCGCGATCCGGAACGGCGACGTGCACATGGCATCCGCTGATGCCCTGCTCGTGGGCGAGCATGCCGAATTCGGCGGCGATCCGGTGGTAGCGGGGCTTGTCGGTGATCGGGAACGTCTGCGGCACCGTCGGCGGTAGCGCGACGGCCAACAACCGCGCCCCCGCCTTCTCGGCCGCTTCGGCGGTGACCCGGCGCAACCGCACGATCTCGGCCAGCACCTCCTCCCGTCCGTGCAGCACCTCGGTGGCGGTCTCGACCTGGCAGCTGGTGAGCTCGCGTTGCAGGTCGACTCCGTTGGCCGCGGCGTGGCGGGCCACTTCTTCGTTCTTGGCCACCGGTTCGCCGGAGTCCGGGTCTACCAGTAGGAACTCCTCCTCCACCCCAACCGTCGGCGGCTCGCCGATCTCGATGCTCACCGCGGCGGGATTCACCAATGTCGGTGCGGTCAAACGTGCCGCGCGTAGCATCACGTTCGATGAACAAGAGCTTTCGGTTCGGCGTTGGTGTCAACCGGGTGCATTCACGCACCGCACTGATCGAAAATGCCCGGCGCTTCGAGGATCTGGGCTTCGACGTCTTCATCGCACCGGATCATCTCGGGGCCATCGCTCCCCTGCCGGCGCTGGCCGCCGTCGCCGCGGTGACCTCGACCATCCGGGTCGGCACCAACGTCCTCAATGCCGGCTTCTACAAACCCGCTCTGTTGGCACGCGACGCGGCGGACCTGGATCTGCTCAGCGACGGCCGGCTCGATCTGGGCCTGGGCGCCGGTTACGTGCGCGAGGAATTCGAAGCCGCCGAGCTGCCCTACCCGCCTGCCGGCCAGCGCGTCACCCATCTCGAGCACGTCATCGACTACCTGCGGGAGCATCATCCGGCACTGCGCCTGCTGGTGGCCGGCAACGGTGACCGGGTGCTGACGCTGGCGGCCACCCAGGCACACATTGTTGGCCTCACCGGCTCCGACCTCGGTAAGGGGGTCGCCGATCCGTTGGCCGAGCGGGTGGAATTTGTGCGGACCGCCGCCGGGGACCGGTTCGACGAACTCGAGCTGAACTTGACCGTCACCGCGTCGGCCGATTCCTCGGGCAAACCCGATCTGTCGTTGATCCGGCGGTACTCGCCGAACAGCACCGACGAAGAGCTGCTCCGCATGCCGGGAGTGCTGTCCGGCACACCCAAGGACATGGCCGATCAGGTCCGCCACCTGCGCGACACCTACGGCATCACCTATCTGACGGTGATGTTCCGGCATGCCGATGAGTTCGCGAAGGTCATCGCCGAGCTGCGCTGACAGTGTCCCGGGGTTTCCCTGGCCGACCCGGGTCCTGGTATTGCTCCGGCCCGGTGCGCGCAGTCCTGGTCACAGAGCCATCGACGTGGCGCTGTGTGAAGCATTCGCCGCCGCCGAGTACACTCCCACCGTCGCCCCCGTAGCTCAGGGGATAGAGCACGGCTCTCCTAAAGCCGGTGTCGCATGTTCGAATCATGCCGGGGGCACTTTCTACCTGCTTTGGGTCCGTTGATGCTGGCCACTGCTGTTTCGGTTGATGCCTGACAGTGGCTTCGGCTGATCCTTGACACTCCCTTGAGGGAGTTGACCGTGGCCGAGCAGCGGTACCAGGGGTGTTTTGGCCGCGATCAGCGATGGGTTGTCGATGTCGCAGGTCGCCTCGTCCGAATCTGCGGGATCGGAGGTCCCGGAAGTGGAAACGGAGAGAAGTTTCGCGGCGATGGGGTTGTGGCAGATGGCTGTCCTGGGCGGCTTTCCCGCTCGCTGCCGGCATGTCAGCGAAGGCACTGACCGGCGTCGATGATCATTCTCGGATCTCCGCGTATGCCACCGTGATGGCGCGTCAGCGGACCCGCGCGGTCTGCGATGGGTTGCGTGGCGCCCTGGCCCCTCATGGGGTGCCGGCCCAGATTCTGACGGATGACTCCCACGGTGTTCACGGGCCGGTTCAATCATCCGCCGGTGGAGGTGTTCTTTGATGCGATCTGCCGCCAGAACGGGATCGGCATCTGTTGACTCAACCCATTTCATCACCGTTGCGTGCTGAGTTCCGCTCGGGCCGAGCGCCTTTCGTCAGTGTTGACATGAACTGGCGCCGTTGGTTGCGCACCTGATCAACAAACCACCGTCGCCGATCTGATCGGCGACGGTGGTTTGATGACGTTGCCCTACAGACGTCGACTCGCGACTTATCGTCCGTAGTAGTCGTTTCCGCGAGAGAACTCGACGAAGACGCACGCCTCGTCCCCGACGGTCCACGCGTCATGGCCAGGAGGAAGCAGCATGACGTCGCCGGCGGAGAAGACGTCTTCGGTCCCGTCGGTCATCTGCACGGCCAGCGATCCCGCCAGCACCAGGGCCACATGCGGCAACTCGCAGAGATCCGTGCCGGCGTAGTCCTTCAAGTCATTGGACCAGCGGGCCCCCACGCCGAACGTCACTTCGGTGACGGCGACTCCGTCGAGCTCGGCGGTGCGCTTGGAGATCAATCCGTGGGCGTCGCTGGGAACATCAGCCAGTCGAGCCTTCTGCATCGCGGGATTGAAGCTTCCCATTTGGACCCTCCGGTCGGTCGAGTTTTACCAAGATGGTCATCCTGGATCTGCTGCGCTGGGCACCTTCCCGCGTGGGAGACCAAGGGTTGCGGTCCCCCGCGATCGGCGCCGGTGCACACCCTATCCGGGGCCCGGCAACCCACCGTCAGCAGTGTCGATGAACAAAACCGGGTGTGTGTTCGATCAACGCCTGTTGAGGTGACGCAGGGCCGACCGAGCGGCGTTGTGACCGCACATACCGTGGGCGCCGACGCCGGGTGGCGTGGCGGCCGAGCAGATGTACATCCCCGGCACCCCGGTGCTGTACGGGTCCACAGCGAGTCGGGGTCGGATCAGAATCTGCTTCGGATCGTTTCGGCCGGTGGCGATGTCGCCGCCGACGTAATTGGGATTGTGGGCGGCCAGCGCGGCCGGTCCGCGGCGGTGGATCTTGACCACGTGACGGCGAAATCCGGGCGCAAAGCGCTCGATCTGCGCCAGGATCGCTTCGGTGGCGTCTCCGGGGTAGCCGTGTGGCACGTGGGCGTAGGCCCAGATCGGGTTGCGCCCGTCGGCACTGCGGGTCGGGTCGGCGAGGTACTGCTGACAGACGAGCACAAATGGGCGCCCCGGCATCATGCCGCGGGCGACTTCCCGTTCCGCAGCGACGATTTCGTCGACGGTCCCCGCGACGTGTACGGTTCCCGCCCGCCGGCATGCCTCGTTGGTCCACGGGATGTCCCCGTCGATCGCGAGGTCGATTTTGAAGGCCGCGGCGCCGTGCCGGTAACGCCGGAAGGCGCGGTGCACTCGTCCCGGTAGTGCGTCGCCGGCGATATCGGCGACCGCGCGTGGTGCCAGGTCGAAGATCACGATGTCGGTGTTCGGTAATTGCGTGAGTGAGTCGACAAACACTCCGGTCTCGGTCTTGCCACCCAGATCGGTCAGCCGGCGAACCATGGCGGCGGCGATGGCCGCCGAGCCACCTTCGGCGACCGGCCAGCCGTACCGGTGTCCGGCGGCAGTGATCATCAACCCGACCGAAGCACTGCTGGGCCGGGTCAGCGGATAGTAGACGTGCGCCGCCACCCCCATGAACAACGCGCGTGCCGGTTCACCGCGCCAGGCCCGGGCCAGCGCCGTCGCCGGCATGAGCGCCTGAACACCGAACGTGCCGAGCTTGATCGGATGCCGCGGTAGATGCACGATGGGCCGGAAGACGTCGTCACGAAGCGCGTCGAAGTTCCTGCTGAGCGGACCGAAGATTCGCCGCCAGGCGTTCCCGTCGCGCCGACTGAACTGGTCGGCGGTGTCGCCGATCGAGGTGTGCAGGGTGGCGGCACTTCCGTCGTCGAACGGATGGGCCAAGTCGACATCGGGATAGCGCCAGCGCAGCCCGTAGTCCTCTAGCGACTGACTCTGGATGAACGGCGATGCCGCGGTCATGGTGTGGATGGCCGAGCAGTCGTCGTGGCGTAGACCCGGCAAGGTGAGCTCGCTGGTGCGGGTGCCGCCGCCGAGGGTGTCCGCAGCTTCCAGCACGGTGACGTCGACGCCGCGCTCGGCCAACGTCAGGGCCGCGGCGAGCCCGTTGGGGCCCGAGCCCACCACCACGGCGGTACTCATCGGATGCGGGCCGTCGACTTCGTGGCGGCCAGGCGCACCGGTAGCTCGTCGCCGGGGGCGTGCCACGGTTGGCGACTGAGCATCTCGGCAACGTCGACGTAACCACGTTCCAGCTCACCGGTTTTGGCGTCGACGATGCGGTAGGCCTGCCAATGCCGATGGATGGGCTGGCCCTCCAAGATGATGACCCGCACCTCACCTTCCTCGAAGTGGCACCGTCGCTGCAGGGCGTCGATGAGTTGCTCGTTGTGCAGATGACCTTCGCCGAAGTTCCAGCCCAGGATCGGGCCCGCCATGTACTCCCCGTCGCGGATCACATAGTCGGCCTCATTGGGGACAGCCCGCGGAATCAGCCCGTTGAGCGCGCGGCCGTGCGTGTGCATCGCCCGCCAGGCGGTCATTTTGTCGAGCATCACTTCAGCGATCTCGGGGCCGTAGAGCTTGGTCAGCTGCCGGTTGGCCAGCGCCGAGCCTTTGACCACATTGTCTTCGATCTTGTCTTCCACCCCGGGGCGAAGGCACCAGGTGCTGGTGGCCCAGTTACCGGCGTAGTACCGCATGGCGGGCAGGAACGACACCTTGTCCGGGAACAGGTTTCCCACGATCGGCACGACAAGCAGTGCGGCGATCAGGATCGCCAGCAGCAGTGGCGACTCCAGGTCGGTGGCGCGGTAGCTGCCGTATCCCCCGTAGAGGTAGAACAGGGACACGATGAAGAAGGCGTTCCACTCCAACGGCACCCCCATGGGAATTGTCGAGGTGATGTTGAGGTGGAAGACGACCATGAATCCGACCGCGATCCACAGCCACGGGCCGCTCGACGGTGCAAAGAAGACCAGGTAGAGCGGGACCAGGAATTCGGCGGTGGTTCCGCCGACGTGGGCCAGCATCTTCGGCAGCCACGACGGGCGTAGGTCGTGGACCGGGTCCCGCCACATCAGGCGTTTGGCCCACTTGGCGCCGGCCAGGACCGGGCTGTTGCTCATCATCACCGCGACCACATACGGGAAATGGTGGTTGAGCTTGGAGGTCGCCGCACCCCACCACAGGGCAAGCAGGATCAGCTTGAACGCCGCGATCTGATCGGGAAACGGGAAGAAGAAAACGATGAGCGTCAGCGCATAATGCTCGCCCCGGGCGGCAAGAAAGACTGTCTTGTCCCGCAACCCGAGCAACGCCAACGCCGCCAGCATCGGTATGACCAGCAACGGGTTCAGCAGCCCGACGTCGCCGGCGGCGGTGACCGATCCACCGTGCCCGGGCGCCAACAGCACCCAGGCTCCCGACAGCAGGACCAGCGCGTACAACAGGACGTCGAAGAGGCTTCGGGTGTCGCCGCGAGTCAGGGGCACCTTGTCCGGCCAGGCCGGAAGCCGCACCGTGCCGGGACGCAGCCAGTACAGGAACCCGCCGAGCGGGGGCAGGAACCGCAGGGTCAGTGGACCCGAACCGCATCCGAGACCGAGGATCTCGAAGAGCAACGTGAAGACGACCAGCTTCTGGTAGACGATCGGCTGGGTCCACCATGAGTCGATATCCGTGAGGCCGCCCAGGCCCGGGGTGAGGGAGATGACGACGGCGGCGCCCGCCAGGTAGGCGGCGATCTTGACAACGTAGAGCAGATAAACCGCGTATGGCGTGCCGAAACCGTTCTCGGTCCAGTGCCGGGTCATCACCTGAATACGTTGCCAGCGAGGAATGCTCGGCCACGACGCGGTATCCACATCAGGGATGTTGGGCTTGATGAAGCTCATGGCGGCGCTTCTTTCGAGGTCAAACGGTGGTAGGTGGGCTGAAACGTCGGCGGAGGGCGGGTTTGTCGGGCTTGCCGACAGGGTTCTTCGGAATATCCTCTACCAGAACCAATTCGGGAATCTTGTACTTGGCGAGCGATTCTGCCAAGTGCTCGCGCAGAACTGCCGCGGTCAATTCGGCGTCGGGTTGTGCGGTGACGAAGGCGACCGGGATCTGGCCGTACACGGCATCGGGGCGTCCGACGACCGCGGCCTCCCGGACCCCGGGATGGGTGTAGAGCACCGACTCGATTTCCTTGGGGTAGATGTTCTCTCCACCACGGATGATCATGTCCTTGGCCCGGTCGACGAGCGTGAGATAGCCGTCGTCGTCGAGGAATCCGATGTCGCCGGTGCGCAGCCAGCCGTCGACGATGGTTTCGGCGGTTGCCTCGGGACGATTCAGGTAGCCCCGCATCACGGTGGGCCCCTTGATACCGACTTCGCCGGCCGTTCCGGGTGCGACGCCCCCGCCGCTGTCGGTGAAAATCGCGACCTGTTGGCCGGGGAGTGCCACCCCGACGGTGCCGGGCTTGCGAATTCCGTTGAGCGGGTTGGTTGTCGACGCACATGTTCCTTCCGAGAGGCCGTAACCCTCGATGATCGGGACGCGGTAACGACGCTCGAATGTGTCGATCAGTGCCGGTGGCATGGGGGCGGCGCCACAGATCGCGAACCGCAGCGAACTGGTGTCGGGGGTGATCTCCGCGGGCAGCGTGGCCAGCATCGAATAGATGGTGGGCACCGCCGAGAAGTAGGTCGGCCGGTGACGTTCCACAATGTCGAAGAACCGTTTCGGGTCGAACCGGCCGGCGATGGTCGTTTGGCCGCCGGCCAGCAGCGGCGCCAGGATGCTGACCACGATCCCGTTGACGTGGAACAGCGGGAGTATCAGCAGGCTGTGGGTTTCGGGCCCGCTGTCCATGGCGGTGTTGATCGATTCGGCCATCGCCATCAGGTTGGCGTGGGTCAGCTCCACCCCTTTGGGGCGACCGGTGGTGCCGCTGGTGTAGACCACCAACGCCACATCGTCAGCGCGCCGCGGTCCAGGCGCAGGCCTCGGCGCCGCCACGTCGGCGCCGATCCGCAGCACCGTGACCTCTTGGTCGGTGTCGCTGTCGTCGCTGATCATCACCCGCACCGACGCATCGGAGAGTTGGAACTCGACCTCGGCGGCCGTGAGCGACGGATTGATGGGTGTCACGGCTGCACCGAGACTCCATGCGGCGAACAACCCGATGACAAACTCGCTGCGGTTGGGCAATTTGATTGCCACCACATCCCCGGCGACCGTTCCGGCCGCCGCGAGCCGGGCCGCGGCGGCGTCGATCCGCGCCACCACCTCGACGTTGGAGAGCTGCCCGTTGTGCTCGTCAGACAACGCCGTCCGGTCGGGGTGCTCCTCCGCACGGTGGTCAAGCAGGTCGGCGAAATGCATCGAAACTCCTCAACAGCGAGATCCTGGGGCCTGACTCACGCTAGGCGCGCCGATGTGATGTACACCATATGTCGACCAACCGAAGCTGACCGCCGCCGTCGTGCGCTCCGCACAACACACAGCATCATCGGGACCTGAGGTCTCTGGACGTGGGAGTCAGAACAGCACGACCCAGCCACCGGCAGGCAAGCAGCGCGATCTGCACGTGCACAACAAGGTCGTGGTCTTCGAGCGATACCCCGCACTTGTCCAAGGCCTGACCGATCCGGTACTGGATGGTGTTCCGGTGTAGATAGAGGGCTTCGGCAGTCGCCGCGTAGCTGCGATTGCGGGCCAGGAATTCACGCAGCGTGTCTCGCAACCACTGGCTGCGTTCGTCGTCGACGGCCAGCTCGCCAAGCACCGCGGCAACAAAGCGGCGCAGGTCGGCCAGGTTGTCGGCCATCAAAGCCACCGGGGCCACGGCAGCGTAGGTCACCACCGGCCCCAACTTGTCATCGCCGGCGACCGCCACCACCTGGGTCCGTTCGGCCTGACGCAGGCTTCGCCGGAATCCCTCGACCCCACGTCCGGGGTCACCCATGGCCACCCGGGCGGCCAAACCGGCCTCCTGCAGTGCGCGCCCCAGGGGTTCGGTCTGCACCTCGACGGCACCGACGGGCCACCACAGCCGCGCCTCCCGTTCGTCGGTCGGGACCATCAGCGCCGGACCGACGGCGCCCAGCCGTTGACCGATGAGCGCCTTTGCATCGTCGAAGAGCTCCCCCACTTCCCTGGTGGCCACCTCGCCGTCGGACCACATCACCGCTGCCAGGTGCAGACGGTCGAGCCGGTACTCCAAGGCGTGCTCCGCGCGGCCGATGTCCACCGGCCCACCGTTGAGGACTTCATTGACCCAATGCTGGCGAAGACCACTGCGGCTACTCACCCAGCGGTCGCGTTCCTGCTCGTACACCACGCCGACCTGATCACACACATGGTCGATCCACAGCGCAGCTCGATGCACCAATTCTGCGGCGGCAGACAAGGCTTGATCCTGGGATTCAGCCGTTCCCAGCACCGTCATCGCCTCGTCGATGAACCGGTTGTGCCCGATCCGGTAGGCGCGAATCAGCGCCGACAGCGGCACATCCCGCTGCGCCAGTGCGCGCGCATAGACCAACGCCGCGCTCGGCGCCTCGACATCGCCTTCCTCACCGCCGTGTTCGAGGAAGTGAACGGCGGCGACCACATTCTCGGTGATACTGGCGTTCAACAGATCGACCAGCCGCGCGTCATGGTCCAAGGAACGAATCTGGGCACGCGTCACCGACACCAGATCTGCGATGAACCCGTCACGACGCACGCTCATCTGTTGCGCAACCCACAACACCAACGCACTGGGCTGCTCAGCCACGGTCCACCTCCACCCCCGCACCGCTACTGACAGGTGATCACGCTGCCCAGAACAGCGCGGCCGCTCAGACCATCTGCCGCGCCAATGCCGACACCCGATCCGCGTTGACCAGCAGGTCCTCGCGACGGCCCGGCCACCACGAGACGTTGAGTCCGATGAGCACCACATAGACGAACGAGGCGACGGCGTTGTTCGCCGACCCCATGATCCCATCCCACAACGCCATCACCATCACAACGAGCAGCACCACCGGCACCACCCAGCGCCACGGCTTGGTGCTTTCCGCGGCAGCGTGCAACCCCCGGCTGTAGTCGAGTACCGCGGGGGCCAGCCGCGCATCCCGGATCGGCCGGGCCCTTCGCACCGCATTGACCACCAAGACTCGTTGACTTCCCGTCAATTCCCCTGCACCCGGCCAGAATCGACTCATCCGGGAGGCCGTCCAGGCGCCGCAGGCGATGCCGAACACCACCAATGCGATCACCCCGGCGCTGGGATCGCCCGTATCCAACCAGGCCATGGCTCCGGCACACACACCGAGGCAGACCCCCACTGTCATCGCCCGACGGACGGGGCCGCCTTTCCACACACTGGCGGGCACTGTCAACACCCGGCCATTGTGACGGGGCAGCGGCGTTTGCGCCGCCGAACGGCATACTTGCTCGTACCTATCCAGGACAAGCCACGGAGGACAGCCGCGCGTGACCACATCTACCGATGCCGCCGTCGGCGAACCCGTTTTTGTGGTCGTGCATCAAGACGACCCGCTGGCGGCACCACTGCTGGATGAACTGTCCGTCGAGTACCGCAACCGATACGGCGACGACATCGGCGGCGAATACCGTGACCTACGCGCCTACCCACCCGAGGAGTTCGAACCTCCCCACGGCACGCTGGTGATTGCGCTGATCGACGGCAGCCCGGTCGCCGGCGGAGCGTTTCGCCGGCACGGCTCGACCACCGCCGAACTCAAGCGGATCTGGACAGCAGCCACGCATCGCCGACAGGGCCACGGCAGACGCGTGGTGGCCGAATTGGAGCGCCTTGCAGCACAATACGGCTACACCCGGGTGTATCTGATGACCGGTCCGCGGCAGCCGGAGGCCGTCGCCCTCTACCGCGCCATGGGATACACACCGCTCTACGACCTCGCCCTGCCGGCCGAAACGGTCGGCGCCCATACGTTCGAGAAACAACTCGGTGACGCATGAGTACTCCGCAGGTCCCGCAGCTGGTGCTGGTGCCGGACGATCTGGGTGTTGCGACGCTCGCCGACTCGACGAGCATCACAACGCTGCGCTATCAGCCGGGAGAACCGTGGCCAGATGCCGGTCTGGACGCGACGGTGGTGGTGGTCAGCCATGAAAGCTCCGAGGCCACCGCGACCCGATTTGCCGAATTGCCCCGCCTCGAGCTCATCCAAACGCTGACTGCCGGTTTCGAGCAGTGGCTGCCCTATCTCCCTGACGGTGTGCAGTTGTCCAACGGTCGCGGCGCACACGGCGGCTCGACCGCCGAGTGGGTGGTGGCGGCGCTGCTGTTCCTGTATCGAGATCTTGCCTACTTCAACCACAGTCAGTCCGAAGGCCAATGGCGGCCGGCGGACACCGACACACTCATCGGCAAGAGGGTCCTCGTCCTCGGGGCCGGTGATCTCGGCGCCAACCTGGCAGCCCGGTTGACCCCCTTCGACACCGAGGTCACGCTTGTCGGACGCACCGCCAGAGCGGGAGTCCTCGCCCTCGGTGAGATCGGTGAGCTGCTGCCCCACGTCGATGTTGTGGTGTCGATGCTGCCCGCCGACGCGGCCACCCACCACCTCATCGACGCCGAGTTCCTGTCACAACTGCGCGACGGTGCCATCGTGGTCAACGCCGGACGTGGTGGCGCCGTGGACACCGACGCCCTGACGGCCGAGTTGATGTCGGGCCGACTGCGGGCGGCGCTGGACGTCACCGACCCGGAACCGTTGCCCGAAGGCCACCCCCTGTGGACGGCTCCGGGGCTGTTGCTCACCCCGCACGTCGCCGGAAGCACCGAGGGCGCCTCGGAGCGGGCGTGGGTGATCGCCCGGGAGCAGATCGAGGAGTTCCTCGGCGGCGGCCGTCCAGCGAACCTGGTTGCAGGCCCCGGCGCGACGGACCGATGAGGACGTCACGCCGGGGCCAAACCCGTTGCTGCGGAAGATGTTCGCCTCAGGTGTTGTTGGCCGAGACGATCACCATCTCGTAGTAATTCGCCTGCCACGCATTGAGGAACGCGCCGACCGGCACCTTCATCGCCCGCCCGAAAGCGGAACCGCTGTCGTTCAGATAGACCATGCCACGATTCATGTCGATGGCAATCACCACCAGTTCGTGGTCACTGTTGGTCCAGTTGGCGGTGGCGCCCGGGGTGTAGTTGTCTGCGGCAGACCAGATAGTGTTCGAGTTGACTCCTGCCATCACGGCTTTCCCTTGCGCGAGCGCTGCCTGCATGGCCGAGAAAGCCCGCTGGCCGTCCTGGGCGGTGGGCAGGTCGATCGGGTTGTCGTCGTCGTCGAAGGTCCCGGAAATGTGATACTCCGCCGTGACGTTGAAGTGCTTCTCCATCAACCTCGCGGCGTCCTTCGCGTAGGCGCCTTCCTCGATGTTCTGGTGTAAGAAGACCCGCTGGCCGGGGATGACGATGCTGTCGGTATCCATCGCCAGGGCGATCATCTGCGCCTCGGTGAGCGGATGCTGACTCGTGACCTGCGCGACCGCCATGGACGTCGCCATCAGCACACAGTTGAAGTAGTGCTGCTCCGACCAGTATTGGCCGTTGGCCGTGGTGCCGTACTGACCGTTGCCGGTGACCGTGAGGACAATCTCCCGATCGATACTGTCGGGCTGCGCCAATCCGATGGCGACCGCAAACGAGTGGACGATTCCCTGCAGCACCCCGGCTGCTCCCGGAAGCTTTGCAGTGGTGCCGTTGTTGACGGTGACCACAAAGTGGTCGGTGATCCCCGCGTCGACGAGCCTCTCGTCCGGTGTGTAGACGAATTTGCCGGTGGTTTCGTTCAGCGTCAGGGTGCCGAACCGTGGGGGCGTCTTGACCGTGTAGGTCAGGTCGAACCCGTTGCTGCTCTGACCATTGAGATCCCCGTCGATCTTCTTGTCGCTGCCGTATTGGCTACCCCAGCTCGGAGCCACGATCGGGGCGTTGTTGAACAGGATGTAGGAAAGCTGGCGGGCCAGGCCATTCCACAGTGACTGCAATGTGATCGGTTGCGCCGCGGACACGGCCGCAGCACTGAAATCACTGACAGCACTGGTTGTTTGAGCCGAACCTGGGTGCCCGTTCACGCCCCCGGTACCGTCGTCGCCGTCGTATCCGTGCCGGTCACCGATGGAATTGCTTCCGGCGTCACCGCCGTCGCCGGCCGAGCCGCCGTATCCGAAGTCGCCGCCGTCACCACCGTTGCCCGGCTCCAGGTAGGCGGTGCCCCCGGCAC
>NZ_JBARXZ010000237.1:0-22380 GCF_049647605.1 Mycobacterium sp. | reverse complement strand
ACAAAAGACACCAAAAACTGGCATCAAAAACCACACCCCACACAGGAAGACGGGAAGTCCCCCACAGGATGTGGCACAACAAACAAAAACCACCAAACACACTATTGAGTTCTCAAACAACAGACTTCTTTTATACTGTCTCCCTGACCGCATACAAAATCCTCGGCCTTATTGGCCGCTAACCGTTATGCGGGCTGTTGAGAGCGCCTTGTTTCCAAGCCGATTCTCGGGAGGTCTTTCGCTTCCCGGCTTGGCCGGCTCGCTCTGACTTGGATAAAGTTACGGGGCTGGAAACAAAGAGTCAAATCGCCTGGTCAAAGGCGTTTTGACCGTCATACGCCCAGCTCCCGGTCAACGCGCCCGCCTGACTCCGGCCACATTGCGTTTACCGCGACGCAGCACAAGCCACCGGCCGAACAAGAAATCGGATTCCTGCGGCACCCATTCGTCGCTGGTGATCCGGATGTTGTTGGCCGAGACGCCACCTTCGGCGATCGTCCGTTTGGCGGCTCCCCTACTTGCCGAAAGGCCGGTCGCCACCAACAGGTCGGTGATCGTGTCCGGACCACCGGGCGCCAGATCTGCAACAGAGGTCTCCTGCACCGCCGCCGCGAGGGTGGATTCGTCGAGAACACTCAGCTCGCCACGACCGAACAGCGCCTGACTGGCATGTTCGACAGCAGCCGTCGCACTCTCGCCGTGCACCAACGTGGTCAGTTCCCGGGCCAGTCGACGCTGAGCTGCCCGCTCATGCGGACGCGCGGTCGTCGCTTCCTCCAGCTCCCCGATTTCGTCGGGCGCCAGGAAGGTGAACCATCGCAGGTACGGGATGACGTCGGCATCTGCGGTGTTGACGAAGTACTGGTACCAGGCATACGGGCTGGTCATGTCGGGGTCGAGCCACAAACTGCCACCGCCGGTGGACTTGCCGAATTTGGCACCCGTGGAGTCGGTGACCAGCGGCGTGGTCAACGCGTGAACGGTGGCGCCCAGCTTCTGACGCACCAATCGCACGCCGGCGATGATGTTGCCCCACTGGTCGGAGCCGCCCAGTTGCAGTCCGCAGCCGTACCGATTTCGCAGCTCCACATAGTCGTTGGCCTGCAACAACATGTAGCTGAACTCCGTGTAGGAGATGCCCTCCCCGTCGAGACGGCGCCGCACGGTGTCGCGATCGAGCATCACGTTCACCGAGAAGTACTTACCCACGTCCCGCAGGAACTCGATGGCCGACAGCTCGCCGGTCCAGTTCAGGTTGTTCTCCACGATCGCCCCGGTGGGTGAGTCGTCGAACTCGACAAAACGCTCCAGCTGGCCCCGGATCCGGTCGGCCCAGTCAGCCACCACATCGGCTGTGTTCAGGGTTCGTTCTCCGACGTCACGGGGGTCGCCGATCATTCCCGTCGCTCCCCCGGCCAACACGATGGGTCGGTGGCCGGCCTGTTGGAGACGGCGCAGCGTGAGCAACGGCACCAGGTGCCCGGCGTGCAGGCTCGGTCCCGTCGGGTCAAAACCCGAGTAAACGGTCACCGGACCGCTTGCAAACTGCTCAGCCAGTGCAGCCAAATCTGTCGACTGGGCGATGAGTCCGCGCCAGTTCAGCTCGTCGAGGATGGTCATACCCATGGAGGAATCTTCGCGCACGGCTGCCGCGATCAGTCGGACAGCCCCGGCGCCGGCGCTCGCGGGCTGCGCCGATAGGTCGACACCTGGGGATATTCGGTAAGCCAGAACCGCCATCTGCGATCGGCGGCCTTGCTCACCCCCACCCGGGGGCCACTTTCACCGGCCACCGGCGAGCCGAGTTCCAGGCGCACTTGTGATCCAGCACCAAAGAGGTCGGCGCCATTGTCGGACATCACTATGCCGAGAGCCGAGCACAAGTTGCCCGGGCCACTGGCCAACTTGTCTGTGAGGACCGTCTCGCCACGATGTCGTCGGGCGTTCGACTCGCCGTCGACGACCACGGCGGCGCGCAGCAACACCGCCGCGGCAGTGCCGTCCGGCCCGCACACCACATTGGCGCAGACGTGAATTCCATAGCTGCGGTAGGTGTAGAGCAGTCCGGCGCGTCCGAACATCACCGCATTACGGATCCCAGGTCCGCGGTAGGAGTGTGCGGCGGCATCAGGCCACGGCCCATCCGGGGGTCCGCCGTATGCCTCCACCTCAACCACCAGGGCCTCGACCCCGCGGGAGAACAGCCGGGCTCCGAGCAGCCGTTGCGCAGCAGCCACCGGATCGATGGCCAATTCAGCGACGGTCACCGCGCCGATTCTGCCCGCCGCCCTTGACAAGCTGCGAATTCGGGCGAATATTCATCACATGATGAGTTCATCGCCCGATGAATTACGCGGCTCGATGGCCGCTCCCGCGGTGGTGATCACCGACCTGCGGGTGACCCGCGGTCGGTCCGAAGTGCTGCACAACCTGAGTTTGTCGATCGCCGGCGGCACCATCACCGGCCTGCTGGGCCCGTCGGGCTGCGGTAAAACCACGCTGATACGTTGCCTGGTCGGCACGCAGATCGTCGCCGGAGGCAGTGTTGACGTCCTCGGCCATCCAGCCGGGTCACGCGCACTTCGTCACCGAGTCGGCTACGTCACACAAAGCCCGACCGTGTACAACGACCTGCGGGTAATCGACAACGTGCGGTACTTCGCGGCGCTGTACGGCGCGCCCACATCCCGCGCTGCCGACGTCGTCTCCGCTGTCGGCCTGACCGACCAACACGACAGCTACTGCGCCAATTTGTCCACGGGTCAGCGCAGTCGGGTCTCGCTGGCATGTGCACTTGTCGGCGAACCCGATCTGTTGGTCCTCGATGAACCGACCGTCGGCCTCGACCCACTGTTACGCGTCGACCTGTGGGATCGCTTCGCCGACCTCGCCCGCAGCGGCACCACCCTGCTGGTTTCGAGCCATGTCATGGACGAGGCCGACCATTGCGGCGACCTGCTGTTGATGCGGGACGGACACCTATTGGCCCACACCACTCCGACCCGGCTACGAGAGGACACCCGATGCACCTCACTCGAGGACGCGTTCCTGTCGGTCATTCGCCGCAGCACCGTCGCCTGACCGGAAACGCCTCGCTCACCCTCCGCCCCGTCCTCGGTCCATACGTGTCGACCACGGGTCGAATCCTGCGACAACTGGCCGCCGATCACCGCAGCATGGCGATGATCCTGGTGGTCCCCAGCCTGGTGATCGTCCTGATGTACTTCATGTTCCAGAACGCACCCGCACCTGGACCTTTCAACAACGCCTGCCTGATCTTGCTCGGGCTGCTGCCGCTGGTGGTGATGTTCCTGATCACCTCGATCTCGATGCAGCGGGAACGCGTGTCGGGAACCCTCGAACGGATCCTGACCACCCCGCTCCGGCGCCTCGACCTGCTCGCCGCGTACGGATCCGCCTTCTCACTGGCAGCCGCCGCGCAAGCCAGCGTCGCCTGCGTCGTCGCGTTCTGGCTGCTCGGATTCGACACGGCAGCCAGTCCGGGATGGGTGTTCCTCATCGCGATCATCAACGCCGTGCTCGGAGTCGGACTCGGCCTGCTGTGCAGTGCCTTCGCCCGCACCGAGTTCCAGGCCGTGCAGTTCATGCCGATGGTGATCGTGCCGCAACTGCTGTTGTGCGGGATCGTCGTGCCACGCGCCGCGATGCCTGAATGGCTGCATTGGATCAGCAATGTGCTCCCGGCCAGCTATGCCCTCGAAGCACTCCAACAGGTCGGCGCCCACCCGGAGCTGACGGCCACCGCCGCCCGTGACATCGTGGTTGTTGTGATGTTCGCGGGGGCAGCGTTGTGTCTGGCGGCGATGACGTTACGACGACGGACGCCGTGACGGCTACCGAACGCCGGCGCCCCGGACGCCCCCCAGGAGCCTCCGATACTCGCGACACCATCCTGGCCAGCGCCCGTGAGTTGTTCGCACGCAACGGCATCGGAAACACCTCGATCCGGGCCATCGCCGCCGACGCCGGTGTCGACGCGGCGCTGGTGCACCACTATTTCGGCACCAAGGAGAAGCTGTTCACCGCCGCGATCAACGTGGCCTTCGACCCGGCCGAGATCCTGGTGCCGCTGCGGACCGCCCCCGTCGAGCAGTTGGGCCGAATCCTGCCGTCGTTGGTCCTGCCGTTATGGGACTCCGAGGTCGGTGTGGCGATGATCGCCACGTTGAGATCGGCGTTGGCCGGCGACGAAATCACCATCTTCCGGTCATTTCTGCGGGACGTCGTGATCACCGAGCTGGGAGCCCGGCTCGACGATCCGCCAGGCACCGGGATCATGCGCGCCGAATTTGCCGCCACCCAGATCCTGGGCGTCCTGATGGCACGGCACATCCTCGAGATCGAGCCCATGGCCTCGCTACCGGTGGAACAGATAGTCGACACCATCGCACCGAATCTGCAGCGCTACTTCACCGGTGACCCGCCGGCCACCGACTACTGAACCTGCGGCGCAACCAACCGGGCGTGCTCGTCGTCTCCGACCTCGCGTGCCTCGTCGACCAACAACACCGGGATACCGTCATCGATCCGGTAGGCCCGACGCAGCCGGGGGTTGTACAAGAGATCCGCGGTGTACATCAGCGGCCCCCGGTCGATGGGACAGACGATGATGCCGAGCAGTTTGGTGTCGAGCACTACCGACCCGGCATCGGGAAGATCGGATTGTCGTTCTGAATCATCGGGTTGCCGTTTGCATTCGGCTGCCACGGCCCTTGGTTGATCGAGAAACCGATCCCCCCGCCGGACGGCTGACCAGCTTGCGCCAGCATTTTCTGCTGGTTTCCGACGACCTGTTGCAGTGCGCCGACCAGCGGAGCCTGATTGGGGCCACGATTGGCGGCGGCCGCCTGCACAGCCTGCAGGTCCGCCGGGCGCGGACGTGCGCCCTGGGAACGCATGACAAGCGCATCGTTCAACAGATTGGCCACCTTGCCGCCACCAGCACCACGGCCGTACTGGGCCTCGAGATCGTCCAGAACGTCGGCGTTGGCGACTGCCACGCCCAGGCCCATGACCATCGATGCGGCCAGACCAGCGCCGGCCAGGCTCGTCATCACAGCACGACGCCAGCGCGGAGCCGTGTTGTTCTCGGGATGCGATGTCATCGAAGATCCTCCAGCGTCGCCGTGCAGATGAGCAATGGTCTCAGGCGCCCACGAAACGTCACGCCTGGTGCTGTTTCGGGGAGCCTAACAGCGCTATCGGTCGACAGCACCATCCGCGTTACTTCCTGAGATCGAGTGCCCGGGCATCAGATGAGCCCGCGCCGCCGCGGTCAGCCGCGTGTACTGGCCCGTCGCCGGGTCCAGACACCACGCGGTCCGCCCCGCCTTGGGAACACCTGCCTGCCGTACCGCGGCAACGGTCGGACGGTAGGTCGCCGACAACGGCAGATCCGGAACCACATGCACGATGTCCGGCGGCAACCCGACCACCAAACCGGCAACCGCTTCGGACAGATCGGCGGCGGTCACCGTCGCACCGGGACGCAGTGTCAATGCCGTCACCGCGAGTTGTGCGGCCCCGGCGGGCACCGCATACGTGACAGCCAGGTCGACGGCGGTGATCATGCTGATCGCATTGGTGATCGGTTCGGTGTAGACGATGCCGCGCCCGGTACGGATGACGCCGGCACGACTGTCCACCAGCCAGTAGTCACCGTCGCTGTCGCGGCGGAACAGCGTCTCGGTGGAGATCCACGTATCGGCGGGGGCAAAGACGCCACGCTTCACCGACGCCGTGGGGTCGATCGGGCCGCGCGGCCGGGCCAGCAGGACACCCACTTCGTCGGTCTCGGCGATCCGCACAAATCCGCGGTCGTCCTCCAGCATCAGGTCTGTTTCGGCGTCGTAGGCCGCCAGCTCGATCTGACCACTGCCCGGCAACGGACGACCCTTACTGCCGACCTTGGCGCCGGAGACGTTGCCCAGCACTGCTTGGCCATCGGTGGTGGCAAAAAACTCGACCACCTGGGCGGGCGCAAACGCGTCGGTGACCCGCTGCCACAGTCCGGTGGGCATCCCGGAACCGATGAACAGCCGCACCGGATGGTTCCCGTGCAGCGCAAACGCCGGATCGTCGATGACGTCACGCAGCATCGCCCACGTGTAGGAGACCACCGTCACCCCGTAACGACGCACCTCCTGGACAAAGGTGTCGGGTCGCAGCCCCCGGGACAACGCGATCCGGGCACCACCGACAACGGCCCCACCGACGGCGACCAGCAGACCGGATTGGTGGTGCAGCGGGGTCAGGCAGTACACCGTGTCGCCGTGCCCGAGCGCCGCGGTCGAGGCGGTGCCCAGGGCCGACAGCGCCCACCGGTAGTTGGAGATCTGCTTGGCGACGAGCTCACCGCCGACTGAGCTGAACGCCACGAACGCACGATCCCGAGCCAGCCCGGGGTTGGGCCGATACCAGCCGGGCAACTCGACCGCGTCCGGATCGATCTGTTCCATGTCGATGACGTCGGCGTCGTCCGGCAGGTTCAGATCGCGCAATTCACCGCCGCCGAGCACCAGGACCTGGAGCGACAGCTGGCAGGCGCTCGCCAGATGCGGCGGGTCCGTCAGGATCTCCGAGACGCCGCCGGCATGGGCAGCAGCAGCCAGATCACCGTCGGGAGGCATCAGCACCGCAACCGCGCCGAGCCGGGACAGGGCGGCGATGGCGACCAGCGCACTGGGCCGGGTCTCCATCAGCACACCGACGTGATCCCCCTGGCGGATACCCACCCCGATCAGGCCGCGCACCACGTTGTCGATGCGGCGGTCCACAGCTTCGTAGGTGTGTACCCGCCCGTCGAACAGCAGGAACTCGCCGTCCGGTGTCCCGTCGGCTTGCTCGGAGATCATGCGCCCCAGCGAGATCCGGGTGTGATCGTTGATCTGGCCGAGCCGCGCCAACCGGGGCAGGGTGCGTGCGGTCTCGACGACCAGGGTGCGTATCGACTTGTTGGTGGCCACCACCGCGCCGGCGGCACCACGGGCCAGGGAGAACGCCACCTCCGAAGCCTCGCCGACGCCATGCACCACGCGCGACGCGAGCGGCACACCGCTGTCGTTGTTGTGTTCGATCGGCTGGTCGGGCATAGGTGCCACATTGGCCGGTCTGGGTCCGTTGCCGCTGAGCCACAGGACCCAGTCGGCAACCGTCGGCCAGGTGATCTCCGCCGCCTTGGAACCGACAACCAATCCGAAATGTCCGGCCCGCAGCGTCGCCTCGTACACCTCGGCTGTCGGAGCGGCATGTTTGATACCGCGCACCGACGCCGGCTGACCGATGTCGTCGACCTCACCGACAAATGCCAGCACCGGGCAGGTGATGTCGCTGAGCGTCACCAGCTGCCCGTCGATGGCAAATCCGCCGCTCATCATCCGGTTGTGAGAGATGAACTGTTTGAGGAGCTCCTGGACCGCGGGCCCCGACCATGCGATCCACCCTTCGGAATCGAGGAACCGGCGCTGCTGCTCCCGCGGCAACAATGCCTCCCGGTCATGCAGCTGCCGCAGGAAATCGACCCGGGCCTTTGCGGTCTTGAGCGGATCCAGCATCTGGAAGCCGGTGCGGGCCATCCAGCCGGCGATATCGAAACGGTTGAACACATGGTCGGCCATGAAATCGGCGGCGATGGCACCCAGGTTCGGCGGGATCCCCATCGGCAGAGCTGCCAGCGTGTCCACCGGTGAACCGAACGTGACGATGCTGGCGATGTCCTTCGACTGCCGCACCGCGGCCGCCTGATAACAGAACATCCCGCCCTGGGAGTAGCCGGCCAGGTGGACGTCGTGACCAGTTGCCTTCTTGATGGTGTCGACGGCGTCGTTGAGGGCCACGATGTGGTCGGTCAGGGTGCGACGCATGCCACCCTCGACCTTGTCGGGTTCACCGAAGTCGATGACCCAGGGATCCAGGCCGGCAAAATGCAGGATGCCTACGGCGCCGTCCTCCCGGGTGACGTCGAACATATTCGCCGACATCATCATCGGATGCACCAAGAGCACGGGTGCACCGACCTTGGCCTTGCCGGGGCGGGTGTCAGGCGGGAAATACCGCCGGAGCTTGTACATCGGAACGCTCTCGACGATCTGGAACGGCGACGGCACCGAACCGGTCTCCAGGCCACCGAGGCGCAGTACTTCCAGCCCGTTCTGCGCCGTAGCCACCAATCGCTGAACTGGCCTGGTTACCGAGGAGAGGTTCAACTCCACTTCACTTCCATCCGGTGCTCCCTGCTGAAAGCGCTGCTCATGTGCCCCGACGGCCTGCACATCATTCCATATCGCCCTCCGCGAGCCTGCTCGTTTGGTCACGCGCGTGGTCACCTGCCGGGGCCACGATAGGGTTGGCCCAGTGGCACACCTACTCGGCGCCGAATCATTGCGCCTCGAGTTCCCGAACAAAATGGTCTTCGACTCAGTGACCGTCGGCGTCAACGACGGCGACCGGATCGGCATCGTCGGCCGCAACGGCGACGGCAAGTCGAGCCTGATGGGAATGCTGACCGGCAATGTCGAGCCGGATGCCGGCCGGGTCACCCGCCGCGGCGGTCTGCGGGTCGGCGCCCTCGATCAGGCGGACCTCCTCGACGACGACGCCACCGTGGGCTTCAGTTTGGTCGGCGAGATGGCCGAACACGAGTGGGCCGGGGTCGCGCGGGTGCGCGACGTGGTGGGCGGTCTGGCCGCCGATCTCGACTGGAACGCCCGCGTCGGCACCCTCTCCGGCGGCCAGCGGCGCCGGGTCCAGCTGGCCGCGCTGCTGATGGGCGACTGGGATGTCCTCGCGCTCGACGAACCCACCAACCATCTCGATGTCGAAGGCATCACCTGGCTGGCCGAGCACGTGAAGCGTCGCTGGGCCCGCAATACCGGCGGATTGCTGTTGGTGACCCACGACCGATGGTTCCTCGATGAGGTCGCAACCCAGACATGGGAGGTGCACGACGGGATCGTCGAACCGTTCGAGGGTGGATACGCCGCGTACGTGCTGCAGCGGGTCGAACGCGATCGGCAGGCCGCCGTGGTGGAGGCGAAGCGGCAGAACCTGATGCGTAAGGAGCTGGCCTGGCTGCGGCGCGGCGCCCCGGCCCGGACGTCCAAGCCGAAGTTCCGGATCGACGCCGCCAACGAGTTGATCGCCGATGTCCCGCCGGTGCGTAACGGTATCGAGCTGGCGAAGTTGGCGACGGCCCGTCTGGGTAAGGACGTCATCGATCTACTGGACGTCGGAGTCTCCTTCGGCGAGCGAGACGTGCTGCGCAACATCGAGTGGCGG
Organism: Mycobacterium sp.; assembly: GCF_049647605.1. Taxonomy (GTDB): domain Bacteria; phylum Actinomycetota; class Actinomycetes; order Mycobacteriales; family Mycobacteriaceae; genus Mycobacterium. Next base: position 13,083 of record NZ_JBARXZ010000237.1, on the reverse strand, counting down.
ATCGGCCCCGGTGAGCGCACCGGCATCCTGGGCGCCAACGGCGCAGGCAAATCCACGCTCCTCGGCCTGATCGCCGGCACGGTGACAGCCACGTCGGGCCGGGTCAAGCGCGGCAAGACCGTGCAATTGGCGATGCTCGACCAGCAGGCCGGAATCCTGAACGATGTGGAAGACGACCTGGTCCGTGAGGTCATCGGCCAGCTCAAGACGGGATACGAGGTCGACGGCCGGGAACTCACCCCGACCCAACTGCTGGAGCGCCTCGGTTTTGCCCGTGATCAGCTCTCGACGCGGGTGCGTGACCTCTCCGGCGGGCAACGGCGACGCCTGCAGCTGATGCTCACCCTGCTCAGCGAGCCCAACGTCCTGGTCCTCGACGAGCCGACCAACGACGTCGACACCGACATGCTGACTGCCACCGAGGACCTCCTCGACTCGTGGCCGGGCACCCTGATCGTGGTCTCCCACGACCGCTATCTGCTGGAGCGGGTCACCGATCAGCAGTACGCCGTTCTCGGCGGCACGTTGCGTCACCTTCCCGGCGGCGTCGACCAGTATCTGGAGTTGGCGCAGCAGTCTGCGGCCGCGCCGGCCCCGACCGTCGCACCCGTCGAGGCCGCCTCGGGTGCCGCGGCCTACAACACCCGTAAAGAGCTGGGCGCGGTCGAACGCAAGCTGACCAAGCTGTCCGGCCAGATCGCGGCTCTGCACACCACCATGGCCGCCCACGACCAGAGCGACTACACCGGGCTGGCCGACCTGACCGCCCGGCTGCGGGCACTGGAGTCGGAGAACGCCGAGCTCGAGGACCAATGGTTGTTGTTGTCCGAAACGGTCGAGTGAGTTCCTAAGATGAGCGCGTGCGCCCTCTGCTGCGACCGCTGACCCTCTGGGTGCAGTACCTGCCGCAGTTGTTGGCGTGTTATCTGCTCGGCTACCTCGGCCGGCAGGGTGCGATCGAGCTGGCTGCGTGGGCCGGCTACGACAACGACTGGTGGGCCTCGGTGATCATGCCGTTGGCGGGCCTGTCGCGGCTGGCGGCGTTTGTGGGCATGTTCTTGGTCCTCAAACCCGGGCTGCCGGTGTTGCAGAACTTCTCGTCCCGCAATCTGCGGGAGGTCAACGTCTTCGCGACGATCGTGGTGCCGTTTGTCGCGATCTACCTGGCGTGGCAGATGTTCCGCGAGGACTGGTTGGCGTTCGAGGCCAGGGCGCTGGTGTATCGGGTGGGTGCGGCCATGATGTCGCCGGAACCCACCGAGCTGCATCCCGAGACGTTGCCCGTCGGTGTCAGCACCGTGGTGTTGATCGCTGCTGCGCTGGCCCTCCGATATCTGTTGAGCTGGCTCAAGAATCGGCTGCCGGAGTGGATGGTCGCCGTGCGGGTGTATGTCGACACCCTCTGGGTGTTCCTGGTGTTGAGCTTCTCGGTCAATCAGGGCCTGACCCTGCTGGTAAACCCGGCAGGCTGGATCGCCGAACGTCGAATCATCGTCTGGTTCAGCAGCACTCGCGAGCAGCTGTTCTCCCATTTCGAACCGTTGGAGACCCTCTGGAGCACCCTGATGTGGGCCCTGCGAACGGTGTTCGGTGGTGCGGCGGTGCCATTGATCTGGCTGGCGGTCGCCGGAATCGTCTACGGCGTGAGTTTGACCGTGAATTGGCGCGAGGCCGCCCACCGGATCGCCGGCGCCCGGGCCTCGACTGCCTTCACCCGGGTCGCCCCGACCGGCAAGCGGCTGAGCAGCCGGTGGGTCACCGTCCCGAAGTCATTGCGGGACAAGGCCCGCGATCATGCTGTCGGTCAATTGGGCAAATTTCGACCGATCATCGATTCGGGGCGGCTGATTCTGCACGGTGGAGTGCTGGCGTTGTCGTTGTACGTCCTGGCGTATCTGGGCCTGGCCTGGCTGGACATGGCCGGCAGTTTCTACCGCGCGCAGATCGGCGACGGCTACCTGTTCCGGGGTGTTGCCTGGCTCATAGGTCCCCAGCCTCGGGAGTTCTGGTCCGGCTTCACCGCAACGTTGAGCCTGGCGTCCCACATGATCGTCGAGCCGCTGCGAATCTGTCTGATCGCCAGCACCTTCGCCTACTGTCTGGAGCGGGTCGCCCAAACCCCCGCTACACCAGCAGACGCACCACCAGCCGTCCCTGCAAGTCGGTGACGTCGACGGCGGTGGGCACCACGTCGCCCGGCAGCAGGAAACTGAACTGCAGGGGGCCCGGCCGGGCACAGTTGCCGGTGGCCCCTTCAGGTGGCAGCGGTCCGTAACCACCGATGCTCTCCGCGAACCATCGGTGCTGACCGTCGGTGATGACACCGGCGCATCCCACCAGGTCCGCGGTGCCGGCGCGGTCGATCGCGACAACGGTGATGACGGTTCCCTCCGGCAGCCCGGGGCTGCGGGCACTGGCCGATCTGTTCAGGTGCCGCACCGACCCCACCCGCCAGCTGTCCCCCGCCGCGGCGCCGGTCTCCCCGACCGGGACGACGGTTTCGGTGTGCATGGTGTCCCGGTAGCCCGACCAGTCGGGCAGCAGCATGGTGACGACGATCACCGCCAACGCGACGGCCGAGACCGCCCCTCCGATCAGGTTGCGATGCCACAGCTTCAAATCGAGCGTCATGATGCACTCACCAACGGGCGAGGCAGGCGCACCTCTTCGAGTCGGCTCACCTGCGGGCCGTCGAGCACGATCTGCACGACCAGCCGGGAATCCAGTCGTTCGTCACCGAGCCAGGTCCGCAATTCGATGGCGTCGACGTCGGCCAGCACCTCGGGTGCGACGTCGAACACCAGAACCCCGGTGTTCATCAGCTCCGGCTGTTGCAGCCCGGTCAGTTGCGCCGCGGCCATCAGACGATCGGTTGGGTTGTAGGAGTTCGGGCCCACCTGCAGCTGCGCACGCAACAGACCCGGGGCCTCGACGGCTGCGACCGTCGCGTTGACCACCACCCAGATACCCGAGGCTTCCAATTGCGGTGGGTAGCCATTTTCCGGCCTGATCAGCGGCGTCAGCTGCGTCCCGATGACCGTTGCGGTGAGGTTGCGGCCGACAGCCGGGGAGCCCGCGTCGGCGGTGACGTCGAAGGGTGCGTAGATCTGGCTGTTCACCGGCAGGTTGTGCCACACGAAGGCGGCGGCCGCGATCGCTACCGCGGCAAGGGCGGCTTGCACTCTCATGAGCGCTCCCGGACCGGGACCGTGATTTCGCCGTACTCGGTCACGCTGTCGATCCAGCTCTGGCCGTACGTGACGGAGAGTTCGGTGAACTTCTTCTTCCACACGCGCAATGTGACGGCTTCGCCTGGTGTCAGGTCGGCGTCGGGCAGCTCCCAGATGAAGGCGAAGGTGTCGGACAAACCGGGTCCCAACCACCAGTTGGAGGTGCTGTCGGCGATCCGGTAGGCGCCCACAAATCGTTTCTCGGGTTGTCCCACAAGATCGAACACCTTGGACAGGTTTCCCGGGACGTGGCCGTCGTTTGTCAGATTCGCCACCACCGCCAGGTACCGACGATCCGGGTTGTCGGGCAGCACGACGCGGGTACCGGCTGTGATCTTGTCGAGCATCGAAGCCCGGTCGACGCTGAGGGTGTACTGGCCGTCACCGAACTCGTCGCCCGGCTCGAACACCGTCACCTTGGTGTTGGCGCTGTCCAGGCCGCCGAAGAAGGCTGTCACCGCCAGCACCAGCAGAACAGCCAGCTGCCGCATCTGGGAGAAGCCCAACCCGGTGAACCAGCGACGCACACGCGCAGCCAATCGTGCGCTCACCCCGGGCTCGCCCCCCATGCGGCAAACTCTACGGCGCGGACAGTCAACGTGTGGTGCCGCCCATTGATGTCGTCGAGCCGAGCCGGGCCGCCGGTTCTGAAGGCGATCTCAGCGACGTAGCCGCAGCTCCAAGGCATCGATGGTGCTGCTGACGACGGTCAGCTGGCGCGCCACCTGGACCGGCGAGGTTCCGCCGCGCGCGTCGCGGGCGGCCACCGAACCTTCGACCGTGAGCACTTCCCGCACCTGCGGGTTCAGCTCCGGCGTGATCGCGGCGAGCTCGTCGTCGGTGAGTTCGTCGAGGCCGACACCGCGACCCTCCGCGGTTTTGACGGCGGCGCCGGCGGCCTCATGTGCCACCCGGAACGGCACCCCTTGGCGCACCAGCCATTCGGCGATGTCGGTGGCCAGGGTGTAGCCGGCCGGTGCGAGTTCGGCCATCCGGTCGGTGTCGAAACTCAGCGTCCCGACCAGCCCGGCCATCGCCGGCAGCAACAGTTCCAGCTGGGCCACCGAATCGAAGACCGGTTCTTTGTCTTCCTGCAGGTCCCGGTTGTACGCCAACGGCTGCGCTTTCAGCGTGGCCAGCAGTCCGGTCAGGTTGCCGATCAGGCGGCCGGATTTGCCGCGGGCCAGCTCGGCGATGTCCGGATTCTTCTTCTGCGGCATGATCGAGCTACCGGTGGACCAGGAGTCGTGCAGGGTTACGTAACCGAATTCCGTTGAGCTCCAGAGGATGATGTCTTCGGCCAGCCGGGACAGGTCGACGGCGATCATCGCGAGGATGAAGGCGGCCTCGGCGGCAAAATCCCTGGAAGCGGTGGCGTCGATCGAGTTGTCGGCGGCCGCGGCGAAACCGAGATCCGCGGCGATGGCGTCGGGATCGAGCCCCAGCGACGAACCTGCCAGTGCCCCGGAGCCGTACGGCGACACAGCAGTCCGGTCGTCGAAGTCGGCGATGCGGTCGACATCGCGCAGCAATGGCTGGGCATGCGCCAGCAGGTGATGGGCCAGTAGCACCGGCTGGGCCGACTGCAGATGGGTCTTACCGGGCATGATCGCACTCGGGTGCGCCGCGGCTTGGGCGGCCAGCGCCCGCACCACCTCGATGGCCCCGTCGGCGACTCGGCGGACCGCATCCCGAAGCCACATCCGGAACAGCGTGGCCACCTGGTCGTTTCGCGATCGGCCGGCCCGCAGCCGTCCGCCCAGGTCGGGGCCCACCCGGTCGATGAGTCCGCGTTCCAGCGCGCCGTGTACATCCTCGTCGGTCACGATCGGCCCGAAACTGCCGTCGGCGACGTCCTCGCCGAGGCTGTCCAGGCCGGCGAGCAGCCCGTCGCGCTGCTCCTCGGTGAGCAGACCGGCCCGGTACAGGACCCGCGCGTGGGCTTTCGACGCGGTGACGTCGTACGGCGCAAGCACCCAGTCGAAATGGGTGGACTTGCTCAGCGCCGCCAGTGCCGCCGACGGGCCTTCGGCGAACCGGCCGCCCCACAGCGCGCCTTCATTGGTACTCACTTGACTCCCCTCGCCACGCCGAGGTCGACGTATTGGCGGCTTCTACTCGCACTTTGGCGCCCAGACGTGAGTTTGGGCGTTGTTACGGGCCGAGGTTTTACAGGCTCAGGTCGCGCTTGGCCGAGATCTTCGACGACAGGCCGTGCACGTGAACAAATCCCTTGGCACTGGACTGATCGAAGGTGTCGCCCTCGTCGTAGGTGGCCAGGTTGAAGTCGTACAGCGACGTCGGGCTGCGGCGGCCGTTGACCGCGATGTGCCCGCCGTGCAGCACCAGCCGGATCTCGCCGGTCACATGCTCCTGGGTCTTGGCGACAAACGATTCCAGGGCGGCCTTCAGCGGCGAATACCACAGGCCGTCGTACACCAGCTCGCCCCACTTCTGGTCGGTGCCGCGCTTGTACCGGCCGAGCTCGCGCTCCAGCGTGACGTGCTCGAGTTCGGTGTGCGCGGTGATCAGCACCATCGCGCCCGGCGCCTCGTAGATCTCCCGACTCTTGATGCCGACGAGCCGGTCCTCCACCACATCCAGGCGCCCGACACCCTGAGCGCCGGCGCGCCGGTTGAGCTCCTCGATGGCCTGCAGCACGGTGACCGGGCGTCCGTCGATCGAGACCGGTACACCCTTTTCGAACCCGATGATCACCTCGTCCGGGGTGCTCCAGTTCAGGGTCGGGTCTTCGGTGTAGTCGTAGACGTCCTTGGTGGGCGCGTTCCAGAGGTGCTCCAGGAAACCGGTTTCCACCGCGCGACCCCAGACGTTCTGGTCGATCGAGAACGGCGACCGCTTGGTGACGTTGATCGGGATCGCGTTCTCCTCGGCAAACGCGATCGCCTTCTCCCGGGTCCACGCGTAGTCGCGGACCGGCGCCAGAACCTTCAGCTCGGGCGCCAGCGAGGCGAAACCGACCTCAAAACGGACCTGGTCGTTGCCCTTGCCGGTGCAGCCGTGCGCGACGGTGCCGCCCTTGTGCTCGCGGGCCGCCGCAACCAGGTGCTTGACGATGAGCGGCCGGCTGATGGCCGACACCAGCGGGTAGCGGTCCATGTAGAGCGCGTTGGACTGGATGGTGGGCAGGCAGTACTCGTCGGCGAACTCGTCGCGAGCATCCACGACGACGGCCTCCACCGCTCCGCAGTCGAGGGCACGCTGCCGCACGACCTCCATGTCCTCACCGCCCTGACCCAGGTCGATGGCCACGGCGACGACCTCGCGGCCGGTCTCCTTGCCGATCCAGCTGATGGCCACCGAAGTGTCCAGTCCGCCGGAGTACGCCAAGATGACGCGATCGGACATGTGCTGTTCTCCTTGTTTTCTGTTACTGCAGGTTTTCGAAAGTGACGGCCAGTTCGGCGCCGGTCATCGGTTCACGCGCCACCACCAGAATGGTGTCATCTCCGGCGATGGTGCCCACCACGTAGGGCAACGCTGCCCGGTCGATGGCGCTGGCCAAATAGTGGGCTGCTCCGGGCGGGGTGCGCAACACCGCCAGGTTGGCGCTGGCATCGGTGGACACCAGCAGGTCGCCGAGCAGCCGGGTCAGACGTTCGGTGCCGCCGGACACCCCGCGCACCGGGCTACCGTCCTCGGGCACCATGTAGGCGCCCACGCCCCCGTCGGCCCCGCGCAGTTTCACCGCGCCGAGTTCCTCGAGATCACGGGACAGGGTCGCCTGGGTGACCTCGATCCCCTCGGCGGCCAACAACGCGACGAGTTCGCTCTGGCTGCGCACCGACTGTGACGACAGCAGAGCCACGATCCGAGCCTGCCGACCGGCACGGGTGGCCGCCGTCACTGTCGGGCGGCCGTTCGGGTTTCCAGTAACCACACCAACAGTGCCTTCTGGGCGTGCAGCCGGTTCTCGGCCTCATCCCAGACCGCGCTCTGCGGGCCGTCGAGCACCTCATCGGTGATCTCATGGCCGCGATGCGCCGGAAGACAGTGCAGGACAACAGCTTCAGAATCTGCCCGACTGAGCAACTCGACGTTCACCTGGAACGGCCGGAACGGCCGCACCCGGTCCAGCCCGTCGTTCTCCTGCCCCATCGAGGTCCAGGTGTCGGTGACCAGCACGTCGACGCCGGTGGCCGCGGCGACCGGGTCGGAGGTGACGGCCACCTTCGCACCGGTCTGTTCGGCGCGGTGCCGCGCCGCTTCGACAAACACCGGATGGGGTTCGAAACCCTTTGGCGCGGCGATGGTCACGTCGATACCAGCAGTGACGCCGCCGAGCATCAGCGAGTGCGCCATGTTGTTGGCGCCATCACCGAAGTAGGTCATGCGCAGGCCCTTCAGCGAGCCCTTGCGCTCGGCCAGGGTCTGCAGGTCGGCGAGCACCTGACAGGGGTGGAACTCATCGGACAATGCGTTGACGATCGGCACCGTCGATCCCGACGCCATGGCCGTGAGCCGCTCCTGGGCGAAGGTCCGCCACACGATGGCATCGACATAGCGGGACAACACTTTTCCGGTGTCTTCGAGTGTCTCTTCACGGCCCAGTTGAGTGCTGCGACCGTCGACGACAACGGCGTGCCCGCCGAGCTGCGCAATGCCCATCTCGAAGGAGAACCGGGTGCGGGTGGAGTTCTTCTCGAAGATCACCGCCACTCCCCTGGGCCCGTCGAGGGGACGACGGCTCATCGGTGCCGCCTTGAGTTCGGCGGCCAGGGCCAGCACCTCGGCCTGCTCGGCCGGACTCAGGTCGTCATCGCGTAGGAAGTGCCGGACTGTCATTGCGTCTCCTTGGCGATATCGAGTACCGCGGGCAGCGCGGTGACGAATTGGTCGATCTGGGTTTCGGTGATGATCAGCGGCGGCGCCAGCCGCACCACATCGGCGGCGGCGGCGTTCACCAGGAATCCGGCGTCGCGGGCGGCGGCCTCGACCGCCTTGGCCTTCTCGGCGCGCAGCACGATACCCAGGAGCAGACCCTTGCCCCGAACATGGTCGACGAGTGGATGATTCAGCTCTTCGATACCGTGGCTGAGGGTCTTGCCCAGCACCCCGGTACGGGCGATCAGATCGTCGGCGGCCAGGGTGCGCAACACCGCCAGTGCCGCGGCGGCACACACCGGGTTCCCACCGAAGGTGCTGCCGTGCAGCCCGGGGGTCAACAGATCGGCGGTCGGGCCGACGGCCAGGCAGACACCGATCGGCAGTCCGCCGCCGAGCCCCTTGGCCAGGGTCACCACGTCTGGGGTGATGCCGTCATGCTGGTGGGCAAAGAAGGCACCTGTGCGTCCGACTCCGGTCTGCACTTCGTCAAGCATCAGCAAAGCGCCTGCGGCGGCGGTGATCTCGCGGGCAGCAGCCAGATAGCCCGCGGGCGGGACGACAACGCCGCCCTCCCCCATGATCGGCTCGAGGATCACCGCGGCGGTGGTCTCGTCGACGGCGGCGGCAAGGGCGTCGACATCGCCGTAGGGCACAAATGTGACGTCGCCGGGCAGCGGCTCGAACGGAGCCCGCTTGCTCGGTTGCCCGGTGAGCGCCAGCGATCCCATGGTCCGGCCGTGGAATCCACCTTCGGCCGCGACGAGTTTTGTTCTCCCGGTGAGTCGGCTGATCTTGAAGGCGACTTCGTTGGCCTCGGTGCCGGAGTTGCAGAAGAAGGCCCGCGCGGGCGCACCCAGGTGATCGACCAACGCTTCGGCCAGTGCGATGCCCGGTTCGGTGGCATAGAGATTCGAGACGTGACCGAGCGTGTTGAGCTGAGTGGTGACGGCCTCGACGACGGCCGGATGCCGCTGCCCGAGCAGGTTCACCGCGATACCGCCGAGCAGGTCGAGGTAGGACTTGCCGTCGGCATCGGTGACGACGGCGCCGTCGCCGCTGGCCAACGCCACCGGCGGGGTGCCGTAGTTGTTCATCATCACCGATGACCAACGGTCTTGCAGTGCTTCGGTTTCACTCATGCTTGACCTCTCTGGTCCGGTTTCGGGGTCGGCGGTACCACCTTTGTCCCCGCGCCTTCGTCGGTGAACAGCTCAGCGATCACGCAGTGTTCGACGCGGCCGTCGATGACGTGGGCGCTGGGCACCCCACCGTCGACGGCACGCAGGCAGGCCTCGATCTTGGGCACCATGCCCGATTCCAGGCGCGGCAGCAGCGCGGCGAGCTTCACGGTGTCGATCTCGGTGACCAGTGAGGTGCGGTCGGGCCAGTCGGTGTACAGGCCTTCGACGTCGGTGAGCATCAACAGCTTTTCGGCGCCCAGCGCTTCGGCCAGCGCAGCGGCGGCGGTGTCGGCGTTGATGTTGTGCACGACTCCGACCGCATCGGGGGCGATGGTGGAGACCACCGGAATCCGGCCGGCACCGATCAGGTCCACCACCGCGGCGGTGTCGACGCTCTGCACGTCGCCGACCAGCCCGATGTCGGTGGCCACCCCGTCGACGGTGACACGGCGCCGGACCGCGGTGAACAGCTGTGCGTCCTCACCGGTGATACCGACCGCGTACGGGCCGTGCGAGTTGATCAGACCGACCAGCTCACGTCCGACCTGACCGAAGAGCACCATGCGCGCCACGTCCAGCACTTCGGGGGTGGTGACCCGGAATCCACCTTTGAAATCGCCTTCGATACCAAGCTTTTTGAGCATCGCCGAGATCTGCGGGCCGCCACCGTGGACCACAACGGGGTGGATGCCGCAGTTGCGCAGGAACACCATGTCGTCAGCGAACGCCCGTTTGAGGCTGTCGTCGGTCATGGCGTTGCCGCCGTACTTGACGACGACGATCTTGCCGTGGAGCTGTTTGAGCCACGGCAGGGCGCCGGCCAGGACCTGGGCCTTGTCGTTGGTGCTCACAGCGTCAGCGCTCACGAGCTGTAGGCCGAATTCTCTTCGACGTAGGCGTGTGAGAGGTCGGTGGTGCGGATCGAGGCCTCCCCGTCACCTGCGCCGAGGTCGACGCGCACCGTGATCTCATCTCCCGACAGATCGACGTCCCGCGCTCCTGGTGCGCCGGCCCCGTCGATGCACACATCGAAACCGTTGAACGATACCGAGATTCGGTTGGGATCCAGCGTCACCGGGGCCATGCCGACGGCCGCGAGCACCCGCCCCCAGTTGGGGTCGGAGCCGAACAGCGCGGTTTTGACCAGGCTGTCGCGGGCGATCACCCGTGCCGCGATCAGTGCGTCGTCGACGCTGTCGGCGCCGGTGACCGTGATGGTGACGCGTTTGGTGACACCCTCGGCATCGGATTGCAGCTGCGCGCACAGGTCGTCACAGACACTCAACACGGCTGCGTCGAGTTCGTCTTGGGTCGGGGTGATCTCGCTGGCGCCCGATGCGAGCAGCAGCACCGTGTCGTTGGTGGAGCAGCTGCCGTCGATGTCGAGGCGGTCGAAGGTCTTGGCCGCAGCGTTGCCCAACGCCGCCCGCAGTGCCTCCGGGCCGACGACGGCGTCGGTGGTGATGACGCAGAGCATGGTGGCCAGCGACGGCGCCAGCATGCCCGCCCCTTTGGCCATGCCGCCGACAGTCCAGTTGCCGGAGTGGTGCAGCGCAACCTGTTTGGGCACGGTGTCGGTGGTCATGATGGCTCGTGCGGCTTCCTCGCCACCGGTCAGTCCGCCGGCCATTTCGTGCACGATGTCCTGCACGCCGGCCAGCATCTTGTCCATCGGGAGCCGGTCTCCGATGAGCCCGGTGGAGCACACCGCGACCTCGATGGCGCCGGTTTCGGTGCCCCACTCCGAGAGCGCGGCGGCGACGGCCTCGGCGGTCGCGTGGGCGTCCTGGAATCCTGCAGGTCCGGTGCAGGCGTTGGCGCCACCGGAGTTCAAGATGACCGCACGCAGCCGGCCGGTGGTCAGTACCTGCTGGCTCCACAGTACCGGCGCGGCTTTCACCTGGTTACGGGTGAACACCCCGGCGGCCGCATGGTCGGGGCCTTCGTTGAACACCAGGGCCAGATCCAGCGCCCCGGATGCCTTGATGCCGGCCGAGATTCCGGTGGCCCGGAAGCCTGCCGGGGCTGTGACCCCTTGGGTCCGCACCAGCCGCGTGGTATTTGCTGTATCCGTCACGGCGCCACTCCCACGGTCGACAGTCCTTCGGTTTCCGGCCAGCCCAGCGCCAGGTTCATCGATTGCACGGCGGCACCTCCGGTGCCCTTGGTCAGGTTGTCGATGGCGCACACCGCGATGAACGTCTGTGCGTCCTCGTCGACGGCGATGGCCAGTTGCGCGGCGTTGCTGCCGATCACGGATCCGGTCTTCGGCAGCCGACCTTCGGGTAGCAGGTGCACGAATGGCTCGGCCGCGTAGGCCTTTTCGTAGGCGGCCCGCAGTGTCGCCAGCGGCGCGGTGGTGCGGGCGGTGCAGGTGGCCAAGATGCCGCGGGAGGTCGGGATCAGCACCGGGGTGAAGGAGACGGTCACGGCCTTGTCGGTTACCTGCCGCAGGCCCTGCGCGATTTCCGGGGTGTGCCGATGTGCACCGCCGATGTTGTAGGCGCGCGCCGAGCCCATCACTTCCGAGCCCAACAGGTCGACCTTGGCGGCCCGTCCCGCACCCGAGGTGCCACTGACGGCGACGACGGTGACGGCGGGCTCGACGAGGTCCGCGGCGACCGCGGGTAGCAGGGCCAGCAGCGCAGCGGTCGGGTAGCAGCCGGGTACGGCGATCCGGGTGGCGCCGCGTAGCGCGTCGCGGCCGCCGGGCAGCTCGGGCAGCCCGTAGGGCCAGCTTCCGGCATGCTCCGAGCCGTAGAACCGCTGCCAGGCGGCGGGATCGGTGAGGCGGAAGTCGGCTCCGCAGTCGATGATCAGCGTGTCGGGGCCCAACTGCTCGGCCAGCGCACCGGAATGCCCGTGTGGCAGCGCCAGGAACACCACGTCGTGGCCGGCCAGCACGTCGAGTTCGGTGGGCTGCAGCACGCGGTCCGCCAGAGGCAGCAGGTGTGGGTGGTGTTCGCCGAGGGTGGTGCCGGCGCTGGCGGCAGCGGTGAGCGCGCCGATCTCCAGACGCCCGTCAGCGACGGCCGGGTGGCCGAGGAGCAGTCGAAGGATCTCGCCACCGGCGTATCCGCTGGCACCTGCCAACGCCACTGTCTTGGGCATACCCGCATCCTTGCATTGTTATGCAGTCACTTGCAAACCCATTAATGCCGAGCAGACACAAAAGCGGGTGGTTCGGGCCCGAAACACCCGCTTTTGTGTCTGCTCGGCCGGAGACTCAGCCCGGGACTCGGCCGGAGACTGGGCCCGGGGAGTCAGCTGCGCAGGGTGGCGCCGATACTGCCCGCCGCAGCCACCGCAGCCTCACGGGCGGCGCTGGCCTCGTCTTCGGTGAGCGTCCGGTCGGCCGCCCGGAACCGCAGCGCCAGCGTCAGCGACTTGCGGTCCTCACCGACCTGCGGGCCGGTGTAGATGTCGAACAGCTGCACCGATTCCAGCAGCTCTCCGGCCCCGCCGCGCACCGCATCGATCACCGTCTGCGCCGCGACATCGGCATCCACAACCAGGCTGACATCCTGGAACACCGCCGGGAACGGCGAGACCCGGGGCGCCGGCAGCGTCTCGGGAATCGCAATGGCCGTCAAGTTCAGTTCCGCCGCGCAGGTGCCCTTCGGCAGGCCGGCACGCTCGATGACCGCCGGATGCAGCTGTCCGGCGAACCCGACACCGACGCCGTCGACAAACACCTCGGCGCAGCGCCCCGGATGCCACGGCAGCCGCTGAGCGGGCTGCAGCGTCACCTCGACACGGGCCGCGCGGGCGATCACCCGCACCGCCTCGAACGCATCGGCGGCCTCGACGGGACGCCCCGGCCC
>NZ_JBARXZ010000236.1:0-33732 GCF_049647605.1 Mycobacterium sp. | reverse complement strand
GTGATGCACTTGGCACCCTTCGGGCACCAGGTCGCTGGGCCGGCCGGGATAGGCGAAGAACGACACCGGTGAGGCGGCACCGGCCAGGATCAGGTGCCGGGCACCGGCAAGTTGGGCCTCGGCCGCTTCGGCGAAGTAGCCCAGCCGCTCGACGGTCGGGATACCGGCGCCGCGCTGCAGCCGGGTCGGGAACGTCTCACACAACCAGCGGGTCCCGGTCGCCGAGGCCACGCGGGCCGCGGGCTCCAGCCCCGCGATCCGGTTGGCATCACCCCCGGTGAGCAGCACCACCGGTTCGCCGGACCGCAGTGCCCGCGCCGCCGTGTCGACCGCATCCGGGTCCACCGACGCGACGGGGCTCAGCGCACCGCGGCTCGCCGAGGAGGCTCCTGCGGACCAGGACACGTCCGCGGGCAGGATCAGGGTCGCGACTTGGCCGGCTTGCGCGGCGGCGATGGCTGCGGCGGTGTCGGTGGCGAGGTCGGCGACGCTGGTGCTGCGTTTGACCCATCCCGACACGGTGCCGGCGAGGCTGTCGATGTCCGATTCCAGCGGTGCGTCGTACTTCTTGTGGGTGAGCGCATGATCGCCGACGATCACCACGACCGGAACCTTCGCGCGGCGGGCGTTGTGCAGGTTGGCGATCGCATTGCCCAGCCCGGGACCCAAGTGCAGCAGTACCGCGGCGGGCCGGTCTGCCATTCGGGCGTACCCGTCGGCAGCGCCCGAGGCCACTCCTTCGAACAGCGTCAGGACCCCACGCATCGACGGCACCGTGTCCAGGGCCGCCACGAAGTGCATCTCGGAGGTGCCGGGATTGGCGAAGCAAACGTCGATGCGGGCGTCGAGGAGGGTGGCCAACAATGCTTGTGCGCCATTCACATCAGCAAACCTACGCTGGAGGTGTCGGTGTTCACCGATACCCTCGCCGCATGCCGACCGCAGATGAGCTCATCAACAACGACACTGCCATCGCGCTAGCCGTGGCACTCGAGAGTGCCGCGCCGACGCAGCCCATGGCGCGGGTGCGGGCCGCAGGTGCGGCACTGGCGCCGTTGCCGCTGCGCGGCCGTTCCGATGCCCTGCGCGACGCACTGCTCGACGACATCCCGGGCGACTTCACTGCGCTGGCCACGGTGGTGCGCGCCGCGCTTGCCGGATCGGCACCGTTCGACGGATGGATGATCTGGCCGGTGTCCGACGCCGTGGCCGAACGTGCCGTCGCCTCCGGCACCGACGCCGACTTCGACACCGGCATGGCGGTGCTCGCGGAGCTGACACCGAGGCTGACCGCGGAGTTCGCCATCCGGACCCTGCTGCGCCACAACCTGGACCGGGCGTTGGCCACGATCATGACATGGACAGCGAATCCCGACCCTGCCGTGCGCCGGCTGGCATCCGAGGGCACCCGCGCATACCTTCCATGGGGCGCCCGGGTGCCGTCACTGCTGACGCAACCAGCAGCGACGGTGCCGATCCTGGAGGCGCTCTACCGCGACCCCGATCCGGTGGTGCGCAGATCGGTGGCCAACCACCTCAATGACCTCAGCCGTGAGCACGCCGCCCTGGTTGTCGACATCGCGGGCCGCTGGCTGGAATCACCCGATGAGAACACCGCCACCCTGGTACGGCACGCGTTGCGCACCTTGATCAAACGCGGCAATCCGGATGCCCTGCAGCTCTTGGGTTTCCGGGCGGCGACGGTGAACATCGACGGGCCGGTGCTCGATCTCGCCACGATCCCCTTCGGCGGAAGCGTCACGTTCTCGGCGAGCATCCGCAACGACGGCCCCGAGGCTGCCAGGCTCGCCATCGACTACGCGGTGCATCACCGCAAAGCCAACGGCTCACTGACCCCCAAGGTCTTCAAGCTGACCACCAGGACACTGGACCCCGGCGAAGTGCTCGCCGTGTCCAAGGTGCACTCGCTGCGCCCGATCAGCACTCGCCGGTACTATCCGGGCTCACACGCCATCGACGTTCGGGTCAACGGGATCGTCTCGGCGTCAACCGAATTCGAAGTGCTTCCGGATTAGCCTTCCCGGATACCGTCGAGTCGCTTGGTGGCGGCCTCGAATTCGGTCACCAGGTCACCGATGATGTCGGCGGCGGGACGGATCTCGTTCATCCGGCCCACGATCTGGCCGACCGGCATCGCGACGGTGGTCGGGTCGGTGGACTCACTCATCCGCTGGTGGGCCTCACTGACCAAGATGTTCTGCAGGGGCATCGGCAGCGGTTCGGGTGCGCCTTCGGCATCCCACGCTTCGGTCCACCGACTCTTGAGCAACCGGGCCGGCTTGCCGGTGTAGATCCGGCGTCGCACGGTATCGCTCGAATCGGCGGCGAGCAGGGCCTGCTGGATCACCGACGTTCCGCCCTCGGTACGCACTCCGAGGTCGTACTCGGCCGAGGTGAGGAACGCCGACCCCATCCAGACCCCCTGGGCGCCGAGCGCCAGCGCGGCGGCCATCTGACGCCCGGTACCGATACCGCCGGCGGCCAGGACCGCCGCGCTGTCCCCCACCGCGTCGACGATCTCCGGCCACAGGACCATCGACCCGATCTCACCGGTGTGCCCGCCGGCCTCATGGCCTTGGGCGACGACGATGTCGACGCCGTTGTCGACATGTCGTCGGGCATGTTTGGCCGATCCGGCCAGCGCCGCCACCGGAACCCCAGCCGCGTGCGCCTGGTCGATGACGTCCTTCGGAGGCGAGCCCAGCGCGTTCGCGATGAGCTTGATCGGATGCTTGAGGGCCACATCGACATGGCTGCGTGCCACCGAATGCAGCCAGCCCAGGACGCCCTCGGATTTCTCCTCGTCCTCGGGCAGCGGAGGCACCCCGAGATCGGCGAGCGTCTTGGCCACAAAATCGCGGTGCGTCTGCGGGATCAGCTTGTTGATGTCGACGCTGGTGCCCTCGGTGGGAATCTTGGCGGGCATCACGATGTCGACACCGTAGGGCTTGCCGTCGGTGTTGGCGTCCATCCACTGCAGGACGTTCTCGAGATCGTCGGCGTCGTTGAACCGGACACAGCCCAGCACACCCAGACCGCCGGCCTTGCTGACCGCGGCGGCCACCTTCTCCGACGGGGTGAACACGAAGATCGGGTACTCGATCCCGAATCGCTCGCAGAGTTCAGTTTTCATCAGGC
This sequence comes from Mycobacterium sp., assembly GCF_049647605.1. Lineage (GTDB taxonomy): Bacteria > Actinomycetota > Actinomycetes > Mycobacteriales > Mycobacteriaceae > Mycobacterium. Next base: position 30,573 of record NZ_JBARXZ010000236.1, on the reverse strand, counting down.
TTGCACCCCAGCATGTTTGGCGTGGACATCGTCGGCGGGTCGTTCCTCGGTGGTGTCTTTGGCCCAGCGGTAGTCCGGTTTACCCGCCGGTGATCGTTTGATCTCGTCGACCAGCCACAGGCTGCGAGGCACCTTGTACCCGGCGATCTCGGAGCGGACGAAGGCGTCGAGTTCGGTCAGGGTCGGACGGGCCCCGTCGCGGGGGTGTACCACCGCTGCGACATGCTGCCCGAAGCGCGGGTCCGGGACGCCCACCACGAGGGCGTCGAACACGTCGGGGTGTCCCTTCAGCGCGGCCTCCACCTCTTCGGGGTAGATCTTCTCGCCGCCGGAGTTGATCGACACCGAGCCTCGCCCCAGCATCGTCACGGTGCCGTCGGCCTCGACTTCGGCGAAGTCACCGGGGATCGCGTAACGCACGCCGTTGAAGGTCTTGAAGGTCTCGGCGGTCTTCTTCTCGTCTTTGAAGTACCCCACCGGGATGTGGCCGCGCTTGGCGATCACACCGCGCACCCCGGAACCGGGCTTGACCTCGTTGCCGTCCTCGTCGAGCACCGCGGTGTTCTTGTCGATCGTCACCCGCGGGCCACCGGTGTGCGACTGGCCCTTGGCCACCACGCTGGTGCCGCCGAAACCGGTTTCCGACGAGCCGATGGAATCGGTGATGATCCGGTTCGGGAGCAGTTCCAGGAACTTCTCCTTGAGGCTGGTGGAGAACAATGCCGCGGTGCTGGCCAGCAGGAACAGTGACGCGAGGTCGTACTGTTCCCCTTCCTCCTGGTGTGCCAGCAGCGCATCCAGCAGCGGCCTGGCCATCGCGTCACCGGTGAAGAACAGCAGATTGACCTTGTGCTCGTGGACGGTCTTCCACACTTCGTCGGCATCGAATTCCGGTACCAGCACCACGGTTTGACCGGAGAACAACGCCATCCAGGTAGCTGATTGGGTGGCACCGTGGATCATCGGCGGGATCGGGTAGCGGATCATCGGCGCATTCTCGACGGCTTGTTTGGCCAGGCCGTATTCGTCGGCGATCGGTTCACCGGTGGCGAAGTCGGTGCCGCCGAACAACACCCGGTAGATGTCCTCGTGTCGCCACATCACACCTTTGGGGAACCCAGTGGTGCCGCCGGTGTAGAGCAGGTAGATGTCGTCGGCGCTGCGTTCGCCGAACGCGCGCACGGGCGAGGACCCTTCGAGGGCGGAGTAGAACTCGACTCCGCCGTAGCGCTGGTAGTCGTCGTCGGATCCGTCTTCGACGACCAGGACGGTCTTGACGTTCGGGGTCTCCGGCAGCACGTTGGCCACCCGGTCGGCGTACCGGCGCTCGTGCACCAGCGCCACCATGTCGGAGTTGTCGAACAGGTACTTCAGTTCACCCTCGACGTAGCGGAAGTTGACGTTGACCAGGATCGCGCCCGCCTTGACGATGCCGAGCATCGCGATGACGATCTCGATCCGGTTGCGGCAGTACAGCCCAACCTTGTCGTCCTTCTTGACGCCCTGATCGATGAGATAGTGGGCGAAGCGGTTCGCCTTCTCCTCCAATTGGGCATAGGTCAACTGTTCGCCGCCAGAAATCAGGGCGACACGGTCAGGCACAGCGTCGATGGCGTGCTCGGCGAGATCGGCAATGTTCAGGGCCACAGAACCTAAACTAGAACGTGTTACATTTCGAAACAAGTCTCAAGCGATGATGCAGGAAGGCGGATACCCTTGAGCGAGGCTCCGAAGCAACCCGACGCCCTCGTTGAACAGCGCGGACACACGTTGATCGTGACGCTGAACCGGCCGGAAGCACGCAACGCGCTTTCGGGCGAGATGCTCTCGATCATGGTCGATGCCTGGAACCGAGTCGACGACGATCCCGAGATCCGGACCTGCATCCTGACCGGGGCCGGTGGGTACTTCTGCGCCGGCATGGATCTCAAGGCGGCCAGCAAGAAGCCACCGGGCGACTCCTTCAAGGACGGCAGCTACGACCCGTCGAAGATCGAGGGTCTACTCAAGGGCCGCCGGCTGAAGAAGCCCCTGATCGCCGCCGTCGAAGGCCCCGCCATCGCGGGCGGCACGGAGATCCTGCAGGGCACCGATATCCGCATCGCCGGCGAGAGCGCCAAGTTCGGCATCTCGGAAGCGAAGTGGAGCCTGTACCCGATGGGCGGGTCCGCGGTGCGGCTGCCGCGCCAGATTCCCTACACCATCGCCTGCGATCTGCTGCTGACCGGCCGGCACATCACCGCTGCCGAAGCCCTGGCCTACGGTCTGATCGGTTACGTCGTACCGGACGGGACCGCACTGACCAAGGCGCTCGAGATCGCCGACGTGATCAACAACAACGGTCCGCTGGCGGTCCAGGCGATCCTCAAGACGATCCGTGAGGCCGAGGGACTGCACGAGGAAGAGGCCTTCAAGCCCGACACCGCCAACGGCATCCCCGTCTTCCTCTCCGAGGACGCCAAGGAAGGCCCTCGGGCATTCAAGGAGAAGCGGCCCCCGAACTTCCAGATGAAGTAGCGACTGGCCGCGAGCAGACACAAAAGCGCGTGCCTCAGGGCAATTTTGCACGCTTTTGTGTCTGCTCGCGGGAGTCACGCCCGCACGCGGAGCTCAGGACCACTCGCGGAGCTGAGCTCTACGGGTTGACCCGAGCCGTCGGAGTGAACACCACCGGCATCGACTCCAGACCGCTGACGAAGTTCGCCGGCCGCAGTGGCAGTGCCCCCTCGTCGGCGAGCCGCAAATCGGGCAGCCGCGTCAGCACCTTGGTCAGCATCAGCCGCAGCTCCAACCGGGCCAGCTGATTACCCAGGCAGAAGTGGCTGCCGAATCCAAAAGCCAGATGACTGTTCGGATTCCGGTCGATACGGAATTCGTCCGGATCCCCGAACACCGATTCGTCGAAGTTGGCCGACTCGAACATCAGCATCATCTTCTCGCCGGCCTTCAGCGAAGTGCCGTGGAACTCGGTATCGGCAGTCACCGTCCGGCACATGTTCTTCACCGGCGATGTCCACCGCAGCATCTCCTCGATCGCGCCGGGCAGCAGCTCCGGATCTGCCACCAGCGCACCCCACTGATCCCGGTGGCGCAGGAGTTGTTCGGTCCCGCCGGACAGCGTGTGCCGGGTGGTCTCGTCGCCGCCGATGAGGATCAGCAGCGTCTCGAAGACGATCTCGTCATCGGACATCCGCTGTCCTTCGACCTCGGCGTTGACCAGGATCGAGAACAGATCGTCTCGAGGGGTGGCGCGCCGGTCGGCGATGACCTCCATGGTGAAGGTCGTGTAGGCGGCGAAGGTCTCCATCAGTTTCTGGATCATCAGCTCGTCCACTGTGGACGACAGACCGCACACCAGGTCGTCGGACCACTTGAGCAGCATCTCGCGCTCTTCGGGCAGCACGCCGAGCATGTCCCCGATGACGGCCATCGGTAGCGGCGCGGCGATGTCCCGTACGAAGTCGCACTCCCCGCGCTCACACACCTCGTCGATCAAGGTGTCGCAGAACGCCTCGATGGAGGGGACCTTGTCCATGACCCGTTTGCGGGTGAACCCGGAGTTGACGAGCTTGCGCCGCAACACATGCGCGGGGTCGTCCATGTCGATCATGTACGGCATACCGGGCTGGTCCGGCCGGATGCCTCCCGTGTTGGAGAACAGTTCCGGATCACGTTCGGCGTCGAGCACCGCCTGGTAGGTGGCGGCGGCGGCCAGCCCGTTGCGGTCGCGGAACACGGGCGCATTGGCGCGCATCCAGCGGTAGGCGTCCCGCGCTTTACCGTCGGCGTAGAAGTTGCCGTCGGCGAGGTCGACATCGAGGGCGGGCAGCGTGCTCGTCATTGGCTCTCCTGCTGGTCGGTCTGTCGGTGCTCAGTGCAAAACCGGGTGCGCGTCACCGAATGTCATGTCGACGTTGGCCGCCGAACCCGACACCAGGGCACGTTTGGGCAGCCCCAGGGTGGCCAGTTCGGTGGCATACGGATGATCACCGAGGCGGATGTGGACACCACCGAGCCGGTAGCGCACCCCGGTGAGCACCATCTCCCCCGGCGTTTTGCGGGTGACACCGTCCAGGTGTGAGTACGTCGAGTGCACCTGTCTGCGTGACGTCAACGCGGCCGGCATCGGCAGTCCGGGACGGAATTCCATGCTGACCGCAAGCCGGCCGTCGATGCCGACGTCGAAACCGAACTGACGACCGTTACGAATGGTGAAGTCGGCCATCACCTTCGGGTAGCCCCAGATCGTCCGGCCGGCCTCCAGCGTGAACGGTTGGTCGACGGGCAGGTGATGGACAAACGCGCCCGCCGACTGCAACGCGGCGACCCCGCCGGCATGCGATCCGGGCGGGTTCACCATGACGTTGGTTCCGTACTCGTAGTACTGGCCGAGGTCGGTGTCCTCGTAGCGCATCAGCATCAGCACCACCAGCGCGCGCCGGCCACCCCGGCCGAACCGGCACACCTGCAGCCCGCTGTAGTCGATCATCGCCTGCGCGGGATCGGCGTCGACGACAAACATCGCGGTGTGCTGGTGCGCGGTCCGCACCCGCACCGGCATGGTCAGGACCTTGCCGGCGATGGTGTGCTGAGAAGTGGCTTGGCTCACACCGTCAATCTAGAACGTGTTCTAGACACTTGCAAGAAAGTGTCTACACGAGGGCGGACAGCTCCCGGATCTGCTCGACCGAACGAGCGCCGATCACCATCATCGTGACGCCGGCGGCCTCCCACAGCTTGATCTGCTCTTTCACATGGTCGACGTCACCGACAATGGCGGCGTCGTCGACGAGCTCGTCGGGAATCACCTTGGCCGCTTCGTCTTTGCGGTTGCTGCGGAACAGCTCCGTGACCTCGTCGACCACCTCGGAGTAGCCCATCCGCCGGTAGACGTCGGCGTGGAAGTTGGTGTCTTCGGCCCCCATTCCGCCCATGTAGAGCGCCAGGAACGGTTTGATCATCTCGAACACCGCCGGACGATCGTCTGTGACGACCACTTGCGCCGTCGCGCAGATCTCGAAGGTCTCCCGGGTCCGCCTGGCCCCAGGGCGGGCGAACCCCTCGTCGAGCCAGGCGTTGTAGGTGTCGGCCATCCGCGGGGTGTAGAAGATCGGCAGCCAGCCGTCACAGATCTCGGCGGCCAACGCCACGTTCTTGGGGCCTTCGGCGCCCAGCATCACCGGAATGTCGGCGCGCAACGGGTGGGTGATCGGCTTGAGCGGCTTGCCCAATCCCGTGGTGCCCTCACCGGAGCGCGGCAGCGGGTAGTGCGGGCCGGCGCTGGTCACCGGCGCCTCCCGTGCCCACACCTGGCGCAGGATGTCGATGTACTCGCGGGTGCGGGCCAGCGGTTTCGGGAACGTCTGCCCGTACCAACCCTCCACCACCTGTGGTCCGGACACCCCGAGCCCGAGGATGTGCCGACCCCCGGAGAGGTGATCGAGGGTCAGCGCCGCCATGGCACAGGCCGTGGGCGTGCGGGCGGACAGCTGCACCACCGAGGTGCCCAGCCGCAGCCGGGATGTCTGCGAGCCCCACCACGACAGCGGGGTGTAGGCGTCCGAGCCCCACGCCTCCGCGGTGAACACCGTGTCGAAACCCGCTTCTTCGGCGGCCGCGACGAGCTCACCGTGATTGGTCGGCGGCTGCGCGCCCCAGTACCCGAGTTGCAGACCGAGTTTCATTTCCACCCACCTACCCAACGGTTCATCTTGACGGCCTTTCTTGCCTCGATTGTTAGAACCTGTTCTACTCGATGCTGTGACCGCCAGCCAGAGCAGCCCGGCGCTGATCGATCAGCATGAGCCGCCGCTTTCCGCACCGTTGAAACTGTCTTTCGACTACACCCGTTCGGTCGGTCCGATCCTCGGCCAGTTCTTCACCGCGCTTCGCGAGCGCCGCATCGTGGGCAACCGGGGATCCGACGGCCGGGTGCATGTGCCACCGGCCGAATACGACCCCGTCACCTATGAGCAGCTGACCGAAATCGTACCGGTGGCCAGTGTCGGCACGGTCGTTTCCTGGACGTGGCAGTCGACGCCGCTGGACGGCCAGCCGCTGGACCGTCCGTTCGCGTGGGCGCTGATCAAGCTCGACGGCGCCGACACCCCGCTGCTGCACGCGGTGAACGCAGACAGCGCCGATGCCATCAGCACCGGCGCCCGGGTGCACGTGCACTGGGTGGCGGAGCCGGTCGGCGCCATCACCGATATCGCCTACTTCGATCTCGGCGACACCGAAGAGGACATCCCGGCCACGGCCGACGATCGGGACCCGATCACCATGCTGGTCACCCCCACCGCCATCGAGATCCAGCACACCGCATCCCTTCCGGAGTCCCGGTTCCTGCGCGCTCTCGAAGAGGGCAAGCTGCTCGGAGCCCGGACGGGCAAGTCCGGGAAGGTGTACTTCCCGCCGAAAGAGGCCGACCCCGCCACCGGCAAGGAGCTCGACGAGTTCGTCGAACTGTCGGACAAGGGCACGGTGACGACGTACGCGATCATCAACATCCCGTTCGCCGGACAGCGCATCAAACCTCCCTACGTCGCGGCCTACGTGCTGCTCGACGGCGCCGACATCCCGTTTCTGCACCTGGTCACCGAGATCGAGGCCAGTGAGGTTCGGATGGGCATGCGGGTGGAGGCGGTGTGGAAACCCCGCGAGGAGTGGGGCCTGGGCATCGACAACATCGACCACTTCCGGCCGACGGGTGAGCCCGACGCCGAGTACGACACCTACCGCCACCACCTGTAGAGGGATTCCTGACATGACTGATCGCGACATTGCAGTGGTCGGCTTCGCGCACGCCCCCCACGTTCGCCGCACCGAAGGCACCACCAACGGCGTCGAGATGCTGATGCCGTGCTTCGCCGAGCTCTTCAACGGACTCGGCCTGCAGCAGACCGATATCGGATTCTGGTGCTCCGGCTCCTCGGATTACCTTGCCGGACGGGCATTCTCGTTCATCTCGGCGATCGACTCGATCGGTGCGGTACCGCCGATCAACGAATCGCACGTGGAGATGGACGCAGCCTGGGCGCTGTACGAGGCCTACATCAAGCTGCTGACCGGCGAAGTCGACACCGCGCTGGTGTACGGATTCGGCAAATCCTCGGCGGGTGTGCTGCGCCGGGTGTTGGCCTTGCAGACCGATCCGTACACCGTGGCCCCGCTGTGGCCGGATTCGGTGTCGATGGCGGGCCTGCAGGCCCGCTTCGGCCTGGATGCGGGCAAGTGGACCGCCGAGCAGATGGCGCAGGTGGCGCTGGATTCCCTGGCGGTGGCCGAGCGCGTCGACAATCAGGCTCCTGCCGCCAGCGTCGAGGAACTGCTGAGCCGGCCGTTCTTCGCCGATCCGCTGCGCCGGCACGACATCGCCCCGATCACCGACGGCGCGTCGGCAATCGTGCTGGCCGTCGGCGACCGGGCCCGCGAACTTCGCGAGAACCCGGCCTGGATAACCGGTTTCGAGCATCGCATCGAGACTCCCGTCCTGGGCGCCCGGGACCTGACCACCTCACCGTCGACCGAGGCGTCGGCCAAGGTCGCCACCGGCGGCGATGTCGGCTCCATCGATGTCGCCGAGATCTACGCACCGTTCACCCACCAGCAACTGATCCTCACCGAGGCGATCGGGCTCAACGGCGCCACCAAGATCAACCCCTCAGGCGGCGCGCTGGCAGCCAACCCGATGTTCTCGGCCGGCCTGGAGCGCATCGGCTTTGCCGCTCAGCACATCTGGAACGGCACCGCACAGCGGACCCTGGCTCACGCGACCAGTGGTCCGGCGCTGCAACAGAACCTCGTCGCAGTCCTGGAAGGTAGGAACTGAATGGCCAAGAATCTAGCGGCCGTCCTGGGGACCGGCCAGACCAAATACGTCGCCAAACGCCTCGATGTTTCGATGGCGGGCCTGGTCCGGGAGGCCATCGACAAAGCGCTCGCCGATTCGGGGCAGACGATGGCCGATATCGACGCCGTGGTCGTCGGTAAGGCACCGGACTTCTTCGAGGGCGTCATGATGCCCGAGCTGTTCCTCGCCGACGCGGTGGGCGCCACCGGTAAACCGCTGATCCGGGTGCACACCGCCGGCTCGGTGGGTGGCTCCACCGCCGTGGTCGCCGCCTCGCTGGTGCAGTCCGGCAAATACCGGCGGGTGCTGTCGATGGCGTGGGAGAAGCAGTCCGAGTCCAATGCCATGTGGGCGTTGTCCATCCCGGTGCCGTTCACCAAACCGGTCGGCGCCGGCGCCGGCGGCTACTTCGCACCCCACGTGCGCGCCTATATCCGCCGCTCCGGAGCGCCCGAACACATCGGCGCCATGGTCGCGGTGAAGGACCGGCTCAACGGCGCGAAGAATCCGCTGGCGCATCTGCACCAGCCGGACATCACGCTGGAGAAGGTGATGTCGTCACAGATGCTGTGGGATCCCATCCGGTTCGACGAGACCTGCCCGTCCTCGGACGGCGCGGCGGCCGTCGTGATCGGCGACGAGCAGACCGCCGACGCCAGGGAGGCCGACGGGCACCCGGTGGCCTGGATCCACGCCACCGCACTGCGCACCGAGCCGCTGGCCTACTCCGGCCGCGACCAGGTGAATCCGCAGGCCGGCCGGGACGCGGCCAAAGCCCTGTGGAAGTCGGCGGGCATCACCTCCCCCATCGACGAGATCGACGTCGCCGAGGTGTACGTGCCGTTCTCCTGGTTCGAGCCGATGTGGCTGGAGAATCTCGGCTTCGCCCCCGAAGGTGAGGGCTGGAAGCTCACCGAAGCCGGTGAGACCGCGATCGGTGGCCGCATCCCGTTCAATCCGTCCGGCGGGGTGCTCAGCTCCAACCCGATCGGCGCCTCCGGGATGATCCGCTTTGCCGAAGCCGCCATCCAGGTGATGGGCAAAGCCGGTGATCACCAGGTGCCGGGCGCACGCAAAGCACTCGGCCACGCTTACGGCGGCGGCTCGCAGTACTACTCCATGTGGGTGGTTTCCTCGGACAAACCTGGTCCGAGGTGACCAGCCCCGTCCATCTGGCCGGCGAGAGGTCGCGGGCGGCAGCGCTCGCCCACGACAAAGAGGCCTGGCTGGCGCTCTTCGCCGACGACGCGATCGTCGAGGATCCGATCGGGCCGTCACACTTCGATCCCGAGGGTGTGGGCCATCGGGGCAAGGAGGCCATCGCGGCGTTCTACGACATGGCGATCGCGCCCAGCGAGCTGGAGTTCTGCTTCCACGACACCTTCATCTGCGGTGACGAGGAGGCCAACGTCGGTCATATCGTCATCACCGCGAAGGGCTTTCGGGTGACGGCCGAGGGTGTGTTCACCTATCGGGTCAACGACGCCGGTCTGATCACGGCACTGCGCGCGTACTGGGAGATGGACCGCGCCGCGGCGTCGGCCACCGCGATCTAGCTGGGACGACGGGCGGCGATGTGACGGCAGTGACGACCGTCATTTTGCCGCGCCGCCGCTGACGCCGGTACCGTCGTGGGTACGGCCATGTATCCACGTGCCCGTGCCCCCGCACCTCGAAGTCAGATGGTTTCCTAGTCAACACATGCGTTCAACCAAGAATCGAATCCGCGTCCTGGCCGCTGCAGCTGCAGCGGCCGCCGTCCTCGTCAGCGGTTGCTCCCCTGCCGAACAGACCGGCGCTCCCGACGCCACCTCGACTTCCAGCACCACGGTCCCGACCCTCCCGGCGTTCACCACAACCGCGCCTCCGTCCACCAGTGCGGCGCCGCAGCCCGTGGACTACGGGGCTCTGTTGTTGTCGGCATCCGATATCAGCGATCAGGAGGACACGTTCGCGCAGCGTTCGTCGACTCCCGACGCCAATGGACAGCCCGGTGCCAGCGCGTTCTTCGTCAACGCCGAGGACACCCGGGCGATCACCGACACCATCGTCGGCTATCCGACCGCGGCGGAGGCCACCGAAGCCCTGAAGCTGGTCCTTGCCGATCCCACCAAGGTGGTCGTCGGTGGATCAACCCGGCCGATGGCGGTCGGGACCGACGGCACGGTCATCAAGGGCACCTCACCGGACGGCGAGAAGGCCGTCACGTTGCTGGTGTTCACGCAGGACCGGGCGCTGGTGCGACTCAAGTTCGAGAGCGCCACGGGTGACGCCACCTCCGATTCGTTTGTGACCAGCATCGGGAAGATGCAGCAGATCGCGCTGCGAACCGGTCTCGTCGACCCTGAATAACCCGTTATCTGAGCTGGTTTCCCAGGTCGTGGTGGCGTGCGTTGCGCGCCGGCCCCAAAAAACTGTAACGTGTTCTAGTTAGAGAGCAACGACTGGAGGCGTCATGGCAGCCGAATCTTCGGGGACAGCCGGCATTCGGGAGATCGACACCGGCACCCTGCCGGACCGTTACGCCCGGGGCTGGCACTGTCTTGGGCCGGTGAGTGGATTCCTGGATGGCAAACCCCACAGCGTCGAGATCTTCGGCACCATGCTGGTGGTGTTCGCCGATTCCCACGGTGACCTCAAGGTCCTCGACGGCTACTGCCGTCACATGGGCGGCAACCTCGCCCAGGGCACCATCAAGGGCGACGAGGTGGCCTGCCCATTCCACGACTGGCGCTGGGGCGGCGACGGCAAATGCAAGCTCGTGCCCTATGCCAAGCGCACGCCGCGCCTGGCGCGCACCCGCGCCTGGCATACCGACGTCCGGGGTGGGCTGCTGTTCGTGTGGCACGACCACGAAGGCAACCCGCCCGCTCCCGAGGTCCGGATTCCCGAGATCCCGGAGTTCGCCAGCGACGAGTGGACCGACTGGCGGTGGAACACCATGCTGATCGAGGGCAGCAACTGCCGCGAGATCATCGACAACGTCACCGACATGGCGCACTTCTTCTACATTCACTACGGCCTGCCGACCTACTTCAAGAACGTCTTCGAGGGCCACATCGCGTCGCAGTACCTGCACAACGTCGGGCGCCCCGACGTCGATGACATGGGCACCACCTACGGGGAGGCCCATCTGGATTCCGAGGCCTCGTACTTCGGGCCGTCGTTCATGATCAACTGGCTGCACAACAACTACGGCGGCTTCAAGGCCGAGTCCATCTTGATCAACTGCCACTATCCGGTGGACCAGGACTCGTTTGTACTTCAGTGGGGCGTCATCGTCGAAAAGCCCAAGGGCCTGGACGAGAAGACCACCGACAAGCTGGCCCGGGTGTTCACCGAGGGCGTCAGCAAGGGCTTCCTGCAGGATGTGGAGATCTGGAAGCACAAGACCCGGATCGACAACCCACTCCTGGTCGAAGAGGACGGCGCCGTCTATCAGATGCGCCGGTGGTACCAGCAGTTCTATGTGGATGTGGCCGACGTTTCCGCGGACATGACCGACCGCTTCGAGATCGAGGTGGACACCACCGCCGCCAACGAGAAGTGGAATCTCGAGGTCCAGGAGAACCTGAAGGTTCAGCAGGCCGAGAAGGAGGCTCCCGAGGAGCAGCCGGCGCGATGACGCTGCGCGACGAGCGAACTCCCCCGCCGGACGTGGACCGGCTGGCGCGCTCGATGCTGCTCCTGCTCGGAGAGGGTCACGACGACCACGCCGACGACCACGCCCCCGGAACCCCGGAGGTCGAGGGAACGGGCGGTGGAACTTGGCGCAAGGCACCGGATTTCGCTTCGAATCCGGACCGGGCCGCCGCGGTGCACGAGTCCAGTCGCCAGGATCGCGAACGGTACCTGAACTCCGGCCTGACTCCGGTCGACTGCCGGTTCTGTCATGCGCAGGTAGCGGTCAAGAAACTGGGTCCGGGGCACACCGCCGTACAGTGGAACACCGAGGCCTCCCAACGCTGTGCGGTCTTCGCCGAGCTTCGCGCCAGCGGCGGGACCAGCAGCCGTAGCCGCAACTGCCCGCGACTGTCCGACAGCATCAAGCACGCGGTGGCCGAGGGCTGCCTGGAGGAAGTGTCCTCGGCGCCCTCGCCGGGCGACGGCTGAACGCTTTACGCTGCTCGCCATGTGGAAACCGGGGCCGGCACTGCTGTCAGTTGCCATTCTCACGGGGTGCACGCAGGTCATCGACACGGCGCAGCCGCGGGCCGCGTCCCCGGTTGCGCCGATCACCGCCCTGCAGGCCCGTGACCTCTTGAGCCCGAAGGTCGGGGATGTCGACGGCAATCTCTTCGCCACCGTCGAACCATCGGAGTGCAGTGGGGTTGCCCGGGAAGTGGACCCGCCCTTCATCTTCGACCACCACCCGGCCGCAACCGATGGCGGGCACTGGTCCGATGACAGCGGCCACCCGGCGGTCATCGAGGAGATGGCCGGGGTCTACCCGGCCGACTTCAACGCCCGGGAGGCACTCGACCGGACTCGGCGGACCATTGAATCGTGCCGGGACACACCCCTGCGCGTCACCGCGCTGCGCGGCAAAACGTACGTCTTCAGACTCGGTTCCCCGGTGGAATCCGGTTCACCCGATATCGTGCTGTGGTCCCTGACGGCCGCCGACTGGGCCTGCGACAACGCGTATGTCGCCGCACACAATGCGGCCGTGGGCATCTCGACGTGCGGACCCGTCAACGGCTACGACGTGTTGACACTGGCCCGGGAGGCGCTGGATCGGATCGAGATGCTGGCCAACAGGACCGCGTGATCCGCGCCCGCTACTCGCGACTGTCACCCACAGCGGCCGCCGCCTCGTCGATGATCGCCCGCATGGCGCGCTCGGCACCGGCTGCATCGCCCAGCCGTATCGCTCTGGCGACCTCGTCGTGCAGCTCGATGGCCGCCGGGTTGGGAGTCTCCGGCATCATGCCGTGATGGGTGCGGCCGGTGAGCACCTCGGCGATCACACCAGTGAGGGCCCGTAGCATCTCGTTGCCGCTGGCTTCGAGCAGAGTTTGATGGAAGATCTTGTCCGCCAACAGATACGCTTCGAGGTCGCCCGAGCGACCATGTACCACCATGTCCGATACCGCTGCCGCCATCGTCCGGCATTGCTGCGGGTCGGCCCGCCGTGCGGCCAGGGCCGCCGCGGTCGGTTCGACGCCGCGGCGCAGTTCGGATATCGAGACCAATTGCGCGGCCCGGTCACCGGATTCGAGCCGCCACCGGATCATCCTGGGGTCGAAGACATTCCACTTCTCCGCCGGCTGAATCGTGATGCCGACCCGGCGGCGGGACTCGATCATGCCCATCGACTCCAAGACCCGGATCGCCTCACGGACGACACTGCGTGACACACCGTGCTCCGCACCCACCCGGTCGAGGGTGAGCACATGCCCCGCCGGATACCTCCCGGACACGATGCCGGTACCAAGCGCAGTCAGCAACGTTCCGTGCAATGCGCCGACTGTCGCGTCCCCGTCCACCCATACATCCTGTCATAGCAGCAGGCTGGCCATTGAAAACATACGATGTTGACTATTCGATTGCATTCGTATGATTATTGCGCCATAGTGTGACTGCAAGCACAGCGACTCGAAGATGGAGTGAAGTGGGATCACCGGTGTCGAATGGCCGACGCATACCGCCGATCGTTGCCATGGGAGTCTCCGGCACGGGGAAGACCACTGTCGGCATGGACCTGGCAGCCAGGCTGAACGAGCCGTTCATCGACGCTGATGACCTGCACGACGACCCCAGCAAAACCAAGATGGCCCGCGGCATACCGCTCACCGACGAAGACCGCAAGCCATGGCTCACCAGGGCCGGGCAGGCGATCGAACGGGAAGTCAGACTCGGCGCGTCACCGGTACTGGCGTGCTCCTCCTTGAAGGGCAAGTACCGCGATCACATCCGGTCTTTTGCCCCGACGGTCGTATTTGTGCACCTCGACGGCCCGGCATCGGTGATCGCCCATCGACTGAGCGAACGCAACCATGACTACATGCCGTCGACACTGCTGGAGTCCCAAATCGACGCCCTCGAGCCGCTGCGTGAGGACGAACGCGGCCTCCGAGTGGACATCACCCTGGCACCGGAGCACATCGTCGACCGCGTCGTCGCGTGGCTGAGTGGGTCAGGCGATGCCGCCGACGAGCCAATGGAGGAGAAATGACCGAAACGCACGCCACCGGCGCCCTCGAGCTGAGCGATCTCACCAAGAGCTACGGGCACAACACCGTCGTCAAGGGCATCAACCTGACCCTGCGACCCGGTGAGTTCGTTTCGCTGCTCGGCCCGTCGGGATGCGGCAAGACCACCACTCTCCGGATGATCGCCGGTTTCGAGTCGGTCGACACAGGCGACATCCGGCTCGGTGGCGTCTCGGTCCGAGACACTCCGGCGAACAAGCGTGACGTCAACACCGTATTCCAGTCATATGCGCTCTTCCCGCATCTGAGTGTCGCCGGCAACATCGCCTACGGGTTGCGCCAACGCAAGGTCGCCAAGAGCGAGATCGAGGACCGGGTAACCGAGGCCCTGGATCTGGTGCGCCTCACCGCGCTCGCCGACCGGCGCCCCGCCCAGCTCTCGGGCGGGCAGCAGCAGCGGGTCGCCCTCGCGCGCGCTCTTGTCAACCGCCCCCAGGTGCTTCTGCTCGACGAGCCTCTCGCGGCACTCGATCGTCAACTGCGCGAACAGATGCAGATCGAGCTGCAGCTCATCCAGCATCGCCTCAACACCACGTTCCTGTTTGTCACCCACGACCAGCACGAAGCCCTGGCGATGAGTGACCGCATCGCGATCATGAACGACGGCCGGATCGAGCAACTCGATGCCCCCGATGCCGTGTACACCCGTCCGGCAACCAGGTTCGTCGCCGGGTTCGTCGGCCAGCAGAACTTCTTCGAAGGCACCGTGGACACCGACCGGCGGTTCGCCACTGCCGACAACGTTCGCTTCAGCCTGACCAATGCTCCGGCTGAACTCGTTGCCGGAGAACAGGTCACGCTCGCGGTTCGGCCGGAATCCGTGCAGCTACGCGCCGGGGAACATCCCACCGACAGCGACGCCATCGCAACATCGGTGGTGGCCCGCAGCTACCTCGGCGACGTCGTGCAGTATGTGCTGCACACGGCGGCGCGCCACGAGATCATCGCGCGAATTCCGCGCCGAGACATCGACGAGACCATCGTCGTAGGTGACACGGTGACCTGCTCCTGGGCAGACACAGCGGTTGCCGCCTTCCCTGCCAATTCACCGACGGCTCAGGCGACGATGCCCGAACCGGCACTCACGAAGGGTAATTGAGATGACACTGAACCGAGCGCCCAGATTGCTCGTGCCGAAGGGCCGCGAGGCGGGGATCAGCCGGCGCCTGTTCCTCGGCGGCGTCGCCGGTGTCGGTGCCGCGGTCGCCCTCGCCGCCTGCTCGAAGCCCGGGGGGTCCACCGCATCGAACGGCGACCTGCGGATCTACTCCTGGGCCGGATACGACGCGGACGAGAACGTGTCGGGCTTCGGTCAGCCGGTCAAGATCGACGCCTACTCCTCCAATGAGGAGATGATCGCGAAGCTCGTCGCGGCGCGCGGAACCAGCGGCTACGACATCGTCATCCCCACCGGTGTCTTCATCCCGCAGATGGTCGAGAACGGCCTACTCGAGACACTCGACCTGTCGCGACTGCCCAACGTGGCCAACATCGACCCCGCCTTCCGTAACCAGGAGTGGGACCCCGACAACGCCCACTCTGTCTGCAAGTTCTGGGGCACAACGGGATACGTCTACGACACCACGGTCATCAAGCGGGAACTCACCTCGTGGGACGATTTCATCTCCGCCGCCGAGAACGAGGCCAGGGGCCGGACCTCGCTGCTCGACGATCCCGGCGAAATCGCAGCGATCCTCTGTTTTGCCCGTGGCTGGAATCAGAGCACCACCGATCCGGCCCAGCTGGAGCAGATCCGCACATTTCTTGTCGACCAACTCGCCCCGTGCATCTCGGCGTTCGACTCCTCTCCCGGCAGCAGCGCGATCCCGCAGGGCACGCAGGTCCTCATGCACAGCTGGAACGGCGACGCCCGGCGCGGCATCCTGTCCAGCCCCACACCGGAGCGGTGGAAGTGGGTCCTGCCGACCCCGCAGACCAACCTCTGGATGGACAACTGGGCGATCGTCAAGGACGCACCGAACGTCGACGCCGCATACGATTTCATCAACTACTCGCTCGGCGTGGATCAGGCTGCACGCAACACCGAGTTCGTCGGCTACGGCACCGGCGTCACCGGAACCGAGGAACAACTCATCGCCGAGAACGCCGAGCTGCTCGACATCATCTTCCCGACAGCGGAGCAGAAGACTCGCATGTACACCGGTGTCATCAATGACGCGCAGCAGGTGCGGATGGACATCGTCAGCGAGATGAAAGCCCGAGCGGGCGGCTGATGACTGCCCTGCTGGCTGCCACGCGCCGCCGGTTGCGTGGCGGAGGTCTCTTCACCGCTCTCGCACTTCCCGGAGCGCTGTGGTTTCTGCTGTTTTTTGTCCTCCCGATCCTGGTGGTCGTCTGGTACAGCCTGGGTTACAAGCCCGGGCTGTACGCCACGCACGCCAACGACACGCTGTCGCTCGACCGGTATCGGGAGGCGCTCAGCGGCTCCTTCCTGGCGACATTTGTCAACACGCTCCAGATCGCCGTGCTGGGCACGGCGATCTGCCTGGCACTGGGACTGCCCTTTGCCTACTGGCTGGCGATCAAGGTGTCGACCCGGTGGCGGTATGTGGTGCTGGCGTTGGTGTTCATCCCGTACTGGACAAACTTCCTGGTCCGCACCATCGGATGGCAGATCATCCTGGCGCCCGAAGGACCGGCCACCCGAGTACTGCGTTCCCTGGGCCTGGTCGACGGAGCGTTCTCGATGCTCTACACCAAGGGTGCCGTGCAGCTCGGAGTGGTCTACAACTATCTGCCGCTGATGATCCTGCCGATCTTCGTCGCACTGGAGCGGATGAGTCCAGCGCTGCGCGAGGCGAGTACGGATCTGGGAGCCGGCCGGTGGGCGACCTTCCGCCAGGTGACGTTGCCGCTGGCGAGGCCGGGAATCATCTCCGGGGTGCTGTTGGTGTTCATCCCACTGATGGGTGACTACATCACCGCATCGGTGCTCGGCGGGGCGCGCGGCAACATGGTCGGTCAGATGATCGCCGGCCAGTTCCAGCAGGCCCAGAACTGGGCGCTCGGGTCAGCCATGTCCGTCATGCTGATCCTGATCACCCTGTTGACGATCGTGCTCATCGGAGCTGCCGGGTTGGTGGCCACACGTCTTTCTCGCCGGCATCACAGGCTCGCTGTGGAAACCGCCGGCACTAGGGGAATCGCCTCGTGACAAAAAACCGTTCAGCGATCGACCGGGCGCTGCTCGTGGTCGGCATCGGGGTGCTGTGCTTCCTCTTTGCCCCCATCCTGGTGATCGTCGTGTACTCGTTCAACACGGGCCGGCTGCTCGGCGCCTGGGAGGGTGCCGGAATCGACGCCTATCAGGGTGCATTCAACAATCCGGCGATCCTGGATGCGGTCTTCGTCTCCATCCAGGCCGGGGTCCTGGCGACCCTGATCGCAACCCTGCTGGGCACCTTCCTCGGAATCGGCATCGGCATGCGCCGCGGTGCGGTGACCTCGGTCATCGTCGGCGTCATCGGTCTGGTGCTGGTGACACCGGAGATCGTGCAGGCCGTATCACTGCTGCCGTGGCTCACCTCGCTGGTCATCGATGCGGGAATCTGGCCGCTGGAGTACGGCGTGCTGCGACTGGCGATCGGCCACTCCTTGTTCGCGACGGCGGTGGTGTCGTTCCTGGTCCGCGGGCGAGTGCGCTCCCTGGATCCGGCACTGGCCGAGGCCGCCGCGGATCTCTATGCGTCGCAGTGGAATGGCTTCCGGCAGATCATGCTGCCGCAGTTGCTCCCGTCGATCGTGGCCGGCGCGTTGATGGCGTTCACGCTGAGCCTCGACAACACGATCATCTCGGCGTTCGTCCAGGCCACCGGCAGCACTCCCTGGCCGGTGTACGTGTTCAGCTCGATTCGGGCCGGACTGCGCCCGGAGCTCGCGGCGATGGCCACCGTGATGCTGGTCGGCACCCTGCTGGTGCTGGCGGTTGTCATCGTGATCCTGCGCGCCGGCGGCTCCTCCTCACGCGATGTCACCCGAACTTTTGTCGGCTGACCCCCTTCCACTGGAGAGTCGAAAAATGACCGTTGCCGATTTCACCCTCGTCAACTGCGACCTGCCGTTCCTCGATGTCACTGGTCTGCAAGCTATTTCAGTGACAAACGGCGCGATCGCGGCGGTCGAACCGATGACAGCGCACCACGGTGCACGCACCACCGTCTTCGATGCGCGTGGCCGCTCCGTGATCCCCGCCTTCACCGACGCACACGTGCATCTGGTGGAGTCGGGGGTGGAGCTCGCCCGATGTGATCTGTCCGCCACCGGCTCGCGTGACCAGGCACTCGCCCGAATAGCTGCCTACTGTGCAAATTCCGACGCCGAGTGGATCATCGGTCGCGGCTGGTCACTCGATCACTTCGAGGACACCAGCCGCATGCTCGGCGAACTCGATGCGATCACCGGGGCGCGTCCGGCCTATCTGGCCAACAAGGACGGGCACAGCGCTTGGGTGAACTCCGCGGCGCTGGCCCGGGCCGGCGTCGACGAACGAACTGCGGACCCGGCCGGTGGGCGCATCGAACGTGATGCCGACGGCGCAGCACTCGGCTTGTTGCACGAATCGGCGATGCAGTTGGTCTCCGAGCTGATGCCCCCGATGGATGAGGCGACCCGGCTGGCCGGCCTGTGGGCGGGCCAGCAGCATCTGTTGTCGCTGGGCGTGACGGGCTGGCAGGAAGCGATCGTCGGCGATTTTGTCCCCACCACCGATGTCTTCGCGACCTACCTCACGGCCTTGGAACGCGGCGACATCATCGGACGGGCCACCGGCAACCTCTGGCTCCCCCGCGAGCATCCCGAGCAGGCCCTGCCGCAGTTCATCGCGGCCCGCGAGCGGGTCGAGCCCAACGACCACCTGGCCCTCAACGGGGTGAAGGTCATGTACGACGGCGTCTGCGAGACGTTCACCGCAGCCATCTCACAGCCGTATGCCGATGATGCGCAGACGAACTCCGGGCTCACCTTCTTCGAACCGGCCCAACTCGCTCCGATCATGGCTGACATCGACCGTGCCGGATTCGATATCCATGTGCACGCCATCGGCGACCGGGCGACCGACGAGATCCTCACCGTGTTCGAGAGCTTTCTGCGCGGTGCGCCCGCCCGTGATCACCGCCATCAGATCGCACACCTGCAGATCACCAACGCCGCGCTCATCGACCGGATGGCCGCACTTGGCATCATCGCCAACGTTCAGCCCTTCTGGGCGCAGGCGGACGCCCAGATGACGCAGATGACACTGCCGTATCTCGCGGAATCACTTCGGGCCACCCAGTATCAGTTCCGCTCCATGATGCGCGCCGGGGTTTCGCTGGCCTTCGGCAGCGACTGGCCCGTGACCACACCCAACCCGATGGACTGGATCCACGTTGCCGTCAACCGCGACTATCCCGGGGAAACCGACGGTCCGTTCCTGCCGGAGGAAGCGCTGTCGCGGGCAATGGCGTTCGAGGCGGCCACCAGCGGTGCGGCCAGGGCCGCGCGACAGGACGCGCGCGGGGTGATCGCGCCCGGACGCCAAGCCGATCTCGTGGTGCTCGACCGCCCGTTGGCCGAGGTGCCCGACAAGGAGCTCTACGACGTCTCGGTTGCCGCGACGATCGCGCGGGGCAACGTCGTATTCGAACGCTGAGCACATCTAAAGCCCGGCGAAGCGCTCCTTGACCTGGTCGTCGGTCAATCCGTAATCAGCCAGCGAATACTGGTGTTTCGGCGCGCGGGGGCCCTTCTTGCTCTCCTCGTGGGTTTCTGTCACGGTTCGTCGCGCCTCGTCGGTGAACTCGATCCCGAACTTGCGGTAGATGTCGTCGACCACACTGACCGGATCCTTGATCAACGCGAAGTAGTCCAGGTCGTAGAACTGTGCGGGATCGTGTTTTGCGCGTTCGGTGTTGAACAACTCCAACCCGCGCGACCAGGTTTCCATCGAATCGGCACCGATGACGTCGCCGGTGAAGGCGTTCGACCAGCCGGCCGTGGTGTGCTCGGCCAGCGAGCACATCGAGGCCATGATGGTCTCGGCCGGCCGATGGCACTGCACCACCAGCGCATCCGGGTAGGTGGCGAACAGCGCGTCGAGGGCAAACAGATGGCTCGGGTTCTTCAGCACCCAACGCTTGTCGCGATCGTTGAGTCCGATCAGTTGCAGGTTCTTGCGGTGCCTGCGATACGGCGTGGCCCAATCCTGGCGGGCCAGCCACTGCGAATAGGTCGGCACGTGCGCCAGGGTCTCGTAGGACACCGAGTGCAGTGACTGACGCAGCAGCTGCCAGCATTCCTCCACTTCGTCGGCGGTCATGTAGTGCAGTCCGGTGTAGTCGGGGTTCTCCGCATGTGCCTTGGTGAACTGCGCATCGAGTTGCTGGAAAACCGGGTTCTGCGACCAGGTTTCGCGTGGCGGTCGCGGCTGCGGAAACTCGGCCAGCCACAGCTCGAGGCCCTGGTGGCGCGGGTCGCCGGCCAACAACCGGTGCACCACAGTCGTGCCGGTGCGCGGCAGACCGGTGACGAAGATCGGCCGCTCGATCGCCACGTCGACGTGTTCGGGGTGCTGCTTCCAGGCGGCTTCGGAGACGAGGCGGGCCACCAGCGCGTTCCGGACGAAGAACCGCTGCATCTTGCTGCCCAGTTCGGTCAGATCGGCGTCCCGTTGGTAGGACTCCAGCAGGACGGCCAGCGCCTCCCGGTAGTTGTCGTCGTCGGATCCGAAATCGTCCAGGCCGCACGCCTTGACCGCCGAGGCGTGCAGATCGTCGACGGTGCCTACATTGGTCCTGCTCATGACAATCCGGTCCTCGCTCGCTCACTCACGCCTTGTACTCCCCGCAGTTGACATCCAATGCCTGCCCGGTGATGCCACTGGACAGATCGCTGGCCATGAACAGGATCGCCGATGCCACCTCGTTCTCGGTGGGTAAGCGCTTCAGGTCCGACGCCGCGGCGGTGGCCTTGTAGATCTCATCGACGGTGGTGCCGTATTTGCCGGCTTGGTGGTTGAAGTAGCTTTCCAGCGTGCCGCCCCAGATATAGCCGGGCAGAATGGAATTCACCCGTATTCCCTGGTCGCCCAGCTCGGTGGACAGGGACTGCGACATCGCCAACAACGCGGATTTGGCCATCTTGTAGGCGCCGTATTTGGCTTGCGAATGCCGCACCACCATGGAGTTCACGTTGACCACCGAACCGTTTGCTTCGGCCAGCGCCGGGGTGAATCCCTGGATCAACCTCAACGCCCCGAAGACCGTGAGCTCGATCGCCTCACGCATGTGCTCGAAGGTGGTGTTGGCCAACGGCCTCATCGAGGGAACCCGGAAAGCATTGTTGATCAACACATCGACTTTGCCGTATGCCCCCATCGCCTGGTCCACCAGGTTGGCCACCTGCGCGTCGTCGGTGATATCGGTGCCGACGGACACCGCGCGCCGGCCCAGGCCGGTGACCGTTGCGGCCACCTCCTCCAGGCGTTCGACGGTGCGGGCGGCCAGCACCAGGTCCGCACCCTCTTCGGCACATCGGCGTGCGAGCGTGCTACCCAGCGCCGGACCGACTCCGCTGATGACGACCACTTTGTCTTCGAGCAGTCCACTCATGTCTAACCCACCATCCTGTCGCCGATCTGTTTCTGGCGCAGGGCTATTCGAGCTCGCCAGTCCTCGTCCGAGATCTTGTTGTGTTCGTGGTACGGCAAGGCCGCGGCGACCTGGTCGATGTCGACGACCTCGGATGTGGGGCCGTCGGCCTCGGTGAGCTCACGCGAGACCCGCTGCCAGCGGAACTGCAGATAGCCCTTGCGGTGCCCCAGGGTCTCGCACCAGTTCGTCACCCCGGGATTGGCATCGGATACCACGATCCGGATCTTGCCGTCTGGATCTGCTTGAGCTTGAACGCCGTTCAGGGATGTCTGGTGGTTGATGTAGTCCAGCGAGATGTACCAGAGGCTGCCGAGCTGGAAGCCCAGATACGGCGCGTCGGTGACGGGCAGCGTGATTATCATGGCCTGATCCGGTGCCAGCTCGTAGTTGCCCACCGACGAATACTGGGTGGCCAACCCGCCGGGTGTCAGCCTCGGCGCCACCAGCGCGTTGACCGGCAGGTTGTCGTAGAACCACTGCGGAAATTGCAGCCAGGTCTTGACCCGCTGCACCAGCTGTTTCCCGGCGACTTCGTATCGCTTCTCGATGAGCTCACGGGTCAGTGGCGGGGGCGCGGTGCCCGCGGTATCGGTGCGCGCGATGGCAAATGAGCCGCGCTGCGCCGACCAGTCGTTGTAGACCTCGCGGATCACCAGCTGCGAGGGCACTGCGGGTGTGAACCGCCATTCGAAGGTGCCGTCGGCGGCGATGTCGAGCTTGCGGTCATCGAAGGCCGTCTCGCTGTCGGGCACCACCTCGTCGGTGTACTCCCCGCCGAGAAGCTGGAAGCTCACATCGGTGGTAGTGCCCCTCCTACCGGTGACGACGTACTCATGACCCGCGTGCACCCGGGTCCCGAAATACATCGTGTCGGGATTGTCCAGCGCCATCTTGGTGAACGGGCCGGTACCGCTGTGCAGGAAGGGATGGTCGCGGTCGTAGTCGAATGCGACGTGCGTGCACGCTGCGACACAGCCCGCCAGATACTGCAGACCCTCCAGCAGATCGGCTTCCGACTCGATGAACGGTGCGGCCGCGACCAGCTTTTCCGCTTCGGCTATCGCATCCAACAACGGCTGGGAATACATCGATCACCCATCCTTCGCCACTCGGCTATCCGGTCCATAATTGAACCGAATTGGTAGACTTTCCAACACCGAAGATTAGAACGTGTTCTAATTTGAGTCAACGTTGTTACAGGACTCGGTCCACGTCGCAGCGCGATACTCGTGCGATTCCAGGGAGCACAGCGATGGCAGATGTCAGGTCAGCCCGCGATCACCACCGCACCGGCGGCACCAAACGCATCTCCCCTCCGACTACGCGGGTGATCACAGTGCTCGACTTCCTGTCCCGGCACCCACACGAGCAGTTCGGCCTCTCCGAGCTGGCCCGCCGCCTGGAGTTGAGTAAACCGACCTGCCTCGGAATCATCACCACCCTGACCGAGTCCGGCTACCTGATCCGCGACGACAACACCAAGACCTACCGCCTCGGTCCGGCATTGATCTCCCTGGGGCACACCGCTCAGGAGTCGCTGCGCGTGAACCCCGGCGCCCGCGAAGCACTGCGCACGCTTTCTCACAACTACGACACCACCGCCGCGCTCTCTGCCGTGGTGGACGACCGGATCACGCTGCTCGAGGTCGTGGCACCGCCAGGTGTTCGGCCCGCCGTGCAGATCGGTCAGAGCTACCCGTTTGCGCCACCCGTCGGACTGATGTTCGTCCTGTGGGATGACAAGGCACTCGAGGACTGGCTGGCCCGCCCGGCCACGATCCCGCTGCGCACCGACGGCAACCGCCTGGACCGGGTCATCTCCGAATGCCGGTCCTCGGGCTATCTGGTGGAGCGGCTCACTCCCGGCGGCCGCCGGTTGTACGCGCTGATGGCCGGCATGTCGTCGAACCTGCCCGACGAACTCCGGGCGTTACTGGGCGAGATGATCTCCGATATCGGCGAACGGGTGTACCTGCAGGGCGAGGCGAATCAGGCTGAGGTCCCCAAGGGCCAGCGACATGACGTGAGCGTGATCTCGGCACCGGTGTTCGACCATCACGGCAGACAGGCGATGGTGGTCTCGCTGCAGATCGGACGCTCCCTGACCGATTCCGAAATCAGCAAGCACGCCGACGGGCTCATGGGCTCCGCGGCCGCGCTCACCGCCCAGCTGGGCGGCATCAGTCCATATCCCTCGGAGTCCCCCGCCCGCTGACCCCGGACCACCGACACTCGATACCTGTCATTTGACAGAAACATTCGCAGTGCACTGTTAACCGAATCTCGGTCATCGGTTACGTCCACGCAACCACTGACGCGCGCCGCCCGCGAAAACTGTCACCTGACAGAAAGCCCGCCCTCTCCGGCGGGTCCCTCATTCGCGAGAGTGCTCAGTGACAGGCAACAAGAACAGCTCCGACACCGCGACCGGTACCGCAACAACGGCCGGGGCCAAAGCGCACGCCCGCGCCCAGCACGGGCGCACCGCCGATTTCATGCGCCACCTTCCCGCTTCGACGGCCCCGAAAGCCCCTTCCGGTGTCGCCGCGAAGTCGCTGGTGTGGTCGGAAACAATTGCAGCCGGCGGATATACAACTGCCACCCTGGCCCGCGGCACCCGAATCCGGTTCACCGACCTGCACGGCGACGCATGCGCCCACCTGCTTCTGCACCGCGCCGACGCACACCACGAGAGGCTCAATGTCGCCGATACCGTGAAAGTCCCCTGGCAGGCGTACCTGGGCACCGGGCACCCGCTGCTCAGCGGTTTCGGCCGGGTGCTGGCAACCATCGTCGCCGACAGTTCCGGACGTCACGATGCACTGACCGGAACCAGCACGCACGCAGGTAATCTCGAGCGCTATGGCGCAGCCGCGCCGGAGTCGGCAACACCTGCGGGCCGCGAGCTGCTCACCCTGGCCGCACTCAAACACGGCATGGACCGCCGCGACCTGCCACCGTCGGTGTCGTTCTTCCAGGGTGTCCGGGTCGACCGCGGCGGGTCGTTGCGTTGGCTCGGATCCGCCGGAGCCGGCGCCAGCACCGATCTGTTGCTGCACGTCGATACCGTTGTGCTGGTTGCCAATACCGCGCACCCGCTGGACCCACGTCCCGAATTCACCTGCTCCCCGCTGGAAATGCAGGCCTGGCCCGCGGCACCGGAGCTGGACCTGCTGACCGACGGCGCACTGGTGGGGCCGTTGGGCCCCGAACACCGCCAAGCCATCAACAACACCGACGCCGACCTCGTTGCGAGAGGACAGCTGTGACCATCACAAGCGAATCCACCGACAGCGCAGCACTGGTCGCGGGAACCGTGCTGCTGGACCAAAACGTGGCCGCCCGTGCCGCCTGGTCGACCGTGGTGCCCGCCGGCTGTGTGCTGACCATTGTCGACCTCGCCGGCAATCAAGCGGTCGACTGTCTGCTCTACGCGGCCGCCGACACCGTTGTCCGGTATTCGGCGGCAGAGACCATCCGGCGTCAGGGCCGGATCGCCCTGACCACCGGATCGGTGTTGCGTGCCGACACCGGCGATGCGCTGATGACCGTCGTGGCCGACGAGGTCGGTGTGCATGACACCCTCGGTGGCGCCTGTTCCAAGGAGTCGAACACACTGCGTTACGGACAGCACACCCGCGCCCAGCACGGCTGTCTGGAGAACTTCCTGCTGGAGGGGTCCCGCTGGGGCCTGAGCGCCCGCGATATGGCCAGCAACATCAACTGGTTCATGAACGTCCCGGTTGACGACGACGGCGCCCTCGGCATCGTCGACGGTCTGTCTGCACCCGGCAAGCGGGTCGCGCTACGCGCTGACGTCGACACCTTGGTGCTGGTGTCCAACTGTCCGCAGATCAACAACCCGTGCAACGCATTCGACCCGACACCGGTGCAGATGATCGTGACGCGACCCGCCGCTACGGCAGAGGTCGCCGCATGAGCACCGTGCTGATCGCCAACCGCGGTGAGATCGCCGTCCGGCTGATCCGCGCCGTCCGCGATCTCGGAATGCGCAGCGTCGCGGTGTTCTCCGATGCCGACCGCGGCGCACCTCACGTATTGCTGGCCGACGAGGCGGTGCGGATCGGACCCGCCGCTCCGCGAGACAGCTACCTGCGCGCCGAGGCGCTCCTGGCCGCGGCGGAGGCCACCGGCAGCACCGTGATCCACCCCGGATACGGGTTCCTCTCCGAGGACGCCGATTTCGCCGCCGGTGTGGAAGCAGCAGGTATCGTCTTCGCCGGCCCCACCCCGGCACAGCTGCGGCAGTTCGGCACCAAACACACCGCCCGGGCGGCGGCCAGGGCCGCCGGGGTGCCCATCTTCGCCGGTTCCGAGCTGCTCGCCGACGCCGACATCGCGGTGTCGGCGGCCGAGACCGTCGGTTACCCGGTGATACTCAAGGCCACTGGCGGCGGCGGAGGCATCGGCATGCAGGTGTGCCACTCGGCTGACGAGCTGCGCGACGCGTACCGGCGGGTGGTGGCCCAGGCAGAACGCAGCTTCGGTTCTGCCGGGGTGTTCCTGGAGCGCTACGTCGAGCACGCCCGCCATGTCGAGGTACAGGTCTTCGGCGACGGCACCGGTCGCGTCGTCTCCCTCGGCGATCGGGACTGTTCACTGCAACGCCGGCATCAGAAGGTCATCGAGGAGGCGCCCGCACCGGCACTCCCCGACCGGATCCGCCGGCAGCTACACGCCTCATCCCGGGCACTGGCCACCGCGGTCGGTTACCGATCTGCGGGAACCGTCGAGTTCATCTACGACCCGGTGCGCCAGGAGGCGTCGTTCCTCGAGGTCAATGCGCGGCTTCAGGTGGAGCACCCGGTAACCGAGGAGGTCACCGGCGTCGACCTAGCCGCCTGGATGTTGCGCCTGGCGGTCGGCGACACCACGATGCTCGACGCATACCCCGACGCGGTGGTACCGACCACGGGACACGCGGTCGAGGCCCGCGTCTACGCCGAGGACCCCGCGCGCGACTACCGGCCCAGCACCGGAACTCTCACCGCCGTCCACTTTCCGGATGACGTCCGGGTGGACGGGTGGGTCCGCGACGGTACCGAGGTGTCGGCCTCCTACGACCCACTGCTGGCCAAGATCATCACCGTCGGTACCGACCGCGATCAGGCCTTCGACCGGCTGGGCCGAGCGCTGCGCGATACCGTGCTGCACGGTATCGAGGTCAATGTCGGACTGCTGTGTGCCGCCGTCGATCACGACGACGTACGCGCAGCGTGCCACAGCACCTCCACGCTGGCCCTGGTCACCGATCCCCGCCCCCGGATCACCGTCGAGCGCCCGGGTCTGCTGACCACCGTGCAGGACGTTCCCGGCCGGGTCGGGCTGTGGCAGGTCGGTGTGCCGCCGAGCGGACCGATGGACGATCTGTCGTTCCGGTTGGGCAACCGCGCACTCGGCAACAGCGAAGACGCCGCCGGCCTGGAATGCACCGCATCCGGACCGGCGCTGCGGATGACACATCCGACAACGGTGTGTGTGACCGGCGCCGAGTGTCTGGTCACGGTCGACGGCATTCCGGCCCCGATGTGGGAACCCGTTGATGTCCCGGCCGGCGGATTGCTCGACATCGGCGCCGCCGACACCCTCGGCCTGCGTACGTACGTCCTGGTCACCGGCGGCCTCGACGTTCCGCGTTACCTGGGCAGTGCCGCCACCTTCACCCTGGGCCGTTTCGGCGGCCACGGGGGTCGCGCGTTGATCACCGGAGATGTGCTGCGTACCAACGCAACCAACCCCGAGAAGGACTCGATACCGGGCACCGGGCCGGTGCCCGAAGAGGTGCGGCCCGCGCTGACCACCGAGTGGGAACTTGCCGTCACCGAGGGTCCGCACGGCGCCCCCGATTTTTTCACCCGCGATGACATGGACACACTGCTGTCCGCCGGATACCGGGTGCATTTCAACTCAGCACGCACCGGAGTGCGCCTGGAAGGTCCCAAACCGCGGTGGGCGCGTCCCGACGGCGGCGAGGCCGGGCTGCATCCGTCCAACATCCACGACAACGCCTATTCCATCGGGGCGCTGGACTTCACCGGCGACACCCCGATCCTGCTCGGACCGGACGGGCCGAGCCTCGGCGGGTTTGTCTGCCCCGTAACGGTCATCGCCGCTCAGCGCTGGAAGCTGGGTCAGTTACGCCCTGGTGACACAGTGCGTTTTGTGCCGGTGCGGGCCGAGTCGGCACCCTCGCGTCGCGAGTTGGGCACCACCCGCGCCGCTGCGACACCGCAGGTGACGCGTACCGGCGGCGACGGAGACGACGGTGTCCTGGCCCGGCGACCCGGAATCGACGGTGCCCCCGAGGTGACCTACCGACGCAGTGGCGATGACAACGTGCTGATCGAGTACGGAGAAATCGTGCTCGATCTGGCGCTGCGCGCCCGGGTACATGCCCTGCACACCCGACTCGAGGGTGCTGTCCCGGGCATCCTCGACCTCACTCCCGGGATCCGGTCGCTGCAGGTGCATGTCGACCCCGATGTGTTGCCGGTGTCGAAGTTGTTGGGCCTGTTGGCAGAAATCGAGGCCGACCTGCCCGCCTCTTCGGAGCTCGAGGTACCCAGCCGGCTGGTTCGGTTGCCGCTGAGCTGGGATGACCCCGCCACGCGGGAGGCTATCGCCCGGTATACCTCCGGGGTTCGCGATGACGCCCCGTGGTGCCCGTCGAACATCGAATTCATCCGCCGTATCAACGGATTGGACAGCGAAGCCGACGTCCGGAACATCCTGTTCTCGGCGCAATACCTGACCCTCGGGCTCGGTGACGTCTACCTCGGCGCACCGGTGGCCACTCCGCTGGATCCGCGGCACCGCCTGGTCACCACCAAGTACAACCCGGCCCGCACCTGGACCGCCGAGAACTCGGTGGGTATCGGCGGGGCCTACCTCTGCATCTACGGAATGGAAGGGCCCGGCGGGTACCAGTTTGTCGGACGCACCACTCAGGTCTGGAGCGCCTACCGGCACACCCAGCCGTTCGAGCCGGGAAGCCCTTGGCTACTACGCTTTTTCGACCGGATCAGCTGGTACCCGGTGAGCGCCGAGGAACTGTTGGACCTGCGTGCCGACCTGGCCGCCGGCCGAGGTTCGGTGGACGTGACCGACGGGGTGTTCTCGTTGGCCGACCACGAACGGTTCCTGACCGAGAATGCCGCCGATATCGACACTTTTCGCGCCCAGCAGGCAGCGGCCTTTGCCGCCGAACGGGCGGCCTGGGCCGCTGCCGGCGAATTCGACCGGGCGGAACGGGCAGCATCGGCCGCCGTCAGCGGCACCGACGAAGACCTGGTGCTTGCCGCCGGAGATCAACGGGTGGACGCGCCATTCTCGTCGAGCGTCTGGAAGGTCGACGTTGCGGTCGGCCAGCGGGTCGTCTCCGGACAGCCGCTCCTGGCGCTCGAGGCGATGAAGATGGAGACGGTGATGCGCGCCCCGTCCGACGGTGTCGTCACCCAGGTGTTGGTCGCCGCAGGTAATCTCGTGGATCCGGGCGCACCGCTGGTGGTTCTCGGAACCGAGGCCCGGTCATGACCGCCGTCGAGCGGGTCCGGGCCGCCTACACCGCCATCGCCGACGTCGACCGGCCAGAAATCTGGATCACGTTGCGGCCCATGGCCGAAGCGCTCTCCGACGCCGAGGCGATCGACGCTCTCGTCACCGCCGGCGCCGAGCTGCCGCTCGCCGGCCTGCTGGCTGCGGTGAAGAACAACATCGACGTTGCCGGCATCCCCACCACAGCTGGCTGCCCGGGCTATGCCACCGCCCCGGCGTCGACCGACGCGGAAGTGGTGGCCCGGCTGCGTACGGCGGGCGCCGTGGTGATCGGGGCGACCAACCTGGACCAGTTCGCGACCGGCCTGGTCGGTACCCGCAGCCCCTACGGCGCAGTGCGCGACGCTCGCCGACCGGACCGCATCTCCGGCGGCTCCAGCTCCGGTTCGGCGGTGGCGGTGGCACTCGGCCTGGTGGACATCGCACTCGGCACCGACACCGCCGGATCGGGACGTGTTCCGGCGGCTCTGCAGGGCGTCGTCGGTATCAAGCCGACGGTGGGCGTGGTCCCGCTCGACGGTGTGGTGCCGGCCTGCCGGAGCTTCGACTGTGTCACCGTGTTCGCCCGCGACCTGAACACCGCCGACGCCGCCATGGGTGTACTCGCCGGCGGTGTGCGCCCATTCCCTGCGGACGCACCGCTGGCCGCACCTCCACAGCCGCGGGTGGCGGTCCCCCGCACGTTGACCGGACTCCAGCCGCAGTGGCAACGGGCCTTCCGCCAAGCCTGTGACCGGCTGACGGATTCGGGCGCCGAACTCGTCGAGATCGATCTGACCCCGTTCCTGGCGGCGGCCCGGCTGCTCTACGACGGCGGACTGGTCGCCGAACGCTATGAGGCCGTCGGCGCCTATCTCGGTGCCCACCAAGGTGATCCCGATGCCGGCATCGACCCCACGGTGAACTCGATCATCAGCACTGCGGGTGCCGTTCCGGCGAGCGTGCTGCTGGCCGACCGGGTCCGCCTGGCCGAGCTCACCACTGTGGCCATGGCCGAGATCGGTGACTGCGCGGCACTGCTGATCCCCACCACCACCGAACACCCGACGATCGCCGAGGTGGCCGCCGACCCGGTGGGCGTCAATTCACGCCTGGGAACCTACACCAACTTCTGCAACCTGCTGGATCTGTGCGCCGTCGCCGTGCCTTCCGGAACCGACGGCCACGACGGCCAATTCGGCGTCACCGTGGTGGCCCGTGCCGGAGCCGACGCGGTAGCGCTCGACCTGGCGCGGTTGGTGGCGCAGCCCACCGAGCCGGTGGCCCGGCCGGGAGCGGCGGG
>NZ_JBARXZ010000235.1:0-1541 GCF_049647605.1 Mycobacterium sp. | reverse complement strand
GGGCCTGCGGGTGATACTCGCGGTATGGCGAGCGACGACGCGATCGACATCAAGCCCAGGTCACGGCAGGTCACGGACGGGATCGAGGCGACGGCCTCGCGCGGGATGCTCCGCGCCGTCGGCATGGGCGACGACGACTGGGACAAGCCGCAGATCGGCGTCGCGAGCTCGTGGAACGAGATCACTCCGTGCAACCTGTCGCTCGACCGCCTCGCGAAGGCCGTGAAGAACGGCGTCCATGCGGGCGGCGGCTACCCACTCGAGTTCGGGACCATCTCCGTCTCCGACGGCATCTCGATGGGCCACGAGGGCATGCACTTCTCGCTCGTCTCGCGCGACGTCATCGCGGACTCCGTCGAGACCGTGATGATGGCTGAGCGGCTCGACGGCTCAGTCCTCCTCGCGGGGTGCGACAAGTCGCTGCCCGGCATGCTCATGGCCGCCGCGCGGCTCGACCTCGCGTCCGTCTTCCTCTACGCCGGCACGATCGCTCCCGGGTGGGTCAAGCTCGAGGACGGCACCGAGAAGGACGTGACCCTGATCGATGCCTTCGAGGCGGTCGGAGCGTGCGCGCGCGGCCTCATGAGCACGGAGGACCTGGGCCGCATCGAGCGCGCGATCTGCCCGGGGGAGGGCGCGTGCGGGGGCATGTACACGGCGAACACGATGGCGTCTGTGGCCGAGGCGATGGGCATGTCGCTGCCCGGCTCAGCGGCACCGCCCTCGGCGGACCGGCGTCGTGACTCGTTCGCTCAGCGCTCGGGCGAGGCGGTCGTCGAGCTGCTGCGACGGGGGATCACCGCGCGGCAGATCATGACGAAGGAAGCGTTCAAGAACGCCATCGCCGTCGTCATGGCGTTCGGCGGCTCGACGAACGCCGTCCTGCACCTCCTTGCGATCGCCCACGAGGCCGAGGTCGACCTGACGCTCGACGACTTCCGCCGCGTCGCCGCCAAGGTGCCGCACCTGGGCGACCTCAAGCCGTTCGGCCGTTACGTCATGGCGGACGTCGACCGGATCGGGGGAGTGCCTGTCGTCATGAAGGCGCTGCTCGACGCCGGGCTCCTCCACGGCGACTGCCTCACCGTCACCGGCCGCACCGTCGCGGAGAACCTCGCGGACGTCGCGCCGCCTGACCCTGACGGCAAGATCCTGCGTGCGCTCGACAACCCGATCCACCGCACGGGCGGCATCACGATCCTCGAGGGCTCGCTCGCACCCGACGGCGCCGTCGTGAAGTCCGCCGGCTTCGACACCGACGTGTTCGAGGGCACCGCGCGCGTCTTCGAGCGTGAGCGCGCCGCGCTCGACGCCCTCGAGGACGGCACGATCCAGGCGGGCGACGTCGTTGTCATCCGCTACGAAGGTCCGAAGGGCGGGCCCGGCATGCGGGAGATGCTCGCGATCACGGGTGCGATCAAGGGTGCCGGGCTCGGCAAGGACGTCCTGCTGCTCACCGACGGTCGGTTCTCCGGCGGGACGACCGGCCTGTGCGTCGGGCACGTCGCACCCGAGGCCGTTGACGCCGGCCCCATCGCGTT
>NZ_JBARXZ010000234.1:0-25842 GCF_049647605.1 Mycobacterium sp. | reverse complement strand
ACAAAAGACACCAAAAACTGGCATCAAAAACCACACCCCACACAGGAAGACGGGAAGTCCCCCACAGGATGTGGCACAACAAACAAAAACCACCAAACACACTATTGAGTTCTCAAACAACAGACTTGCAGTTCGTACTTTGCTTAGCTCTACCCCGTTTTGGGGCAACCTCTCCAGCCTAAACTATCTGGTCGAGCGAGTCAAGCTTTTCTGTCTCACGTCTCCGTGGCGACTTCAAAAGATTAGATCTATCGGTGTTCCGAAGTCAAATCCCCTGGTCAGAGGCCTGGAAGCCTCAAAAACCGGCTTCGAGCTAGGTTACCCGCTCGATCTCCGCCCCCAAACTGACCAGATTCTCGACAAACAGCGGGTAGCCGCGATCGATGTGGAAGACGTCGTGCACCTCGGTATCGCCGTCGGCCACCAACCCGGCGAGCACCAGGCCGGCACCGGCGCGAATATCCGAGGACCACACGGGTGCACTCGACAGCTGCGGAATGCCGCGCACCACGGCATGGTGCCCATCGGTACGAGCATCGGCGCCCAGTCGGATCATCTCCTCGACAAACCGGAACCTCGCCTCGAACACGTTCTCGGTGATCATCGACGTGCCCTCGGCGATTGCCGCCAGCCCGATCGCCATGGGCTGCAGATCCGTCGGGAACCCGGGGAACGGCAGGGTTGCGACATTCACCGCCTTCGGCCGCTCGTACTGGACCACGCGGAACCCGTTGTCGTCCTGGGTCACCGTCGCGCCGACATCGTGCAACTTGTGCAACACGAGCTGCAGATGCGCCGGGTCCACCCCCGTGACCGAGATGTCGCCCCTGGTCATCGCGGCGGCAATCCCCCAGGTGGCGGCAACAATCCGATCGCCGATGACTCGATGTTCGGTCGGATACAGCCTGGGGACGCCAACAACTGTCATCGTCGACGAACCGGCACCCGTGACCTGGGCGCCCATCTGATTCAGCATCGTGCAGAGGTCGACAACATCCGGTTCCCGAGCAGCGTTGTGGATCGTTGTCACACCGTCGGCCAGCACCGCCGCCATCAGGATGTTCTCGGTCGCACCCACCGAGGGGAACTCCAACTGGATCTCCGCTCCGCGGAGTGTGTCGGCATGCGCAACCACGCAACCGTGCTCGATATTGCACGTCGCACCGAGTTGTCGCAGACCGGCCTGGTGCATGTCCAGAGGTCTGGAGCCGATCGCATCACCGCCGGGTAAGGCCACCTTGGCGCGCTTGCATCGCCCCACCAACGGACCGAGGACACACACCGACGCTCGGAACTGCCGAACAGCCGCGAAGTCGGCGTCGTATTTCAGTTCATCGGGCGACGTGATCCGAACCACATCCCCGTCGAGCTCGACCTGCGCGCCGAGACCGCGCAGCACTTCGGCCATCAACGGGACATCGAGAATGTCCGGACAGTTGGAAATCGTTGTCGTGCCCTCGGCCAACAGACTGGCGGCCATCAGCTTGAGCACGCTGTTCTTGGCGCCTCCGACAGCAACTTCGCCGGCCAACCGGTTACCGCCGGTCACAACGAATCGGTCGCTCACGCGGGTCAGTGTAAGCAGGGTCCGACCCGCTGTCAGGCAGCTCGGCCCTCGCGGACCATACCGTTCCGGCCACGTTTTCTGGTTACAGCTGAGCCCATTTCCACAACGGAGCCGACGGGGAGCACAGGTGAGGAGCCGGGCGGGGGCGATTTGTGCCCGAATGTCGCATCCCGGTCTCGCTTCGAGCACCGGTACCGACTGTGATGAAACCGACGCGGCGATCGACAGCCGAATCAGACGGTGCGGCGGCGCGCCCGGGGGTTCGGGCGGGATTCCAGCCAGGACAGGAAAGCCGTCAACGCACCACGGTCCAACGCGATTTCATAACCGCGTCGCCGGTCTGGGGAAGAATCACGCAGTTCCAGGACCACGATCTCTTCGGTCATGATGTCGAACTCGTCACCGCGGGGCCCGCGACGCGACACGATCTCGGTGCCGCGACGGCTCAATCTGCGGTTCGGCCACCATCTCATGCTCGAGAGCTGGTAGAACACTGCTTCGCCGCCGCGGTACCGGATCACGCCATGTCGCCACCCGTGGCCACCGACTGCCGGGATGTCCCGGAGGATTGCGGCGGTACCGCCTTGCCGCAGGTTCCACAGTCGGTAGGCCATCACGGCGACCAACAGCAAAAGCACACCGACGAGCACGACCATGAAGACCATGGACGCGCGCACCGGCTACCCCTAGTCCAGCTGGCCGACGGCGCGCAGGCGCGCTCGTCCTCTGGCCGCTACCTCCGGGTCATCGGACTCCGAGTCGGTCTTGGCTGCGTCCACGTCGATCTCCGACTCGAACTCGGCCGACTCGGCGAGGATGATGACACCCTCATCGGTCACCGAGAGGAAGCCGCCGTCGACGGCGATGCGGAGGTCGGAGTCGCCTTCGCGTTCCACCCGGACCACGGCGTCGTCGACGAGCTGTGCGACCACCGGGATATGCCGCGGCAAGATACCGATCTCACCCGCGGTGGTGCGGGTGAAGACAAACGTCGCCTTACCCGACCAGATCTTGCGCTCAACGGCAACAATGTCGACGTCCAGTTCAGCCACCACACACCACCTTTCGGGCTGTCAACGAATCGGCCATCATCACAGCTTCGAGCCGAGGCTCTCGGCCTTCTTGGCAAGATCGTCGAGCCCACCGATGAGGAAGAACGCCTGCTCGGGAACGTGATCGAAGTCGCCCTTGGTCAGCTTGTCGAAGGCCTCGACAGTCTCCTTCAGCGGCACCGTCGAACCCGGCTGACCGGTGAACTGCTCGGCAGCCATCATGTTCTGGCTCAGGAAGCGCTCGATCCGGCGCGCCCGGTACACCAACTGCTTGTCCTCTTCGGACAGCTCGTCGATACCGAGGATGGCGATGATGTCCTGAAGATCCTTGTAGCGCTGCAGGATCCGGATGACTTCCTGCGCAACACGGTAGTGCTCGTCGCCGACCACGCTGGGGTGCAGAATGGTCGAGCTCGACGCCAGCGGGTCCACCGCCGGGAAGATGCCCTTCGAGAACACCGCACGAGAGAGCTCGGTGGTGGCATCGAGGTGGGCGAACGTGGTCGCCGGCGCCGGGTCGGTGTAGTCGTCGGCGGGCACGTAAACGGCCTGCATCGAGGTGATCGACCGGCCACGAGTCGAGGTGATCCGCTCCTGCAGCTCACCCATCTCGTCCGCCAGGGTGGGCTGGTAACCCACCGCCGACGGCATACGTCCGAGCAGGGTCGAGACCTCGGAACCTGCCTGGGTGAAACGGAAGATGTTGTCGATGAACAGCAGCACGTCCTGGTTCTGCTCATCGCGGAAGTATTCCGCCATGGTCAGCGCGGACAGTGCGACGCGCATACGCGTGCCCGGCGGCTCGTCCATCTGGCCGAACACCAAGGCGGTGTCCTTGAGGACGTTGGCGTCCTCGAGCTCGACCCACAGGTCGTTACCTTCACGGGTCCGCTCACCCACGCCGGCGAACACCGAGGTACCACCGAAGTTACGGGCAATACGGTTGATCATCTCCTGGATGAGCACCGTCTTGCCGACGCCGGCGCCACCGAACAGGGCGATCTTGCCACCGCGGACGTACGGGGTGAGAAGGTCGACGACCTTGAGGCCGGTCTCCAGCATCTCGGTGCGCGGTTCCAGGTCCGCGAAGGCCGGGGGCTTGCGGTGGATCGACCAGTGCTCGAAGTCCTTGGCGTAGCCGGGCTCGTCGAGGCAATCTCCCAGCGCGTTGAAGACGTGACCCTTCACGCCGTCGCCGACGGGCACCGAGATCGAGGCACCGGTGTCGCTGACCTCGACGCCACGGACCAGGCCGTCGGTGGGCTGCATGGAGATGGTGCGCACCAGGTTGTCCCCGAGGTGCTGGGCGACCTCGAGGGTCAGGGTCTTGGCCAGCTCGCTGTAGGTGATCTCAGCGTGCAGCGCGTTGAACAGTTCGGGCACCGAGCCGCGGGGGAACTCGACGTCCACGACGGGGCCGGTGATGCGAACGACGCGCCCGGTGGCGGTCTTTTCGGCGGTGGCAGTCATATCTTCTTCGCTTCCTGGGGTGGCTTTGGGAATGGGTTGCTAGCTCGCGGCGTCGGCCAAAGCATTGGCGCCGCCGACGATCTCGCTGATTTCCTGGGTGATCTGCGCCTGGCGTTCGCGGTTGGCTTCCAGCGTCAGCGCCTTGATCAGGTCATCGGCGTTGTCGCTCGCCGACTTCATGGCGCGACGTCGTGACGCGGACTCCGAAGCAGCCGCCTCCAACAACGCCGCGTACACGCGGGTCGCGACGTAGCGCGGCAGCAGAGCACCAAAAAGCGCCTCTGGATCGGGCTCGAAGGAGAACAGCGTGTGCGGGCCCGTCTCCTCCTCGCCGACGTACTCGACCAGCATCGGGGCGATCCGACGGGCCTCGGCGACCTGCGAGAGCATCGACCGGAACTCCGTGGTGACGATGTGCAGCTCGTCGACGCCCAGGATGCCGTCGGCACCCGCTTCGTCATCGCTGTCGTCGGCGCCGGCCATGAAGGTCGTCACCAGGGTGTCAGCGATCTCCCGGGCGTTGTCGTAGGTGGGATTCTCAGAGAATCCCGTCCACGACTCGGTGACCTGACGCCCACGGAAGCCGTAGTAGCCCAGTGCTTTCCGGCCGACCACGTAGACCACCGGCTGCTTGCCCTCTTCACGCAACAGGGAGAACAGCTCTTCCGCCCGTCGCAGCACGTTCGCGTTGTACGCGCCACACAGGCCGCGGTCCGAGGAGACCACCAGGACGCCGGCGCGCTTGGGGTTCTCCCGCTCCACAAGCAGCGGGTGGTCCAGTGCGCTGGCACCTGCCAGGTTGGTGAGCATGTTGGTGATCTCGTCGGAGTAGGGCCGAGCCGCTTCGACTCGGGCCTGTGCCTTGGCGATCCGGGACGTCGCGATCAGCTCCTGGGCCTTGGTGATCTTCTTGATCGACCCGGCGGAGCGGATGCGCCCGCGTAGCTCACGAAGTGTTGCTGCCATCTGATTCCAGCTCTCTAGTAGATACCTGAGCGATCCGGATCTACTTCTTCTTCGGAGCCGGCTTGCGAACCTTCACCGACTCCTTGCCGACATCATCGGGATCGAGCGCGTCTGCTGCGTTCTCGTTGACCACGACCGAACTTCCGTCGGTGGCCGAGAAGCCCTTCTTGAAATCGTTGATGACCTCGACGAGCTTCGCGTCGTTCTCATCGGAGAGCTTCTTCGTCTCGCGGATCTCGCTCAGGATCCCGTCATGGGAAGCCTTGACGTGCTCGAGGAACTCGGCTTCGAAACGCTGCACATCCTCGACCGGTACCGAGTCCAGGTGTCCCTTGGTACCGAGGAAGATCGCGACGACCTGCTCCTCCACCGACAGCGGGCTGTACTGCGGCTGCTTCAGCAGCTCCACCAGACGGGCACCGCGATCGAGCTGTGCCTTGGAGGCCGCATCCAGGTCCGAAGCGAAGGCCGCGAAGGCCTCCAGCTCGCGGTACTGGGAGAGATCGAGGCGTAGCGAACCGGCAACCTCTTTCATCGCCTTGATCTGCGCGGCGCCACCGACGCGCGACACCGAGACACCGACGTTGATGGCCGGACGCACGCCCTGGTTGAACAGGTCGGACTCCAGGAAGCACTGGCCGTCGGTGATCGAGATGACGTTGGTCGGGATGAACGCCGAGATGTCGTTGGCCTTGGTCTCGATGATCGGCAGGCCCGTCATCGATCCACCGCCGAGCTCTTCAGACAGCTTGGCGCAACGCTCCAGCAGACGCGAGTGCAGGTAGAAGACGTCGCCGGGGAATGCCTCGCGGCCCGGCGGGCGGCGCAGCAGCAGCGAGATCGCGCGGTATGCGTCGGCCTGCTTGGACAGGTCGTCGAACACGATGAGGACGTGCTTGCCGTTGTACATCCAGTGCTGCCCGATGGCAGAGCCGGTGTAGGGGGCCAGCCACTTGAAGCCGGCGGCATCCGACGCCGGTGCAGCGACGATGGTGGTGTACTCCATCGCGCCGCCCTCTTCGAGGGCCCGCTTCACGCTGGCGATCGTGGTGCCCTTCTGGCCGATCGCGACGTACACGCAGCGCACCTGCTGCTTGGGATCGCCGGTCTCCCAGGCTGCACGCTGGTTGAGGATGGTGTCGACGCAGACCGCGGTCTTGCCGGTCTTGCGGTCGCCGATGATCAGCTGACGCTGGCCACGGCCGATCGGGGTCTGGCTGTCGATGGCCTTGATGCCGGTCTGCAGCGGCTCACTCACACCCTGGCGCTGCACCACGGAAGGCGCCTGCAGCTCGAGGGCGCGGCGGGTCTCGGCAACGATGTCGCCCTGGCCGTCGATCGGCTCGCCCAGCGGGTTCACCACACGGCCGAGGAAGCCGTCACCGACGGGTACCGAGAGCACCTCGTTGGTGCGCTTGACCTGCTGGCCCTGTTCGATCTTGGCGAACTCGCCGAGGATCACGGCGCCGACGCTGTGCTCATCGAGGTTGAGCGCCACCCCGAGGACACCACCGGGGAACTCGAGGAGTTCCTGGGTCATGACCGAGGGCAGGCCTTCGACGTGCGCGATGCCGTCACCGGCGTCGACTACGGTGCCGATTTCCTCGCGTTCGGATTCGGCGCTGAAGGAGGAGACGTAGTCCTCGATAGCGCCTTCGATATCAGCAGCTGAGATTGTCAACTCTGCCATGGCTTTTCGTCTTCCTACCTTCTGATTCTGCAAATGTTCTGGGTGCTGGGGGTGCGTCAGTCCGGGAGTCCGCTGCGAGCGGCAGCCAGCCGAGAGGAGATTGATCCGTCGATCACTTCATCGCCGACCGCGATCAGCAGTCCGCCGAGCAGTGCCGGATCGACGTTGAGTTGGATCGACACCGGATGGCTGTAGATCCGACGCAGAACCTCGGACAGCCGGGTGCGCTGCTCGGCGGTCAGGTCGGATGCGGCAGTCACGTGAGCGACCACCTCACCGCGTCGGGCCACCGCGAGTTCAGCCAGATCGCCGACGGCCTCATCGGCGCGTTCGCCGCGGAGGAGCTCAACTGTCTGCGCCAGCAATGCGGCGGCGGTGTCATTGACCTCGCCGGCAGTGCCGAGAACGCTGCGGAGCAGGTCGACTCGACCCTGTGCCGCGGTGTTCTCGTCGCTGAGCAGGCCGCTCAGATTCGGCTGCGCGTCGAGCGCGCGACCGAATCGGAACAGCTGATCTTCGACGGCTTCGCCCTCGTTGTTCTTGTCGGCGCGCACCAGCAGTGCCAGACGTGCGACGTGCTCGAGCGCGTCGACCAGGTTGGCCTCCGACGACCAGCGCTGTGACACCGCTGTTTTCAGCAGATCCAGTGCGGGGCCGTCGATCTTGCCGTCGAACAGCCGCTCCGCCAGACGCACCTTCGGCTTCGGGTCGTCGCTGGGATCGGCCAGATGCTTGCCGAGTGCCTGCTCGGTCAGCAGGACCTTTGCCGTCGCCGTCAGATCATCGGCCAACGTGGTCAGCCCCGCGGTGTCGAGTCCGTCCGAGAGGTCGTCGAACTTCTTGACCACTTCGGCGAGAGCTTCGCGGCTGGCAGAACGCAAGTTCAGCGTTGCGCCGGCCTCGAGCACTGCGGTCGAGGGAGCCATGGATTCGAGTTCCCCGAGGAACCGGTCGACCGTGGAAGCCTGCTGAGCCGGATCCGACACGTACTGCCGGACCAGATCTTCTGCCTTCTGGACGGATTCCGCACCGAGGTCGTGCCGAAGCCCACGGACGGTTTGCTGCCGCAGCAAGTGGACCTGCTGTTCACCTTGGGCCTTGATGCGCTCGGCTTCGGTGGCGGCTTGTTCCTTGAGTTGCGCGGCAAGGCGTTCGGAGTCGGCGCGGGCCTCATCGGCAACCTTCTCCGACTCCGCCTTCGCGTCCGCAACGGCTTTGGCGTGCATGGCGTCGGCGTCGGCCAGCTTCTTGGCGGCCTCCGCACTTTCCGCCAGCGCAGTGCGCACGGCGTCCTGCTGCTTACGCATCAGGTTTCGCACCGGAGGCACCACAAACTTCCCGATGATGAACATGATCACCGCGAAGCCGATCAACTGGCCGATGAATGTCGACATCTAGCGGCTCCCACCTGATTTCACTTCGACGCCGAGGATGCGGCTGGCCAAAGTGGCCGATAGCCCGTTCACCGACGACTGCAGTTCGGACTGAGTTGACGAGCGCTGGACGGACAACTGGTCGTCCGCCTGACGCACCGTCTCGGCGACCGCACCATTGGCCTCGGCACGTTTCTCGTCGATGACCTGGCGGCCGGCTGTGCGCGCGTCGTCACGGATGGCTGATGCCTCCGAGCGCGCACCCGCCATTGCCTCGTCGTAGTCGGCCTGCGCGGCGGCAACCTGCTCCGCCGACTTCCGATTGTCCGCGGCCGTTTTAGCCAGCATGGCCTCGCGGTCGGCGAGAACCTTGCTGACCGGTGGCACAACCCATTTCGCGATCACGCCGAGCGTGATCAGGAAGATGAGCAACACCGCAAAGAAGGTTCCGTTGGGGATCAGGAAGTTACTCTGTCCCCCACCTTCTTCGGCGGCGAGAATGGATACGGTCAGTTCACTCATGCCGTTGGATTACTGCAGGCCCGGAGTAGCGAACACGAACAGCGCCATGAAGGCCAGGTTGATGAAGTACGCGGCCTCAACCAGACCGACGGTGATGAAGAACGGCACGAACAGCCGGCCCTGGGCTTCAGGCTGCCGGGCGATACCGGAGATCAGTGCGTTACCCGCGATACCGTCACCGATACCGGCGCCGATGGCGCCGCCGCCCATGATCAATCCACCGCCGATCAGAGCGCCGGCCGTGATGATGGCGTTTGGATCGATTTCCATTGCTATTTTCCTCCTTGGTAACTGGCGGCATTACCGCCAGAGCTCAGTGGTCGTTCGGTCTTGTGATGGTGCGTCTTCGGTTGTGAGTGCTCAGTGTTCGTCGTGATCGAGTTCCATCGCCTGGCTGAAGTACAAGATCGTCAGCAGCGAGAAGATGAACGCCTGGATGAGGCCGACGAAGAGGTCGAAGGTCTTCCAGATGGCGTTGGGTGCCCACTGGATGTACCAGGGGAACATGGCGATCAGTGCCACCAGGATGCCGCCGGCGAAGATGTTGCCAAAAAGACGGAGAGCCAGCGAGATCGGCTTGGCGATTTCCTCGACGATGTTGATGGGCGCGAGGAAGGCGACGTGCCCCTTGACCACCTTGACCGGGTGGCCGATGACGCCGCGGCGCCAGACACCGGCCGCGTGGTAGCAGATGAACACAAAGAGTGCGAGGGCCAGCACGAAGTTGATGTCCGAGGCCGGGGGCTTGTAGAGCTCACCCGCGGCACCGTCGGCCCCGCCGTACTGCCAGGGCAGAACGGCCAACCAGTTGGAGATCAGGATGAACAGGAAGAGGGAGACCGCCAGCGGCAACACGAAGGGCGCGACCCTCATGCCGATGGCGCCTTCGATCTGACTGCGCATCTGGATGGTGATGGCCTCGACGAACAACTGGACCCCGCTGGGGACACCGGTCGAGGTGACCTTCGTCTTCACGAAGAAGGCCAACCCGATGATGATCAGGGCCGTGATCGCCGTCGCCATGATGGTGTCGCCGTTGAACGTCATCCCAAAAAGCTCGAACACCATGGTGTGGTGCCCAACGTGGATGGCAGCGCCGCCCTCTTCGGCAGCCAGCACTGTCTCTGTCATAGAGGTCAGCTCAACCCTTCGATTCCGATGCATTTACGTCTTCGACATCCAGGCCGTTGGCGCGGATCTTCTTCAGCACGGGGATGCTGGTGCTCATCACCAGCAACGCCTGGAAGATTGCCAGCCCGAGCAGCACTGCGATGCCGCCGTGATTTTTGAAACTGATTGCGATGGCCAGCGCGATGACCGAGATGATCATGAGGCGCATCGCGGAGTTGACCGCCATCTTCTTCTTGAGCGGATGCTCCTCGGCGGTGATCGCTTCTACCGCGCGGCGCACCAGCATGGCGTTGACCAGACCGAGGCCGAGGCCGATCCCGAAGAACACCCCGAACCAGATGGTGCCGACAAAAGCAGCCGCGGTGGTGGCCACTGCGGTGAGCAACAAGCAAACGATGAGTAGGCGAATCGGCCGGAAGGCAACGGAAGGAAACACCAACGGCGCTTCGTGCGCTGGTGTCGTCACTTCTCCACCTCGATCTTCACGGTCGCGAGAGTTATTCCCGATTGGTCCTGTGCCTCGCCCGTCTGAGCGTATCGGAGGGCGGTGGGCGAGCTGGAATCACCCAAGGGGTAGCTCCCTCTTGTCGGTCGATTTCGGCGCCAGTTGGCTGTAAAGCCGCCGGGCCGGGCCGGCAACCCGCGAGGTTTTTCGGGTTCGGCGAGAACCGTACCACATGGTAGGAGCATGAAAACGGGCCCCTACTACAAACCGTCGTACGAGGTCAGCCCGAGCTGTTCTCGCGGCGCCGCACCAAGGGAATGAGGGTGACAATCCCCGCAACGAGGATTGCGCCGAGCATCACCATCCCGGTGTGGCGCGGATCGAAGAATGTCGTACTCGCCGCGCCGAATGCCACGATGCCCACCCACAAGTAGATGAGCAACACCACCCGGCGATGTGAATGGCCGATCTGCAGGAGTCGGTGATGCAGGTGCATCTTGTCGGGACTGAACGGCGACCGTCCGGCCCGGGTACGACGGATGATCGCCAGCAGGGTGTCCACCGCGGGCACCAACATCACCGCGACGACAAGCAGGAACGGCGACAGCAGTACAAAAACGTCGCGGGCTCCGTACGCGTTCTGCGAGATCGGGCCGGCCGCTGTTGTCGATGCGGCGGCCAGCATCAGCCCGATCAGCATCGAACCCGAGTCGCCCATGAAGATCTTGGCGCGGTGGAAGTTGTGCGGCAGGAACCCCAAACAGGCTCCGGCCAGCACTACCGAGATCACCGCCGGCGGGTAGAACAGCACGTCCCCGCCGTGGTCGCGGAGCAGGCCGACGGAGAAGACGCAGATGGCCATCGCGGTGATGAGCCCGAGGCCGGCAGCCAGACCGTCGAGGCCGTCGATGAAGTTCATCGCGTTGACGATCGAGACCGTCAACGCCAGGGTCAGCAGGATCGAAGCGGTCTGGTCCAAAACGATCGTCCCTACCCCGCCGATTGGGATGTAGAGGACGCTCCAGGCCACCCCCATGGTGACCAGGACACTTGCCGCGGTGATCTGGCCGGCGAATTTTGTCAGGGCATCCAGCCCCCACCGGTCGTCGATCAACCCGATCGCCATGATCAGTCCCCCGGCGACGAGGACCGCCGGCAGCCCGGTCGAGTAGACAAATCCCCGGGTCAGTGCCGGTAGTTGCGAGGCGAGGAACACGGCCGCGACGACACCCACGTACATCGCCAGGCCGCCCATCCGCGGCGTGGGTTTAACGTGGACGTCCCGTTCCCGCGGGTAGGCGACGGCGCCGATGCGGGTGGCCAGCTTGCTGACCGCTCCGGTGGCGAAGTAGGTGATGATCGCGGCGGTGAGGCCGACCAGAACCAGCTCGCGCAGCGGGACGCCGGCGCCACGGTCGGACAGGGCCAGCAGCTGCGTGGAGAACTCCGAAGAGACACCACCGGCAGCGCGCGACACCGGATCAACCGTACTGGACACCTTCAGTCGATCAGCGTCGTCGGATTGAGCCCCAACACTTCGCCGATCCGGTCGGCCGAGACCGGGCCGGTCCGCAGGATCTTCGGGGATACGCCGGTGAGGTCGACGATCGTCGATGCCATCTGTTGTTTGGCCGGTCCGCCGTCGAGATACACCTCGACCTGTTCGGCCAGTTGGTCACGGGCGTCGTCGACGGTGAGTGCAGGCGGACGGCCGGAGATGTTGGCACTCGAGACCGCCATCGGGCCGACTTCGCGCAGCACGTCGATGGCCACCGGGTGCATGGGCATGCGCAGCATCACGGTGCCGCCGGCGTCCCCGAGATCCCAGGACAACGACGGCGCCTGCCGCACCACCAGGCTCAGGGCACCCGGCCAGAAGGCGCGGATCAGTTCCCGTGCGGTGTTGGGAACGGTGTAGACCAGCCCGTCGATCGTGTTCCAGGAGCCCACCAGCACGGGCACCGGCATATCGCGGCCGCGCCCTTTTGCGGCCAGCAGCGCTGCCACAGCAGATGAGTCGAAGGCATCGGCCCCGAGACCGTAGACGGTGTCGGTGGGCAGCACGACGAGCCGCCCACCTTTGGCAGCGCTGACTGCCGAGGCGATTCCCGTGGTGCGCTGCTCCGGGTCCGCGCAATCGAACACTGTGCTCATCGGGGGCCCTTCTGGTTCATGGGTGCCATTTCATCCGTGCGGACGGCGGTCACAAAACGCGGACGGCCGGCCAGGTCGCGGCGCGGTTCGACGTCGCGGAACAGCCCGGTTCCGGTGACGAGGCCGACGGTCGCGGCCGAGGTGGTGTCATCGTGCTCGATGGCCAGGCGCCCACCGGGACGCAGCCACCGCCCGGCCAGACCGACGATGGCGGCGATCACCGACATACCGTCGACGCCGCCGAACAGGGCATGGTGCGGATCATGGTCGGCGACTTCGGGTTCCAGGTCGGCCCCATCAGGAATGTACGGCGGATTGGACACCAGCAGATCTACCCGGCCGTCCAGGTCGGCCAGGAGATCGGCGGTGGTGACGTCGGCTTCCACCAGGCGGACCGCAGTTCCCTGCGCATTTTGGGCCGCGTAGCGCAGCGCCACCGGATCGTCGTCGACGGCGATCACCTGCGCATCCGGGCGATGACGGGCCAACGAGACCGCCAGGGCGC
This sequence comes from Mycobacterium sp., assembly GCF_049647605.1. Classification (GTDB taxonomy): domain Bacteria; phylum Actinomycetota; class Actinomycetes; order Mycobacteriales; family Mycobacteriaceae; genus Mycobacterium. The sequence goes on along the minus strand of NZ_JBARXZ010000234.1, from coordinate 12,967 downwards.
CCGATCCGGTACACAGGTCGACGATCAGCGGTGAATCCGAAAAGCCGTCCAGCCCGAGCACCGTGGTGGCCCATTCGAACATCGCCTCGGTCTCGGGGCGCGGGATGAAGACGCCGGGGCCGACGTGCAGGGTCAACGGCCCGAAGGGTGCCGTCCCGGTGAGGTGCTGTTGCGGGATTCGCCGGGCTCGTGCGGCGATGAGCTCCCGGTAGCGCGCGTCGAAGTCAGGTGCCGTGGTGTCCAGGAACCGCAGCCGGCCTCGGTCGACCGCGAGGACGTGAGCCGCCAGTTGCTCGGCTTCGGTCTCGGCTGACGGGATTCCCGCGGCAGCGAGGCTCTCGGCGGCGGCGAGGATCGCGGCGCGCAGTCCCCCACCGGCCCGCGTCTGCATCACGCCTGCGCCAGGCGCGCCTGCTTGTCGGCGGCCGCCAACGCATCGAACAGCGGGTCGAGTTCGCCGTCGAGTACCTGGTCGAGGTTGTGGGACTTGAAATTGATCCGGTGATCGGCGATCCGATTCTCCGGGTAGTTGTAGGTCCGGATCCGCTCGCTGCGGTCGACGGTGCGGATCTGGCTGGCCCGGTCCGCGGACGCGTCGGCCTGGGCCTGTTCCTCTTTGAGCAACTGCAGCCGCGCGGCCAGCACCTGCATGGCACGTGCCTTGTTCTGCAGCTGTGATCGCTCGTTCTGGCAGGTCACGACGATGCCGGTGGGCAGATGGGTGATCCGGACCGCGGAGTCGGTGGTATTGACGCCCTGCCCGCCCTTCCCTGAGCTCCGGTACACATCGATGCGCAGATCGGATTCGTCGATCTGGACCTGCTCGACTTCCTCGGGTTCGGGGTAAACCAGGACGCCGGCGGCGGACGTGTGCACCCGGCCTTGCGATTCGGTGACCGGCACGCGCTGCACGCGGTGTACGCCACCTTCGAATTTGAGCCGGGACCAGACCCCGTCGAGGGAGTCCCCCTTGCTCGTGATCGACAGGGTCGCGTCCTTGTATCCGCCCAGATCCGACGTCGTCTCCCCCAGCATCGTCACCGACCAGCCGTGTCGTTCGGCGTAGCGGATGTACATGCGGGCCAGGTCGGCGGCGAACAGTGCCGATTCCTCACCGCCCTCGCCGGACTTCACCTCGAGCACGATGTCATCGGGGTCGTGCGGGTCGCGGGGTGCCAATTGATCGGTGAGTTGGGTGTCCAACTCGGCGACGCGGGCCTCCAGGTCGACGACCTCGTCGGCGAAGGAGTTGTCCTCGGCGGCCAGCTCTCGCGCGGCGTCGAGGTCGCCCCGGGCGGTCTCGAGCTTGCGGTGGGTGGCCACGATCGGCGCCAATTGGGCAAAGCGGCGGCCGACGCGGCGAGCGTTGACCGCATCGGAGTGCAACTCGGGGTCGGCGAGCTGACGTTCGAGATCAGCATGCTCAGCGAGCAGCGCGTCGACTGCGTTTGCGCTGTGCGTCATGCCTCATCTACCTCGTTGATTGATCGAACCCGCCGAAAAGACAAACCGACGCCCGCCTGTCCTTTGCGATGACAACAGTGCGGGCGCCGGTCTGGTGAGCTACTTGTCGGCGGTCTTGCGCTTGCCGTAGCGGGCCTCGAAGCGGGCCACGCGGCCGCCGCTGTCGAGAATCTTCTGCTTGCCGGTGTAGAACGGGTGGCACTGCGAGCAGACCTCGACGACGATGTTGCCGCTGTCCTTGGTGCTGCGGGTGGTGAAGCTGTTGCCACAACCGCAGACCACGTTGGTCTCTTTGTAGGCAGGATGAATGCCGGATTTCATAGTGTCCTCTTCAATGTGTTGGCCGCCGGGTCGCCCACCCTAGAAGTCTCTAGTAAAACCTGGCTGACGGGCGTGAACCGGAACCTGAGGTGGTCGACGGTCGATTATGCCAGGTCGGCCGTCACTGTCCCAAAACGCACGCTCGGCGCTGTGAATTCCCGTGGCGTCATCCGGCCCGATACTCCCGGGAGCGTGCGCCCCGGACCCACCGCAGCCCACCGGGCGGTGTCTGGCCGTGGGCCACGAGTTGGCGTTTGAGCACCTTGTTGGTGGCGGTGGCGGGCAGTTCGTCGGTGACCCACACGTACCGCGGCCAGGCTTTCGGCGACAGGTCCGCCTGGCTGGACAGGAAGGCACCGAACGCTGCCGGGGTCAGTTCGGCGGGTCCGGTCTCCGGCTCGCGCAGCACGATGGCCGCCATCACCTGATCTCCGACCTGCTCGTCGGGGACCGCATACACCGCCACCTGCGCCAGCTCGGGCAGCCGCATCAGGATCCGTTCGATGGGCACGGCCGTCATGTTCTCGCCGTCGACCCGCATCCAGTCCGCGGTGCGGCCGGCCAGGTAGATCCAGCCGTCGGCGTCACGGTAGGCGAGGTCACCGGACCAGTACATGCCGTGGCGCAGCCTGTCCTCGGTGGAGTTTCGGTCGTTGTAGTACCCCTGGAACAGCCCCGCCCCGGAGGTGTTGACCAGCTCTCCGATCGCCGTGTCGCCGTTGAGCAGCGCTCCATTGGCGTCGAATTCGGCGATCGCACACTCGGTGAGGGTGTTGGCGTCGTAGACGGCAACACCGGGGAATCCCTTGCCCACCGAGCCGGGCGGACAGTGTTCCTCACGGGTGACGATGATGGCGCCCTCGGTCGAGCCGAAGCCGTCCCACACGGAGCAGTCGAAGCGCCGGCTGAACTCGGCGATGTCACGGTCGCCGGCTTCATTGCCGAACGCCACCCGCAGCGGGTTGTCGGCATCGTCGACGCGCTCCGGGGTGGCCAGCACATACGCCAGCGGTTTGCCGACGTAATTCATATAGGTGGCGCCGTAACGCCGCAGGTCATCGACCAGCCCGGATGCCGAGAAAGCCGCCGGGACCATCGCCGCCCCGGAGCAGACGGACACACTCCACCCGGCGAGCAGCGCATTGGAATGGAACAGCGGCATCGACAGGTAGCACACGTCATCGCGAGTCATCTGGAATCGCTGCACCAGGGCGGATCCCGCGAACAGCACCGTCATGTGCGCCATCTGCACGGCCTTCGGGTCGCCACTGGTGCCGGAGGTGAAGATCATCATGAAGGTGTCCCCGGCGCCGACCTCGCGATTTGGCGTCAGCGCCGCCGCGCCACGCAGCAACGCGCCCCAGTCCGCGGTGGTGGTGTCGAAGATCCGCACACCTGGTAGCTCCAGCCCGGTCAGCAGTTCCCGATGCGCGGCGTCGGTGAGCAGGATCTGACAGTCCGACCGCAGGATGTCGCCGGCGAGGGCGGCACCGCGGCGGGTGTTGTTGATACCGCACAGCACGTAGCCGCCCAGCGCCGCGGCGGCCATGGCGGTCAACATGTCGGGGGTGTTGCCCAACAGGGCTCCGACGTGCAGCGGCCGGGTGGGGTCGGCGATGCCCAGCAGGGCCGCCGCCTGGGTTTCGGCATCGGCGAGGTGTTCCTGCCAGCTCCACTGACGGTCACCGAATCGGACCGCGACCGAGGTGTCGTCACGTCGTTCCCGCAAGAGCTGCTGGACGGTTTCGGCCACTGATCAACAACCGCCTTTTTGTTGACACCCGAGTGAACAGATTGAGGGATCTGTCTATCGTCACCGTTGCATATCTCCACCGGTCCGGAGGCATTTTCTGCCAAGATATTGAGCAACAACCAGGAAATATCGAGAGATTCGAGGAATCGGCAACGGTGACCGCAAGTACAGACACGCAGGCGCGAACCCCCCGAACCACCGGCGGATCTGTCCGCGACCGGTTGATCGACGCCGCTGAAACGTGCCTGCACAACAAGGGAATCCGAGCGACCACCGTGTCCCAAGTCGCCGAGGCTGCCGGCGTATCCCGAGGCTGGCTGTATCGGCACTTCCCCGACAAGGCCACCCTGCTGGGCGCCGCGATCGTCCGGCTCAATGACGCGTACTGGGGTGAATCCCACGCCGTCCTGGCCGAAGTCGAAGGGCTCGCCGAGCAGATCGCGGCGGGCGTCGAACTGGGCCGCCGCGCCTACGACTCCCCCGGTGCGCTGCTGATGAAGCTGCGCCGCGACGAACCCGAGGAGTTCAGCGCCTGCGCGGGCGCCGGCGTCCAGGGTCTGGTGCCCGACCTCGGCGCGTTCTGGACCCCGTACCTGAAGGCCGCCCAAGAGCGCGGCGAAATCAGCGTCCAAGACCTCGACGAGGCCGCCGAATGGGTGGCGCGCACCCTGCTCACCATTGCGACCGTGCCGGGAAACACCTTGGACCCCGACGATTCGGCCGCGGTGCTGGCCTACCTGAACCGCTACGTCATGCCCGGCTTGCACCAGAGCTGACTTGACGACGGCTCAAAGCCGCATCGCACAACAACTTTCATTTCCCAGCCACACCGCAGTCACCAAAAAGAAACCCCCACCTCCGAGTCGGAGATGGGGGTTCCTTGTGGTGCACGGCCTAGTCGTTGTCGTCCATGTTGTTGGGCGCGGTCTTGGAGACCTGAACCAGGAACTCGTAGTTCGTCTTCGTCTTCCGCAACTGACTCATCAGCAGATCGATGGCCTGATGGGAATCCAGTCCCGACAGCACCCGACGCAGCTTGTGCACGACCGCGAACTCGTCCGTCGAGAGCAGCAGCTCGTCCTTGCGGGTACCGGACGGGTTGACGTCCACGGCCGGGAACACCCGACGCTCGGAGATCTTGCGATCGAGCTTGAGCTCGGCATTGCCGGTGCCCTTGAACTCTTCGAAGATCACCGTGTCACCGGTGGAACCGGTCTCGACCATCGCCGTGGCGATGATGGTCAGCGAGCCACCGTGCTCGATGTTGCGGGCGGCGCCGAGGAAACGCTTCGGCGGGTACAGCGCCGTGGAATCCACACCACCGGACAAAATACGGCCCGACGCCGGCGACGCGTTGTTGTAAGCGCGGCCCAGGCGGGTGATCGAGTCCAGCAGCACCACAACATCCTTGCCCTGCTCGACCAGGCGCTTGGCCCGCTCGATCGCCAGTTCGGCGGCCTGAGTGTGGTCCGACGGCGGCCGGTCGAAGGTCGAGGCGATGACCTCACCCTTGACCGAGCGCTGCATATCGGTCACCTCTTCGGGACGCTCGTCGACAAGGACGACCATGAGGTGGCATTCCGGGTTGTTGCGGGTGATCGCGTTGGCGATGTCCTGCATGATCGTGGTCTTACCGGCCTTGGGCGGGGACACGATCAGCGCCCGCTGCCCCTTACCGATCGGCATGATCAGATCGATGACACGCGTCGTCAGCTTGTCCGGCGTGGTCTCGAGGCGCAGGCGCTGGTTCGGGTACAGCGGCGTGAGCTTGCCGAATTCGGGCCGATTCTTCGCCGATTCGACCGGGCCGCCGTTGACACTGTCCAGGCGGACCAACGGGTTGAACTTCTGCCGCGGATTCTGGCCGCCGCTGTCGCCCTCGCGAGGGACGCGCACCGCACCGGTCACGGCATCGCCGCGCCGCAGCCCGTTCTTGCGCACCATGTTCATCGACACGTAGACGTCGTTGGGTCCCGCCAGGTATCCGGAGGTGCGGACAAACGCGTAGTTGTCCAGCACATCGAGAATGCCGGCCACCGGCTGGACGACATCGTCGTCGCGCAGTTCGGTGTCGCCACCGCCGCCTTCGCCGCCACCACTGCGCTCACCGCGACGCTTCCGATCACGGAAGCGCCGGCCGCGGCGCCCCTGGCGGCCGTCGCCGTCGTCGTCATCGTTGTCGTTGTCGTTGCCGCGGCTGTCGCTGGAACGGTTCTCGCTGTTGCGGTTGTCGTTGCCGCGGTTGCTGTCGTTGTTGCGGTTGTCGTTACCGCGGTTGTTGTCGTTGTTGCGGTTGTCGTTGTTGCGGTTACCGCGGTTGTTCTCGTTGCGGTTGTTGCGATTCGACTGGTCACCCTGGCGCTCGGAGCGGCCCTGCTGGTCGCCACGATCCTGCTTGGGCGCCTCCTGGGCGCTGTCGTTCTTGGTCTCCGGCTTGGCTTCGGCCGACCGGTTGTCGGCGCCCCGGTTGCCGGAGGTGGTCGACTCGGCGTTGGCATCGGCGTCCGACTTCGTGTCCCGACGGGGCCGGTCATCCTGCTTGGGCTGGTCGGCCTGTTTGGGCTGGTCGGCCTGCGGATCGTCGAGCGTGGGCTGATCGGCGGCGCTGGAGGCACCGGCCCGGCGCGACGAGCCGCGACGCTCACGGCGACGCGGCTCAGCCGGCGCCTCCGGAGTCGTGGCCACGGCTTCAGCGGCCGGAGCAGCCGATCCGCTGTTGCGGTCGACGCTGGGTTCAGCACGATTGGGCTCGGAGGCAGCGCCGGCCTGACGCTCGCGAATCGCGGCGATCAGATCGCCTTTACGCATGCCCGACGTGCCCTTCACACCGACCTTGCCGGCCAGTGCACGTAGTTCCGGCAGCACCATCGAGGTCAGAGAGCTTCCCGATTTATCTGCGGCTTCCGCTGATCTGCGGGTCGCCGAGACGCCGGAGGCCACGGTCGGCAGCTCTGCCTGAGAATCGCTGTCAGCCGTGATGAGGTCCGTATCAGTCACGGATTTCCTTTCTTCCCCCACAGCGTGTCGTGCGGGGGTTTAGCTGCACCCAGCAAACACTGAGCGCCAAGTCCCACCGTCGGCTCTGCAACGGCGATCGCCGAGATTCGCGACGAATGGCGAACCGTCAGTCCACGAGTTGATCACGAGAAAGGTGGTGGTCGTCCTAAGGTCGGCGCAGAAGATGCTGCGATTGCCGGGACGGCACCGAGGATAACCCGCATTCTTGGCGGAAGCAAGAACGTCGCGCCGGTACGTCCACACTACCTCGTGACGCTGCACCGTGGGCGCCGCATCAGGCGCGCGCCGCGACCCCTGATCGCCAGCGAACTCCTTCGCCCACCGGCATCCCACTGACGGTGAATCCATGGGCGATGCCGTACTCGTGAGCCTCCGCGGGCAACTCCGGCGACGTGCTCAGCGCCAAAACAGCAGGTCCGGCACCAGAGAGCACCGCTGCCACTCCACAACGTCGCAACAACTGCAGGTATTCCGCCGACGCGGGCATCGCCGCGGCACGCTGCGGCTGATGCAGCACATCCTCGGTGGCGGCCATCAACAGGTCGGGCCGCTCGGTCAGAGCCACCACCAGCAGCGCAGCCCGACTCAGGTTGAACCGGGCGTCGCGATGGCTGACCTGTTCGGGCAGCAACACCCGGGTTTCGGCCGTCGACGACCGAACCTGCGGGATCGCCGGGAAGAGGTGGATGTCGGGATGCAACCGGATCGCAGCCGCCGCGTAGCCGGGTCGGCCACCGTCGGTATCGGTCCCGGACGCATCGTCGGTCCAGGAAACAATGGCGCCGCCGAGCACCGCCGCCGCCGCATTGTCCGGATGCCCTTCGAAGTCCGACGACAGCTGGATCAGCCGACGTTCATCCAGGGTGGGCATATTCGCCTGCACCGCAAGGCCGTTGACGACCGCCAGACCGCCGACTACCGCAGCAGCCGAGGAACCCAGGCCCCGAGAGTGCGGAATCATGTTGCGGCACCGCACAACCAGACCCGGAGCTCGCAACCCCACCTCGGCCAATCCACGTTCGATCGCCCTGACCACCAGATGGTCCGAGGTCAACGGAACCTGTCCGAAACCTTCACCCTCGACCTCGACCACAAGGCCGGATTCTGTTGTCTCGACCAGGATTTCGTCGTACAAGCCAATGGCCACACCAAGGCTGTCGAATCCCGGCCCCAGGTTGGCACTGGACGCGGCGACGGTGGCGCTGGCGGTCAGGCCGGCGGGCAGAACCTGCGTCATGGGATCAGCTCAGACCCAACTGGGCGACAACGGCAACCGGGTCCACCGGCAGCGCGGTGACGGTGGGCATACCCCGCAGCGCCGTGTCGGGATCCTTGAGTCCATTTCCGGTCACGGTGCACACCACCGTGGAGCCGCGCTTGACCCAGCCGTCTTCGCAAGCCTTCAGCAGACCCGCGATGCTGGCTGCCGATGCGGGTTCGACGAACACCCCTTCGCTGCTGGCGACCAAGCGGTAGGCAGCCAGGATCTCGTCATCGGTGGCCGCGAGAAAGCGCCCGTTCGACTCCTGCTGGGCGGCAACGGCTCCGCTCCACGAGGCGGGTGCACCGATGCGGATGGCGGTGGCGATGGTCTCAGGATTCTTGACGGGTTCACCGGAAACCAGCGGCGCCGCGCCGGCAGCCTGGGTGCCGAGCATCCGCGGGAGCTTGTCGGCAAGACCGTCGCGGTGGTACTCGCGGTAGCCACGCCAGTAGGCGGTGATGTTGCCGGCGTTACCGACCGGGAGCGAATGGACGTCCGGCGCGTAGCCCAGGGCGTCGACGATCTCGAAGGCCGCCGTCTTCTGCCCCTCGATCCGGACCGGGTTGACACTGTTGACCAACGCGATGGTCGGGAAGTCCGCCGTCAGTTTGCGGGCCAGTTCCAGACAGTCGTCGAAGTTGCCGTCGATCTGAATGATCTTGGCGCCGTGCATCACTGCCTGCGCCAGCTTGCCCATGGCGATCTTGCCCTGCGGGATCAGCACCGCACAGGTGATGCCCGCACGGGCCGCATATGCCGCCGCCGAGGCCGAGGTGTTACCGGTCGAGGCGCACAGCACCGCCTTCTGCCCGCGCGCCACTGCGTCGGTGACCGCCATCGTCATTCCACGGTCTTTGAAGGATCCGGTGGGGTTGAGCCCTTCGACCTTCAAATGCACTGTGCAGCCGGTGTGTTCACTGAGCCGGGTGGCATGGATCAGCGGGGTGCCGCCCTCCAGGAGCGTCACCGCGGTCCAGTCGTCACCGATCGGGAGCCGGGAGCGGTAGGCCTCGATCAGCCCGGGCCACGGCTTGTGAGTGGGTGTGCCGTCGGTCATTCGCCGGCTCCTTCCATACGCAGGACGCTGGCGACGCTGGACACCACGTCGAGATCCTTGAGTGCGGCAATGGTGTCCGACAGTGCGGCGTCGGTGGCCTGATGGGTGAGTACCGCGATCCGGGCGCCGACACGCTGGCCGCCCTCGTCGACGATGCCCTCCTGGCGGACCTCGGCGATGCTGACCTCACGTTTGGCGAATTCGGCCGCCACCGAGGACAACACCCCGGGGCGGTCGGCGACGTACATGCTGACGTAGTACCGGGTCGGGATCACCCCGATGGACGCGATGGGCAGCTTCGCGTACTTCGACTCGCGGGGCCCGCGGCCACCCTGCACCCGGTTGCGTGCCGCCATCACCAGGTCACCCATGACCGCGGACGCGGTCGGGGCACCGCCGGCGCCCTGGCCGTAGAACATCAGCCGACCGGCCGCCTCGGCTTCGACGACCACCGCGTTGAACGCGCCGCTCACCGAGGCCAGCGGGTGGTCCAGCGGCACCAGCGCGGGATACACCCGGGCCGAAACACGTTGCTTCCCCTTGCCGCTGGTGAGCCGTTCGCAGATCGCGAGTAGCTTGATCGTGCAGCCGAGCGCCTTGGCCGACTCGAAATCCTCCGCGGTCACCTCGGTGATGCCCTCGCGGTACACATCGTCGGAGGTGACGCGCGTGTGGAAGGCGATCGACGCCAGGATCGCGGCCTTGGCGGCAGCGTCGTAACCCTCGACATCGGCAGTCGGATCAGCTTCGGCGTAGCCGAGCGCACTGGCGTCGGCCAGGGCGCTGTCGTAGCTGGCGCCGGTGTCGTTCATCGCGGACAGGATGTAGTTGGTGGTGCCGTTGACGATGCCCGCCACCCGCAGCACCGTGTCGCCGGCCAGCGACTGGGTCAGCGGCCGGATCACCGGGATCGCACCGGCGACCGCCGCTTCGAAATACAGGTCGACGCGCGCCTTTTCAGCGGCCTGGGCCAACTCGCCGGTGGACTGCGCCATCAGTGCTTTGTTGGCGGTGATGACGGACTTGCCCCGCTCCAGCGCGGTCAGGATCGCCTTGCGGGCGGGTTCGACCGGCCCCATCACCTCGACGACGATGTCGACGTCCTCGCGGGCCACCAGCCCTTCGATGTCCTCGGTGAGCAGCTCGACGGGCACGCCGCGGTCGTCGGCGACCCGGCGCACTCCGATCCCGCGCAACACCAGCGGGGCTCCGATGCGGGCGGCCAGGTCCTCGGCGCTGTCCCCGAGGATGCGCACCACCTCGCTACCGACATTACCCAGCCCCAGAACCGCTATGCCTACCGGCTTTTCTGCTTTTGTCTCGTTCACCACGTGCTCTACCCCTTCACTTCCAAACTCAGTAGATCCTCGACCGTCTCCCGCCGCAGGATCAGGCGTGATCGCCCGTCGCGCACGGCCACCACAGCGGGGCGGCCCAGGAGGTTGTACCGGCTCGACATGGAATAGCAATAGGCCCCGGTAGCCGCGACAGCCATCAGGTCCCCCGGTGCCACGTCCTCGGACACCCAGGTGTCGCGGACGATGATGTCGCCGGTTTCGCAGTGCTTTCCGACGATGCGCGCCAACGTCGGCGCCGCCTCGCTGGTCCGGGACACCAACCGGATGTCGTACTCGGCGCCGTACAACGCCGGGCGGATGTTGTCACTCATCCCGCCGTCGACGCTGACGTAGAGTCGGTGAGCGGTCTGGCTGACAGCCACGTCTTTGACCGTTCCCACCTCGTAGAGCGTGATGGTGCCGGGGCCGGCGATGGCGCGTCCAGGTTCGACGACCAGCTTGGGCGTGGGCAATCCCACGGCAGCCGACTCGTCGGCCACGATGGCTTTCAGCTTGCCGGCCAGCTCCTCCATCGGCGGCGGATCATCCTGCGGCACATAGGAAATGCCGAGTCCACCGCCGAGATCCACGATCGAGATCTGTGAGGTCTTCTCGACGCCGAACTCGGCGACGACATCACGGAGCAGGCCCAGAACCCGGTGTGCTGCGATCTCGAAACCGGCGACGTCGAAGATCTGAGAGCCGATGTGGCTGTGCAGGCCGACCAGTCGCAGGTTGTCGGTCTCGAAGACCCGCCGCACCCCGGCCAACGCCGCCCCGGACGCCAGTGACAGGCCGAACTTCTGATCTTCGTGCGCGGTCGAGATGAACTCGTGGGTGTGGGCTTCGACCCCGACGGTGACGCGCACCAGCACGTCCTGGACGATTCCGGCTTCGCCGGCGATCGCGTCCAAGCGGTCGATCTCGATCATCGAGTCGACGACGACGTCTCCGACGCCGGCCTTGACCGCGTCGGTCAGCTCGGCCACCGATTTGTTGTTGCCGTGCAGCGCGATGCGCTCCGGCGGAAAGCCGGCGTTCAGCGCGACCGCGAGCTCTCCCCCGCTGCAGACGTCGAGTCCCAAACCTTCCTGGTCCACCCAGCGGGCGATCTCGGTGCACAGGAACGCTTTTGATGCGTAGCGCACGTACTCGCCACCGCCGAAGGCCTCGGAGATGTTGCGGCAGCGGAACCGGAAATCGTCCTCGTCGATCACGAACAGCGGGGTGCCGTACTCGGCGGCCAGCTGCGAGACGGACAATCCCGCGATGCTGACTTCGCCGTCATCACCGCGGGACAGGTTGCGGGGCCACACATTGGTCGCCAGCCGCAGCACCTCCTGCGGGGTCTGCGGTTTCGCCGGTGCGCCGGCGTGATGGATCTCTTCGGCGTGCCGGGGTCCGGCCGGGTGGACGTTCACATGCGCTCCGGGGCAGTGACTCCGAGGATGGCCAGACCGTTGGCGATCACCTGGCGGGTCGCCTGGCACAACGCCAACCGGGCCTGATTGAGGCTGTCGGCGGCCTCATCTCCTTGCGGCAACACCCGGCAGGCGTCGTAGAACCGGTGGTAGTCACCGGCCAGATCCTCCAGGTAGCGGCAGACCCGGTGCGGTTCACGCAGGTTCGCGGCTGTCTTGAGCACCCGCGGGAACTCACCGATGCTGCGGATCAGGGTGCCCTCTTTGTCGTGCGAGAGCAGCTCCAGATGCTCGGTGCTGGCGATCAGGCCCAGCTCGGCGGCGTTACGGGCCAGCGCGGAGAGCCGGGCGTGCGCGTACTGCACGTAGTAGACCGGGTTTTCGCTCGACGCCGAGGACCACAGTTCCAGATCGATGTCGATCGGGGTGTCCACCGACGACCGGGTCAGCGAGTACCGCGCCGCGTCGACGCCGAGCGCGTCCACCAGGTCATCGAGGGTGATGACGGTGCCGGCCCGCTTACTCATCCGCACGGGCTGGCCGTCGCGCACCAGATTGACCATCTGGCCGATCAACACCTCGACGGTGTTCGGGTCGTCGCCGAGGGCCGCCGCGGCGGCCTTGAGCCGGGCGATGTAGCCGTGATGGTCAGCGCCCAGCATGTAGATGCACAGGTCGAAGCCGCGTTGCCGCTTGTCCAGGTAGTAGGCCAGGTCGCCGGCCACGTAGGCGGGCTGGCCGTCGCTCTTGATGACGACACGGTCCTTGTCGTCACCGAACTCGGTGGTGCGCAACCAGGTTGCGCCGTCTTTTTCGTAGATGTTGCCGTTGGTGCGCAGCTGGGTGATGGCCTCGGTGACGCGGCCGGAGGTGTGCATCGAGTCTTCGTGGGTGAAGACGTCGAAATCGGTGCCGAACTGGTGCAGCGATTCCTTGATGTGGGTGAACATCAGGTCGACGCCGATCGACCGGAAGGTCTCCTGCTGCTGATCGGCGGGCAGGCTCAACGCCTCGGGGGCCTGTTCGAGCACCTTGGCCGCGATATCGGCGATGTAGGTGCCGGCGTAGCCGTCCTCCGGGGCGGGCTGACCGGTGGCCGCGGCCACCAGGGACCGGGCGAACCGGTCGATCTGGGCGCCGTGGTCGTTGAAGTAGTACTCGCGGGTGACGGCGGCACCTTGGGTGGCCAGCAGCCGGCCCAGTGCATCGCCGACGGCGGCCCAGCGGGTGCCGCCGATGTGGATCGGCCCGGTCGGGTTCGCCGAGACGAACTCCAGGTTGACGTTCAGACCGCCGAGGTCCTCAGAATTGCCGTAGGCAGCGCCGGCGTCG
>NZ_JBARXZ010000233.1:0-34745 GCF_049647605.1 Mycobacterium sp. | reverse complement strand
GCTCAAGAGCGGGGCCCACTGATCTTGAAGGGGAGTGGCTACGCGGCGGCGCCGGAAGTGTCACTTCTGGATGCGCCGCTCTTGGTCCCAGTGCCGGCGCTGTCAGAGCCAGTCTCGCTTCCGGTCGATCCGCTCGGCTTCGTTTGCCGACCAGTCTTGCCGGCCTCGGCCTTGTTGCCGTTGGTCGCGTCGGTGCGACCATTTGGCCTAGCGGTGCGGGGCGAAGTCGAGCTCGATTCCGGCTTCGTCTTCGACTTCGATTCGCGCTTCAGCTCGGTTGCGGTGGAAGGCGTCTCGGACGCCGTAGGGGCTGGCTCGGACGCGGCTGGCTCCGTTGCGGCTGGTTCGGTCGCGGCTGGTTCTGTGGCGGCTGGCTCCGTTGCGGCTGGTTCGGTCGCGGCTGGTTCTGTTGCGGCTGGTTCGGTAGCGGTTGGTTCTGCCGGGGTGGTCTCCGACGCTGCGGTCTTTGTGGTTTCGGGGGTCCCCGCCTTCTCGGCGCCCACCGTGATAGTCGCAACCGACGAGGCGGCCGACGGTAGGGCGGACGGTCCGGTATCGGCCACCTGCGCTGCAAAGTCCGTGGCGGCCGGCGGTGCGATCGCAGTAGCGATTGTGTTGAGGGCCTGGATCAGCGAACCGACTATTCCGCCCCCCGGGCTGAGGAGACCAGGGGCGCCGGTGTGCGCAAATCCGTTGAGCGCCGCGTTAACGATCACGCCGGGAGTGGCGACTAGCGCACCGACCGCGCCCGGCACATCCCCGGCGTTTAGGGCGTCGAGGACGGCCTGCGCCTGGAATGTGGTCGCCTGCAGGGTGCCGTTGACGGTGGCGAGGGTTCCGAAACCCAGTCCGACCAGAATGGGCGGGAGAGTGGCGACGACGTTCGCAAAGTTCTGTACCACGGTGACCGGAATTTGAAGCAGGTTGACCAGCGGGAGAACCCCGCTTGCAATGAGTCCGAACCCGACACTGAAGAACGTATTGTAAGCCTCGTAGATCTGGCCGGCCAGAATCTGGCTGACGCCTTGTTGAAGATATGCTATTACCCCGTTGGGGTTGTCGAATCGCACGGCTTCGGCGAGATTCGATAACGAGGTTTGCAGCGCGGTGACCGTCTGCTCGCCATAGCCGATCCCGTTGAGGATCATCTGGTGCAGGATCGGCGCGGGGTTGTCCAGATAGGTTTGGACGAGCGCGCCGCTGTTGGTGAATGTCTCCTGGATGATCTGCACCCACTGATCGATGGGGTTCACCGCCGCGGTCAGCGCAACCTCCGCCGACGACATTGCTCGCACTTGGATTTCGGCGATGGAGGGCATCGGTTGCGCGATCGGGGCAAGCGCAATTACACCGGTCCCCACCAGCGCAATACCCATGTTGAAACGTGATCGAACGGCAACCTGCATGCCATCTCTCCTTAATTGACGAGGTCGTGACACCGGAAGGCTACCCAGCGCAAGTAGAGCTTCGGGGAGTATTTTTGGGTTAGCTGAAACAGCCTGGCCGCCCGCAAACAGCGACAATATGAAACTATGCTGCTCATTAAACTTGCTAACTACGCCCGGCAAAGCATCCCTTAAATGGGGTTAATTGAATGCGCAACAACCTTGTCGAGCATTCAAAATATGTTCTCTCTATTTAATGAAATAGCTGAGATGCTCTGTCTCAGAACGATCGCCAGATAATCACCTACGTTTGGTCAAGAAGCGAATTAGCTCCTTACAATAAAGGCTGAATATCTCTCACCTCGGCGTTCGCCACCATCTTGCCTTGCACCAGCGGCCGCTAGGGGACTGGAAGTCGACAAAGCGACCCGCCCGCGGCGACGCCGTCGCCAGTGTGCTCGCCGACTACCGCGACGCCGTGACACGGGCCAACCGGGTCATCGCCGACTACCTTGACCTCAGCGCTCCGGCGCCTTGCCCAGCCCGTCGACCGACCGCGGCATCCATGCGGTGGGTGTCGATCCGCATGATCGAAGAGACCGCACGGCACGCCGGTCACGCCGACATCTTGCGTGAGCAGATCGACGGGACCACCGGCCGCTGATGAGCTGATGAAACTCAAACCCACAGTTCACGAGCCGAAAAGTACACCCTTTCATCGCGACACTGCACCGCCCGATCTGGCACGATGCGTTCGACCACCACCTCGCCGAGGACGGCTTGGAGAGCACCGTGGTGGCCAGTGCACCCGGTTTCGCCGCCACCGTCTCCCTCGCCCGTCACCCCGCAACCATGGACAGGCGGTGACTCCCAAATTGACAGTCACCGACTTCACCACGGAGACAACGACTCCGAAATTCGTGGTCAAACGTTTGCCGATTCCGCCGTCAGAGTCTTGTGGCACGGCGATTACTGGTTCGGACGGACATGCGGCACAACCTGAACCCAAGGCTCATCCGCACTCACTCCTGAAGTTTGACATCGGACGAAGCCGAGACACGGACCTGCCGCCGACGGGCTAGGTCCGCTCTGTCTCGTTTCTAAAGATTCGAGGTTTGATCGGACCTGTCTCCCGTGCTCCCGCCTTCGCGCGGCCTGAGACCAGTGTCCTCGGGGCGCATACTTGTCGGCGTGCTTGATCATGTCGAGGTGGTGCGGCTGTACGGCCCCTGGAAGCTCCGAACACCTCGCGATGCGGCCAGCTTTCTCAGCGGTTACTCGTGCCGGTGGTGGGTCGCCGGCGGTTGGGCGATCGATGCGTTCACGGGGACCGAGCGTGCGCATGGAGATCTCGACATCGGAATCCCACGCGCGGAAGCAGAGAGTTCATCAAGTTCGTGGGCGCCAGCCTGGATGTGTGGGCGGCGGCGGGAACCTTGACACCGCTCTCTATCGACGGGACGAGTGTTCCAGACGGCTGCAACAACCTATGGTTGCGGGCCAGCGGCGCCGATCCCTGGGAGTACGACGTCCTCCTCGACAACGTTCGTGAGCAGACCTGGGTCTACAAGCGTTCTTCCGACATCACGCGGCCCCTCAGCGATTGTCTGTGGTCGCGCGACGGCATCACGTACCTACGGCCCGAGATCCAACTTCTCCTCAAAGCGAAGCACGCCCGGCCGAAGGACACTCTCGACCTCGAGCGCTGCCTCCGAACTCTCGACGACGACAGCCGCACGTGGCTCACTCACACAGTGCGCCACGAAAACCCACAGCACCCCTGGGTCCGGAGACTGACCGCCAGTGATGGTCCGTCATCTCGTTTGTAGAGATTCGAGGTCGATCAGTTCCTGTCTCGGCCAACCAGCGGGGAGCCGAAGTTTCCCCGTGGGATGGCCACAGCGTCCTATGGTGGTCGGGTGGATTTGCTGGATCGGTGGAAGGTTGACAGCCCGGTAGCACAGGCGGGAATGGGCAACATGGCTCCGCCTGCTCTTGCGGCTGCCGTTGCCCGCGCTGGCGGGCTGGGCACCATCGGTATGTGCGCGCCCGCCAAGTTGGCGGCCGCGATCGATTGGGTGCGTCAAGAAGCTCCTGGCCGGTCCGTCGCGGTCAATCTGCTTATGCCCTTTGCTAATTCAGCTCACGTCGAGGTGTGCATCAAACACCGGATCGACGTGGCGGTGATCGCGTTTGGCGGGGATGCCGCCCTAGTCGAGCATCTGCGTGCCGCGGGTATCGCGGTCTTCGTATTGGTCGGGACCGAGTCGCAGGCACGCAGGGCGCTCGACGGGTGGGGCGCAGACGGTCTGTTCGCCCAAGGTAGCGAGGCTGGTGGACATCTCGCAGGTCGAACGCCGGCTCGGTCATTCTTACCGACCGCAGTTGCCGTGGCTGATCACCGTCCGGTGCTCCTGGCTGGTGGAATAGCAGACGGCGCCGACACGCGGGCCGCCATGAACGCTGGAGCGGCAGGGGTCGTTGCCGGTACCCGGTTCTTGCTCACGTATGAGTCCGGGGCCCATGCTGCGTATCAGCAGCGACTTCTCCACTGCGAGAAGACCATTGCGACCACCCTGTTTGGTCTCAGTTGGCCCGCGCGTCACCGGGTCGCCCCGAACGAAGCCACGCGACGGTGGTGTCATCCCGATGGGACCGCGCGACGGCTGCCGTCGATCCTCAACGCCAAGAGTTCGGTTCTCGCCCGCCTCGGTACAGAGGATGCAAACGACAGGGCAGTCCTGCGGCTCCAGCGACCCTGGCTTCCCGTCTTTACCCCAGCAGCGCCAACCACGGATGTACCCGGTCACTGGATTGAACGCTCAGCGCTCTACGGGGGTGACTCGGCCCTACGGATGCATTCGGTGGTCAGCGCGGCCGAAGCGCTGAGCTCGTTGAGTAACTGACCCCACTTGCGTGTCTCGTTTCTAGAGATTCGAGGTCGATCAGCTCTTGTCTCAGCTGGCTCGCTCATCGGTCTGCGTGGCGGCGATGAAGATGTCGTCGAGTACGCGGGGTCGGCCGGCGCGAAGAGCGGTGGCTCGGGAGGCGTGGTTGTGACGGTCGATGGTTCCGATCAGTAGATCTTCTCTGTCAGCAGCCCAACGATGCGCCCATTCGCACTGGGTCGACGCGGCAAAGTGCTTGCCGGCGTGTACTACGCTGATGACCTCCTCGTTGATCTCCTGGCCGGTGATCCAGCCAATCGCACCGGGTACCACCGCGAACACACCCACCGTGTTTTCACCGCTGCGGATGGCCCACATCTGTTGATGTGCATACCAATCCCGAAGGTCGTCGGGTTGAGCCGGGTAGAGATTGTTCGCTAGCCCGGGATCTTTTGCGGCTAGGTGGGCGTAGCGGTCGGCGACTAGGCGAAGAGCGTGTTCTGCGGTGTCGAATCGTTTGAGAATGACGTGGCCGTCCGTAGGGGCCATGTCGTGGCATCGGGCGAGGTGGATGCTCCCATCGAGAATGACGTCGGGTCGATCGGCCAGCAGGTGGGGCGTGGTTCGCATCCGCAGAAAGCGCACGTTGAAGTTTGACCATTCGGCTGTGACGCAGCTGGTGAGGGCGTCGATGTCGTCGAAGCTGTGGGCGAGGACGTCGACGAAGGGGCGTGCGGTGTCGCGTGCGTAGAACCTGATTCCGCCCAGCAGGTCACCGCGTGCGGTGCGAACGTGCCGGTGGGCGTAGTCCAGCGACGGGATGCCTTGCAGCCCAAGATGATCGGAGAAGGCTCGGGCGAACTCGCCGTTACCCACCAAGCCGCCCTGCTCGTCAATCCACCGATCGACTTTGCCTGTCCCTGAAGAGCCGAACAACAGCTCCGCCAACGCAAACTCATCGGTCAGCGACGGCCACTTCCCAGTACCCCCCACCGTTACAGTATTGGCGCACGCATCGGATGCAGCAACCACAATTTTTTGGAGCGCAACAGCCCTCATCGAAACCTTGTCTCGCTTCTAAAAAACGAGACAGATCAGATCCTGTCTCGGCGATTGCTTAAGACGTACGACGTTACGACGTCAGTGGTCGGTCGGCGCATCTGTTTGCTGTGCGTGCGCGGCGATTATCCAGTTGCTGAACTCGGCAGCCAGATGCCAGCGGTGGGCTGCGATGAGGACGTTGGGGAGGACGGCGGGAAATTCGACGGTGAGGAGGGCTTCCATGCTGCCGTCTTGGTCGCGAAACTGGTGGCGCACCGCCCCAACGGCGAAGCCGTCGTCAAGGACTGCTTGTCCCGCGATCTGAACAGGGTAATTCGAGTCTATGGGTACCGACACCTGTTCAGCACAGGTGTAATCGACGAGAAAGCGTGTCGCGGTGGGTGATCCGCCGGTGGTTTCGATGACTTCCTGACGTCCGTCGGGGAGCCTGCGCAGCAGGTAATGGTCGGGGCATGCCGTGATCATGTCGACCTCGGCATTGTCGGCGGTGAGGTTGTTGAACCAGGTGGCGAATTCAAGGGCCGAGCAGCCGGTGGCTCGTAGCCGGGTGACGCTGTAGGTGGTGCGTCCACGGCTGGCGATTGCAGCCAGCCGTGCAGTTCGCTCGGCGAAAGCCAATTCACGGTGGAGCATGGCGTAGATTCCAGCGTGGCCCAGGCCGGTCTTCAGGGTGACCAGGGCTGCTCGCTGGGCGGGCAGGTCGGTTTCTAGAACGGATCGAGTAGCCGCGTCGGGCATCAATTCTGCTATGGCGCGTGGACCCAGTCGGCGAGCGAGCTTGTTGAGAACCGCGGTAGCCCTGCGGTGTTCCCATTCTTCGACGTCACTCCGTGCGACGGTCGTGCCGTTGATGACGGCGGTGATGATCGGTGCAGTGCTCATCTGTCTCAGTGCCTCTTATGTTTCGGGTGGGAGATGCCGTCAAGGACGAGTTGGACGAGTTGGCGGCAAAATCGATGGTCGAAGGTTTCGCGGGTGACCAATGTGCGGAACTGCAGTGGTGCGATCAGGGCTTCCAGCACTAAGCGAGGGTCGGTGTCAGCAGGAATCTCTTGACGTTCGACGGCTCGGTCGACGGTGATGCGCATGGTGTTCAGTCGTGTGTTCCAAAAGTCGAATCGGATTTGGGCCCAGCGCGTTTCGTCCCCGCTAGAAGCCAGCACGTGGCTCCACGCCTTGCCGGCGGGGGTGGTGAGGTAGTCGGCAACCGCACACGTCAGATCGGTCAGATCGGTTCTGATCGACCCAGTGTCGGGCACCGGAATGGTTCGCCGGCTGTGCGCCAGCAGCGTTTCGACGATCAGGTTGTCGCGACCACCCCAACGTCGATAGATCGATGCCTCGTTCACCCCGGCTCGGGCCGCCACGTCACTGATCGTGAAGTCGGCGAAACCCTTGTCTGCCATCACATCGAGGGTGGCGTCGGTGACCGCTTGCACGACCCTTGCCGATCGACCACCCGGGCGCCGCTGTGGTTGGCCGGAAGTCACAACCCACACCGCAATCGCAAGACAGCCATGCTTTAACAGTGTCACGCAGTGATCCCTAAAAACAAGTTCTGCTCGCTTTTACGGCAGCCCGTAGCGCCCCGGCCCTTTGTGCCGCCCGGCCTGATACGGGATAGAGCACCGCAGTCATGCAAGCACCGCCAATAGCTGCAGACTCGTTTCTAGAGAACGAGAGCGGTCTGAAGACTCTGGATGGCCGCATATCCCAGGCCGCAGAGTCTCATTTCCTGCCTCGCACCGTCACACGACCGCCGTACGGCGCGAGCATTGAACCGCCTGCGTATCTCACGAACTTGGCACAAATGCCCGATACTTGGAGCCGCTTTCCGCGGAGATCGTTCCGGTAAGCCTTTGGACCGCCCCGGGGAGATCGGACATGACGGCCCCCGTCTTACAGGTCACCAGTGTTTACCTCGAAGGACTTCTACGAACGGTGTCCAATCACACCTGGACGGGCTCGTCATTGCCGGCGGATTGCGCGATCGCCGCGGATCGGCGCCGATGGCGCATTGCATGTTTGATGTCGCTGCGTGCTGGTGGGTGTCGGTGACATCGTGCGCGCAAGGGCATGCCAGTCGCTGGATTCGACTGTGGTGGTGGCTACTTCGGACGACGATCTGGGAGTTGACCCGCGTCTCAGCTGGAGGCGGTGAGCCCTGGCCCCGCCTCGACGACGACGTCACGCGCGGTCAATTCGGAGCCACACCGATCGCACGCGTGGAGCACTTCGGCATGTCCACCACAGTCGCGGTGCCGGTATAGCAGGAACGGGCCGTCGGGCGCCAGGTATTTGTCGCCCCAGGTACGTAGCGCCATCAGAATGGGGTAGAGGTCCATGCCCTTGTCGGTCAACCGATACTCGTGGCGGGTGCGGTGCTGGTCCTTGTACGCCACACGTTCGAAGATGCCGGCATCCACCAGTTGCGCCAGTCGCTGGGCGAGTACGGCGCGTGACAGGCCCATCGTGGTTTGGAATTGGTCGAATCGCCGGACGCCCATGAAGGCTTGGCGCAACAAGATGAGCGTCCATCGGTCCCCGAGCAGGGCGACCGGACGTGCGATCGAGCACTGCTGATCCTTCAAGTCGTCCCGTGGCACAGTGGCCATGCTAGCACTTGCGTTCGTTTATCGAACTCAGTACGTTGAGTTCGGTATTAGAACTCAATGGCAAAACCACGACCCACCGAAACGAGAACAACATGCCGCTCTATCAGGTGGTCGCCCCCCAGGACCTGCTCACGGACGACCTTCGTCGCCGGATTGCTGGCGAGATCACGAGGATTCATACGACGCACACTGGGGCACCGGCGGTCTTCGTCAACGTCCTGTTCCAAGACGCTCCCGCCGGCCGTCTCTTCACCGCGGGCGAGCCGTCGCGCACCACGATCATCGTCGGCAACATCCGCGCGGGCCGCGAGCTCGCCGTGCGGCAGGCGATGCTGCGTGACCTTGCCGAGATGTGGACCGCGCAGACCGGACGGTCCGGCGGAGAACTGCTGATGTCGATCCAGGAGGTCGACCCCCGTGCGTCGATGGAGGCAAGCCTGATCATGCCCGCGCCGGGGGAGGAGGCTGCCTGGTTCGCCGAGCACGAGGAGCGGCTCCGCGAACTCGGGCTGACGGCGCCCTGACGGGGTGAACGCCAGCGGGTCCGGGTGATCGCCCCGAGATAGGCGGATGACCAGTGGCCGAGACGATGAAAGTAGTGCGGTTTCACCACTTTGGTGGCCCGAACATGCGTCGCTACAAAGACGTTCCCGTTCCCGACCTGAATCCGGGAGAGATGCTCGTCCGGGTTCGGGCACGAACGAGCCGAGCAGGGGCATAAACGAGGGACGCTGGTCCTGACCCAGCTAAAAGATCCCTGCATCCTGCTTGGACCCGCTGACGCGAGCGATTCCGATCGACGCGGTGCCTGGGATGCTCGCCACCCTGCGCGAGTGGTCCGAAGCGGTGAAACGGGACATCCGCGTGCGCCCGGTGACGGTGCCGACCGCATGATGGGTGTGCGTTCTCGACAAGTCGAGGACGGCAGGTTGACCCTGCGCGTGGCCAACGTGCTGCCGGCTCACGAGGCCGTCGAGGCCCACCGACTCCTGGATGCAGGCGGCCTACGTGGTCGACTCGTACTCGATATCTCTCGGCTTCCCCTGATGCCGAGCACGTCTCGAGTTTGACGGAGATCAGCGTCAGTCGTGCGGAAGGCGTGGAGCCTCTTCGGCGGCCCACTGCAGCTGGGCGGGCAATGCAGCAGTACATACCGGTGCGCTCCCATGGTCTACCGCGGTTTGGTTGGTGGTGTTCCCGGTATGTGAAACAGTCGCATCGTTGCGGTGAGTGCGTCACGCAGCGTTCCGGCAGCGAGGTTGTCGAGCCAGTATCGGATTGCGACGTGAATGGCAGCAACGACTAGTGCCGCTGCCAGGTGTGGTTGGAGTTCGACTGATGCGTCGCCGTTCGTGCGGGCGGCGATTTCGGTCGCGATGAGGTGCACGATCTGTGCGTCGGATTTTCGCTCTTCGGCGACTAGGGACGGCTCGCTACGGATCAGCTGTACCCGAGCGATCCAGTCGCGGTCGGGTTCATCGGCGAACAGGTCGAGCGCGGCGGCCGTGAGTGCAGCGTGGAGTGGTTCGCGAGCTGGTCGGGCGCGTAGAGCTGTGCAAAATTGATCGGCGCGAAAAGCCGCGACGCTGACAATGGCGGCCTCTTTGCTGGAGAAATAGTTGTTGAACGTCCGTGGTGAGATGCCAGCCTCGGCGGCGATGTCTTCGACGCGCACCTGAGTGATTCCTCGTTCGACGGCTAGCCGCAGTGCCACCGAACTGAGTAGGGCGCGAGTTTGGCGTTTCTTGCGTTCACGTAGTCCAGGTGTGCCGTTGTGGTCAGGGTCCGTCATGGTGGCTATCTTTGCTGTCGTGTGCAAATGCGTACTCACGCAGTGCGTGTGGCTTGTCCGTTTGGTGACCCAACAAGTAGGAAGTCAGCGGGGTGGAGAGCAGCATGTTGCGGGCGAGGATACCCAGGCGCGACTTGGGTATCGAGATGTTGGTGAATAGGCCGGACTGTTTCTGCGTGACCAAGGGGCGTTGGGCCGCTTCGTAGCGGGCCAAGGCTGCGGTGGTCGGGCCGCCCTCTGCGATCTCGCCGGCCAGGCGGTAGGCGCCGGTCAGTGCCAATAGCGCGCCCGCCCCGGAGGCTGGCGATGCACAATACGCGGCGTCTCCTACCAGGACGACTCGGCCGTTGGACCAGGACGGCATCTGCACCTGATCGAGGGCATCGAAGTAGAAGTCGTCGGCGGCGTCAGCGGCCGCGAGCATTTGCGGCACATGCCATCCCAGTCCGGTGAACGCCTCCCGGAGTAGGCGTCGCTGCGCGTCCGTGTCACGGTAGTCATAGCTCAGGGGGTGCCGGCTCCGGAACGTGAAGTTGATCAGCCCATGGCCCGGCTCGGCTCGGAAGATAGCTGCCGACAAACCTGGCTCGTTGTAGAAGGTTGTCCAATGGTGTTCGCCCACAGCTAGATCGGCACCGGCGACCGCGTAGTAGTGATGCTTGAAGACCCGGAATCGATCTTCGGGGCCGAACGCCAAACGGCGTACACCAGAGTGAATCCCGTCAGCCCCGACAACCAGATCAAAGCGTCGCTGTGACCCGCTGCGGAAGGTTGCGTCAACTCCGTCAGGGTCCTGATCAAGGGCGGTGATCGTATCGCCGAAGAGGTACTCGACGTCGTCGTGGGTCGTGTCGTTGAGCAGGCGTGCCAGATCTCCGCGGGTGATTTCGATGTCTTCGGAACCCACCATGGTGTGGATGCCTGCTGTAGTGATCCGAGCGCGTTGCCGATCGCGGCGATCGACAAATCGCATGCCTTGGGTGTCCAGCGCGCAGGCCCGAACGGCCATGCTGAGACCCATCCGTTCGATAATCGAGAGTGCCTCACCCCGGATGTCGACACCGTTGCCGCCTGCGCGCAATGCTTCAGATTGTTCGACAACGGCCACCTCGAAACCGGCACGGACGAGCCAGAATGCGGTAGCGGGGCCAGCCAGGCTGGCGCCCGAGATCAAGATCGAAGGCTTCGGCATGATCGCAGCGTCGCAAATTATTGCGCGATACGCAATATTGCCGATCCGGCAATGTTGCGCTGATTGTCCCGGTCCCAAGGTGTGTCGTATCGGTCGAATCGACGGGGTGGGGTAGCGGCAAAGGCTCATTCGCAGCGTGGGAAATGAAGCATGTCGTGAGACAAGCGGCGATGAAGTCGACCCGAGGCGGTCTCGGAAAGCTCAGGTTGGCGCCATCTCCCAATGGAACGAGTTTGAGAACCTGCGGCGCCGGCCGTGATGGCGCTGGGCGCTGATGTTCAGATTCGGCGGCGATCTGCGCAATGGTGACAAGGTCGAGTGCTTTGCGGCGGAACTCTTCGGGGCGATTGCCTTTGGGCATTTAGTTAAATGTAGTTAATTGTTACCCCTCAATTAGGTGCATTTAAATATGTGTTTGCCGACATGCGCATGATCTGAGCCTGACATCCAATGTTGCAGTATCGCGCAATTTGCGAAGAGTCAAAACAACTTGCGAATCCTCCGATATTGCATCATCAATTGCTTCCTCAGGTAACTTTCAGATATCCAGTCCGTCAATTACCAGGAGATTGCATGAGTGCTGCCGTCCGCTCACGTCTGAACATCGGCATTGCGGTGGCCGGTGCCGGAGCGATAGCGCTTGCCCCGATCAATCCATCGATGCCCACCATCTCCGAGCCGCTGGCGCAGTCGGTGTCCACGGCGGCGGTTGCGCTCAGCGCGGCGGTCAATCCCATTGAGCAGTGGGCACAGATCATCAGCGAGGCATTCACCAATGGCGCCGCGCTGGTCGAGGCCTATCTGGACAATCCCGCGCCGATCCTGCGCCAGCTGATCCTCAATGGAATCGGCTATGGCGAAACGACGGTCACGGCACTGCAGGCGACAGTCACCAACCTCATCGACAACTTACGGTTGGACAACCCGAACGGGCTTCCGGCGAACCTCCGAAATGCCTGGGATCTGCTTCTGGCCGGTGACATCGCCAACGGCCTGCCGCCCCTGTATTCATCATTTGTGGGATATCTGCTCTTCAGCACCCTTCCGGTGATCAACGTGCTTCAGATCCCGATTGACATGGCACAGAACTTCGCAAATGTCGTCGAGGCAGGTATGACGGGCATCGTGGGGCTGGTTTTCGGTGCCCTCTCCGCTCCCCAGGCCGCCGTTGAGGGAGCCTCAGACCAGCTCCAGGCCGTTTACAACGCGATACAAGCCGGTGACTGGCTGGGCACAATCAACGAGGTGCTCGGCGTTCCTGGTGCATTCGTCGATGGATTGGTCAACGGGTACGGCTACAACGCCGGCCTGCTGAACCCGGACGGTCTTGTTGACATGGCGATCAGAGCTCTGAACACGATCGCAGAGGCGCTTGGTGCGGCGCCGGTGGCGACGTCGATGCTCGCGCCCTTCGCTGCGAAGGTGGCCGATTCCGGACCGTCCGCCCTGCCTTCGGACGTCTTGACCGTTGAGACGGTCACCTTGGACACCGATGTCGTGGCAACCGGTGATGGAGCGCCGGCCGCAACAACGGAGACCACTCCGGCAGAATCTACCCTCACCGATCCTGTCTCCTTCGAACCCGTTGCTTCTGAACCCATTCCGGCGGAGCCCAGCGTGACTGAACCGGTCGCAACCGAACCCGTGGCGACCGAACCTGCCGCCACGGAACCCACCGCTACCGAACCCACGACGCCATCCACCGATATCGAGACCAAGCCTGCCTCGAAACGGGAATCGAAGGCGGTATCGCAGCGGACATCCGATGATGACACCGGCAGCGCCGGCGGCAGCCGGTCCGAGCTCAGCAAGAAGGACACATCCACCAAGTCGGGCCGGTCGACCAGCCGCGAGAGCCGCTCGGACAGCACCGGTTCCGGCAAGGGCAGCGCCAGCTCCGACAAGAGCGGCGGCGAATCCGGAAGTGGTTCTTCCGGCGCCGCGGCGTAAACACCTCGTCACGACCGGTGGGCCCCGCTTCTGAGCGGGGCCCACTGCCGTCTGCTATCCGGGAGCTGGGACCTACGTCGCGATGCTCAACGGGGCTGAGCCTCGCCGACGAACTCCCCTGGAGGCGTTGACCGCGCCATCCGAGGTCCAGGTGTCGGGCTACCCCTGCGGGTAGGGATCCAATGCGCGAATCCGATTCGGATGATCGTGTTGGAGTTCGTCTGTACGAGTGAGGAATTCGGCTATGAGGGCGATCTCCGCTGGGCTGTGATCGTTCAGCAACATCTCGCCGCCTCGACCCAGCAGCGGGGCGGCGAGTTCTGAGAGTCGGCGCGCAGCGAGATCCGTAGCCACTACGATGACCCGGCGGCGATCAGCGGGATCCAACGATCGGCTGACGTAACCCAACTTCTCCAGGCGGTTCAGCATCATCGTGGTGCCGGCGGCGGTGAGGCCAAGATTGGCGTGGAACTGTTGCGGTGCTTGGGAAATGAACTTCGGACCGTGGTCTCTGCGCAGTGCCGCCGGCGGGCCGGAGTTCGCACGGTGAGGCCGGTCAATGTAGCGGTCGATATCCGTCGCGCTGTGGTCGGACGGTTGGGACAACAGCGGACGTGCACGCTGTTGTCCCAACCGTCTCAACGTTGCAGGAACTCCTCGAGTGCGATGCCACCCTGTGGCAGGCCGGCGTGCGGAGGGATTCTGTTGGCTGCGTGCTTTGCTCAGAGATTGATCATGTGCCCTTCGAGGCCGTGGATGGCTTCTTGGAGTGCCTCGCCGAGGGTCGGGTGGACGTGGATGTTGCGGGACAGTTCGAAGGAGCCGAGTTCCCATTTCTGGGCGAGAGTGAGTTCGGGCAGTAGTTCGGCGACGTCCGGGCCGACAAGATGCCCGCCCAGGAGTGCGCCATGTTCGTCTGCGAGCAGTTTGACGAAGCCGACCGCGTCGCCGAGTCCGTGTGCTTTGCCGTTTGCCGAGAACGGATACTTGGCGACGCGGATGGTGCCGTGCTCTTCGCGTGCCTGTTCTTCGGTCAGCCCGAAGCTGGCGACCTGCGGTTGGCAGAAGGTGGCCCGGGGTGCCATTCGGTAGTCGTCGATCTCCATCGTCGTTGCACCCGCGATGGTTTCGGCGGCGATGATGCCCATTGCCTCGGCGACGTGCGCGAGTTGCAGCTTCATGGTGACGTCGCCGATGGCGTACACGTGCGGGTTGGTGGTGCGCATCCGGGCATCGATAGTGATGGCGCCACGAGGGTCGATGTCGACGTCGGCCGTGTCCAGCCCCAGCCCGGCGGAGTTGGGAGCGAAGCCGGTCGCGACCAGCACCCGTGCCGCCTCCACAGAGTGGGAGGCTGTCTCTGTCGTCCAGCTGACTTCGACGCTGGTGCCGTGGTCGTGAACCTTCTCGATGCGCGCACTGGTGTGAACCGCTACGCCCAGGCGCTTGTAGGCGCGGGTCATCTCTTTCGACACGTCGGAGTCTTCGACGGGAAGGATGCGGTCGCAGTACTCCAGGATTGTCACCTCCACACCGAAACTGGCTGCGATGTAGGCAAATTCCATGCCGATCGCGCCGCCGCCGATGATGGCCAGGGAAGCCGGAAGCGTGTCGTCGAGGATCATCTCTTCGTAGGTGACGATGTTGGCCGATGTGGTGATGCCCTCGGGCAGCCGTGGCCGGGATCCGGTGGCCACGATCGCGTCGGTGAACCCGATGCTGGTGGCGGTCCCGTCGGGACCGGTGAGCTGCAGCGTCTGACTCGAGGTGAAGTGCGCGCGCCCGGACAGCTCGGAGATCGAGTTCTTCCGCATGAGGTAGTGGATGCCGGCCGCGCGACCATCGGCGACTTCGCGGCTGCGTTCGTGGGCGCGCGCATAGTCGAAGTGCGATTGTCCCCGGATGCCGAAGTGGTCGGCCTGCCGGCGCCAGATGTCGGCCAGTTCGGCGTTGCGCAGCAAAGCTTTTGAGGGGATACAGCCGACGTTGAGGCAGACTCCACCCCAGTATCGCTCTTCGACGATGGCTACGGTCTTGCCGAGTTGCGCGGCGCGGATCGCGGCGACGTATCCTCCGGGTCCTGCGCCGATGACAACAACATCAAAAGTGGTGCTCACAGGAACGCCTCCGTCGGATCGGTCAGGATGGCGGCCGTATCGGCGAGCAGCTGGGAGCCCTCCTGGCCGTCGAGCACCCGGTGGTCGAAAGACAGGGCCAGTTGGAGAACCGATCGGGGTTCGATGCGCTCGTCGGCACCGGTGCCGACCACCCAAGGAATCCGCCGGATGGCGCCCACGGCGAGAATTGCCGTTTCGCCGGGATTCAGGATCGGCGTGCCGGTGTCGACGCCGAACACGCCGACATTGCTGATGGTGGTGGTGCCGCCGGCCATCGCCTCAGGCGCGGTACGGCCGTCCCGGGCAGTGTGGGCAAGCTGCCCGATGGCGTCGGCGAGGTCTCGCAAGGAGAGTCGGTCTGCGCCCTTGATGTTGGGCACCACCAGCCCCCGAGGGGTGGCCGCCGCGATACCCAGATTCACCTGACCCGGTAAAACGATCTCTTGTGCGTCCTCGTCCCAGCGAGCGTTGGCCATCGGGGTCCGGCGAAGCGCATGCAGGTAGGCACGGGCCACGAATGTCAGTGGTGTGGCTTTGATGTCGCGGAACTCGCGGCGTGCGAGAACGCGGTCCCGCAGTGCCAGCGTCGCTGTCAGGTCCACGGCCACGAACTCGGTGACGTGCGGTGCGGTGAACGCCGACGCGACCATCGCGGCAGCGGTGTGCTTGCGGACGCCCTTGATGGGGATGCGGGTTTCACCGAGCATTGGCGAGGCGGGGCTTGATTGCGGGTCGGCTCTGTGGGGCGCGGCCGGCGGTGAGGCGGATTCGCGGGCCGCGGCGGCCAGGACGTCGGTGCGCCGGATCACGTCGTTGTCGCCACTGGGGGGCACTGTGGCCAGATCGACTCCGAGAACTTCGGCGAGTTTGCGCACCGGAGGCTTGGCGCGAGGACGGTCGGGACGAGGTTGAGCCGCTGGGCGCCGCCGCCCGCGCCGCTTCACCGAATCCTCTTCGCGGGCACCGTATCCGACGAGCAACTTGGGCTCGTCGCCACCGGGCTGCGGGTCTTCGGCTGGGGTGCTCTGGCTCTGAGCGCCGGGTTGGTCAACGGTTGCGATGCTGATGATTGCCGTGCCCACGGCGACGGTTTCACCCTGCCTCGCCGAGAGTTCGACGACGGTACCGGAGTAGGGCGAGGGCAATTCGACCAGAGACTTGGCCGTTTCGATTTCCACGATGATCTGATTGACCTCGACGGTGTCGCCGGCAGCGACATGCCAGGTGACGATTTCGGCTTCGGTCAGGCCTTCACCCACATCGGGCAGCAGGAACTGCCGGGCGGATTTTGTCATGACAGGTGTTCTCCTGAAGTGGTGGTCGGCCTGCGGTGATCAGTAGGCGAGGCTGGCGTCGCAGGCGTCGAGCAATCGGTCGAGACTGGGCAACCAGTCGGCTTCGAGTCGGCTCGCCGGGTAGGGAGTGTCGTACCCGGTGACCCGCAGGACCGGAGCCTCGAGGTCGTAGAACGCCTCCCGTTGCACCCGCGCGGCCAGTTCGCCGCCGATGCCGCCGGATTGAGACGCCTCATGTGTGATGACCAGCCGTCCGGTGCGGCGCACCGACTCCACGACGGTGTCGTGATCGAGGGGAGCCAGTGTTCGTAGGTCGATGACCTCGACCTCGTGGCCATCGGCGGCCATCTCGTCAGCGGCTTTGACCGCGGTGGAGACCAGCGCTCCGTATGTCGCGATGGTCAGGGCGTCGCCGCGGCGGACGATACGTGCAGCGTCCAGATCATCTGCAGGAGAGTCGAAGTCGACCTCTCCTTTGCCCCAATAGATCTTCTTGGGTTCGAGGAACACCACCGGATCGTTGCACCGAATGGCCGCCCGCAGGAGGGTGTAGCCCTCCTGCGGGGTGGAAGGGCAGAGCACCCGCAAGCCGGGTGTGTGGGCGAAGTAGGCCTCGGGCGACTCGCTGTGGTGCTCGATCGCACCGATTCCCCCACCCACGGGTATGCGGATGACAACCGGCAGACTGATCTTGCCTTCGGATCGATGTCGATATTTGGCGAGCTGAGTGACGATCTGATTCATCGCCGGAAAGACAAACCCATCGAACTGGATCTCGACAACGGTCCGGTAGCCGGCCAGAGCCAGGCCGATGGCGCTCCCCACGATGCCGGCTTCGCCCAGTGGGGAGGTCACCACCCGGTCCTCACCGAAGTCCTTGGCAAGGCCGTCGGTGACGCGGAAGACGCCACCGAGTTGGCCGATGTCCTCGCCCAGCAGGAGAACCCTGGGATCGGTGTCGAGTTCGTGGCGCAGTGCATCGTTGAGCGCATGTGCGAGGGCCTTGGGGGCTGTTGCGGTCTCCAGTGTGGCGGTCACCGCTGAGCCTCGGCCTGGGAGTTCACGAAAGCAAGATGCTGCTCGCGTTGGCGTGCGAGTTCAGGGGTCATGTGCTCGAGAGTGTTGATGAACGGTGAATCTGGTTGCGGTATCGGCAGTTCGCGGCAACCGCTGCGCAGCCGTTTGGCAAGATGTTGCTCGTCGGCAGTGAGGGTGGCTTCGAAGGTGTCGTCGAGTCCGCCCTGAGCGGCGAAGTACCGACGGAGCCGCGTGATCGGATCCAGCTCACTCCAGTGGTCGTTCTCGCCGGCGCTGCGGTAGCGCAGATCGTCGTCGGAAGTGGTATGGGGATTGCGGCGGTAGGTGACTGCCTCGATCAGGGTCGGTCCGCCGCCGGCCCGCGCGGAGGCGAGTGCTTGTTGGGTAGCGGTATGACAGGCGATGACGTCGTTGCCGTCGACCCGCACGCCTGGGAACCCGAAACCAGCCGCCCGTTGCGCGGCCGGCACTTTGCTCTGCACTGAGAAGGGCGCCGAGATGGCCCACTGGTTGTTCTGGCAGAAGAAGACCACGGGCAGGTGCTGCGCGGCCGCCCAGACGAAGGCTTCGTTCGACTCGCCTTCGCTGAGAGCGCCGTCGCCGAGGAACACCAGAACCGCGCGATCACGTTCGGGGTCACCGGTGCCGACATCCCCGTCGCGGACGATACCCATCGCGTAACCCACGGCATGAAGAGTCTGCGCGCCGATGACCAGGGTGTAGAGGTGAAAGTTGCGTTCTGCCGGATCCCAGCCGCCCATTGTGGTGCCGCGGAACAGTCCGAGCAGTTGCACCGGATCGACCCCGAAGCACCATGCCACGGCATGCTCGCGATAGGTGGGGAAGACGACATCACGTGGCCGCAAGGCCAACCCCGCCCCCACCTGGGCGCCTTCCTGTCCGAGCATGGAGGGCCAGAGGCCGAGCTCGCCCTGGCGTTGCAGTGCGATCGCCTCGGTATCGATTCGCCGGGCCAACGTCATATCGCGCAGCGCCTGACGCAGATCCAGACCGTTGTACCGGTCGTCGAGTTGCGTCGCAACAAGGGTGCCGTCAGGTCCGAGAACGCTCCACGCGACAGGATGGGCACTTGCATCGGCAGCTGGACAGGCAAGTTCGGTTACGGGCATCGGGGCGGCGTCCTTTCTTCACGAAGAACGTGCCATTCAAGTGGGGTCAGACGCAATAACCACGCTTTGACTAGGCTCAGAACACATAATCAGTGTGTGTAAACGGGTAGAAACGTGCAATATAGTGCGCAAATCGGCCTATTTTGACTAGGAGCATCGGTGGATGAGATAGATCAGCAGATCTTGGACATTCTGCGTACGAACGCCCGTGCCGCCGTCAGCGACATCGCGCGTCAGGTCGGGTTGACCAACGCTCCAGTGGCTCGCCGGATCTCACGACTGGAATCCACGGGCATCATCAAGGGTTACGTGGCGGTCATCGACGAAGTGGCGGCCGGCGGCATCGAGGCGTTCACAGAGATCAGATTGGTGGGCAGCGTGGACACCCGCGAGATCGAGCAGATCGCCCGGCAGGTTCCCGAGGTGCAACAGTTCTTCACCATCTCGGGCGATCCAGATGCGCTGTTGCGGTTCAAGGTCCGTAACGTCGAGCACCTGCAGACAGTGGTCAACGCGATCCGGAGCACGGGTCTGGTATCCGGGACAAAAAGCCTCATCGTGATGTCGACGTGGGATCGTTCCGCGTCGCGGCTGCCCAGCGACTGACCGGGTCACGAGCTGATGCCGCCGGGAGATTGGTTGCCAATTCTCGGTCGGCGTCAGCGTCCTCGAAGCCGCTGCTGGCGCGCCTGCCCCGTTGCCGGATGCGGACAACCATTGGTCAGCAATGGCTTCCGACGATGTCGTTGCGTCGATGGTCAACCCACTATCCGAGGCCGTTGAGCATTGCTCTCCCGGATTCGAAGCTGCCGTCGACTCGTTTGGCTGCAAGCGAGACGCCAAAGGTGCCGCTGCTGTTGCTGACCAGTGCTATTTGACGTATCAGATATCCCCCGTCCGATTCCGGCCCCCAGCCACCTTTGGCGGCAATGTCAGAGAACGGCGCCAGTCCCCATTGTTGGCTGCCGCCGAGAACCCGCATCTGCTCGAGCACGGGTGCCACTCCGGTTATGCAGCGGTAGCTGGAAGGCGACGATCGCAGCTTGATCTGTGGGCCAATCTGTTTGGCCGTAGGGGGCTGTACGGTGGATGCACTTGCTGAGATTGAACGGGCGTCGATACGTCGCCGCCATCACGCAACGCAGTGTCCACCGCGGCAGCGGCGGTATTGGGATCCCCAAACGTGTTCCACAAGTGATCGGCGGCGGAATTGTCGGACTGCGAAATGGCCTGATCGACAAGGAACTGCAGCGTCAGCGCACCGGTTTGGAGATGATCGCCTCGGAGAACCACGCCCCGGTGGCGGTCATGCAGGCCCAAGGCTCGGTGCTGACCAACAAGTACGCCGAGGGATACCCGGGACGCCGCTATTACGGCGGCTGCGAACACATCGACGGCATCGAACAACTGGCGATCGACCGCGTCAAGGGGCTCTTCGGCGCCGAATATGCCAACGTGCAGCCGCATTCGGGTGCTACCGCCAATGCCGCGGTGATGCACGCATTGATCAAGCCCGGCGACACAATTCTGGGTCTGTCCCTGGCGCATGGGGGACATCTCACCCATGGGATGAAGATCAACTTCTCCGGCAAGCTGTACAACGTCGCCGCGTACGGGGTCTCGGAGAAGGACTACCTCATCGACATGGATGAGGTCGCGGCCGCGGCGCGTGAACATCGACCCCAACTCATCATCGCGGGATGGTCGGCCTACCCACGGCAGCTGGACTTCGCCCGGTTCCGAGAGATCGCCGACGAAGTGGGCGCCTATCTGATGGTCGACATGGCGCATTTCGCCGGCCTGGTCGCGACGGGGCTGCATCCGTCGCCAGTGCCGCACGCGCACGTGGTGACCTCGACGACGCACAAGACCCTCGGCGGACCCCGCGGTGGAATCATCCTGACCAACGATGCCGACATCGCCAAGAAGATCAATTCCGCGGTGTTTCCCGGTCAGCAGGGCGGCCCGCTCGAGCATGTGATCGCCGGCAAGGCAACGGCATTCAAAATGGCTGCCGAACCCGACTTCGTGGAGCGCCAGCAGCGTTGCCTCGACGGGGCGAAGATCATCGCCGAACGCCTCAGCGGCGCCGACGCCAAGGAAGCCGGTATCGCCGTGGTCACCGGTGGCACCGCCGTGCACCTGGTTGTGGTCGATCTGCGCGACGCGGCCATCGATGGCCAACAAGCAGAAGATCGACTGGATGCCATCGGGATCACCGTCAATCGCAACGCCGTGCCTTTCGACACCCGGCCTCCGATGGTGACGTCGGGCCTGCGCATCGGCACACCCGCACTGGCGGCTCGAGGCTTCAGCACAGCCGACTTCGCGGTCGTCGCGGACCTGATCGCACAGGCACTCATCGCCGAAGAGGGCGTCCATACCAGTGAGCTCGCCGCGCGGGTGCGTTCGTTGGCGGACGCGTACCCGCTCTACCCGGGGCTGTAAATGCGTCGTGTAGTGGGGTAGCACGTCACGGATGCAGATTCCACTGGCCGCAATCCTGGGCCAGGACGTCGTTGACATCGACTTCGTAGCCCCCGACCAACGGACCTGGATTCGATTTGGTGGCCACGATGCGCTGATAGAGAACGGCGTTGGGGTGGACCCGATTGCCCGACCAGGCCCGGGTCTGCCACGCCCAGACGCGTCCGGGTGTGCGGGAGTTCCCGATTACGCCGGCGACGGCAGCCCAATGGCACACGTCGATGCCGCCGTAAACGCCGGTTCGCTGCACGCCCAGTACGGAGTTGATTCCGTAGAACCATTGCAGCGCAACGCTGTTCCACGTGTCTCGGCTGATGTCCTCGTCGATCGAGAAGTAGATGGGAGCGTTTTGGGCGCCTCCAGCCGCGGTGTGCAGCTGCCAGGCGGTCCGGGCGTCCGCGACACCGCCGGCGAACCCGCGGGTGAAGTCCGACGGAGCGCTGCCGCCCGGCTTCCCGTACTGGTAGTTGCTGAGGATCACCAGCCCGGCTCTGGCCAGCGACTCGGCGTAGGGCCGAGTGATCGGCTTGGCGCCGAAGTTGGTGCCAGGACGTGACAGGGAAACGTAGTTCACCACTCCGGCGTATCCCGCAGCCCTGATGTGTTCGGCGGGGATTTGGTGCGCTGCGTAGTCGATCAGTAACGGAGTGGCGGCTGCCGCCGTGGGGCTACCGAGAGCTGCTGAACCGGCACTTAGGCCGGCTAGTGCCGACGCAGAGGCGGCGTAACGCAGCGCGTCGCGCCGGGATACCGGGCGTGACGGCCGAAGGCCGAGAGTTTCCGGCGAGTCCTGCACGGCCTGATGTTAACGATGAGATGAACATTGACGTCGAAGCCTCGCCGGGCGCGGTGCCTCAACAACGCGTGCTCGGCGTGACGGACGATTCCCATCAAAGAATCCCAGCGGTCGCCACCATGGCACTACGCAGCATGTAACCGGCTGCGACCGGCGGTTCGTCGACCGGATCTGGATTGGGGCGTCGGGCGCCGGCGGTGCTGATCGCCGTCCACAGAACCCAACGTCGTCACCCGTTTTGCGTCTTCCGGGTCGTTGGACTCTTTGCCGTTGTGCCACGCCGCGATGGCAGTGGCTAGGCGGTGAACATCGTCGTCGGTGTCGCTTATCGCGTACAACGCGAGGATGCCGTCTACGCCGTTGATGGCACTTTCGTATCTGATTCGGTTCGCCACGTGGCGGAGCCAACGGAGTGCGCGTAGTCGTTGCCCGCAGGTCAACCGCCGGCCATCACAAATCAGCAGGACACGGTGTGCCCCATGGGCGAGGGCCGTCGTGACCGCCGACCTGCAGGTGTCGTCTTCGCAAGCTTTCAGCCGCTTACGCGACCTGCACGAGATTCGCTCCGTGAAAAGGGACTCGGTAGCGACGGTATCGAGGATGACGATTGCGGAGTCGATCGAGCGGTCCTGCGAATCGTCGGGCAAGTGCGGACTGCGCCCGTGAACGACGGGGAGGCCGTTGCGTCGAAGTGCGGCAACGACGTCGTCCGCGAAGCCCGTGGGGTGTACGAAGACCAGCACTGGAGCTATGCAGGGTTCCTGAGCGGCCATGTCGATCTCTTTTCTCATTCAAATGGCACATTGAGCGGTGCCAAGTCGCTGCGCCAAAGGCGGTGCCTCACCGATTGATCGGGGAGGCACCGTCACCACTCTGGGTTTCCGCGTAGACCGGCTGATACGAATATTCAAACTAATTCTTCGGCCAGGCAATAGCGGTTCTATATAAACCGCCTCGCGGCGATGATTAGCGCATTCTTCATAAACATCGATTCCGAACTCATCGTCACCGACAAAGCTGTCGATCGGAAGCCAGGAATCGATTCGGCCCGTCAGTTGCCGCTCAGTGATAAGCCATCTGCGACCACGGTCGAGTGCCGCGTCGAGCGGAGTGCCTCGGGCATAAGCGCCGCTCTAGGAGACCCCGTACGGTTCGGCGGCCTACGTCTTCCGCTTCAGATCGGTGTTTTCGAGCTGCTTTTCGCGCTTGAGGGCTCGGCGCTCTTTGATTGTCATCTCGGGTTTTTTGAGTTCACGACCCCGCGAATTGCCAGCCATCTTACTTCTCCTTCTCGATAACTGTCCTCGATTGCCGACCATACCCGAGAAAAAAATAAAAGCCAGTTTGTCGACGTTCCGTGGAAAACAAGCTGTCGGCTGGCCGCTTTTGCCGGTTATTTGGGCGCGTCAGTGAGTTGGATGCCCGCTCGAGTAATGGTTTTTCGGATGCCGCTGCGTGAAATAGGCCTTGGTGAGAGCGCCCGCCGGTCGGCGACCACACCTACGGACGAGTGGACATCGTCTGGGCCAGTTCGTAGCCTGTCCGAGACGTGAACAGCCGGGCCGAGACGGTCCTCGAGGCGAAGGACCGTGACAATCCGAGTGACCGGGGCACGCCATTCACTCCGGCGAGCGGTGTGCGGTACAGCGGCTGCGGTCCTGGTGCTGGCGACGTCGATCGGTGGCGTGAAGGCGGACCCTGCGGCTGATGCGCTGGCCAAACTCAACGAGTTGTCCCAGCAGGCGGTGCAGACTCGCGAGGCCGTCACGGCTGCCCAGCTCGATGCCGATGCGAGATCGGCGGAGCAGACGGCAGCCGAAGACCGCCACCGCGCCGACCTGGATGCTCTCGCGGTCGCGAACTCGGAGCTTCAACCCCACCAGGATGTGGTCGACCGGCTGGCGGCGATGTCCTATATGAGCGGACGTACCGGTCAGATGGCGGCGGTGCTGACAGCAGCCTCCCCGCAGCAGCTGATCGAGGGGCTGGCTCTTCAGCGGACGATAGCCGAGCGAGCGGCCGAACAGTTGGCGGCTTTTCGGGCAACGCGGGAGGCCGCGACCGCTGCTGCGGGGGCTTCGGAGAGATCGGCAGCCGACGCCCGTGTCGCGGCCGAGCGGGCCGCAGCGATACGGGCAGATCTGCAGGCCAAGTGGGGTGAATTGTTGCGGCAGATCGCGGCGGCGGAGGCGCAGTACGCGGCGCTGACACCGCAACAGCAGGCGGCGGTCGACAACGCGGTCCCACCCCCACCGCCGAGTGAGCCGGCTCCGGCAGACCCGGCCATCGTCGCGATGCCCGGCCAGCCCCCAGTCGACCTTGGTCTACCCCCGCCACCGGCCGCCATGGACATCCCGGAGGCGTTGCCCGTCGGCGTCGCGTCCGAGGCCGGGTTACAGGCCAACACCGTCCTGGCCGCCCGGGCTGTCAGTGCACAGTTTCCCCAGATCGCCGATATCGACGGGGTCCGGCCGGACTCGAAGCCGTGGCATCCGAACGGGCTGGCGATCGACATCATGATTCCCAACCCCGAAAGTCCCGAGGGCATCGCGCTCGGCGACCAGATCCTCGCGTTCGCGATGAGCAATGCGGCTCGACTCGGGTTGCAGGATGTGATCTGGCGCGGCACCTACTACACGCCGGCCGGTCCGCAAGCGTCGGGTTATGGGCACTACGACCATGTGCACATCACCACGACGCCACGCCGCTAGCGTGCCTCGCCGCCTCGCCGGTGGGCGCCGAGGAGGTCTGGCGCGCCGGTCTGGTGCGCCGACACTCAACCAGTTGCG
Organism: Mycobacterium sp.; assembly: GCF_049647605.1. Classification (GTDB taxonomy): domain Bacteria; phylum Actinomycetota; class Actinomycetes; order Mycobacteriales; family Mycobacteriaceae; genus Mycobacterium. Next base: position 10,209 of record NZ_JBARXZ010000233.1, on the reverse strand, counting down.
ACGACATGCCGGAGAACGTCGCAGAGGATTGAATCTCGCCGGTTGGCAGGTAGGCGGCGGCATTCAGGCGTCGCCGTCGGCAGTCAGCCAGTCAGGCGCTGGCCCGAATACTGCGCCGCAGCGCACTGGTGGCCTCGTCGAATACCTTGAGCGACCCCTCCGCGCGGGCCAGGTGCATCGCCCCCTCGCATCCCGCCAACAGCATCGCCGCCAGCTCGGCCGACCGATTCTTGGGAACTCCTGATTGTTCGAGGGTGTGCCGATAGTGCTCACGCCACTGCGCCATGATCTCGGCGACGTGGGTGAGTAGTTGCGGGTTGGTGGCACCGACCGACGTGGCGATGACGGGACAGGCGGCTCGGCATTCGCTGCGCACCAGCAACGCACGCCAATGATCGGTGATACCCCGCAATACCGTGGTCAAGGACTTTCCGCGCAGCTCGTCGAGTGGTTCGATGCCGCGGCGGAAGGTTGCGTCCACGGCTGCGGCGATCAGCTCATCCTTGCCCTCCGGGAAGTGGTAGTAGATCGAGCCGCGCGGCGCTCCCGAGTGTTCGAGCACGGCACTGAACGAGGTCCCTTGGTAGCCCGCCCGGGCCAGCAGATACATCGCGGATCGGATCATTCGCGTCTTGGAGTCGTCCTGCGTCGGGGCCGGTTTCGGTGCGGGCATCGCATTCATCGGATCCTCGTTCACTGAGAGCTATCGGCCGAAAGAGCCACCCGGCCACCGACGAATCGGCCAACGGATCGACGAGGCCACAATACGGTCCCGTCCCCACCTGGGCAGGTGTCAGTCGCCGACAAGCGCAGCCGAGGTGTCCACGCCAATGGCCCGCAGCAACCCGAACACCTTGTCGTCGAGTAGCTTTCCGGTCTCAGCGATCGATTTGTCATGGAGCCCACGGAACACCGTGGAGGGGCGATCGATGGCGAAGACGGCCTCACCAGCTTCGTCGCTGTAGATCAGAACCCGAAGCGGGGCGTAGAGCAGGGCGTTGGGGTTGTGGCGGAACATCGTCTCGGCGATGACGTGGTTGCCCAGAAGGTATTCGACCGCGTGCGTGCGGATATCGCTGAGGGCCAGCGTTGGGCCGCGCGTATCCAGGCGGGCATAGATGGTCAGTCCATGCGGGGCAAAGGTGGCCATCATGTCGACGACGTCGTCCCAGTCTGAGCACTGAGCGAACGCCTGAGGATCGAATGCGGGTGCGGCTGCCTCGAAGGAGGCAAGAAATGCCTCCATCGGAATCCCCGTCGAGATGTTCAGCCGGGTCATCTGATGCGTCTCGGTCACGACGTGCGCGGCGGACATGGCTTCTCCTTCGGCTGGGCGTCTATCGCCGAATTATATGCCGGTCGTCATACATATCGCTTTTGGATTCGGCCCCATGACTGCAGCGGGGGAGGCTCGTCGTCGCCGACAGTGTCGGGTACAACGGCTGATCAAGCCGCGCGTTGATCGGTTGCTGCCGGCCTGATTTGGCTCTCGTGACTTGTCGCCGATCGCGTTTCTTCGTGCGCGGCGCCGTAACTGCGTCGGTACTGGGCGATTTGTTCCGGTGCCAACGGCTTGTCCCAGATGCTGGGGCTCCCGGGGTTGCCCGGTGCTCGCGCGTTGTCGAGTTTCCTGGCGCCGGCCCGGAAGCCCGCGCCGGCAAGGATCAGGCATGTGACCAGGGTGGCGCCGAGGGCCGCTGCTCCTCCAGTTCCGAGGGCGAGTGCCGCGACAAGCAGGCCGAGACAGACGAATGCCAGGAGCACGCAGACGTAGGCCGCGTAGGTGACGATCTCCGGTCCGATGGTTTTCGACTTCACAGCTCTTCCTCTCAGCTTCAACGACTAGCAATACGCTACGCGTAGCGTAGCGCTACGGTCACTGTAGCGTAGATTCGGTCCGGAAAATTCCGTGGCGACAAAGGAGTGTCGATGGCAGGCCAGCGCAGTGTCGACGACCGACTCGCTGCAACGACGCTGCAGCTGCTGCGGGGCAGAGGGCCCGCGGCGACGACGGTCGAGGCAGTGGCGGCGGCCTCCGGCATTGCAAAAACCACGATCTACCGCCGCCATCGCGACCGACGGGACATGCTGGCGTCCGCGCTCGCGGGCCTGGACTCCCCACCGCTGCCGGTGGCCCATGCCGACGGCGAGACCCGGCTTCGGTGGGTCATCGCCAATGCGGTGGCGGTGGTCCAGGACGGTATCGGCTTCGGCGGGCTGGCGGCGCTGCTCACCAAAGGCGACCCGGAATTCACCGCCTTGTTCCAGGAGATTCTGGCCCGGCAGCGCGCTGTCCTGGAAGCCGTGATCAACGACGGAAAGGCGGATGGCTCCCTACGTCCCGATGTCGACAACGCCACGCTGATCGACGCAGTGGTGGGCGCCTATATAGCCGAAAACGCCAGACGGGAGTCGGTGGCCCACGGCTGGGAGACGCGGATTTTTGAGCTGTTGTGGCCCGCGGTGCGACCTGGAGTTCACGGTTCTGGAGATCGACGATGACCCCCTACTGAGGGTAGGGATCCAACTCACGCACGCGGTTCAGATGAGCTTGTTGTAGTTCGTCGGTACGGGTGAGGAAGCCGACGATCAGCGCAATCTCCCCCGCGTTGTAGCCCCACAGCAACTCACCGCCCTGGTCCAGCAGGGGGGAGGCGAGCTCCGAGGTGCGGCGTGCAGCGAGATCTGTGGCCCCCACGACCACTCGGCGGCGATCGGTCGGATGTAGCGATCGGTTGACGTAGCCCAGCTTCTGCAGGCGGTTGAGCGCGATCGTGGTGCCCGCGGCGGTGAGACCGAGTCGGTCGGCCAGAAGTCCTGGAGTCGTGACCTTCCCACGCGCCAGGAGAATGAGTTCCAGGGCACGTCGATCCGTCTGATTAACGCCGAGCACCCTCACCGATTCGCGAGCCAAGTCGTCGGCGGTTCCATGCAAAGATTCGAGTGTTTTCTTCAGGACTGCGGTGATCCGAGCGAGTTCGGTTGCCATCGGACAAAAAGACCTCCCCCAAGGTTTTCCTTTGTGCGGGCTCCGACTATACCGATGGACGACTGTCCTCTGTGGCGAATCTCGATGATTTTGTTGTGGCGCAGAAGAATTCGTCAGCAGCTTGGTTTCGATGATCGTGCTGCCAACCCAGGGCAAAGTTGTTCTCCGGTCGGCATGGATACGTACTAAGCGGTTTGCCAGCGAGTTTGTAGTTGTAGCAAATGTGCGGACAGTACTTCGGTAGCCCAGTCGGTGGGTTCGGCGCTCCGGTGCCGCACAAGATGTAGGGCCAGTCCATCGATGAGTGCGTGCAAGCGCCTGGACTCGATATCGATTTCGCCGTCGCCGACATCGCGGTGCGGGCCCTCGTTCGCGAGCATCCTCAGCAATGACAAACACGCTAGCGCGATTTCATCGTGCACCTTGCCGTATGGGGCCCGAAGTGCACTGTCGGTCAGGGCCAGGACCCCGATCGCGATGAAGACCTCCATCTCCAGCCTGCGATCGTCGTCGAGTGGAAGTAGTTGCAGCAGGCACGCTTCGACGAACTCCGGCACGGGAAGGCTCTGATCGACAATATCGATTCGGGACTGCGTCCGCTCGCGGACCAATTCCAGACAGTAGGCGCGCAGTGCGTCTTGGGTCGGAAAAGCGCGACGCAGCGAAGCTGTCGCCAGCCCTGCCTGCTGGGCGACATTACGCACCGAGAGCTGCCCGACGCCATCTCGCGCGACCACTTTCCATGCCGCCTCGGCTATCTCTCGTTCCCGGGCGCGGTGGTCGATACGTTTCGGCACCGCCCCAATGTACACAGTCGTGCTAACATGCTTTGTGAATACAGTCGTGCTAATTAAAGGGTGGTCATGATCCTGGGTGCCACCATCGCGTGCGAGATCGGTTTCTGGATCGTGATCGCAGCCGGGCTCGCTGCTCGCTATCTGTGGCGATTGCCGAAGCTCGGCGCTGCGGTACTGACACTTGCCCCGGCGGCCGCTCTGGCGCTGCTTGTCGTCACAGCCGTCGATCTGCATCGGGGCGCGGTCGCGTCGTGGCACCACGGGCTCGCGGCGCTGTATCTCGGCTTCTCGCTTGCCTACGGTCGCCGCATGTTGCGGTGGGCCGATACTCGTTTCGCCTATCGATGTGTCACCGGTACTCGGCCGGCGGCGCCGGTCGGCGGCGACTATGCGCGGCAGTGCTGGGGTGATGTGGTCCGCACTCTTCTCGGCGCATCGATCTGCGGTGCACTGCTGCTGGGGATGGGCGTGTGGATGGGCTCGGTGCACCGAGCTGCGGGGCTGGACGCGATCTTCCCCATCCTGGGACTTGTCGTCACGATCGACGTGCTGTGGGCGGTGAGCTACACCCTCTGGCCACGAAAAGCCCCAAGAACCTCCATGCCGCCGGTGGCCGTCGAGACCGATTCTCGAGAAGTGCTCGGCCGAAACACACTTCGCGGTATCGCCGTCGGCGCAGTACTTCTCTTGGCCGTCGGCGTCACCGCCGCCTCAGCCGAACATCTGATCACCGCGGACCGGGAAGCCCAAACGGCGATGCCCGGAGGGCTCATCGACGCAGGCGGGTTCCGCCTCCACCTGGTCAAGCAGGGCACCGGCGATGCGGTGGTGGTCATGGAAGCAGGCAGCGGTGAAACCAGTCTGTCGTGGCGCAAAATCCCGGCCGTGCTTGCCGAGAACGCCACCGTGATCACCTACGACCGCGCCGGGTACGCGTGGAGTGAGACTTCCCCGAATTCGCGTAGCGGGGCCCACATCGTCACCGAACTCCGCACCGCCCTAGAAGCTTCCGGGTTGACGGGGCCGTACGTGTTGGTGGGGCATTCCCTCGGTGGAATGTACGTCCGCGAATTTGCGCAACTCCATCCCGACGAGGTGGCCGGACTTGTCCTCATCGACGCTCGACCGGAGGACGACGACCGCAGAACGGCAACGCTCCTCGAAGAAGCCGGATTTACCGGCAACCCGCCACCGGCGATCCTGACGGCGCTCAAGATGTCCGGGGCCCTGCGCGCGTTCTCGGATGCCCTACTGGACGGACTCGTCGCCCCGCAGGACCGCGAAGCCTTCCTCGATGTTGTCGCCTCCCCGAGCTACTTCACCACCAAGCAGCGCGAGGCCGATCTGGCGCATCTCACCGAGGACACCATTCGAGGGCAGAACCTCGGCGACCTTCCCGTCCGCATCATTGCCCGAGGCAGATCACAGGATTACGCCACGGCCGGCATTTCCCCCGAGGTCGGCGAACAGCTCGAGGCGATCTGGCACGACGGGCAACAAAAAATGCTGGACCTGTCCACCGACGCCACCCTCGTCACCGCCACCGAGAGCGCCCACATGATCATCCACGACCAACCGGATCTCATCATCGACACCATCAACTCACTCTTGGAAACCCTTGACCGGCAGAATGATCAGCCGTAAGGGCAGCGCTGCTGTCCTATTGGCTGTCGCAGTTCTACTGACCGGCTGCACGAGCAACTCTGAAATGCCTCGGCCACCAGATTTTGCTGCCCGCGAGGCAGCCGTCCAATCCGAGATCGACAAGATCGTCGGTTCCGGAGTGGCGGGCATGATTGCCACACTCACCGCCGACGGTCACACCACGATCCTCACCAGCGGGGTCGGAAACCGTGCCACCGGAGAAACCATTCCCGAGAACGCGCAGGTCCGAATCGGCAGTATCACCAAATCATTCACCGCCGCGATCCTGATGCAGCTGACCGGCGAAGGGCGACTGAATTTGGACGACCCCATCGACAAATATCTCCCAGGAGTGGTTTCAGGTGAGGGGGTAGACGGTCGAAACATCACGGTGCGCCAGATACTGCAACACCGCAGTGGGCTCCCGGAATTCTCCGGAGATCCACGCACAGACGAGCTGAAAGCTGCTGCCCACCATCGAACCGTTACTCCCGAAGAAGCCTTGGCCGTCGCGCTCGACCACCCAGCGCAGATTGCCCCCGGAACCGATTACAGATACACCAATACCAATTACTTGGTTGCTGGAATCTTGATCGAGAAAATCACCGGGAACAGCTACGCGGACGAGCTGAACAGGCGACTGTTGAAGCCCTACGGCCTGAATCACACGTACTTGCCCGCACCGGGAGAACTCGACCTTCGGGGTCCGCATCCTCACGGCTACGAGAACGACAATGGTGTTGTCACCGATGTGTCCCGGATCGAACCGTCGATTCCCTGGGCGGCGGGCGCCATCGTCTCGACCGGCTCAGATCTCAACAACTTCTACCTCAGCCTCGTCACAGGCAAGATCGTCGCACCCGACCTCCTGGCGCAGATGGAACAGTTCATCCCGAACGGTGACGGCGGACCCGGGTACGGCATCGGAATCGATGCCACCGACCTGCCCTGCGGAGCCAGGCTCATCGGCCACACCGGTGCCATCCCCGGCTACTACACCGTCGCCGGCGCCACCATCGAAGGTCGCGCGGTTTCGATCACATTCACTCAGGCACCCGACGTCCAACCCGATATCGTCACGCTCCTCGGCTACGCACTATGCGACCAGTGAACCGCCGCGGGGTCAGTGTGAGGCCTCGCCGGCTGGGGCACCCACAAGGTATCGGTAGAGCATCTCGATGAGCTGCGTCTCCAGCCGTGCCGGATCGACGGTGTCGGGTCCGGCAAGAGTGTGGTGAACCACCATCTCGATGGTCGAAACCACCAGTTGTGCGGCGGTCTCCTTGTCGTCGATGGTGACTTCGGGAGACCGCTCCAAGATGTCGAGTAGATCGGCCATGCGCGCAGATTCTTGTTCAGCGACCTTCGACATGAGGTCACGGGAACGGGGTGCCTGCTCGATCAGGACGCGTAGGAATTCCGGATCGGCTCGATGATTGTCGATGTTGCTCCGCACCATTGCGGTGATCACGTCGATCAGTGCCGGTGCCGGATCCCTTGGGCGTTGGCGCAGAACGGTGGCCGCCCCGGCGTCAAGGTGACGCGTCGCGAGCTCCAACAGGATCGCGTCCTTGTTCGGGTAGTACTGATAGAGAGAGCCGATCGAGAGTTCTGCCCACTCGGCGATCCGATTGGTCGTTCCCCCGGCATATCCGTAGCGGGCGAAAACTTGGGTAGCGGCATCGAGAATGCGGCACCGCGTCTCTTCTGATCGGCGTTGTCGCGGCTGCTTACGCGGATCGAGTTGCGGTTTACCGCCGGTCATGATGCTCCCGAGAAAAGTGCGTAAAGGCGAGTGTCGGATTCTTCGACCGCTGCGATACTTGGCTCGTGAACTGCTTGAATGTGCTCGTCGCAGTCCGGTCGCCCAGGAACTCTACTCGCATCCGAAGGCTGGGCGGTCGTCACGAGCGGCCCGGCGTCACAACAGAATTACTCATCCTCGATCTCGATACACACTGCAGCGCGGGGTTGTCCGATACATGTCAAGATGAACCCCGCAGCGCGCTGTTCAGGTGATAGGCAATTCGGCTCACCCATGACGACTTCCCCCTCGATGAGCTTCATCTTGCAGTCGCCGCAGGTTCCGACGGTGCATGAATACGGCATCGACAGGCCCGCGGCCAGGCCGGCCTGCAAGAGGCTGGTGCCGGGCTGGACTTCCACGTCGGCGAGCTGTTCGCCGCGGGAATCGACGACGACCATCGGCCGGGGTGCAAAGCCGGCAACAGGGAGTCTGTCGATTGCCCCAATGAACCGCTCTCGGTGGATGCGCTCTTCGTCGACGCCGCTGTCGATCAGAACGCTGCGGGCGCCGTTCATCGCTCCCTCTGGACCACATAGGTAGAAGTGAGCGTGCGGGGTGACCGCCAGTCCGCTCAGCTCTCGTTGCAGGACTTGCTGATCGAGCCGGCCCGTCGCGCCAGTCCACGCCGGTGATGGCTGCGAGAGTACGTGGCGCACGATGAGGCGATCGGGATGGGCGGCACACAGTTCAGCAAGGGCGTCGGCGAAGATGATGTCGCGCTCGGTGCGATTGCCATAGATGAGGACCACTCGACCGTCCGAGGTTTCGGCCATCATGGTGCGCAGGATGCTCATGATCGGCGTGATACCGCTGCCGGCGGCAATGAGAACTAGTTGCCTGGGTGCCGAACTCGGGTCCGAGATGCAGAAACTGCCTGACGGTCCCAGGATTTGAAGGGTGTCGCCCCGCTTGATCTTGGAATTGAGGTGAGTGGAAAATGAGCCACCGGCCACTTGCTTGACAGTGATGGCAAGTCGTTGATCGCCAGGGGCGCATGACGCCGAATATGCGCGCCGTATGGTGCGTTTGCCGACACGGGCCGCGATGGTGAAGAACTGTCCGGCCTTGAACTCGAAGGTGGCCCCGGTGGGGTCCTCGAGGACAAGGGTTGTGGCAGAGGAAGTCTCGCAGATCACGGCCGCCACGGTGACGTCTTGTAGACCAACTGCAGTGGCAGTGGAGTTGCGGGCGGTCGATCGAAGGAATGCAAGAAACTGTCCGAACCATCCTCCCCTGGCCCTATCGCGAATAATGTTGGGCGAGGAGGTCTCTTGCGGTGAAGCTGGGACGGGGTATCCCTCGCCCGCCAACTCGGACTTGTAGGTGAGATCGGCAACTGCTTTGGCGAGTCGTGGATACTTTGCCAGCAAGCCGAAGACCGCGCCGAGCGGTGATCGACGCTTCGTCCGGTTCGACATGATGACAACATGCTGGGCGGCCAGGGCCGTCAAGTTGGGCATCTCTCCGGCCGGTGGCTTGGGAGCGTGCCACATGTCGGACGTGCGAATTGCGTTGTTGTCGCGCAACTCGACGTGGGCGACCCTGATGACGAGAGCGGCGTGGGCGCTGGCGCCTTTGAACTCCATGGTCGCCAGCAATGCGGGCTCGTCTGACATGTACGCGGCGCCACGAAGGTGCATGACGGTGTTGCGGCCAGGAACGAGCATCGCCAGGGAGATGTGGTCGTTTTCGACCAGGTTGTGAAATGTGTCTGCCCGTTTGTTGCCTTTTCGATCCGGTATGGCAATCGTGTTCGCGTCGAGTATCTGGACGAACCCGGGATTGTCGCCGCGCGGACTCGTGTCGCTGGACAGATCGCCGGCCCATGTCGATACGACGAGGAACGGGGAGGTCGCGAACCAGGTGGCGACCACCGGATCATCGAGCGTTGTCGGCCCACCGGATTCGATCGCCGAATCGGTGGGGATGTGGTTGGCGGTGTCGTCGGGTGTCGTTGTGTGCCACAGGTTGGATCGGCGAATCGCTTTGGCGCAGTGGACAAAGGCCTGTTCAACGCAGATTTCCACCGACAGGCCTGATCGCAGGACCCGACCGTTCAACCGGAGGACTTCACCTACTCCGGGAAGGAGGAATACCAACGAGATGCCGGTCTTCTGCAGTGGTGGGTCGTAGCCGTCTGGAATGGCGATGGAGATCTTGTTGGGATTCAACACTTCGGCAAATCCCGCGGTGCCGCCGATATAGGTCGTGACGGGGTGGGCGTCAGGACCGGTGAGGTATCCGATACCCGCGACGGGGGAGTGGGCAAGAACTTCTTCACAGCCGGCGTCGAGGTGGTCGAGTTCTTTCGCCAGGACAACGGCAGGCGGGTGGCCGATGATGGTTTCGACTTCGGCGACCGTCGTCAAGCGATGAAGGGCTCGGGGGTCGAGACTCACGTGTCGACCCTTCCCTTCGACACCTCTGCGTGGGTGACCACGTGACCGCCAAATGCGAGTATTCCCTTGGCTTGGCAGATCACGAAAAGCGTATTGGTGCTGGACATTGCTCTATTTTTGCAACGAACCCGCGGTTTCGATACTCGCGTTTTGCGTTCAGCTGGTGCTCAACGCGGTCGGCGGCAGAACAGGCTCAACGAGGGCAAACCACCGATGTGGAACTGCTCAGAAGAGCCGAGCTGTCGCATTCTCGGTACGGGTACTCGTGTTCGAGCCACTCGACGATCAACCGGCAGCCTGGGCCTTCAAGAAGGTAGGGCGGGCGATCATCGGCGAGCCCGAGAGCTCCCGCGGGCGACTGGCCGCTGACGGGTTTCCCGGGAAGCAGCGCACGGCCGGCGGGGCGTGCCCGCCGGCGGTGCGCGTATCCACAGCTGTTTCCAGGACTAAGCCTCGATCCACCGATGAATTGGCTGGTCATGGGGTGTCGGAATGAGGAAAGTGCCCTCTGAACTGGAATGATTGGTGTTCTCTACGCAACAATCATGTCCGGCAAGAAAGGCACTTCCGGTG
>NZ_JBARXZ010000232.1:0-44134 GCF_049647605.1 Mycobacterium sp. | reverse complement strand
GCACCGGAGCCACCGCCCACACCGGAGCCCCCGGCCACCGCTGAACCGGACCCGACCACGCCGCCGGGCGGTCAGGTGGCCCCGGATCAACGGCAGGACCTCGCCGAGCGCATCGCGTTCGAGAAGCAGCTCCGCCAGAGTGACAACCAGAGCGTGCAGATCCTGGCGCTGCAGTACCAGGCCGGTCGCTGCGGCCAGGACGACGTGCTCGCCGGAAACGATGACCCGAACCTGCCGCTGGTGACCTGCTCGCAAGACGGAGCCACGGTCTACCTGCTGGACAAGTCGATCATCAGCGGTGAACAGATCGCCAATGCATCGTCGGGCTTCGACCAGCAGCAGGCGCGCTACATCGTCGACCTGGAGTTCAAGAGCGAAGCCGCCACCATATGGGCCGACTTCACCGCCGCCAACGTCGGCACCCAGACCGCATTCACACTGGACTCACAGGTGGTCAGCGCTCCCGCGATCCAGGAGGCGATCCCCGGCGGACGCACCCAGATCACCGGACAGTTCACCCAGCAGTCCGGTGCCGAGCTCGCCAACGTCCTCAAGTACGGCTCACTGCCACTGTCCTTCGAGTCCTCGGAGGCCGAGACGGTCTCGGCGACCCTCGGCTTGTCGTCGCTGCGGGCAGGCCTGCTCGCCGGTGCTGTCGGCCTGGCCGCGGTGCTGCTGTACTCGCTGCTGTACTACCGGCTGCTCGGCGTGCTGGTGGCACTGTCACTGGTTGCGGCCGGCGCGATGGTGTTCGCGATCCTGGTGCTACTGGGCCGCTACATCGGTTACACGCTGGACCTCGCCGGTATCGCCGGCTTGATCATCGGTATCGGAACCACAGCCGACTCGTTTGTGGTGTTCTTCGAACGCATCAAGGACGAGATCCGGGAAGGCCGGTCGTTCCGATCCGCGGTGCCACGCGGTTGGACGCGGGCGCGAAAGACCATCCTCTCGGGTAATGCCGTGACGTTCCTGGCCGCTGCAGTCCTGTACTTCCTGGCCGTCGGTCAGGTCAAGGGCTTCGCCTTCACGCTCGGGTTGACCACCGTGCTCGACGTCGTGGTGGTGTTCCTGGTGACCTGGCCGCTGGTGTTCCTCGCCTCGAAGTCCACCCTGCTCGCCAAGCCGGCCTTCAACGGCCTGGGTGCGGTGCAGCAGATCGCCCGGGAACGCCGGGCCGCGACTTCAGCGGGACGGGGGTAGGAACTCATGACTGACAACAAGACCGACAGTAAAAAGGCTGGCGTCGAGACCGTCGCCGGACAAGAACCACATCACGGCTTCTTCATTCGGCTGTACACCGGCACCGGCGCCTTCGAGGTCGTCGGTAGGCGGAGAATGTGGTACGCGATCAGCGGCGCCATCATGGTGATCGCCATTGCCGCGATGGTGTTGCGTGGCTTCAGCTTCGGTATCGACTTCGAGGGTGGCACCAAGGTCTCGATGCCACGCGGCGAGGCCGGCACCGAGCAAGTCGAACAGGTGTACCGGGACACTCTCGGCAATGCCCCGGAGTCGGTGGTCATCGTCGGCAGTGGACCGTCGGCCACCGTGCAGATCCGCTCCGAGACGCTGGACAACCAGCAGACCGCGGATCTGCGGCAAGCGCTGTTCGACCAGTTCCAGCCTGTCGGAGCCGACGGTCAGCCCAGTCTCCTGGCGATCAGCGACTCGGCGGTGTCCGAGACCTGGGGCGGGCAGATCACCGACAAAGCGTTGATAGCGCTGGTGGTGTTCCTGGCCCTGGTGTCGGTCTACATCACCATGCGCTACGAGCGCTACATGGCGATGGCGGCACTGGCGACCCTGGTGTTCGACCTCGTGGTCACCGCGGGTGTGTACGCACTGGTGGGATTCGAGGTCACACCGGCCACGGTCATCGGCTGGCTGACCATCCTCGGCTTCTCGCTGTACGACACGGTGATCGTGTTCGACAAGGTGGAGGAGAACACCGAAGGGTTCGAACACACCACCCGGCGGACGTTCGCCGAACAGGCCAACCTCGCGATCAACCAGACATTCATGCGGTCGATCAACACCAGTGTGATCTCGGTGCTGCCGATCGTGGCGCTGATGATCATCGCGGTCTGGATGCTCGGCGTGGGAACGCTGCAGGATCTGGCGCTGGTCCAGCTGGTCGGCGTTGTGGTCGGAACCTACTCGTCGATCTACTTCGCCACCCCGCTGCTGGTCAGCCTGCGCGAGCGCACCGAGAAGGTTCGGGTGCACAACCGTCGGGTGATGAACCGCCGGAACCGGGCCGCCGCCGCGGCCGCGTCACCAGACGCGGCCGGAACCGACGACGACACCGACACCACTGACGCAGCACCCGCAACGGTTTCCGTACCGTCGGAGCAGCCGAGCCCGGAAGCGCGACCGTCGCGTCCTTCGCGCCCGGCCCGTTCCTCCGGTCGCCCGACGGGCAAGCGCAGCCCTCGACGGAACTAGCCGCGATGGGTCTCGTATCCCGGCGCCTGACGGCCGTCGCGGTGGCGACGGTCGCCGTCCTGGTCGGTTCGATGGCTCTTGTCGGCTGTGGGAGCAGTACCGCCGACAAGATCGACTACGCCATCGACGGTGCGCTCATCACGTACAACACCAACACCGTCAACGGTGCCGCATCCGGTGGGGCGCAGGCATTCGCCCGTGTCCTGACCGGTTTCGGTTACCACGGGCCCGACGGCCAGGTGGTGGCCGACCACGACTTCGGGTCCATCGCCGTGGTGGGCCGTGAGCCACTTGTGCTGGACTATCAGATCGCCGACGACGCCGTGTACTCCGACGGCAAACCGGTCACCTGCGACGACATGGTGCTCACCTGGCTCGCCCAGTCGGGCCGCTTCCCGCAGTTCGATGCGGCCAGCCGCGCCGGCTACATCGACATCGCGAACATCGACTGCGAGCCGGGCCAGAAGAAAGCCCGGGTGTCGTTCGCGATCGACCGGGCTTTTGTCGACTACTCACAGCTGTTCACGGGCACCTCGCTGATGCCTTCGCATGTCATCGCCGACGACCTCGGCCTCGGCGACGGTGGTGTCACCCGTGCCCTGCAGGCCGCCGACCTGCCGGCCATCGACCGGATCGCGCAGGCCTGGAACACCATCTGGGATCTGCAGCCTGGCGCCGACCTGAGCAAGTTCCCGTCCTCGGGTCCGTACAAGATCGACACGGTGCGCGACGACGGAACCGTCGTGCTGGTGGCCAACGACATGTGGTGGGGCGCCAAGCCGCGGACCCCCACTGTCGTGGTGTGGCCGCGCGGCCTCTACGTCCAGGATCGGGTCAACGACGGCACCTTCGAGGTCGTCGACGTGTCGACGGGGTCGTCGGGCACGCTCACCACACCGGACAACTACGAGCGTGTCGACACCCCGTCCACCGGGATTGAACAGTTGATCTTCGCGCCGCAGGGCCCGCTGTCGCAGCCGGTGGAACGTCGTGCGCTGGCACACTGCACGCCACGGGACGTCATCGCGCAGAACGCCCGCGTGCCGGTCTCCAACGCCCGTCTCAACCCGGCCAACGAGGACGCGGTGGCGATGACCGAAAACGTTCCCGAGGCAGGGCCGTTCATGGCCGCCGATCCGGTCGCCGCCCGTGAGCTGCTGGAGAACCAGCCGCTGACCGTGCGGATCGGCTACCAGACCCCGAACGCCCGGCTCGCTGCCACCGTCGGCGCCATCGCGAAGTCCTGCGAAGCGGCGGGAGTCGACGTCATCGACGCGTCCTCGGATGTGGTGGGTCCGGAGGCGCTGCGGGCCGGACAGATCGACGTCCTGCTCGCCAGTACCGGCGGAGCAACCGGCAGCGGGTCCTCAGGGTCCTCGGTTGTGGACTCGTACACCCTGTTCGCGGGCAACGGCGACAATCTGTCGCGATACGCCAACGGACAGGTCGACGGCATCATCAGCGCACTGGCGGTCACCCTCGACCCCAAAGAACAGGTCCGCCTGTTCACCGAAGCCGCCCCGATGCTGTGGGCCGACATGCCGACGATGCCCTTGTACCGCCAGCAGCGGACCCTCATGACGTCGAAGAAGATCGAGGCCGTGACAAGCAATCCGACCCGGTGGGGTGCGGGCTGGAACATGGATCGCTGGGTGCTGAATTCGTGAGCGACTGACGTGGGCAGGAGATTCGGCCATGGGTGACGTGTCCGCTGTGGTGGCGTCGTTGACGCGCGAGGTTCCCGACTTCCCGGAACCGGGGATCCAGTTCAAGGATCTGACGCCGGTCCTCGCCGACCGCGACGGGCTGGCCGCGGTGACCGAGGCGCTGGCCGAGATCGCCGAGGGCGCCGATCTGGTGGCCGGTATCGACGCCAGGGGATTCCTGTTGGGGGCCGCGGTGGCGACTCGGTTGGGCACCGGGGTGCTGGCCATTCGCAAAGGCGGCAAGCTGCCGCCCCCGGTACATCGCCAGGAATACACCCTCGAGTACGGCACCGCGGTGTTGGAGATTCCGGCCGACGGGATCGAATTGGCCGGTCGCAAGGTGGTATTGCTCGATGACGTGTTGGCGACCGGGGGCACCTTGATCGCCGCGCATCGGCTGTTGCAGCAGAGCGGCGCCGAGGTCACGGTCGCCGCGGTGGTGCTGGAGCTGGCCGAACTGGGCGGTCGGGACCGCGTCGCGCCGCTGACGGTGCGGAGCCTACACACGGTCTGAAACGCGGTCCCGGGGCGACCGCCCGCGACGCGCGGCGGGCACGCGATAACCTGAGTGATACAGCGGTGAACTCCGCAGGGACAGGAGGTGGCGGCCCCTTGGCAGGTTCAGCCGACGACCATTCATCGGTGGCCACGCCGGTCGCTGCCCCCGGTCAGACCGTGCCCTCCGCTGAAGCGCGGGTGGAGACACCCAAGACCTCCTCGAGCGCCTCGCGGCGGGTCCGCGCGCGGCTGGCGCGGCGGATGACGGCGCAGCGCAGCGCCCTCAACCCGGTGCTGGAGCCGTTGGTGGCCGTGCACCGGGAGATCTACCCCAAAGCCGACCTGACACTGCTGCAGCGCGCGTATGCCGTTGCCGAGGAACGGCACGCCACCCAGCTGCGCCGCTCCGGGGATCCGTACATCACCCACCCGCTGGCCGTCGCCAACATCCTGGCCGAACTCGGGATGGACACCACCACGCTGGTGGCCGCCCTGCTGCACGACACCGTGGAAGACACCGGCTACACGCTGGAGGGCCTGACCGCGGAGTTCGGTGAAGAAGTCGGTCACCTGGTCGACGGTGTGACCAAGCTGGATCGAGTGGTGCTCGGCACCGCCGCTGAGGGCGAGACCATCCGAAAGATGATCATCGCGATGGCCCGGGACCCACGGGTGCTGGTGATCAAGGTCGCCGACCGTCTGCACAACATGCGCACCATGCGGTTCCTGCCACCGGAGAAGCAGGCCCGCAAGGCGCGTGAGACTCTGGAAGTCATTGCGCCACTGGCGCATCGGCTCGGTATGGCCACGGTCAAGTGGGAACTCGAGGACCTGTCGTTTGCGATCCTGCATCCCAAGAAGTACGAGGAGATCGTCCGGCTGGTCGCTGACCGGGCGCCGTCGCGGGATACCTATCTGGCCAAGGTGCGCGCCGAAATCATTGCGACGCTGAACTCGTCGCGCATCAGTGCCACGGTCGAAGGACGGCCCAAGCACTACTGGTCGATCTACCAGAAGATGATCGTCAAGGGTCGCGACTTCGACGATATCCATGATCTGGTGGGGGTGCGGATTCTCTGCGACGAGATCCGGGACTGTTACGCCGCAGTCGGCACCGTGCACTCGCTGTGGCAGCCGATGGCCGGCCGATTCAAGGACTACATCGCCCAACCCCGGTTTGGGGTGTATCAGTCGCTGCACACCACGGTGATCGGGCCGGAAGGCAAACCGCTGGAGGTGCAGATCCGCACCCGGGACATGCACCGCACCGCCGAGTACGGAATCGCTGCGCATTGGCGCTACAAAGAAGCCAAGGGCCGCAACGGGGTTTCTGCCAGCGCGGCCGAGATCGACGACATGGCCTGGATGCGACAGCTGCTCGACTGGCAGCGGGAAGCCGCGGACCCGGGGGAGTTCCTCGAATCCCTGCGCTACGACCTGGCTGTTCAAGAGATCTTCGTCTTCACCCCCAAAGGTGATGTTGTCACCCTGCCCGCAGGTTCCACCCCGGTGGACTTCGCCTACGCGGTGCACACCGAGGTCGGACACCGCTGTATCGGTGCCCGCGTCAACGGCCGTCTCGTCGCACTCGAACGCAAGCTCGAGAACGGCGAAGTAGTCGAGGTTTTCACCTCCAAGGCGCTCAACGCCGGGCCATCGCGGGACTGGCAGGGCTTTGTGGTCTCCCCGCGGGCCAAGGCCAAGATCCGGCAGTGGTTCGCCAAGGAGCGGCGTGAGGAAGCGCTGGAATCCGGCAAAGATGCCATCGCCCGCGAGGTGCGCCGCGGCGGACTTCCCTTACAGCGCTTGATGAATGCCGAGTCGATGGGTGCGCTGGCGCGCGAGCTGCGCTACACCGATCCCTCGGCACTCTACACCGCGGTGGGCGAGGGGCACATCTCCGCGCATCACGTGGTGCAGCGACTGCTCGCCACCCTCGGTGGCGCCGATGACGCCGAAGACGAGATCGCCGAGCGGTCCACACCGTCGACGGTGCCGACGCGGCACCGCAGCAGCGACGACGTCGGCATCGCGGTGCCCGGCGCGGCCGGCGTCCTGAGCAAGCTCGCCAAGTGCTGCACCCCGGTACCCGGTGACGACATCATGGGGTTCGTCACCCGCGGCGGCGGAGTCAGCGTGCACCGGACCGATTGCACCAACGCGACATCGCTGCAGGATCAGTCCGAACGGATCATCGACGTCGAGTGGGCGCCCGGGCCCAGTTCGGTGTTCCTGGTGGCGATCCAGGTGGAGGCACTGGACCGGCACCGGCTGCTCTCCGATGTCACCCGCGTGCTTGCCGACGAAAAGGTGAACATCCTCTCGGCGTCGGTCACCACGTCCGACGACAGAGTGGCGATCAGCCGCTTCACCTTCGAGATGGGCGACCCGAAGCACCTCGGCCATGTGCTCAACGTGGTGCGAAACGTCGAGGGTGTCTACGACGTCTACCGGGTGACCTCCGCCGCCTGACGAACCCGGGTGAGGGACGAGCCCGGGTGAGGAGTGGGGGCGGTTTGGGCAGGGCCGCCTGACGAACCCGGGTGAGGAGTGGGGGCGGTTTTGGGCAGGGCCGCCTGACGAGCCTGGGTGAGGGACGAGCCCGGCTAGGGCTGCGCCTGATCTGTGTAGCGGGCCATGCTGTTACGGCCAACGGGTGTGAGGGCGTATGTGCCGCGCTCGACGCGTTCGAACCAGCCGTAGTAGTCCTTCTGCATGATCTTCGCCGCGTTGGGGACGTCGCCGGCGGCACGCATGTCCGCCAACCGCATCGGTCCGTCGTGCAGGAGTTCGGCGCAGCGGACGGCCTCTTGGCGGTAGGCGGTGATCATCGGCACCCTGGTGGAGGAACCACCGAGGTTCGGGTCGCCGACGCGACGGGCGTGTTCGCCGAGGAGACGACCGACCTTGCGCTTGTTCTTGCGCGGCGCATACGGTGCCGGGTCGACCAGGACATCGGCACGGCGGCCCGTCACGACGATCAGACCCACCCCGAGCCGCCGGCACAATGTGCGAATCTGTTTGCTCTGTTTGGGGATTCGGCCAACGGCCAGATACACGGTATCGGTCAGGGTGAGGCGGTCGACGCCCTGCAGCAGTAGTCCGAGACTGAATGCGCTCTTGAGTTCGACGATCACCGGGGGCTCGTCGTCGCGCACTCCTACGACATCGCAGTGTGCCACTTCACCTTTGACAACGTAGCCCTGGCTTTCCAGTAGTGCTTTGACCGGCGGATACAGGTCGCTCTCCAGCGGCATGGGCAGCAGGTTAGCGGACAACGACCAGCTGCGGTGGGACCTGGGGGCCGCGCCTTGTCGTCTCCGGTCAGTTCCCGGTGATGGTGATGGATGCGAGCACCCGATATGGGGTTCCGGCCGCGTCGTGAGCGTCGAGTGACACCAGGTCACGGTGATCGCCGATGAACGTGGCGCTGGGATGGGATGCGGCGCGGCGGGCGGCGGTGAAGGGTGTGTAGGTGAAGGCGCCGGTGGCATCGATCCACCCGTAGCCCTTCGGGGTGCGCACCGACCGCGGTGTGAACTCCAACGTGTCGCCGCTTGCGGTGATCTGTCCTCTGACCGTGCCGTTCTGTCGCTCCAGTGACACGGTGGTGACCGTGGCCCGCAATCTGTTGATGCAGGTTGTCGGGGACTCCTCGGCCGCTGACGTGGCAGGCCGACCGACCGCTGGTGCCAACACAACCGGAGGGCCAGCTGAAGTTGTTTGCTGAGCTGCGCAGTCGGTGTGTTCTGGCACATCGGTGGCCGACAGCGCTCGTGCTGCTCCATGAATTGCACGTCTGATCAGCCGAAATCGCAACGACGGCGCATTCTGCTCGGTCGCCCGCATTCGTCCCCCATCGCAGCCGTGCCGGTGAGATGCCACCAACTGGCCTGAACCGTTTGCCCGGCCTTCGATGTTAAGTCCTCGTCAATATCGTGGCAAGGATCAGTGTGAGATGAATTTGTTTGCTGAAAGTTCACTGACGGATGGGGAGACGCGGTCAGTCCAGCCTGACCGAGGTGATGGTCACCGGGCGGGCGGGCTTGCCGTCGAGGTTGCCGCCGCCGACGCCCCGGGCAGCGATATCGTCCACCGTCTTCAGGCCCGTCTCATCGATGGCCCCGAACACCGTGTACGTCGGCGGGAGGCGGGAGTCGGCGTAGACGATGAAGAACTGGCTGCCGTTGGTGTCGACACCGGCATTGGCCATGGCAAGCGTGCCCCGCGGATACAGCACGGTCTTCGAGAGCGCTGGATCATCCGGCGGGTACTGATTCGTCGGGTACTCGTTGGCGAAGTCATAGCCGGGCCCGCCTGCCCCGGTGCCGGTAGGGTCGCCGCACTGGAGCACCGACAGGGAGTTGTTGGAGGTCAACCGGTGGCACGGAGTGTCATCAAAAAAACCCTGTTGGGCCAGGCTGACAAAGTTGTTGACCGTGCATGGCGCTTGCGCGTTGTCCAGTAGCAGTCCGACAGAGCCATCGTTGGTAGTCATCGTCGCGGTGACAAACGGCGGGTCGGTGGGCACCTTGCCGCTACGCGGCGGCCGGACCGGCTTGCTGGCAGGTCCACTGGTCGCGGGGTAGGTGCACGCCGAGCCGAGGCCGGCTGGTGGATCGAACTTGGGCAGGTCCGCAGGCAACGGGCGCGCTGTCAGCGGGGGAGCCGGGGCGTAGTCGATCCGCTCGAACTGGCTGTTGGCCCATGACATGAAGGAGGACACCGCGACAACAGCGGCCACCATCACGACCGTCATCGAGTACCCGACGATCAACCCGGCCACTGCCAGCCCACGCCCGTCCTCGCCGGAGCGTTTGATCTGCCACAGCGAGATGTGCCCGAAGATGACACCGAGCGGAGCCAACAGCACGGCGCTGAAGATCGAGGCGACGGCCAGCCCGTTGGTCTTTGGCTGCGGTTCCGGGTACGGATACTCCGGCGGTCCCTGCCAGTGGGGCGGTGGACCCGGCCACTGCGGGCCCGGGGGTGGACCGTACGGCGGCACCGACATCGCCGGTCAGTCCAGCTGTACCGAGGTGATCGTGACTTCCTCTGCCGGTGGGCCGTCCGCGCCGCGGCCGCCGACCCCTGCTTCGGCGATCTTGTCCAGTGTCTGCAGACCGGTCTCGTCGATGGTGCCGAACACCGTGTACTGCGGGGGCAGTTGTGACTCCTGGTACACGAGGAAGAACTGGCTGCCGTTGGTGTTGGGGCCTGCGTTGGCCATCGCAAGGGTGCCGCGCGGGTAGACCACCGGCATCTGGAGTCCCGGGTCACCCTGCGGGTACTGGTCGGTGGGGTACTCGTTGGCGAATTCGTAACCCGGCCCGCCGGTGCCCTGCCCGGTCGGATCGCCGCACTGCAATACCGACAGCGACGGAGATGTGGTCAGCCGGTGGCACGGGGTGTCGTTGAAATAGCCCTGCTGGGCCAGGCTGGCGAAGCTGTTGACCGTGCAGGGCGACTTGGCGTTGTCCAGCTGCAGCCCGATCTTGCCCTGCGAGGTCACCATGCTGACGCTGACCTGTGCCGGATCGGTGGGCACCCGGCCCGTACGCGGAGGCTTGTTGTCCTTACTGGCCGGCCGCGACGCCGGGTACTGGCAGTCGGCTCCGGTACTGGCCAGCGCGGTGAACTCCGGCAACTGGCCGGTGGCCGGCGGTGCAACGGTCGGAGCGTCGAACACCGATGAGGTGGGTTCGGAGGTCGACGCCGAAGCGGTTCCGCCGTTGGAGTCCTTGTTGGTGATGACAATGGTGGCCACCACGGCGGCGATCACCACCACTGCGGCGACCGATCCGCCGACGATGGTCAACATTCGGCGCTTCTTGGCCTGCTCCTCGCGGAGTTGGACCTGTCGCTCGAGTTCGCGTTTGGCTGCTTCTCGTCGTTCTTCGTTGCTCGGCACCGCCGACGCCCTCCGTGTTTCCTGGGTGGGTCGCTTACATTCTGTTGCTTTCGAGTGTGCCAGCCCGCGGCTGAAAGGTCGGTGTCGACCCGCGCGAACCCGGGCGTCGCATCCAGGTGAGAAACTGGTCGGCGTGCTGATCACGGGCTTCGCCACCGGACCGGGTGGCGTCAACTGCTATCTGGTCGCCCAATCGCAAGGTGGGCCGGCGGTGGTCATCGATCCCGCCGATGAGGCGGTGCCCACGCTCGAGTACTACTTCGAAGTCAACGGTTTCACCCCGGCGGCGGTGTTGCTCACCCACGGGCACCCCACTCACGCCGCGTCGGCGTTCGACCTGAGTGTCGGCTGGGGGATTCCCACCTACGTCCATCCCGCTGATCTGGCACTGCTGGCGCAGCTGGGAGACCATCAGCCGCCGATGGTGCTGGAGGTCCATGACGGTGACGAGTTGTCGATCGCCGATATCCTCGTGACTGTTGACCACACACCGGGACACACCGCAGGTTCGGTGGTGTACCGGGTACTCGCAGATTCCGATGAGGGCCCCGTCCCGGTGGTCTTCACCGGGGATGCGGCGCCCGCCGCGGTCCTGGAAAAGCTGATCGCCGTCGACAACACCGCCGTGGTCCTGCCGGGTCACGGTTCGTCCACCACCATCGGCGCCTACCGCCGATTCAACCGCGAACCGCAGGAGAACTGACGTACCCGTGAGTGAGTTCAAGGCGCCCAAAGGCATACCCGACTATCTGCCACCGGATTCGGCCCAGTTCGTGGCGGTTCGCGACGGTTTGCTCGCTGTGGCCCGCCAGGCCGGTTACGGCGATGTCGAATTGCCGATCTTCGAGGACACCTCTCTGTTCGCGCGGGGGGTGGGCGAGTCCACCGATGTGGTCTCCAAGGAGATGTACACCTTCGCCGACCGTGGCGATCGGTCGGTGACGCTGCGCCCGGAAGGGACCGCAGGCGTGATGCGGGCGGTGATCGAACACGGCCTCGACCGCGGTGCCCTGCCGGTCAAGCTCTGCTATTCCGGGCCGTTCTTCCGCTACGAGCGTCCACAGGCCGGCCGGTACCGGCAGCTGCAGCAGGTGGGTGTGGAAGCGATCGGGGTCGACGATCCCGCGTTGGACGCGGAGGTGATCGCCGTCGCCGATGCCGGGTTCCGGTCGCTGGGGCTCAGCGACTTCCGACTGGAACTCACGTCGCTGGGCGATGACAGCTGCCGCCCCGCTTACCGGCAGCTACTGCAGGACTTCCTGTTCACGTTGGAGCTCGACGAGGCCACCCGGGCGCGGGCGCAGATCAACCCGCTGCGGGTTCTCGACGACAAACGACCCGAGGTACGGGCCATGACGGCCGATGCCCCGCTGATGCTCGACCACCTCTCGGAGGCGGCCAAGGCGCATTTCGACACGGTGCTGGCGCACCTGGACCGGCTCGGGGTGCCGTATGTGATCAACCCGCGGATGGTCCGGGGCCTGGACTACTACACAAAGACGACGTTCGAGTTTGTCCACGATGGGCTGGGGGCACAGTCGGGGATCGGTGGCGGTGGCCGCTACGACGGGTTGATGAGTCAGCTCGGCGGTCAGGACCTCTCCGGGATCGGGTTCGGGTTGGGGGTGGACCGGACCCTGCTGGCGCTGCGTGCCGAGGGCAAGACGGTGGGCTCGGCGGCGCGGGTCGATGTGTTCTGCGTGCCGCTGGGCGAGGAGGCCAAGCTCGAGTTGGCGGTGCTGGCTGCGGCCTTGCGGGCGGCGGGTGTTCGGGTCGATCTGGCCTACGGCGATCGCAGCCTCAAGAGTGCGATGAAGGGTGCCGATCGCTCGGGTGCCTCGGTGGCGCTGGTGGCCGGTGATCGCGATATCGAGGCTCGCACCGTCGGCGTCAAGAACCTCGCCACCGGCGAACAAGTGGATGTCAGCTTCGATGCGGTTGTCGCCGAGGTGCTTTCGCGGCTGGCCCGCTGACCCCCATCTTCCGCACCCCCGACGAGCGCGCGCATTTGTACAAGAACTACCGCGTGTTGCCGTACAGACACGCGCGCTCGCGGGAACGTTAGATGGCCATCGCGGCGCGGACGTCGTCCTCGGAGGCCGAGCCGCCGGTGCCGCTGGAGGTGACGCGGCCGGCCTCCAGGATGTAGTACTGCTGCGCCGATTCCAGCGCAAATCCGATGTGCTGCTCGACCAACAGCACCCCGAGATCACCCCGCCGGGTCAACTCCGTGATGGCCTCTTCGATCTCGTGCACCACCGACGGCTGGATGCCTTCGGTGGGCTCATCGAGAATCAGCGTTTTCGGCCCGGTGATCAGGGCCCGCGCGATCGCCAACTGCTGCCGCTGCCCGCCGGAGAGCAGACCGGCGCGCCGCGTCAGCAGTTCCTTGAGGGCCGGGAACAGGTCCAGCTGCTCATCGATCAGCTGCTTGCCGTTCTTACGGCCATCGGCGATCACCTGCAGATTCTCCATCGTCGTCAACTGCCCGAACGACTGTTGTCCTTGCGGCACATAGGCCAGACCGCGGGCCACCCGGGCCGACGGTCGCAACTTGGTGATGTCCGCACCGTCGAACAGCACCTTGCCCGCACTGCACTTGAGCAGCCCGACCGCGGCGCGCAGCAGCGTCGTCTTGCCCGCGCCGTTGTGCCCCATCACCGCGGCCACCCCGTCGGAGGGCACCTCGACACTCACCCCGTGAATGACCTCGGACCGGCCGTAGCCGGACCGCACGTCGACCAGTTGCAGCATCAGGAGTCCTTTTCCTCGAGTTCGATGCCGTCGGCGCCGGCCGCCGCCGTGCCCAGATAGACCTCCTGGACCTTCGGGTTGGCCTGTACCTCGGCCACGGTGCCCTCGGCGATCACCTGGCCACGCGCCAGCACCGTCACCGAGGTGGCGAACGCCCGCATGAAGTCCATGTCGTGCTCGACCACCACCACGGTGCGTTCGGCGCCGATGCGTCGCAACAGGTTGCCGGTTTCCTCGCGTTCCTCGGTGCTCATCCCGGCGACCGGTTCGTCGAGGAGCAGCACGTCGGCGTTCTGCACCAACAACATCCCGATCTCCAGCCACTGCTTCTGCCCGTGCGCCAGCACTCCGGCGGGTTTGTCGGCCAGATGTCCCAGCCCGGTGATCTCCAGGGCCTCCTCGATCGACGGCAGCACCTCCGAGCGGCGGCGCAACAGCGTCCACCAGGAGCGGTCCGCGCCGGCGGCGATGTCGAGGTTCTGCAGCACCGTGAGTTTCTCGAACACGCTGGCGGTCTGGAAGGTGCGCCCCACGCCGAGTCTGGCGATCTGATGCACCTTCTTGCCCAACAGTTCGGTACCGGACTTGCTGATGGACCCGCTGGCCGAGACCAGACCGGTGATCGCGTCGATCACCGTGGTCTTACCGGCGCCGTTGGGGCCGATCAGGAAGCGGAGATCGCCTTGTAACAGGGTCAGATCGACACCGCTGACCGCCTTGAATCCATCGAAATCCACTGTGAGACCACGAACTTCGAGGTACTGCGAGCCCATGCCGGCATTGCCGCCGGCCTTGGGGGCGCGCTCTGTTGTGACGTCCGGGCGGGTCATGACCGGGCACCCACTTTCTCGTTCTCGACGTGCGGGTCGGGGTCGGGGTCCGCGGCGGCTTTCTTGCGGCGCTTCAGGAATACCGCCAGCCCGGCGAATCCGGCCGGGAAGAAACCGACGACAACGATGAACAACAGTCCTTGGGCGTAGGTCCACTCCGACGGAAAGCGTTCGGAGAACAGGGTTTGTGCCCAGGCGACGCCGATCGCGCCGAGTACCGGACCGAGCAGGGTGGTCCGCCCACCGATGGCCACTCCGATGAGGAATGCGATCGAGGGCAGGACGCCCACTTGCGAGGGGGCGATGAATCCGACGATCGGCGCGAACAGGGCACCGGCGATGCTGGCGAACAGCGCGGCGACGGAGTAGGCCACCACCTTGATGTTGGCCGGGTCATAGCCCAGGAAACGCACCCGCTCTTCGCCGTCGCGCACCGCCACCAACAGCTCGCCGTACCGGCTCAGCATGAGTTGGCGGACCACGGCGACCACGAGCAACAGCACACCCGCTGCGATGAAGTACAGCATCCGCCGGTTCACCGGATCATTGAGGGTGAATCCGAAGAAGGTGCGAAACCTGTTGAGGCCGTTGGATCCACCGAGGCCGGTCTGCCCGACGAGCAGGATCGCCAGCGCGGCCGCCAGCGCTTGCGACAGGATCGCGAAGTACGCACCCTTGACCCGGCGCTTGAACACGCCGAATCCCAGCGCCGCGGCGATCCCGGTCGGGATCACGACGATCGCGACGAGGGTGAACAGGGGAGAGGCGAAAGGCTGCCAGTAGCCGGGTAATTCGCGCACTCCCTGGATCTGCATGAAGTCGGGCACGCTGTCGCCGGCCAACTCGGCATCGGCAATCTTGAGGTGCATCGCCATGATGTAACCGCCGAGGCCGAAGAACACGCCCTGCCCCAGGACCAGCATGCCGCCGCGGCCCCAGGCCAGCCCGATACCGACGGCGACGATCGCGAAGCACAGGAATTTCCCGAGCAGGCTCAGCCGGAAATCGGAGAGCACAGCCGGCGCAATCCCGAACAGCACCACGGCGGCGACGGCGAACCCTGCCCACGTCTGCCACCTGCCGAGGACGCGCGTCATACGAGACTCCTTGTCCGAACGGTGAACAGGCCCTGCGGACGGACCTGCAGGAAGATGACGATGATCACGAACAAGATCACCTTGGCCAGTGACGCGGTGGTGTTGTACTCGATGAACGAGTTGAGGAAGCCGAGCGCAAACGCCGCTATCACCGTGCCCTTGATCTGGCCGAGGCCGCCGACCACCACAACCAGGAACGCGTCGATCAGATAGCTCTGCCCGATCGTCGGGCTGGTCGAGCCGATCAGCGTCAGTGCCACACCGGCGACGCTGGCCAGGCCCGACCCGATGAAGAATGTGGTGATATCGGTGCGGCGCGACGAAATGCCGCTCGTCTCAGCCAGATCCCGGTTGGCCACCACGGCACGGATCCGGCGGCCCATCGGGCTGGTCTTGAGGACCACGGCCAGCACCGTGACGCAGACGATCGCCAGGACCAGGATGAAGATCCGGGTTTTGGGGACCACCGCGCCGAGGATCTCGACTCCGCCGGACAGCCACGCGGGCGCGATCACGTTGACCGCAGGTGCGCCGAAGATGTCGCGGGCCACCTGTTGCAGGATGAGTCCCACACCGAAGGTCACCAGCAGGGTGTCCAGTGGGCGGTCGTACATCCGCTGGATCAGCGTGACCTCCAGCAGCACCCCGAGTGCGCCGCCGACCACAAAGCCGACGAGCAGCGAAACCAGCAGTGACACACCGGCGTCGGAGATGATCTGCTGCACCACGTAGGCGGTGTAGCAGCCGGCCATGATGAACTCGCCGTGCGCCATGTTGATGACGCCCATTTGACCGAACGTCAGGGACAGACCAAGTGCAGCCAACAACAGGATCGAGCCGAGGCTCAATCCCGTTGTCAGCTGTCCGATGAGGACATCCATCTACCCGGACAGGCCTTCTGCCCAGGGGTACGAATTCAGGAACGGATCCGGCTCGATGGGGCCGGGGGATTCCCAGACGGTGTAGATGAGGCCGTCGGGGCGGATCTCGCCGATCCGGGCGGTCTTGGTGATGTGGTGGTTCCCGCCGTCGATCGTGACCAGACCCTCGGGCGCGTCGAAGGTCACGCCGTCGGCGTTGTCCTGAATGGCCTTGGTGTCGAACGCCCCGGCCTTTTCGGCGGTGTTCTTCCACAGATAGACCGACGTGTAGGCGGCCTCCATCGGATCCGACGTCGGCTTGTCGGCGCCGTAGGCGTTCTTGTAGGCCTCGACAAAAGCGTTGTTCACCGGGGTGTCGATGGTCTGGTAGTAGTCCCAGGCGGTCAGCTGGCCGGCGATGTTCTCGACTCCGATGCCGCCCACCTCTTCTTCGGCGATGGACACCGACACCACCGGCATGATCTCCGGAGTCAGGCCCACGTTCTTGTACTCGCGGAAGAAGGCGACATTGGAGTCGCCGTTGAGGGTGTTGAACACCGCGTCGGCGCCGGCGGTGCGCACCTTGTTGACGATGGTGGAGAAGTCGGTCGAGCCCAGCGGCGTGTAGTCCTCGCCCAGGATCGCGATCCCGTTGGCTTCGGCGTAGGCCTTGATGATGCGGTTGGCGGTCTGCGGGAACACGTAGTCGCTACCGACCAGGTAGAGCGAGGTGACGCCCTGTTCCTTGAGGTAGTCGAGCGCCGGGACGATCTGCTGGTTGGTGGTGGCGCCGGTGTAGAAGATGTTCGGGGAGGCCTCGAGGCCCTCGTACTGCACCGGGTAGTACAGCAGCGAGTCGGCGCTTTCGAACACCGGCAGCATCGCCTTGCGACTGGAGGACGTCCAGCCACCGAAGACCGCGGCCACGCAGTCGCTGCTGATCAGCTTCTCGGCCTTCTCGGCGAACACGGTGGGCTCGGAGGCGCCGTCCTCGCCGATGAGTTCGATTTGCTTACCGAGCACGCCGCCGCCGGCGTTGATCTCGTCCACGGCCAATTTGATGGCGTCCCGGACGGTGACCTCGGAGATCGCCATGGTGCCCGACAGCGAGTTCAGTGAACCCACCTTGATTGTTGGCCCGTCGGTGTCGACGCATGATGCCGCGCCGGCCGCCTCGGTGTCGGTGGCTTTGCTGCCGCAGCCGCTCAAGATCAGAC
Source organism: Mycobacterium sp. (assembly GCF_049647605.1). Lineage (GTDB taxonomy): Bacteria > Actinomycetota > Actinomycetes > Mycobacteriales > Mycobacteriaceae > Mycobacterium. Next base: position 26,813 of record NZ_JBARXZ010000232.1, on the reverse strand, counting down.
TGGCCGCAAAGAACGCACCTCCGGCGGCCATTGCGGACCGGGTCAGAGAGGCGCGTTGGAGACGCACAGATCCTCGCATCGAGAGCCTTTCGTGAAATGTGAGAACGGATCGCGACGGGTAAAAGACCTTGCCAAACGAGTCCCGAACCGACCGACACCTCCCGCGGGTGCCGATTTCGGACGTTAGAGGCGTTATGTTTCTGAGAAATATCTGTGTGTCACGAACGGATTAACCTGGTGGTGAGCAGGGGTGCAGTGGGTGGGTGGCAGGGCGGGTCGGGGCTTAGCTGGCAGTGTCGAGCGGGCCGTTCCGGGCGAACTCGGGGGCCTTGACGGGGCTGTAACGATCAGAAGGCGGAGGTAGATATGACCACCATGGGAAAAGCGTCATTCACAGTTGGGGCAGCGGTGGTACTCGCTGCTGCCGGGATCGCCGGTTCGGGCGTCGCCACCGCTGAACCGGTCGGCCAGCAGGTCAGGTACACCCTGGTGTCGGCGGGTGCCTACGAGTTCGACCTGTTCTACGTCACCTCCCAGCCGCCCAGCATGGAGGCGTTCAACGCCGACGCGTACGCCTACGCCAAGCGCGAGAAGGTCCATCTGGCGCCCGGGGTGCCGTGGGTGTTCGAAACCACCATGGAAGACCCGCAGTGGGCGATTCTGACCGTGAGCAGCACCACCCGCGGCGGCCAGGCCGCCCCGAACGCTCATTGCGACATCGCCGTCGACGGCCAGGTGCAGGTCGCCCAGGACGATCCCTACAACGTCCGGTGCCAGCTGTCGAAGTGGTGATTTAGGGGCCGCGCCCATTGCATCTTTGTCGAACATGTGTTCGCATTGATGGATGCGATGGGCGGCTCAGGGTGTGCATGTGGATGACGGGGCATTGCCCGGTCTGCAGCGCATCGGCTTCGTGCGCAGTGTGCAAACCCCGCAGTTCGACGGCATCACTTTTCACGAGGTGCTGTGCAAGTCGGCGCTCAACCGGGTGCCCGAGCCGCGGGCCGATGTGGCCGGCCGGGCGGCTCCGGCGATGCTCCCTTTCAGCTGGACGGTCAACGGTTTTCGTGGCTGCTCCCATGCCTGCCGCTACTGCTTCGCTCGGCCCACCCACGAGTACCTGGATCTGGATTCCGGTGCTGACTTCGACTCCCAGGTGGTCGTGAAGACCAATGTCGTCGACGTGCTGCGCCGCGAGCTCAGCCGGCCGGGATGGCGCCGCGAGATGGTGGCGCTGGGCACCAACACCGACCCGTATCAGCGGGCCGAGGGGCGATATGAGTTGATGCCGGGCATCATCGGCGCACTCACCGACTTCCGCACCCCGTTCTCCATTCTCACCAAGGGCACGCTGCTGCGCCGCGACCTGCCGTTGATCGCCGACGCGGCCACCAGAGTGCCGGTGTCGGTGTCGGTGTCACTGGCCATCGGGGATCACGAACTGCATCGCGAGGTGGAGCCGGGCACCCCCACGCCGCACGCGCGGCTGCAGCTGATCTCGGCGATCCGCGCTGCCGGGCTGGACTGTCATGTCATGGTCGCGCCGGTGTTGCCTTACCTGACCGATTCGGTGGAGCACCTGGACATCCTGCTGGGGCAGATCGCGGAGGCGGGCGCCACCGGCGTGACGGTGTTCGGTCTGCATCTGCGCGGTTCGACGAGGGGCTGGTTCATGGAGTGGCTGGCCCAGGCCCATCCGGACCTGGTGGCCCGCTACCGGCACCTCTACCGCCGGGGTGCCTATCTGCCGGAGGAGTACCGCACGATGCTGCGGGAGCGGGCTGCGCCGCTGGTGCAGAAGTATCAGCTCACCGGCGACCAGCGGCGGTTCTGGCGGAGTGTGCAGCCTGCCGCTGAACCGGAGTTGCAGCCGACGTTATTCTGAATCGCCCTGTGCCGTCTTGAATGTCATGACATCCATGTTCCAGTAGCCGCGCATATTGGCGATCTTGCCGTCGCCGTTCACCCGGTAGGTGAACACGCCGCGCACTTCGCTGGAGAAGCCGCCCTCGAACTCGCTGCGCAGGATCAGGATGTGGGCGATCTCGTCGGGGGAGCTGGAGGGGAAGGTTTCCTCGCAGGTGATGCGGAGGTTGTTCGTGGCGATGTTGGTGTCGTAGAACGCCGAGACCGCATCCTTGCCGCGCACTCCGGTGCCGTCCGGATTGGTGATCGCCTCCCCGATGGGATCCTCGATCACCACGTCGTCGGCCATCAGTGCCAGCCAGGCGTCCTTGTCGTGTGCCTGAACGGCCTTCCAGGACTTCTGGGACGCGGCCAACGCCGGTGACACGTCGGTGCTGGGCTGACTCATCGGTTCTCCCTCGGATCTGATCTACCCGCTGACTGCTGTAGACACAATAGCGGGAGTGTTCAGTGCTGTTGGCGGTTCCGGCGGAAGCATTTCCGCGACGCGCACAGTCCAGGAATCGTCGCCGGCTCAGGCGAATTCGTCGGTCAGCGCCGAGGTCAGCACACTCAAGGGCAGGCCGCCGAGATCGAGGGCGCGGCGGTGGAACTCTTTGAGTGGTACCCCCGTGGCGGTGACCTGCCGACGCAGTTGCTGCCAGATGCGTTGTCCAACAGCGTAAGACGGAGCCTGGCCGGGCCAGCCGAGATAGCGGTCGAGCTCGAAGCGCAGATTTTCCTGCGCCATCGCGCTGTGCGTCGTCAGGAAATCCCAGGCCGTCGCCGCATCCCACCGGCCACCACCGGGGGCATCGCGCCCGCAGTGCACGCCGATGTCGATCACCACTCGGGCGGCGCGGAAGCGTTGAGCGTCCAGCATGCCCAGCCGGGCACCGGGGTCGTCGAGCCACCCCAGCTCGGCCATCAACCGCTCGGCGTAGAGGGCCCAGCCTTCGCCGTGACCGGACACCCAGCACGCCAGGCGACGCCAGCGGTTGAGCTCATCGGCGAGAACCACGGCCCGGCCGATCTGCAGATGGTGTCCGGGCACCCCCTCGTGGAACACCGTGGTGGTTTCCTGCCAGGTGTGGAACTCCTGCACCCCCGGCGGCACAGACCACCACATCCGGCCGGGCCGGGTGAGGTCCTCCGACGGTCCGGTGTAATAGATCCCGCCGTTCTGGGTGGGTGCGATCCGGCATTCCAGGGTGCGTAGCGGGTCGGCGATGTCGAAATGGGTGTCGGCCAGCGCGGCCACCGCCCGGTCGGACAGGTCCTGCATCCAGCGCTGCAGGGCATCGGTGCCGGTGATGGCATAACGGCTGTCGCTGTCGAGCAGCTGCATCACCGCCGCCACGCTCTGGCCGGGGTAGAGCGTCGCAGCGACCGACTCCTGCTCGGCGACAATGCTCTCCAGCTGCTGCAGCGCCCAGTCGTAGGTTTCGTCGAGGTCGATCTCGGCGCCGAGGAAGGCGCGCGAGTGCAGCCGGTAGGCGTCCCGCCCGCAGGCGTCGGTGGTGCCGGCCCCAGGGGCGATCTCGGTGCGCAACACCTCGGCCAACATGCCGTACGCGGCGGCGGCCTGGTCGGCATGGCGGGCGAGATCGGTGTTGAGGAGGGGACTCTTGGCTGGATCGCCGGCGACCATCGCGACATACAGCCCCTGCGTGCGAACGGCCTGGGCGATGCCGCGCTGCACCTGGCGGAGGGCGGGTCCGCGCCCGCGGGAGCCGGCATCGCGTAGTGCGGCGACGTAGCCGCTGACCCGCTCGGGTACCTGGGCCAACCGCCGGTCGATCACGGCCCAGTCGGAGTCGGTGTCGGTGGCCATCAGGTCGAACACGTTGCGCATGGTCTGCAGCGGTGAGTCGATGACGTTCAGTTCGCCGACGTCGAGGCCGGCGTCGTGCAGTTCCAGGGCCACGCCGAGGCGCTCCCGCATGGCGGCGACGGTCACCCGGTCGGTGTTGTCCACCGCGGTGACGGCGTCGAGTTCGGCCAATGTCGCCCGCGCCGCGTCGGCGCGGGCGGCCACCCCGTCGGGGGAGTAGTCGGTGAGCTCGTCGTCGTGCCCGAGCACCCCGAGTTGTGTTGCCGCGCAGGGATCCAACGCGGCAAAGGTGTCCAGATGACGTTCGGCGATGGCGTCGACCGCCGTGATGGCCCTACCCAAGGTTGCCGGCCGCAAACGTGTCGCACGCCGCCGGGTCGCCTGTCCGGTAGCCCTGCGTGAACCACGTCTGTCGCTGCTCTGCCGAACCGTGGGTCCACGCCTCGGGATTGACCCGGCCGGTGGCGGCTTTCTGGATGCGGTCATCGCCCACCGACGCCGCGGCCGAGAGTGCGTCGTCGATGTCCTTGTCGGTCAACGGTTCCAGATAGGTGACATCGGTGCCGGGCTGCTTGGTGATCGCCGCGTAGTGGGCCCACACCCCGGCGTAACAGTCGGCCTGCAGTTCGGTGCGCACCCCGTTGCCGGTGGGGCCCTGGGCGCCCTGCTGTGCGCGGCCGAGGTTGCCGAGGAGGTTCTGCACATGGTGGCCGTACTCGTGAGCCACCACGTATTCCTGCGCCAGTGGTCCACCGCTGGAACCGAATTGATCGACCAGCACGTAGAAGAAGGCGGTGTCGAAGAAGGCAGTCTGGTCGGCCGGGCAGTAGAACGGGCCTACCTCACTGGTGGCCGGACCGCAGGCGGTGTCGACCGACCCGGTGAACAGATGCACCTGCGGCCGGGTGTAGTCCGGCATCAGCTGTGCCCACACCTGGTCCACGGAGTTGCCGGTGGCGATCACCCGGCAGTCGACGTTGCTGTTGGCGTCCACTCCGCTGCGGCACTGGCTGATGTCGACACCGGGGGCCTGCACTCCGTCGGTGTCCAGACCCTGCTGGCTGAGGATGTTGCCGGGGTCCACTCCGAGGAACACCGCCAGCACCACGATCAGCAGGCCGCCGACTCCACCGCCGACGGCCAAGCCGCGGCCGGGTCCACGGCCACCACTGGACCGGGTGGTACTGGTGTCGATCTGCATGCCCTCGTTGAAGGTCATCTCCGCACTCCTCCCGGAAGCACTCGTCGCTCACCCACCACAACGTGCGGATATAGCTTTGCACACTACGATTCTGGAGTGCCTGACGTCTTGGAACTCTCGACTATTGCGCAGACGGCCGACGGCGTGCTGCGTGGTACCACCGAGGGCGGCGTCGCGGTGTGGCGCGGTGTGCCCTACGCGCAGCAACCGGTGGGGGACCGGCGGTTCCTGGCGCCGGCCCCGCTGCGGCCGTGGTCGGGTGTGCGGGATGCGGTCGAGCACGGGCCGCTGCCGCCGCAGGGCCGGTCGTTTGTCGGTGGCGGTCGCGATGACCCCAAGATCCGGGACGAAGCCTGTCTGACGGTGACCGTGTGGTCGCCGGACACCTCGGGTTCGTTGCCGGTGATGGTCTGGATTCCCGGCGGTGCCTTTGTCTACGGTGCGGGCCAGTTGCAGCTCTACAACGGTTCCCGGCTGGCCGCCCGCGGTGTGGTGGTGGTCAACGTCACCTACCGGATCGGGGTGTTCGGCGGGTTCGAGCTGGGCTCCCTCGGCGCCGGTTTCGACGACAACCTGTGCCTGCGCGATCAGCTGGCCGCGCTGCGGTGGGTGCGCGAGAACATCGCTGCTTTCGGCGGTGACCCCGAGCGGGTGACGGTGTTCGGTGAGTCCGCGGGGGCGACGTCGGTGCTGTCGCTGCTGGCCTGTCCGGCCGCCGACGGCTTGTTCGCCCGGGCGATCGCGCAGAGCCCGGCGCTGCCGTTGATCGCCGACCGGGAGACCAGAGCGGTGCAGGCACAACAGTTTCTCGACGAGGTCGGGGTGGGTCCTGACCATCTCAAGGAGCTCCCGCAGCGGCGGCTGCGCCGGGCGGCGGGTGCGGTCCAGCTGCACAGCGCGGCCAACTCCCCGACCCTGGCCTACGGACTCACCTACGGGACCGAACTGCTGCCGCATCATCCGATCGAGGCGGCCCGGCTGGGCGCGGTCGCGCGGGTGCCGCTGATCACCGGCACCAACAGCCACGAGGCGTCGATGTTCGCGTGGACCAAGCCGCCGATGCTGCCCACCACGCTGGACACCATCGACTCGTACTTCGAGCGGACCCTGCCCGGCGCGCGTGACCAGGTGCTGGCCGGTTACCCGGACTACCCCCGGCGCCGGGCGTTGATCGCCGTCGGCTCCGATGTGATGTTCGGTGCCCCGGTCTGGGCGTTCGCGGACGCCTACAGCGCGCACGCGCCGACCCATGTGTACCGCTTCGACCACGCCACCTGGACGCTGCGGGCGCTGGGGCTGGGCGCCACCCATGGCAGTGAGATCGTGCACATCCAGCACAGCTACGGGTCGTATCTGGGACGCAAGCTCCATCCGCTGGGCCGGCGGGTGCAGCCGGCGGTGGGGAGGCGGATGCAGCAGACCTGGCTGAACTTCGCCACCCACGGGTGGGAAGAGGGCGCGGTGTGGGATCCGGAATGGCCCCGGTACGACGCCCAGACGCGGGCCACCCGCGTCATCGAGTCCGCTCGCGACGTCACCGTCGAGGATCCCGACCGGCTGCGCCGGGCCGCCTGGTCGGGACTGCACTAGAGCGGGTGCGTTCTTCCGGCGCGGGAGCTAGACGGTGGCGTACCGGGTGTCGCAGTAGCGGCGCAGGTTGTGCAGGAACCGTTGGAACAGCCAGCTCATCACCGGACGGCCGGCGAGCATGCCGAGGTTGCCGGCCACCCCGTTGGATTTGATCGCCATCACCCATGTCAGGTGGCAGCCTTGCTCCGTCGGCCGGACCCGGTAGTCCTCCGCGAAGGCCGCGATGTAGGCGCTGGTGGACTGGTTGAAACGAAATGCCATGTGCGAGAACGGTTCCCACGCGAGGAACTCTTCGTCGCCGACGATGTGGCCGCGCATGTGCACGGTACGTGTGGTGCCGACGCCAAACGGCTTGGGGCTGGTCCAGTCGACCTTGGTGATGACGGTGGCCCACTGTGGCCACGACGTTTCGTCCGACAACACCTCGAAGAGTTGTTCCGGGGTGACGGCCAGATCGACGGTGCTGACGAACCGGTGCGGGGCCGTCTCGATGAATCCCAGGTCGACGTGTTCACAGGCGTACGTGCGGGCCATGGCTACCTCCGGGTGCGGGGTGGACAGTTCACGATAACTGTCTAGTGCCGAGGCGGTGGCCGCCAGGTGGCGACCTCTAGACTGTTCCCGTCTTCCCGTCGACCCTTCAGAGGAGCATTGTGCTGCGCAGTCACACCGCCGGATCGTTGCGGGCATCGGATGCCGGCCAGACGGTGACATTGGCGGGCTGGGTGGCGCGCCGACGCGACCACGGCGGCGTCATCTTCATCGACCTGCGCGACGCCAGCGGCATCGCCCAGGTGGTGTTCCGCGATGACGGCGTGCTCGAGGCCGCCCACCGACTGCGCGCCGAGTTCTGTGTGCTGGTCACCGGGGTGGTCGAGGTCCGCCCGGAGGGCAACACGAACCCCGATATCGCCACCGGTGAGATCGAGGTCAACGCCACCACCTTGACCGTGCTCTCCGAGGCCGCACCGCTGCCGTTCCAGCTCGACGAGACGGCCGGTGAAGAGGCGCGGCTGAAGTACCGCTACCTCGACCTGCGCCGCGAAGGCCCCGGCAACGCGATCCGGCTGCGGTCCAAGGTCAACGCCGCCGCCCGTGCGGTGCTGGCCGATCACGAGTTTGTCGAGATCGAGACGCCGACACTGACGCGCTCCACCCCCGAAGGCGCCCGTGACTTCCTGGTGCCGGCGCGGCTGCAGCCCGGCTCGTTCTACGCCCTGCCGCAGAGCCCGCAGCTGTTCAAGCAGCTGCTGATGGTGGCGGGAATGGAGCGCTACTACCAGATCGCGCGCTGCTACCGCGACGAGGACTTCCGCGCCGATCGGCAGCCGGAGTTCACCCAGCTCGACATGGAGATGAGCTTCGTCGACGCCGACGACGTGATCTCGGTGTCCGAAGAGGTGCTCAAGGCGCTGTGGGCGTTGATCGGCTACGACCTGCCCACTCCGCTGCCGCGGATCGGCTACGCCGAGGCCATGAGCCGGTTCGGTTCCGACAAGCCCGACCTGAGGTTCGCCGTCGAGCTCGTCGAGTGCACCGACTACTTCAAAGACACGCCTTTCCGGGTGTTCCAGTCCCCGTACGTCGGCGCGGTGGTGATGCCCGGCGGCGCCTCGCAGCCCCGGCGCACCCTGGACGGCTGGCAGGAGTTCGCCAAGCAACGTGGACACAAGGGCCTGGCCTATGTGCTGATCGCCGAGGACGGCACCCTGGGGGGTCCGGTCGCCAAGAACCTGTCCGACGCCGAACGTGCCGGCCTGGCCGCCCACGTCGGTGCCGCGCCGGGTGACTGTGTGTTCTTCGCCGCCGGGACGCCGAAGGGCGCCCGCGGGCTGCTGGGCGCCACCCGCATCGAGATCGCCAAGCGGCTGGACCTGATCGACCCGGCCGCCTGGGCCTTCACCTGGGTGGTGGACTGGCCGCTGTTCGAGCCGGCCGATGACGCCACCGCCTCCGGTGATGTCGCCGTCGGTTCCGGGGCCTGGACGGCGGTGCACCACGCGTTCACCTCGCCGCAGCCGGAGGCCGAGTCGACGTTCGACACCGATCCGGGCACGGCTCTGGCCAACGCCTACGACATCGTCTGCAACGGCAACGAGATCGGCGGCGGGTCCATCCGTATCCACCGCCGCGACGTGCAGGAGCGGGTGTTCGCGATGATGGGTATCGACCACGAGGAAGCGCAAGACAAGTTCGGCTTCCTGCTGGATGCGTTCACCTACGGCGCGCCGCCGCACGGTGGTATCGCCTTCGGCTGGGATCGCATCGTGGCGCTGCTGTCCGGGGTCGATTCGATCCGCGAGGTCATCGCGTTCCCGAAGTCCGGCGGCGGCATCGATCCGCTGACCGACGCGCCGGCTCCGATCACGCCGCAGCAGCGTAAGGAATCGGGAATAGACGCCAAGCCCAAAACCGCTGACAGCGTGCATGGATAAGGACAAGCTGGTCGCCGATGCCGCGGCGCTCAACGACTTCAACCGCGGCATCGTCGAGGAGTTCCGGGCCAACGGTGGCGTGGTGGGCGGCCCGTTCGCCGGAAGCACCCTGTTGCTGCTGCACAGCGTTGGCGCCAAGAGCGGGAAGGTGCGGCTGTCGCCGCTGGCGTACCTGACCGTCGAGGGCCGGATGCTGATCGTCGGCTCCTACGCCGGGGCACCCAACAATCCGGCGTGGGTACACAATCTGCGCGCCAACCCGCGGGCCCGGGTCGAGGTGGGCACCGAGGCGTACGACGTCGACGTGCGGGAACTGCCCGCTGCCGAACGCGACGCCACCTACGCCAAGATCGTGGAGGTGGCGCCGGTGTTCGCCGAATACCAGAGCAAGACCAGCCGGGACATCCCGCTGTTCGAACTCGTCCGCGGCTAGGTCAGTCCTACAGCGCTTCGATGATGGTGGCGTTGGCCATGCCGCCGCCTTCACACATGGTCTGCAGGCCGTAGCGGCCACCGCGCTGGTGCAGCGCGTTGACCAGCGTGGTCATGATGCGGGCCCCGCTGGCACCCAGCGGGTGTCCGATGGCGATGGCACCGCCGTTGACGTTGGTCTTGGCCAGGTCGGCTCCGGTGCTGGCCGCCCAGCTCAGGACCACCGGGGCAAACGCCTCGTTGACTTCGAACAGGTCGATGTCCGACAGGTCGAGCCCGGCCCGGTGCAACACCTTTGCGGTGGCGGGGATGACGCCGGTCAGCATGTAGAGCGGATCCGAACCGACCACCGTGGTGGTGTGGATGCGGGCCAGCGGGGTGAGTCCGAATCGGCGGGCGGCGGCTCCGCTGGTGATCATCACCGCGGCGCTGCCGTCGGACAGTGGCGACGAGTTGCCGGGGGTGATGTTCCAGCCGATCTGCGGGAACCGGGCGCCGACGGCCGCGTCGAAGAAGGCCGGCCGCAGGCCCGCCAGGGTTTCGACGGTGGTGCCGGGACGGATGATCTCGTCGGTGCGCAGCCCGGCGATGGGTGCCAGCTCGTTGTCGAACAGGCCCTCCTTGGTTGCTTGTGCTGCCTTCTCGTGGCTGGCCGCGGAGAACTCGTCGAGCTCATGGCGTGACAGGTTCCATTTTGCGGTGATCAGCTCGGCGCTGATGCCTTGCGGGACAAGCCCTTCCGGATAGCGAACGGCCATGTTGTCGCCGAAAGGATTGCTGCCCGGCAGGACCGAGCTGCCCATCGGCACCCGGCTCATCGATTCCACGCCGGCGGCGATGACCACGTCGTAGGCGCCTGCGAGCACCCCCTGGGCGGCGAAGCTGATCGCCTGCTGGCTGCTGCCGCACTGGCGGTCGACGGTGGTGCCCGGCACGGTGTCGGGGAACCCTGCGCCCAGCAGTGCGTTGCGGGCGATGTTGACGGCCTGGTCGCCCACCTGTGTCACCGCGCCGGCGATCACATCATCCACGTTCGCCGGGTCGATCCCGGAGCGGGCGACGACTTCACGCAGGCTGTGCGCCAGCAGGTCGGCGGGCAGCACGTCGTGGAGTGCGCCACCGGCTTTTCCCTTGCCGATGGGGGTGCGCACCGCACCCACGATCACGGCGTCCCGGTCTGAGAATCCGGTCATTTCTCCTCCTGGTTTCTGCATCGAGATGACCTACCTGGGTATAGTTAGAACAACTCAGGTGGCGAAAGGATTCCGATGCCGGTGCTGCAGGGGCGGTTGGTGGACCGCGATACCTGGTCGCCGGTCGGCGAATGCCCGATCGAGAAGACGATGGTGGTGGCCGGGCAGAAGTCGGCGATGCTGATCATGCGTGAGGCGTACTACGGCACCACCCGGTTCGACGATTTTGCCAAGCGGGTGGGCATCACGAAGGCGGCCACGTCGGCGCGCCTGGGGGAGTTGGTCGCGGTCGGACTGCTGAGCAGACGCAGGTATCAGGACCCGGGGCAGCGGGCCCGCGACGAGTACGTCCTGACCCAGACAGGGGTGGATTTCATGCCGGTGGTCTGGGCGATGTTCGCCTGGGGGCGCAGCCACCTGCCCGACAGCGACCGGCTGAAGCTCACCCACCTCGGGTGTGGCGCCGACGCGGATGTCGAGATCGTCTGTGAGCACGGGCATCCTGTCCCACTCGACGAGCTCGGCGTGAAACTGACCGCCACGGGCGGGACGGCAACGGCGTGAGCTGAGTCCGGCCACCGGGTTGTTTCAGCGAAGACTGCGAGGTGCTGCCGGTTGTGATGGGATCAGCTGTTATGGGAATCAAAGTGGCGCTGGAGCATCGCACCACCTACACCTTCGACCGGCTGGTGGAGATTCACCCGCATGTGGTGCGGCTGCGTCCAGCGCCCCATTCGCGTACCCCGATCGAGGCCTACTCCCTGGACGTCGAACCGGCTGACCACTTCGTCAACTGGCAGCAGGACGCATTCGGAAACTTCATGGCCCGCCTGGTTTTTCCCAGCCGCGCCCGTCGGTTGACCATCAATGTGGGCCTGATCGCGGATCTGAAGGTGATCAATCCGTTCGACTTCTTCATCGAGGACTGGGCCGAGAGCTTCCCCTTCACCTATCCCAGCTCGCTACTGGAGGATCTCGAGCCGTACCTGCGCCCGGTGGACGAAGCCGACGAACCCGAAGCGGGTCCCGGCAAGCTGGTCACCGAGTGGGTGCACAACTTCACCATCCTCCCCGGAACCCGCACCATCGACTTCCTGGTCGCGTTGAACCGGGCCGTCAACGCCGACGTCGGCTACAGCGTGCGGATGGAACCCGGGGTCCAGACACCGGACTTCACGCTGCGCACCGGGATCGGCTCGTGCCGGGATTCGGCCTGGCTGCTGGTGTCGATCCTGCGGCAACTCGGGTTGGCGGCCAGGTTCGTCTCCGGGTACCTGGTGCAGCTGACCTCGGATGTTCCCGCACTCGACGGCCCGTCCGGGCCGCTGGCGGATTTCACCGATCTGCATGCCTGGACCGAGGTGTACATCCCCGGCGCCGGATGGATCGGACTCGATCCGACATCGGGTCTGTTCGCCGGGGAAGGCCACATCCCGTTGTCCGCGACACCACACCCGGCCTCGTCTGCACCCATCACCGGGGCCACCGGCGTGGCCGAAGCCGTGCTGGATTTCTCCAACACCGTGACCCGCGTCCACGAAGACCCCCGGGTCACGCTGCCCTACACGGAGACCGCTTGGGCTTCGATCGTCGATCTCGGCGCCCGCGTCGACCAACGGCTCGCCGACGGCGACGTGCGGCTGACGGTGGGTGGTGAGCCGACCTTCGTGTCGATCGACAACCAGGTGGACCCGGAGTGGACCACCGCCGCCGACGGGCCGAGCAAACGGGTCCGGGCCTCGGCGCTGGCGGCCCGGTTGAAGGCGCTGTGGGCGCCGCAGGGCCTGGTGCAGCGCGGTATGGGCAAGTGGTACCCGGGAGAACCGTTGCCGCGCTGGCAGATCGGACTGTTCTGGCGCGTTGACGGGGAACCGGTGTGGCGGGACCCGGCACTGCTTGCCGACCCGTGGCCCGACCCCGACGCGGGCCGGATCCAGGCCATCGCCCCGGATGCCGGCGCGCAGCTGCTCACCGCCGTCGCCGAGGGGCTCGGGGTGCCCGGCGCCCAGGTCCGTCCCGTCTACGAGGACGCGTTGAGCCGGCTGTCGGCGTCGGTGCGACTGCCTGCCGGGCCGGCAATCCTCGCCGATGACGACCTCGAAGCTGACAGCAAACAGCGGCGGGCCGATCTGCTGGAGCGCCTCGACGCCGCCGTCGTCGAACCGGCGGCCTACGTGCTGCCGCTGCACCGCCGCGACGACGACTCGGGCTGGGCCAGCGCCGACTGGCGGCTGCGACGCGGCCGAGTGGTGCTGCTCGACGGTGATTCACCCGCGGGGCTGCGGCTGCCGCTGAGCGCCATCAACTGGAAGCCGCCGCGGGTCACCCCGCCCGCGGATCCGTTGGCCGCGCACGGCCCGCTCAAGGCGGCTGCCGACAGATCCGGCACTCGGGAATCCGGCACCGACGATGCCGGCATCGATGATTCTGATGACGCGCCCACCACCGCGATGGTCGCGGAGATCAGGGACGGCTTCCTGTACGTCTTCCTGCCGCCCACCGAGACCGTCGACAACTTCCTCGACGTCGTGGCGCGGGTCGAAGAGGCGGCGGCGCAACTGCAGTGCCCGGTGGTGATCGAGGGCTACGGGCCGCCGGCGGATCCGCGGCTGGACTCGGTCAGCATCACCCCCGACCCCGGCGTGATCGAGGTGAACGTCGCCCCCACCCGCAGCTTCGCCGAGCAACGCACCCAATTGGAGACGCTCTACGAGCAGGCCCGGCTGAGCCGGCTGTCCACCGAGGCGTTCGACGTCGACGGCACCCACGGCGGAACCGGCGGCGGTAACCACATCACGCTCGGGGGCAGCACCCCCGCGGACTCCCCGTTTCTGCGGCGCCCCGATCTGCTGGTCTCGCTGCTGACCTACTGGCAGCGCCACCCCGCCCTGTCCTATCTGTTCGCCGGTCGTTTTGTCGGCACCACCTCACAGGCGCCGCGGGTCGACGAGGGCCGCGAGGAGGCGCTCTACGAACTGGAGATCGCCTTCGCCGAGATCGCGCGGCTGGGGCGCGGCACCGGTCACTCCCAACCGTGGGTGACCGACCGGGCGCTGCGGCACCTGTTGAGCGATATCACCGGCAACACCCACCGCGCCGAGTTCTGCATCGACAAGCTCTACAGCCCCGACAGTGCCCGTGGCCGCCTGGGGCTGCTGGAACTGCGCGGATTCGAGATGCCCCCGCACTTCCAGATGGCGATGGTGCAGTCGCTGCTGGTACGTTCGCTGGTCTCGTGGTTCTGGGATGCGCCGCTGCGGGCGCCGCTGATCCGGCACGGGGCCAACTTGCATGGGCGCTACCTGTTGCCGCACTTCATCATTCACGACATCGCCGATGTCGCGGCCGACCTGCGCGCCCAGGGGATCAGTTTCGACACCTCGTGGCTGGACCCCTTCACCGAGTTCCGGTTCCCCAGAGTCGGCACCGCGGTGTTCGACGGGGTGGAGATCGAACTGCGTGGTGCCATCGAGCCGTGGAACACCCTCGGTGAGGAATCCACGGCCGGCGGCACCGCCCGATACGTCGATTCCTCGGTGGAACGGCTGCAGATCCGGCTGATCGGCGCCGACCGGCACCGCTATGCCGTCACCTGCAACGGCCACCCGATCCCGATGCTGGCCACCGACAACACCGATGTGCAGGTCGGGGGTGTGCGCTACCGCGCCTGGCAGCCGCCGAGTGCGCTGCACCCGACCATCACCGTCGACGGGCCGCTGCGATTCGAACTCGTCGACCTTGCCGCCGGGATGTCCCGAGGGGGCTGCACCTATCACGTGGCGCATCCGGGGGGACGGACCTACGAGACCCCGCCGGTCAATGCGGTCGAAGCCGAGTCGCGTCGCGGCCGGCGGTTCGAGGCGTCCGGATTCACCCCGGGGCGCATCGATCTGTCCGATATCCGCGAGAAACAAGCCCGGCAGTCCATGGATGTGGGCGCGCCGGGGATCCTCGATTTACGACGGGTGCGTACCGTACTGCAATGATCTCTGCGTCGGTCACGTCGGAATCGGATACCAGGAGGACAGGCGTTGTCATCACCGTTGGCCGCGTTCGGGCCGTTCGGTGGCCGGGAATCCGGGGGGCCTGACCCCGACCGTCTGCTGGCCAGTTATCGCGACGGACGCGCTCAGCAGGCGCTTTTCGATATTCGCGGTGGGGTTCGGCCGACCTACGACGAGTTCATCGACGCGGCGGGCAATGTCCGGGAATCCTGGCGCGAGCTCGCGGCGGTGCTCGGCGAACGCGGCCAGGCCGGCTTGGACCGGCTGCGGGCCGACGTCGGCAGCCTCGTCGACAACGACGGCATCACCTACATCCAGCTCGACAGCGACGGTGAAGCGGTGTCCACCGACGGGCTCGGCACCGCCGATGCCGGCCGGTGGCGCCTCGATGCCATTCCGCTGCTGATCTCCTCCGCGGACTGGGACCTGCTGGCGGCCGGGCTGGTGCAGCGCTCCCGGCTGCTGGATGCGGTGCTGGCGGACTTCTACGGTGGCCGCCGATCGATCACCAGCGGGGTGTTCCCGCCGGAGCTGCTGTTCGCCCACCCCGGATATCAGCGTGCCGCCCGCGGCATCCAGGCTCCCGGCCGCCATCAGCTGTTCCTGCACGGCTGTGACATCAGCCGGGCAGACGCGGACACGTTCCTGGTCAATGCGGACTGGACGCAGGCTCCCTCCGGCGCCGGCTATGCGCTGGCCGACCGCCGGGTCGTCGCCCACACCATCCCCGATCTGTACGAGCGGATCGCCCCGCGGCCGACCTCCCCGTTTGCCCAGGCATTGCGGCTGTCGCTGATCGAGGCGGCACCGGAAGCCGCCGAGGATCCCGTCGTCGTGGTGCTGAGCCCGGGTATCCATTCCGAGACCGCATTCGACCAGGCGCACCTGGCGTCGCTGCTGGGCTTTCCGCTGGTGGAGAACGCCGACCTGGTGGTCCGTGACGGCACGCTGTGGATGCGTTCCCTGGGCACCCTCAAACGGGTCGATGTGGTGCTGCGGCGCGTCGATGCCGCCTACGCCGATCCGCTGGATCTGCGGGCCGACTCCCGGCTGGGGGTGGTCGGACTGGTGGAGGCGCAGCGCCGCGGCTCGGTGACCGTGGTCAACAGCATCGGCAGCGGCATCCTGGAAAGCCCTGGGGTACAGCGGTTCCTGCCCGAGCTGGCCAATCTGCTGGTCGGCGAGTACCCGCTGCTGGGCACCGCACCGATGTACTGGGGTGGCCTGGACTCCGAACGGTCCCATCTCCTGACCAAATTGGGCTCGCTGCTGATCAAACCGGCCACCGGCGGTCCCCCCATCGTCGGGCCGGCGCTGACGGCCTCGCAGCGGGAGACACTCGCGGCGCGGATCTCGGCCGCTCCCTGGCAGTGGGTGGGCCAGGAGCTGCCCACCTTCTCGTCGGCGCCCACCGACCACTATCCCGGTGGCCTGTCGTCGGCGGGGGTCGGGATGCGCCTGTTCGCGGTGTCGCAGCGCGGCGGTTACGCACCCATGATCGGTGGCCTGGGCTACGTGCTGGCACCGGGTAATGCCGCCTACAAATTGAACAGTATTGCCGCCAAAGACATCTGGGTGTTGCCGTCGACCCACGCCGGGGCCGAGCGCACGATGGGGCTGCCGCCGGTGCTGTCCGTGGTGACCCCCAGCGGCACCCGGGCCGTCAGCTCGCCGCGAGTGCTGTCAGACCTGTTCTGGACCGGCCGTTACGCCGAGCGCGCCGAACAGATGGCCCGGCTGCTCACCGTGAGCCGCGAGCGCTACCACGAATACCGGCACCGGCAGGATCTCGACGCCAGCGAATGTGTGCCGGTGCTGTTGACTGCGCTGGGTTATCTCACCGGTACCGACACCGGCTCCGACGGGGACCGGGCCGAGATGATCGCCGTCGCACCGACGACGCTGTGGGCGCTGACCACCGACCGGCGGCGGCCGGGTTCGCTGGCACAATCGGTCGAGCGGCTCGGACAGGCGGCCAGAGCGGTGCGCGATCAGATGTCCAACGACACCTGGATGGTGCTGGCAACCGTCGACCGGGCCGTGCTGCACTCGTCGGATTCCCCGCCGGACTCCTTTCTGCACGGCGACGCGGAAATGGCCTCCGCACACGCCAAGACCCTGTCCGGGATGCTGGCGCTGTCCGGGGTGGCGGCCGAGTCGATGGTGCACGACGTCGGCTGGTCGATGATGGACATCGGGAAACGGTTGGAGCGCGGGATGACGCTCGCGGCCCTGCTGCGCGCCACCATGGCCACCGCCCGCAGCGTCGAGGCCGAACAGGCCATCACCGAGGCGGTACTGGTGGCGTGCGAGTCGTCGTTGATCTACCGGCGTCGCAACCTCGGCAAGGTCAGTGTGGCCGCCGTCGCGGACCTGCTGCTGTTCGACGCCGAGAATCCCCGCTCGCTGGTCTATCAACTCGAACGATTGCGCGCCAACCTGTTGGCGTTGCCGGGGGCGGCGAACTCGTCGCGGGCGCAGCGGTTGGTCGACGAGATCGGGATCCGGCTGCGGCGACTGGATCCCGCCGAACTGGAGGACGTCACCGCGGACGGCGAGCGCACGGAGCTGGCCGGGCTGCTCGACGGGGTGCAGGCCGGGCTGCGGGAATTGGCGACGGTCATCTCCGCCACCCAGCTGTCACTGCCCGGCGGCATGCAACCGCTGTGGGGTCCCGACGAGCGCCGGGTCATGCCGTGACCTCCGCTGTCCAGGGCACCCGCCGCTACCAGGTGACCCATCAGACGACCTACCGGTACTCCGATGTGGTGACCAGCTCCTACGGCCGGTGCCATCTGACTCCGCGCAACACCGACCTGCAACGCTGCCTGTCGCATGCGCTGGACATCGACCCGGGTGCGGCCGACAGTTCGGTCAGCCGCGACGTCTACGGCAACACCAGTTCCTACTTCCACGTGACGGCCCGCCATCACACCCTGGTCGTGACCGCCCGCTCCGTTGTCGAGGTGGATCCGCCACCGCCGGATCTCTATCGCGGGGGAGCGGCGTTGTCAGCCTGGGAGACGCTGCGTCCGTCGGGGCCCGTCGGCGCGCTGGCCCGCGAGTTCACCCTCGATCTGCAACCCCCGGAGATCACCGCGGCGGTACGCGACTATGCGGCGCCCAGCTTTGTTCCCGGCCGGCCACTCATCGACGTGCTCACCGATCTCACCGGGCGGATCTTCACCGACTTCACCTATCGGTCCGGGTCGACGACGGTGTCCACTCAGGTGGCCGAGGTGTTGGAGGCCCGGGAAGGGGTGTGCCAGGACTTCGCCCGGCTGGCCATCGCCTGTCTGCGTGCCAATGGTCTGGCCGCCAGCTACGTATCGGGTTATCTGGCCACCGATCCGCCGCCCGGCAAGGACCGGATGATCGGCGTCGACGCCACCCATGCCTGGGCGGCGGTGTGGACACCGCAGGGTGATTGGCTGGGTTTGGATCCGACAAACGATCAGATGGCCGACGAGCGTTACATCGTCGTGGGTTGGGGTAGAGACTATGCGGACGTTCCGCCGCTGCGGGGCATCATCTACACCGACTCGGAAAGCAGCGTGATCGACGTGGCCGTGGACGTGGCACCGATGCAGGGATCCTTCGATGCGTGATTTCCTGTGTCCGAACTGTGGACAGCATCTGACCTTCGAGAACTCGGTGTGCCTGGCCTGCCGGAGCCCGGTGGGATTTTCACTCGACGATCTGGCGATGCTGGTGATCGCCTCCGGCGAGGATGCCGCCCAGAGTGGGGCGGTGGATACCCAGCAGTACCGACTGTGTGCGAATCTGCATCTGGCCGAATGCAATTGGCTGGTACGTCAGGACCCGGGGAGCGCGGTGGCGGGGGAGTTGTGCGCGTCCTGCACGCTGACCCGCAGTCGGCCCAACGACGCCGACACCGCGGCGCTGGCGGCGTTTGCGGTGGCCGAACGCGCCAAACGCCGGCTCATCGCCGAACTGTACGAACTGCGTCTGCCCGTCGTCAGCCGCGTCGAGGACCCGGACTTCGGGCTGGCCTTCGACCTGTTGTCCAGCGAGTTCGAGAACGTCGTCACCGGACACCAGAACGGGGTCATCACACTGGATCTCGCCGAGGGCGACGATGTGCACCGCGAACAGTTGCGGGTCGAGATGGCAGAGCCCTACCGGACGTTGCTCGGGCATTTTCGGCACGAGGTGGGCCACTACTACTTCTACCGGCTCATCGGCACGGCGCCGGCCTATCGGGAGCGTGCGCTCCAGTTGTTCGGTGATCCCGAGTCCGACTACCAGGCGGCGCTGGACCGCCACTACAGCCAGGGCGCCCCGCCCGGGTGGGAACAGGACTTCGTCTCCTCCTACGCCACGATGCACCCCGCGGAGGACTGGGCCGAGACCTTCGCCCACTACCTGCACATCCGCGACACCCTCGACACCTCGGCGGCGTTCAGTTTTGCACCGGCCGGGGCAACCTTCGAGCGCCGATCGCGGGGACCCAGCGGCTTCGACAGTCTGATCGAGATGTGGTTGCCGCTGTCCTGGGGGCTGAACATGGTCAACCGGTCGATGGGCAGCGAAGACCTATACCCGTTTGTGCTGCCGCCCGCGGTGCTGGAGAAGATGCGCTTCATCCACACCGTGATCGACGAGGTGACCTCCGACCCCGTCAAGTTGGCGGCTGCCGGCGGCGCGGCCTGACGGCGAGTCTCGTGGAGGTCACGATCGCCCCGGCGCCGGTGTGGCGGACGGCCCGACGGTCATCACATTCGTAGGATCGCCGCCGTGACGGATCGCCTTGGAATGGACGTGCTCGCCAACGACCCGCACCAGCGCCGCAAGGTACGTTCGACCGAACTGCCGGTGGAGATCGGCATGGTGCTCGAGGATGTGACCTCCGGTTTTGTCGGCGCGGTGGTACGGGTCGAATACGGCCGGATGGACCTCGAAGACCGATTGGGCCGCACCCGGGGATTCCCCGTCGGCCCCGGCTATCTGATGGACGGCGCCCCCGTCATCTTGACCCCGCCCCGCGCCAAGTCCGCGCCCGCCGCCCCGAAGCGGACCGCCTCGGGTTCGGTTGCGGTACAAGGTGTCCGGGCCCGCACCGCGATCGGTGGGCGGATCTACGTGGAGGGCCGTCACGACGCCGAACTGGTGGAGCAGGTCTGGGGTGACGACCTGCGCATCGAGGGTGTGGTGGTGGAGTACCTCGGCGGTGTCGACGATCTGCCCGCACTGGTCGCCGAGTTCGCGCCGGGGCCGGGACGACGGCTCGGTGTGCTGGTGGACCATCTGGTCGCGGGTTCGAAGGAATCCCGGATCGCCGACACGGTGCGCCGCGGCCCACACGGTGAGCAGGCACTTGTGGTCGGTCACCCGTACATCGACATCTGGGAGGCGGTCAAACCCGAGCGGCTGGGCCTGACCCAGTGGCCGACCATTCCGCGCTCGGTGTCCTGGAAGCACGGCGTGTGTCAAGCGTTGGGGTGGCCGCACGCCGAGCAGGCCGATATTGCACGCGCCTGGCAGCGGATCCGGTCACGGGTCCGCGACTGGACCGACCTGGAGCCGGCACTGATCGGCCGGGTGGAGGAACTGATCGATTTTGTGACCGCCCCGCAATGACCGGCTACGAGCAGATACTCGGCCGTCCGCCCAGGTAGTTGCAGTCCATCGGGAAGCGGTCGACCACCGGCGGATCCAGTGGCCCGATGAACGTCAGCGCAAACGGCTCCTTGGTCATGCCCGGGGCCAGCCCGCACACCGAACCGTGGATCGAGGTGTGGGTGCCTGTCAGGGTCGCCGAACTGAACGCGTAGGTGTCGCTCGACGGTGCAAAACTGCCGTCGGGACAGGCCAACCCCTCGGGAACTTCCACCGTCAACGTCCACATCCCACTCACCAGGCGTGCCGTGCCGTTGAAGCTGACGGCGCGTTGGTCACGGTCCATCCCACTGCGGGACGCCAGGCTGCCCAGGATCAGGCTGCATCCCAGCGTCTGGGTGGTCTCGTCGGTGTAGTCCTGCTGGGCGCGGGTGCCGCTGGGCTGGCTGCAGATGCTCTGCATCGTCCAGGTGGAGTTGGGTTTGCCCGCCTGGGAGAAGGTGTAGTTGCCGTCGGCCGGGGGGACGATCGCCGATGCGGGTGCGGCAAAACCCACCGAGGTGGCCGCGATCGCAACCGCGACGGCGGCGAGGCGGCCCAGGGTGTTCGTGTTGGCTACATCCTTCGTCACATGACAGGTCTATCACTTTGTCAACTTGCTGGGAGGCGGTTCGGCCGCCCGAACCGGCGGTGGCGTGTCGCCGTGGGAGCAGCCGGCGTGGTTATCCTGAACGGTGTCCGACGGCCTGTTCGACCTGACCGGCTCCGAGTCGTCTGTTGCGGCTGAGGGGTCGTCGAGTGGCCTGGTCGCACCACCGCCGAACGCGCCGCTGGCAGTGCGGATGCGGCCGCGCTCACTCGATGAGGTGGTCGGGCAGCAGCACCTGCTCAAGCAGGGTTCGCCGCTGCGGCGCCTGGTGGACGGCTCCGGTGCGGCGTCGTTGATCCTCTACGGGCCGCCCGGCACCGGTAAGACCACCCTGGCGTCGCTGATCTCGAATGCCACCGGCCGCCGCTTCGAGGCACTGTCGGCATTGGCGGCCGGGGTGAAAGAAGTGCGCGCCGTGATCGAGGTGGCCCGCCGGGCGGCGATACACGGCGAACAGACCGTGCTGTTCATCGACGAGGTGCACCGGTTCTCCAAGACCCAGCAGGATGCGCTGCTGGCGGCGGTGGAGAACCGGATCGTGCTGCTGGTTGCGGCGACCACGGAGAATCCGTCGTTCTCGGTGGTGGCGCCGCTGCTGTCGCGGTCGTTGATCCTGCAGTTGCAGCCGCTGACCGCCGAGGATCTGACCAGCGTGCTGCGGCGGGCCATCGAGGATCCGCGTGGGCTGGGCGGCCACCTGCCGGTCGACGACGACGCCGTCGAGCTCATCGTGCAGTTGTCGGCCGGTGATGCGCGACGGGCTCTGACCGCGCTGGAAGTCGCCGCCGAGACCCAGGAGCGGGTCACCGTCGAGACCGTCGAACAGTCCCTGGACAAAGCGGCGGTGCGCTACGACCGGGACGGCGATCAGCACTACGACGTCATCAGCGCCTTCATCAAGTCGGTGCGCGGATCCGATGTGGACGCCGCGCTGCACTATCTGGCCCGGATGCTGACTGCCGGTGAGGACCCCCGGTTCCTGGCGCGGCGGCTGATGATCCTGGCCAGTGAGGACATCGGGATGGCCGATCCCACCGCCCTGCTCACCGCGGTCGCCGCCGCCCAGACGGTGCAACTGATCGGGATGCCTGAGGCGCAGCTGACGCTGGCGCACGCCACGGTGCACCTGGCCACGGCGCCGAAGTCGAACGCGGTCACCACTGCGCTGGGTGCGGCGATGTCGGATATCAAGGCCGGTAAGGCCGGTCTGGTGCCGCCGCATCTGCGCGACGGCCACTACTCCGGTGCGGCCGCCCTGGGCAACGCCCAGGGCTACAAGTACGCTCACGATCATCCCGATGGCGTTGTGGCGCAACAGTATCCGCCCAATGAGCTGGTGGGGGTGGACTACTATCACCCGGTCTCCCGTGGGGTGGAGCGGGAGCTCTCGGGCCGGGTCGAGCGGTTGCGCGCGATTCTGCGCCGTAGAAAGACCTGATTCGGCTCGGTGTGTCCGGATCGGGTGCGCCCGGGCTCTTGACACTGCTGCGGCCGCTGCCTACCTTGGTAGTCAACCAATTGATTGATCAACAGATAGGTTGATAATTGGGGAAAAATGAAGACGACCGGTTGGACCGGGCGTTCCTGGCGCTGGCAGATCCGGTCCGGCGTGCGCTGGTGGCGCGGCTGTCCCGCGGACCGGCGACGGTCAACGAGTTGGCCGAGCCGTTCCCGATCACCAAACAGGCGGTGTCCAGGCACATCGGGGTCCTCGAACGGGCCGGTTTGGTGACGCGGACCCGCGACGCACAACGGCGGCCGGTACACCTGGACGCCGCAGCGCTGGAGCGGCTCACCGGCTGGCTGGACGGCTACCGGCTCGACGCCGAGCGGAACTACCGCCGGCTCGACGCACTGCTGGCGAGCACTATCGAGGAGGAAACGTCATGACAAACGCACTCAACCTGGTGGCGCCGGTGGACACGCTGGCGATGGACTTCACCCGGGAGTTCGACGCCCCCGCCGCGGCGGTGTTTCGGGCCCACGCCGACGCCGATGTCTTCCGGCGCTGGATCGGGCCCCGTGGGCTGGCAATGGAGATCACCCGGTGGGACTTCCGGACAGGTGGCGGCTACCGCTACATCCACTCCGACAACACGGGCTCCTATGCGTTCAACGGTGTTTTTCACACCGTGCGGCCCGACGAATTGATCATCCAGACTTTCGAATTCGAGGGTGCACCCGACGCCGTCAACATCGACTACCTGTGGTTCGAGCCGCTCGGCGAGGCGCGCAGCCGGCTGCGCGGCCGCTCCATCTGTCCGACACTGCAGGCGCGCGACGGACTGCTCGGCTCCGGGATGGAGGGCGGCATGGCGGAGGGTTACCAGAAACTCGACGAGCTGCTGTCCGGCACCGAATTCGCCTGATCTGCCGGTCCTTCGAGACCGTCGCTGACAGGACCGGGGTGTTCGTGGGCTGGTGGGGTGGATACGGCGGCCTGTGCAATGTCTTCGTCCCACACGCCACTGCGGGGTTGCCCTCCCGTGCAGTCCGGTGAACCGCTGCTGGGCACCTGGCAGAGCATCGTGCTCGTGGACTTGAACCGCGACAACCCGCAGCGCTCGGTGCGCCTGAGCTTCGTGGCTGGCGCAACGGTACTGTTAGTCGTTTGAAAAGGCGGTTGACGCCAGGCGGACGGCGGGTGCGCACCCAGGCGGTGTGCGAACAGGAAGTGACCACGTGCAGACACACGAGATCAGGAAGCGGTTCCTCGATCACTTCGTGAAGGCAGGCCATACCGAGGTGCCCAGCGCCTCGGTGATCCTGGACGACCCGAACCTGCTCTTCGTCAATGCCGGCATGGTGCAGTTCGTGCCGTATTTCCTGGGGCAGCGCACCCCGGCCTGGGACCGCGCCACCAGTGTCCAGAAGTGCATCCGCACGCCTGACATCGACGAGGTGGGCATCACCACCCGGCACAACACCTTCTTTCAGATGGCGGGCAACTTCAGCTTCGGCGACTACTTCAAGCGCGGCGCGATCGAGCTGGCCTGGACCCTGCTGACCAACTCTGTCGACGACGGCGGATATGGCTTCGAGCCCGAAAAGCTCTGGGCCACGGTGTATCTCGATGATGACGAGGCGGCCGGCCTGTGGCAGGAGATCGCCGGATTGCCGACCGAGCGGATTCAGCGCCGCGGGATGGCCGACAACTACTGGTCCATGGGAATCCCCGGCCCGTGCGGTCCGTCCTCGGAGATCTACTACGACCGCGGCCCCGACTACGGGGTCGACGGCGGGCCGGTGGCCAACGAGGACCGCTACATCGAGATCTGGAATCTCGTGTTCATGCAGAACGAGCGCGGCGAGGGCACCTCGAAGGACAACTTCGAGATCCTCGGACCGCTGCCGCGCCAGAACATCGACACCGGGATGGGGGTGGAGCGCGTCGCCTGCCTGCTGCAGGAGGTCGACAACGTCTACGAAACCGACCTGGTGCGCCCGGTCATCGACCTGGTCTCCTCGATTGCGCCCCGCGCCTACGGCGCCGGCAACCACAGCGACGACGTGCGCTACCGGATCATCGCCGACCACAGCCGCACGGCGGCGATCATCATCGGTGACGGGGTCAGCCCGGGTAACGAAGGCCGCGGGTACGTACTGCGCCGGCTGCTGCGCCGCATCATCCGCGCCGCCAAGCTGCTCGGTGTCGACCAGCCGATCATGGCCGACCTGATGGCATGCGTGCGTGACGCGATGGGTCCGTCGTACCCGGAGCTGGCCCAGGATTTCGACCGCATCAACCGCATCGCGGTGGCCGAGGAGACCGCGTTCAACCGGACGCTGGCCGCCGGGTCGCGGCTGTTCGAGGACGCCGCCGAGACCACCCGGGCATCCGGGGCCTCGGTGCTCTCCGGTGCCAACGCATTTGCACTGCATGACACCTACGGATTCCCGATCGACCTCACCCTGGAAATGGCCGCCGAGGCGGGCCTGTCGGTGGATGAAGCCGGCTTCCGGGAACTCATGAACGAACAGCGGCAGCGGGCCAAAGCCGACGCCGCAGCCCGCAAGCTGGCGCATGCCGATCTGACCGCCTACCGCGAACTGGTCGACGCCGGACCCACCGAGTTCACCGGGTTCAATGAATTGGCCTCGCAGGCAAAGATTCTCGGAATCTTTGTGGACGGTAAGCGGGTTCCCGTCGTCACGCATGCAGGTGAAGGCGATGTTCCCGACCGCGTGGAGATCGTGCTCGACCGCACCCCGCTGTACGCCGAATCGGGCGGCCAGATCGCCGATATCGGTGCCATCTCGGGAGCCGGCGGTGCGGCCCGCGCGCAGGTCACCGACGTCCAGAAGATCGCCAAAACGTTGTTCGTGCATCGGGTCAACGTCGAGTCCGGCGAATTCGTCGAGGGTGACACCGTGACCGCCGAAGTGGACGCGAAGTGGCGCCACGGCGCCACCCAGGGCCACTCCGGCACCCACATGGTGCATGCAGCGTTGCGACAGATTCTGGGTCCCAACGCCGTTCAGGCCGGTTCGCTGAACCGGCCGGGCTACCTGCGGTTCGACTTCAACTGGCAGGGTCCGCTGTCGGAAGCGCAGCGCACCGAGATCGAGATCGTCGCCAACGAGGCCGTCGAGGCCGACTTCGCGGTGAACACGTTCAACACCTCGCTGGAGAAGGCCAAGTCCATGGGGGCGATGGCGCTCTTCGGCGAGGCCTACCCCGACGAGGTGCGCGTGGTGGAGATCGGCGGCCCGTTCTCCCTGGAACTGTGCGGCGGCACCCACGTCCAGAACTCGGCGCAGATCGGTCCGGTGACCCTGCTCGGCGAGTCCTCGG
The DNA here is from genome assembly GCF_049647605.1 of Mycobacterium sp. Lineage (GTDB taxonomy): Bacteria > Actinomycetota > Actinomycetes > Mycobacteriales > Mycobacteriaceae > Mycobacterium. The sequence goes on along the minus strand of NZ_JBARXZ010000232.1, from coordinate 1,195 downwards.
TGGGTTCGGGAGTGCGTCGGGTCGAGGCGTATGTCGGCCTCGACTCGTTCAAACACCTCGCCCGGGAACGCGCCCTGCTGGCCGGTCTGGCGTCCTCGCTGAAGGTGCCGTCCGAAGAGGTGCCCGCCCGGGTGGCCAACCTGGTGGACCGCCTACGCGTCGCCGAAAAAGAGATCGAGCGGATGCGACTGGCGACCGCGCGGTCAGCGGCAGCCAACGCGGCCGCCGGAGCCGAACAGGTCGGCTCGGTCCGGCTGGTGGCGCAGCGGATGTCCGCCGGCATGAGCGCCGGCGATCTGCGGTCGCTGATCGGTGACATCCGCGGAAAGCTGGGCAACGAGCCGGCGGTGGTGGCGCTGATCGCCGAAGGCGCCGGTGACACGGTGCCCTACGTGGTGGCCGCCAACGACGCCGCGCAGGATCTGGGGCTCAAGAGCAACGAATTGGTCAAGGTGCTGGCTGCCGCGGTGGACGGGCGCGGCGGCGGTAAACCCGACCTGGCTCAGGGCTCCGGTAAGAACGCCGCCGGAATCGACGCCGCGCTCGAGGCTCTACGCGCGGAAGTCGCCCGGGGCTAGGACGAGTGACTTCCAGCGAGCACCGGATGCCGGATCGGCCCGGCGGCCCAGACGGCCGAGGGGACCCCGGACGGGGCCGCCGGCTCGGCGTGGACGTCGGCACAGTCCGCATCGGAGTCGCTACCTCCGACCCGGATGGCATTCTCGCGACGCCGGTGGAAACGGTGCGCCGGGAGAAAACAGGTAAACACCTGCGGCGCCTGGGGCAGCTCGTGGAGGAATACCAGGTCGTCGAAGTTGTCGTGGGATTACCGCGCACCCTGGCCGACCGCGCGAGTAGTTCTGCTCTCGACGCCATCGAGGTTGCCGACGCTCTCGCACAGCGCATCACACCCGTGCCGGTACGGCTGGCCGACGAGCGGCTGACCACGGTCACCGCACAACGCTCGCTGCGGGAGGCCGGAGTGCGGGCCAAGGGACAGCGGTCCGTCGTCGATCAGGCCGCGGCGGTTGCGATCCTGCAGGGGTGGCTCGATCAGCGCCGCACCCTGGCCGCGGCGCGAGAACAGACCGATGACCCGGGTGGAGTCAGACCGGAGGCAAATGATGGTTGACGACTGGGACGACCGGGCACAGCCGGTGGCTGTCGGCCCGCCCCGGCGCGCACTGACCCGTGC
>NZ_JBARXZ010000231.1:0-120450 GCF_049647605.1 Mycobacterium sp. | reverse complement strand
TTCCGGGAACGCTCAGCGCGGCCGGCATCGCTGCCGGTGCGATGGGAGCGGCGCCCGGCAAGCCGGCGACGGCGGGCAACAGGCCGGCGTCCGGCAGCAGTCCGGCGTCGGGCATCGCCACGGATGCGGTGGCCAGTGGCGGGGCGGCAGCCACCGGGGGCCCGCCGACACTGGGAAGCGTCAGCAACGAGGAGGCGGCCTGCAGGGCGCCGGCCGGGTTGGCGACAAACTGCTGGATGAGGTCCATTCCGGGGACCGGCGCCGGCGGCAGCGGTGGTGCGGGTGCCGGTTCGGCGTTGGCGACGCCTGCCGTCAGCAGCACGGCTGACGACCCCGCCACGATTGCGGCTCCGGTGAACAAGCTCCTGATCCGAGACATGGCACTCCCAATTCGTCGTTTTTCGGTCTCAGCCGAAGGTAGCTTGTTACTGGTGTTACTCAAGTGACACGTGTGGCATTTATTCAACCGTTACGGGAGCGATGGACAGAGGAGATATGGCGGCGGCGTGTCGCGCCGATCCGGTGGCCCCTGTCACAGTCCCCACTCGACCGGCCCGCGCCCGGACTGGCCCCGGTCTCGCCCCGCGGCCCGCGCCTGGACTCGCCCCGGTCTCACACCGCGAGCAGACACAAACTCGGGCGAATCGGCGCAAAATCGCGCGAGTTTGTGTCTGCTCGCGGGGGTAGGCGGGGCGCGTCGCTAGAGTCGGGCGATCACCGACACGCACGCCCTCCGCACCCGAGCGATCGCACTGGCCCCACTACTGCTGGCGGTCAGCGTCGCCGCGCGGCTGGCCTGGACCTATCTGGTGCCCAACGGGGCCAACTTCGTCGACCTGCACGTCTACATCGGCGGCGGTGACGCGGTCGACGGCCCCGGCGCCGTCTACGACTACGTCTACGCCGAGCAAACCCCCGACTTCCCGCTGCCATTCACCTATCCGCCGTTTGCCGCGGTGGTGTTCTACCCGCTGCACCTGCTGCCGTTCTGGCTCGTCGCCCTGGCGTGGCAGCTGGGCATCGTGGCCGCGCTCTACGGCGTGGTGCGGCTCAGCCAGCGGTTGGTGGGCATCGTGGCCGACCGGCGGGTTGCCATGCTCTGGACCGCGGTTGCCATCTGGCTCGAGCCGCTGCGCAGCACCTTCGACTACGGCCAGATCAACGTGCTGCTGGCGCTGGCGGTGTTGATCGCGGTGAGCAGCAGCCGCTGGTGGCTCTCTGGGTTGCTGGTGGGTCTGGCCGCCGGGGTCAAACTCACCCCGGCGATCAGCGGGCTGCACTTCTTGGCGGCCCGACGCTGGAGCGCGGCGGTGTTCTCGGCGGTCGCCTTCTTCGGCACCGTGGCCGTGTCCTGGGCGGTGATGGGGCGAGAGTCCACCCGCTACTTCACCGACCTGCTCGGCGATGCCGGCCGGGTGGGGCCCGTCGGGACGTCGTTCAACCAGTCCTGGCGCGGCGGCATCTCGCGCATCCTCGGCCACGACGCCGGGTTCGGCCCGCTGGTGCTGGCCGCCATCGTGGTCACGGCCGTGATCGCCTGGTTTGCCTGGCGTGTGGTGGGCGCCTTCACCCCGGATCTGGACCGCCTGGGGTCCATCGTGGTGGTGAACCTGTTCGGGTTGTTGTTGTCGCCGATCTCGTGGACTCACCACTGGGTGTGGTTGGTGCCCTTGATGATCTGGCTGCTGCACGGCCCCTACCGCTATCTCGCCGAGGCCAGGGTGCTCGGCGCGACGTGGCTGGTGCTCACCGCCGTCGGGGTGCCGTGGCTGCTGAGCTTCGCGCAGCCGACCATCTGGGAGATCAGCAGGCCGTGGTACCTCGCGTGGGCGGCGCTGATCTACGTGGTGGCCACCGTGCTCACGCTGGCGTGGATTGCGATGCTGCCGCTCAGGTTTCCGGGCGGTCGACGATCTCGTCGATAGCCCGCGCCATCTCGACGTCCTTCTCGGTTATCCCGCCTTCCGAGTGCGTGACGAGTGCGAAAGTCACTGTCCGCCAACGGATGTCGATGTCAGGGTGATGGTCCCGGGCTTCGGCTTGTTCAGCGACCCGGCGAACCGCATCGATACCGTCGAGAAATCCTGAGAACTTGACGGACCGCCGCAGCGCGCCATCTCGGCGTTCCCACCCGTTGAGATGTTGGGCGGCGGCATCGGCTTGGTCATCGGTCAGCACAGCCATGACTTCGACCGTACTCGCGCTCCCGCCGGCCCGGCGGCAAATCGTAGACCGGCTACGGTGAGCAGCTATGTCGATCCAGATCGTCGTCGCCGGTGCAGTGGTGAGCGACGGCCGACTGCTGGTGGCGCAGCGGGCTCGGCCACCCGAGCTGGCCGGGCTCTGGGAGTTGCCCGGCGGCAAAGTTGCTCCTGGTGAGTCCGACGCCGAGGCGTTGATCCGTGAACTCCGTGAGGAACTCGGCGTGCAGGTGGAGGTCGGTGCCCGTGTCGGGGCCGATGTTGCGGTGTCGGAGACGATGACGTTGCGGGCCTATCTGGTGCGTCTGACCGGCGGTTCCGTCCACGCGCACGAACACCATGCGCTGCGCTGGGTGGCCGCGGCAGAACTGCCTGACCTGCCCTGGGTGCCGGCCGACACCGCCTGGCTGCCGGATCTCACGGCGGTGTTGTCCGCTCGGTGAGCGGGATTCGCTGACCGGTTGGTCTGCTCAGGCAGCGGCTTTGCTGGTCCCGGTGTCGTGGCTCTTGTCGGCTTTCGGCGCTTTCTCGGCCCGTTGCGGCTGCTCCGAGCGTGTTGTGGATTTGCTGTCCCGACCCTCGTTGTCCGGAGTCTTGGTGGCATCGGCTTCGGAACTGGCATCGCTGGTGTTGCTCTGGCTCGGTGATGTGGCATCGGTGGAGACGTCGGTGGTGTCCTCCGCGGCGCCGGTTGTCCGAAACTGACGAGGGCTGTTGAGTCGTCCCTCGAGGGTGTGGACCTTGTGTACCGCCGCCGTAGTCAGGGCGGGTGTCGCGTCCACAGGCGCTTCCTCGTCGGACACGTCAGCTTGAGGCGCTTCAGCTTTGGACGGTTCAACTTCAGAAACTGCGGCCTCGGACGTCTCAGCGGTGTCCTGCGGTGCGGCCGTCACCGGTGGGGCAGCCTTGGTGGGCTTGGAAAGTGTTCGCGCCGACGCCTTGACGGCCTCGGGAGCCGCGGCGGTGACCGTGTCGCCGGTGCCTCCGAGCAGCGTCTCCGGCGGCGCCGGGACGATGTGGGTGGGCTCGCCACGGAGGCCGGCCAGCATCTGCTCGACGCCCTGGGGGATCGCCTTGATGAGGTCGACCGCCAGGGTGATCGGATTGAACAGCGGTATCAGCCGGAACGAGGTGTACTGGCCGTACGGGATGCTGCGGTTGTAGCCGGTCTCCTCGACGAGGACCCGCAGCGCGGGTTCCAGAAGGTTGGCCAGTGGTGCCAATCCGAGGTCGTGGAGTGGCTGCACCAGTGGCAGCACCGTCGGCTTCACCGTGATGTAGGTGGTGTCGCTGCCGTCGCCGCGCGGCTGCACGGTGACGAGGTCGGGGTACAGCTCGGGATAGTCCATCAGCCACTGCCATTGCTCAGTGGTGTAACCGCCAGGCGTGTCCGTCGGATCTGCTTGCGTCGGATCGGGATACGTGCCGTGCACGTACCAAAAGCCCAGCAGGGCGTTCAGCATCGCCACCGGGTTGGTGATGTAGAGCGGGGCGTCGGCGATGATGTCCCACTGCAGTGCGATATCGGTGGTGTTGATACCGGTGTTCGTCGGCATCGGCGGTCCGAAGGGGAACTGCACGATGGGGATCGAGAACGGGAAGGCGCGGGAGTTCAGACCGCCGTTGGGGCGGGAGACGTTGCCGATGGCGACGATCTCGATCTGCGCTTTCTGTTCCGGGGTCAGGGTTTCGAGAGTTTTCTTCTCGTAAGCCAGGATCGCCCCGCTCTGCGAGTAGCCGAAGAGCACCAGATGGTCGTCGGGTCCCAGACCGGCCAGCTGTTCTTGGACGGCGTCATCGAAGAGGTCGACACCTTGCAGGATGGAATTGCGCCATGTCGGTGCGTTCAGCCCGCCGTACAGCGGCCACGCGGTCTCCGGTGTGTACACCGCCTGCAGGTCACAGCCCAGCCCGGTGGGCTGGCACAGGGTGTTCGGATAGATGTAGTACTGGGCGACATTGGGGATGTAACCAGGGAAATCGTCCGGGTTGGGGCGTCCCGTTCCACCCATGATCAGAGCGGTGGTGGCCGAGGTGGCCACCGCCGCGAAGATCGGCGTGAGCATGGAGCCGACTGCGAGAATGACCGCTGCGAGCAAGGCGACAACCGTCACCGCCAGGGATCGGATGAATGCATGCATGAAGGACCTTCCAATCCACCGGCAGCCACCGTCGGTATGACCGAATCGTGGCATATCGGGGCGGTCGCTCACGGCCGAATCGGCGGAGATGTCACGGGAGTTGGAGCGTCCGCAACAGTGCCGGAAGGTCAGTACTTCAGCGTGTCACCGACCACTCGCACCTGCGCGGGGTCGTGCAGATGGTGGGCGGAGTACACCGGATGCAGCAGTGCCGGATGCCGACAATGCGCGCACGACGGCTGTGTCCGGTTGGATCCGGCGAATGTCAGATGGTGGCATCGGCCACACCTGACAACAAAAAACGCGCCGATCCAATTCAGCAGTCCGAGGTAGATGGCCAGCGTTGCGGCCGCGGCCAGGATGACGATGACCGCGATCGTGAGTGCCAGGTAGACCGTCATGATCGAACCTCCAACGAACCTGTGACGGATACCGTCATGGTACTCGTCCGTCGAGGTCAAATCCTATTTTTCAGGCTTTACGGGCGCGCTTGAAAACTTTGTCGAGCTCCCTCCCGCGGATGCCCAGCAGCTCGGCCTTGTGGACCTTGTGCAACACCAACGGACAGCGTTTGCAACGGGGTTTGGACCGACAACACTTCTTCTTCGGTTTCACGCCGGCGTACGTATTCGAACTCACTGGGCCTTCCCGCTGCCTGCTTCGTTTTCGCAAATGGTTCCCCGCACTGCGAGAATAAGTGTGTGGATTCTCGCCCCAACTTTAGAAACGTCGCCATCGTCGCTCACGTCGACCACGGTAAGACGACTCTCGTCGACGCGATGCTCCGGCAGTCGGGGGCCCTGAGTCACCGTGGTGACGACGCAGTGGAACGCCTGATGGACTCCGGTGACCTTGAGAAAGAAAAGGGCATCACGATCCTGGCGAAGAACACTGCGGTGCACCGACACCACCCAGACGGCAGCATGACCGTCATCAACGTGATCGACACCCCGGGTCACGCGGATTTCGGTGGAGAGGTCGAGCGCGGGCTGTCCATGGTCGACGGCGTGGTGCTGTTGGTCGACGCCTCCGAGGGGCCGCTACCGCAGACCCGCTTTGTCCTGCGTAAGGCGCTGTCGGCGCACCTGCCGGTGATCCTGGTGGTCAACAAGACCGACCGGCCCGACGCCCGGATCGCCGAAGTGGTCTCCGAAAGCCATGACCTGCTGCTCGACGTCGCCTCCGACCTCGATGAAGAAGCCCAGAAGGCCGCCGAGAACGCACTCGGCCTGCCGACGCTGTACGCCTCGGGCCGTGCGGGCATCGCCAGCACCACCGAGCCTGCCAACGGGGAGAACCCCGACGGAGAGAATCTCGACCCGCTCTTCGACGTGTTGCTCGAGCACATCCCGCCGCCGCAGGGCGACCCGGAAGCCCCGCTGCAGGCGCTGGTGACCAACCTGGACGCCTCGGCCTTCCTGGGCCGGCTCGCGCTCATCCGCATCTACAAGGGCCGGATCCGTAAGGGACAGCAGGTCGCGTGGATGCGTGAGGTGGACGGCCATCCGGTCATCACGGCAGCAAAGATCACCGAGCTGCTGGCCACCGAGGGCGTCGAACGGAGCAGCACCGACGAGGCCGTCGCCGGAGACATCGTGGCGGTTGCCGGCATGCCCGACATCATGATCGGCGACACCCTGGCCGACACCGAACACGCGCACGCGCTGCCCCGCATCACCGTCGATGAGCCCGCCATCTCGGTCACCATCGGCACCAACACCTCGCCGCTGGCGGGCAAGGTCTCCGGCCACAAACTGACCGCCCGGATGGTGAAGGCGCGTCTCGACAGTGAACTGGTCGGCAATGTGTCGATCAAGGTCGTCGACATCGACCGTCCGGACGCCTGGGAGGTGCAGGGCCGTGGCGAGTTGGCCCTGGCCATCCTTGTCGAGCAGATGCGCCGCGAAGGTTTCGAGCTGACGGTCGGTAAGCCGCAGGTGGTCACCCGCATCGTCGACGGCAAAGTGCACGAGCCGTTCGAAGCGATGACCATCGACTGTCCCGAGGAGTTCGTGGGCGCTGTCACGCAGTTGATGGCCGGCCGTAAGGGCCGGATGGAGGAAATGGCCAACCATGCCGCCGGCTGGGTGCGGATGGACTTCATCGTGCCGAGCCGTGGCCTGATCGGTTTCCGGACCGACTTCCTCACGTTGACCCGCGGCACCGGCATCGCCAACGCGGTGTTCGACGGCTATCGGCCGTGGGCTGGGGAGATCCGGGCCCGCCACACAGGTTCGCTGGTCTCGGACCGTACCGGCAAGATCACGCCGTTTGCGATGACCCAACTGGCCGACCGTGGACAGTTCTTTGTCGAGCCGGGTGACGACACCTACGAGGGCCAGGTGGTGGGCATCAACCCTCGCGCCGAAGACCTCGACATCAACGCCACCCGCGAGAAGAAGCTCACGAACATGCGTTCGTCGACCGCGGACGTCTTCGAGACGCTGGCGCGGCCGTTGGAATTGGGTCTCGAACAGGCCATGGAGTTCTGTGCCGAGGATGAGTGTGTCGAGGTGACGCCGGAGATCGTGCGGGTGCGCAAGGTCGAGTTGGACTCGACCATGCGAGCCAGGGCCAAGTCGCGGGCGAAGGCGGCCTCGAAGAGCTGACGGCTGGTTTGCTTCGTTCTGTAGATACCCTGAGTGGTGTGCAGAGCCGCGCCGCGTCGAGGTCACGCCTTCTGGTGACGGGTGCGCTGCTGCCGGCACTGCTCATCGGCGGGTGCACGGTGAGTCCGCCGCCGGCGCCGCAGAGCACCGAGACCACCGCGAGCACTCCGCCGCCGCCGCCGAAGGCGACGCAGATCATCGTGGGGATCGACAACATCGGTGCCGGGTTCAACCCGCACCTGTTGTCGGACCAGTCGCCGGTGAATGCGGCCATCAGCGCACTGGTGCTGCCCAGCGCGTTCCGTCCGGTGTCGGATGTGGAGTCGCCCACGGGTTCACGGTGGGAGATGGACTCCACCCTGCTCGAGTCCGCCGAGCAGAGCACCGTGGACGGCAAGTTCACCGTCACCTACAAGATCAAGCCGGAAGCATCCTGGACCGACAACGCGCCCATCGCAGCCGACGACTTCTGGTACCTGTGGCGGCAGATGGTCAGCCAGACCGGGGTTGTCGACCCGGCCGGCTACGACCTGATCACCGGGGTGCAGTCGATCGACGGTGGCAAGACCGCGGTGGTGACGTTTTCACAGCCGTATCCGGCATGGCGTGAGCTGTTCTCCGACATCCTGCCTGCGCACATCGTCAAGGATGTGCCGGGCGGCTTCCCTGCCGGGCTGGCCCGCACCCTGCCGGTCACCGGTGGGCAATTTCGGGTCGACACCATCGATCCGCAGCGCGACGAGATCCTGCTGGCCCGCAACGACCGGTACTGGGCTGAGCCGGCGGCACCTGATCAGATCTTGTTCAGGCGGTCGGGAGCTCCTGCGGCACTGGCGGATTCGATCCGCAATGGGGACACCCAAGTAGCTCAGGTACATGGCGGTGCGGCGGCGTTCGCGCAGCTGTCGGCGATACCGGATGTCCGCACCGCCCGGATCGTGACGCCACGGGTGATGCAGCTGTCGCTGCGTGCCCAGCAGCCGGCGCTGACCGATGATCGGGTGCGCCATGCGATCCTGGGCCTGCTCGACGTCGACCTGCTTGCCTCTGTGGGTGCCGGCAGCGACAACACGGTGACTCTGGCCCAGGCGCAGGTGCGGGCACCGTCGGATCCTGGGTACGTGCCCACCGCGCCTCCGGCGATGACACTGGAGACGGCGATGACGCTGCTCCGGGAAGCCGGTTACGACGTCGAACCCGACGCACCGGGATCCGCGGCCCCGACACCTTCGGCAGGCTCGCGAACGTCCGCCGCCCCCGCACCGCCGCCGGTGGTGACCCGGGGAAACATCAGCAAGGACGGTGAGCAACTCGCTTTGGTGATCGGGGTGGCCGCCAATGACCCGACGTCGGTCGCCGTCGCCAATACCGTTGCCGACCAACTGCGTAACGTCGGAATCGCCGCGTCGGTGTCGGCCTTGGATCCCGTGGTCCTCTATGGGGAGGCCTTGGCCGAGAACACCGTCGATGCGATCGTGGGCTGGCATCGTGCCGGCGGTGACCTGGCCACCTCGCTGGCGTCGCGTTACGGATGCCGTGCGCTGGAACCGATCACGTTATCGACGGTGCCGGTACCCACATCGGAAGTGCCGGCGCCGACCGATGTTCCGCCGTCGGGATCGGCGACACCGAGCGCTTCGCCCGAGCCGACTCCCACGCCCACACCCACGGTTGCTCCGGCTCCGGACGTCGAGACCCTGGTGCAGGCGCCGTCGAACATCACCGGACTCTGCGACAGCGATATCCAGCCGGATATCGATGCGGCCCTTGACGGTACGAAGGACATCGACGATGTGATCGCGGCGGTGGAGCCGCGGTTGTGGGGCATGTCGACGGTGCTTCCGATCCTGCAGGACACCACGATCGTCGCTGCGGGACCGTCGGTGCAGAACGTGAGCCTGACCGGTGCAGTGCCGGTCGGCATCGTCGGCGATGCGGGGAAGTGGCTCAAGACTCCGTGACCTCAAGGCAGTCACTGAGCACGTACTGACATCCAAATACGCTGAGCCACAAAAGAATCCGCCCCGCTCATTGTCGTGAGCGGGGCCGATCTTCGTCTTACCGGGTGTTGCTAGCTACCCGAATCGCTTCCGCCCGACTTCTTGCTGTCGGACTTGTTGCTGGAGCTGCTCGACTTGTCGGACTTCTCGGACTTGTTGCTGGAGCTGGAGCTGGAGCTGGAGCCGGCCGACTTGTCGGACTTGTCGCTGGAGCTGGAACCGGTGGATTTGGTGGAGCTGCCGGTCTTGGAGTCGTCCTTGGAGCTGCTCGGCTTGGCGGAGACACCCTTCTTGGAGTCGTCCTTGGCGGAGCCGCCCTTGCTGGAACTGCCCGTCTTGGAATCCTCCTTCTTGGAGTCATCCTTGGCGGAGCCGCCCTTGGTGGATTCAGTTGCGCCGCTGTCGGATTTGTCGCTGTCAGACGTGGTGCTTTCGGACTTGGTGTCGTCGGACTTGGTGGCAGGCTTCTGCACACCGAGGGCGCGCTCGACATTCTCGCGGACACCGTTGAGGCTGCCCTCGATGTTTTGACGAGTCTGCTCGAATCCGTCGTTGATCTGCTTGCCCAGCGCGTCGAAGCCGGCCTGGGCCTGCTCGAACGGGCTCTGCACCGCTTTCTCGGAGCCTTCGACGACCGTGCCTGTCGACTCCTCGGCCGTGGCTTCGGCGGCGGCTTCGGCTTTGGTGGTGGCAGCAGCAGCCTTGGCTTCGGCGGCCGGAGTGGTGGCGTCCTCGGAGCCGGTCTTGGTGGCGGCTGGTGTTGCCACGCTGAACATCGTGCCCGTTCCGAGGCCCGCGGCGCTGGCCACGTCGGCAGAGGTGCCGGCACCGGCTTCCACGCCGACTCCGACTCCGACACCGAAGTTGAACCCGCCGGCCAGCTGCCCGGCCGCCGCGGTGAGGCCGGAGACCAGAGCTTCGATGGCGTTCTGACCATTGGCCAGGGCGGTGGCCGTCGAGTCGCGGAACGCGACGACGACCGCGACGGCCACCGTGCTGAAGTTGTCCACCGCTGCCTGGACGGTGGATCCGAGGTAACCCGTTGCCTCAACCACGGATTCACCGATGGTGCCGACGGCGCCGATGACATCGGCGGGTGTGGGCAGACCCGCCAGCGAAGCCGACAGCGACGCGCTGATCGAGGCGCCGATCTCGGCTGAGATATTGCCCAGTGCCTGTAGCGCTTCGGCACCGAAGGCGACCGAGGCATCCAGACCGGCAACCAGGTTGGCACCGAGATCTGCCAGCACCGGCCCGATTTCACCGAACGCGCCGGTGAGCGCCTGAACGAACAGCTCGGGTGACGGGAACAGCGCAAGCACTGCCTGGAAGGAGGCGGCGAGGTCACCACTGACACCGGTGAGGCCGTCGATCAGCGACTCGAAGGCCAGCCCGCCGAATCCGATCCCGGCCTCGATGACGCCGGCCAGATCGGCCGACAGGTTGGAGATGGCGGCCGCGGCGGCACCTGCGATGGCTTCCACCCCGGGGATGAACCCGGTCAGGACATCACCGAATGCTGCAACCAGCTCTACCGGGTTCGGGAACAGCTCCAGCGCAGCTCCGAAGCTGGCGGCCAGCTCGGCGCCGGCGTTGGCGAGTGCTTGGGCGATGGCGGCGGGGTTGATGATGGCTACGCCGACGAGGAATGCGTTCAGGGCCACTTCGAGGGCGGCGCCGAGGCCGATGTCGATGGAGGCGAAGGCGTCGACGAATGCTTCGAGGAACAGCTGTGGGGTGGGGAACGCGGCGATGGCGGCGGCGAAGGCGGCGGAGAGTTCGCCGCCGGCGTTCAGCAGTCCGTTGATGATGGCTTCGAAACCGGTTCCGCCCAGGGCGATTCCGTTTTCGATGGCGCTGACCAGGGCGGCGGAGAGGTTGGTGATTGCGGCGACGCTTGCGGCGGCGAATGCTTCGAAGCCGGGGATGACGGCGCTGAATGCGGAGCCCAGGGCGGCGACCAGTGCAGCTGGGGTGGGGAAGGCGCCGATGACGGATTCGAAGAGGCCGGCGAATTGGGCGCCGGCGTTGGCGAGTGCTTGGGCGATGGCGGCGGGGTTGATGATGGCTACGCCGTCGAGGAATGCGTTCAGGGCCACTTCGAGGGCGGCGCCGAGGCCGATGTCGATGGAGGCGAAGGCGTCGACGAATGCTTCGAGGAACAGCTGCGGGGTGGGGAACGCGGCAAGTGCGGCGGCGAAGGCGGCGTAGAGCCCACTGCCCGTGGTGCTGAGGCCGTCGATGATTGCCTGGAATACGTTGCCGCCGAAGGCGAGTCCGTTTTCGATGGTGCTGGCGAACGCCGCGGAGAGATTGGCGATGGCGGTGGCCGCGAAACTGGACAGCTCCTGGAATCCGGGCAGGAAGCCGGTCAGGGCGTTACCGAAGGCGGCGATCAGCTCACCCGGGGTGGGGAACGCGGCGATGACCGCTTGCAGTGCCGCGCCGAACTCGCCGCCGGTGGTCAGCAGCGCTTCCACGATGGCTGCGACGTCCAGGTCGATTCCGAGGCTCAGCGCGACATCCAGCGCGACGTTCAGAGCTGCGGCGAGCGGGGCATTGACGGCGGCCAGCACGTTGACGAAGGCATCGACGAAGGCCTGGGGGTTGGCGAAGGAGTCGATGGCAGCAGCGAAGGCTCGGGCAAGAGCGCTGCCACCGTTCTGCAGCGCGGCGACCAGGATGTCGAAAGCCGAACCGCTCAGATCGATTCCGGTGGCCAGCGTGGTGGCCAGCGCGGTGACGAGGTTGGCCAGCGCCACTCCACCGTCGGTCACGAGACCGCTGAGGCCGGGGAAGACGGCGCTCAGTGCTGATGCGACGGCCGCGGAGAATGCGGCAGGGTTGGGGAAGTTCGCGACTGCGGCGTTGAACGCGGCGGCCAGATCGGCGCCGGCGGCCAGCAGGGCGTCGGCGATGACGGAGGCGTCGACGGTGACCCCGAGGTCGATCGCTGCCTGCAGGGCCGCCTGGAGTGCCACCGACAGGTTCAAGTCGACGTCGGCGAATGCCGAGACCAGGGCGTCGATGAAGGCTTGGGGAGTGGGGAAGGCTGCGAGCGCCGTGTCCACCGCGACGGCAAGGGTGCTGCCCTGGGCGAGCAGCCCGTCGACGACGGCGCGGAAGGCGGTGCCACCGCCTGCGACACCGCTGGCGACCGTTTCGGTCAGCGCGTTGCCCACGTTGCGGATGGCGTTTCCGGCGGCGGCAGCCGAGGCTTCGGCGCCTTGTCCCACGGGGGACCAGGCGCGCTGAGCTGCGCTCACGAGGTCGGCCAGTGAGCCGGCCGAGATGTTTCCCAGAACGGCGACCAACTGGTCACCCCTCAGCTGGATGTCCGGTGGCAGCACCTGCACCGGTGAAAGCGTGATGGCGGTGGCGCCCACCACTGCGACTCCGGCGGTCAGATATGACCGAATTGCAACATCCATGGTGTTCCCCTCAAAGTCTGAGCGTCCCCGACGCAGCAAAAAGCTACCTGAGAATCGACTGAGTAACAAACCCATCTCGAGGGGCTTTCGGCTATTTGCTCTCTGGTCACGATTGGTTTGCTCGGCGGTGGCGGGACGCAGAAGTAGCTCGATCGGTACCAGCATGCGGCGGATCGGTATGTCAGCAAATTCTTGGTATCGACATCGGGTTCCCTGTGTGCGGATTTTTCCTTACCCTGCCAAAGTAGCTGTCGGGGCAGGTAGCGGTCTTAATTGCAGTGGAGAGTGCATCGACGACGACGTAAATATTCGCGCGCTTCGATAGCGTGCCTCGAATCGGCCGATGTCGGCGGCGACGGTTGCTTGGTCGGGTGGTGTCACGCGGATGTGTGGCAACGGTTGGGTGACTTGTTGCGTTCTAGCTGGGCATTCGCTGAAACTTTTGTTCACGAGGGAAGCAAACTGTAACTGTTTCTCAAAAATTGTCTCTTGCTGTCCCCGTGTCGCGAGGCGCGGCCGCGGGCCGAAAGTGGGCATCGAACTGAGGTTCGGCGCCTCATCGTGCATGGGTGTGGGCGCAAAATTCGATGTTTGGGCTCGGCGCCGACTGGGTAGATCGCGCACCTACTGGCGATGTTGCCGGCGGCTTGGCACAGCACATATCTCCTCGCATTTTCGAAGGTCCTCCCGCAGGGGACCAGATGTCGTGTAACGGACCGGTGGCCAGCGACGATGTAATAGCTGAAGAATGAATTGATCGGAGTGGTTTAACCTTCGCGAAGAACGGTTATATGCCGAAACTTATATTTTTCTGAGAGTCCAGCTAACAAGGTGAAGCCGTCCTGTGGCCTCTGTCCAGCTGGTGCCGCGTTCGATGCAGCGGTTCGGTCCGGTATCGCACTCCGCGGTGAGCACATCCGCGGGCGCCTGCGGCCCGACTTCTCAGCTCGCCGGTTTCCCCGGCTCCGGTGCCCCGGTGGCGGAAGTCCGCAGGAAGGATTGAAGTCCGTGGGCGGAGTACGCGGCGACCACAAATACCGCCAACAGCCACCACGGTGGTCGGGCCAGCTCCCAGACGAACAGTGCCGCCCACAGCGGTGCGTGTTGGGTGATCGCCAAGACTCCGGCCGCGCAGGCCAGTGATATCGCCGGCACGCTGATCGAGTACGGCGTCCAGGTGTTGACGGCAATCGCCAGGCTGGATCCCAGGGCCGCGCCGGTGGCCAACGAGGGTGTGAGCATCCCTCCGACCGCGCCGGCGCGCAGATAGACCGCCGTCAAGAGCGGCTTGAGGAGCAGCAGTACAACAGCAGCGCTGAGTGCCAGGTCGCTGTTCAGCGTCACCGTCAAGATGCTCTTGCCGTTGCCGGGGAGCTCCGGCCAGAAGATGGAACAGACCCCGACCAGCAGGCCGGCGCCGGCGACCGCGGGAATCACCGTCCAGGATGCGGTGAGTTGTGCCGGCCGGGCGGCTTGCATCAGGCGGTTGAACGCCACACCGACCACCAGGGCCAGCGGGGCCAGGAGCGCCGCGGCCGCAGCCAGCAGGTACGACACGTCGGCGTCTGGCCACACCAGAGGTGGTCTGTCGTGTGTCAGCCACGACGCGACGGCGACGGCCAGGCTGGAGGTGACCAGTGCCGTGCCGAGGACCCGCGGGTGCCACGACCCCAGGAGGATCTGGGCCGCGAACAACGCACCGCCCAGCGGCACGCTGTACACCGCCGCCAGCCCGGCGCCCGCCGCGGCGGCCAACAGGATCTCCCGGTCGCGCGCGGTCAGCGCCCACCGTGACATCCCGATGTCGCCCATCGCCACGGCCAGCTGCCGGGGCGCTCCCTCCCGCCCCAACGAGGCGCCGGAGCCCACCAGCATCACCTGCAGTCCGGCGTCGATGGCGAGTGTTGAATGGGGAATTCGGTTGTGCCCCTTGATGATCTGAGTGAGCGCTGGGACGGCGGTCCGCCGACGCGGCAGCCACCAGCCCAGACCGGCCAACGCGCCGCCGATCGTCGGGCCGAGGGCCCGGCGGACGGGGTTGCTCTGGCTCACCCCATCCAGCAGGGAGCCGAACGAGTAGTGGAACGTCAGGTGCTCCACCCAGTGGAGCACGAGCGTCGTCGCCATCCCGGCGACACCGGCAAGCAGTCCGATCAGGATGACCGCGGATGCGTATTCGAGGCGGCGCCGCGTCACCGGGCTGAGGGTAGACCGAAGGGCGTCTAGGGTAGGCCGATGCCGTCAGATTCGACGTTGGAAGCCCCCAGGCTGCTTTTTGTACATGCCCATCCCGATGACGAGAGCATCAACAACGGCGCCACCATTGCGCACTACGTTTTGCGCGGCGCCCAGGTCAACGTCCTCACCTGCACCCTGGGCGAGGAAGGCGAGGTGATCGGTGACCAGTGGGCACGGCTGGCGGTCGATCATGCCGACCAGCTGGGTGGTTTCCGGATCGCCGAGCTGGGGGCAGCGTTGGGGCACCTGGGAGTTGCCGCGCCGATGTTCCTCGGTGGCGCGGGCCGGTGGCGAGACTCCGGAATGGCCGGAACCGCACCCAATTCGAAGCATGAACGCTTTGTCGACGCCGATGAGCGTGAGGCGGTGGGTGCTCTGGTGGCGGTCCTGCGTGACCTGCGCCCGCATGTTGTTGTCACCTACGACCCCAACGGGGGCTACGGGCATCCCGACCATATCCGCGCCCACCAGGTGACGACGGCTGCGGTGGCCGCTTCGGGCGGGGCCGACTATCCGGGAGAACCCTGGACGGTGCCGAAGTTCTACTGGACAGTTTCCTCGAACAGTGCGTTCGCGGCGGCCTTGGCGGGGGTCGAGTCGACCGACCTGCTCCCGAATTGGCGGCTGGGTCCCTACGACGGTGAGATCGGCTATGCCGATGACCGGATCACCGCCGTCGTCGATGCCCATGACGCGCTGCCGGCGAAGATCGCCGCGCTGGCCGCACATGCGACCCAGGTGGCGGTGGGGCCGACGGGGCGGGTGTGTGCACTCTCGAATGATCTTGCGTTGCCGATCCTGGGGGAAGAGCATTACGTCCTGGTGGCCGGTAGCGCCGGTGATCCGGATTCCGGCGACCGGGAGACCGATCTGTTGGCAGGATTGCAGTTCGGGTGACCCGAAAGCGCCGCCAGGCGGAGCATCGGCGACTTTGCCTCCGATGAGGGGTGTGCGCGGTAAGCTCCCACGAGCCGGAACTACGGAAGGACGACTGTGGACCCAGATTTGGATCCCAACCTCCAACACTGGCAGGACCGTTTCGACAACCTGCAGTGGGTGATCGGTTCACTTTCCGGCCTGCTGGACAGCGTTCCGACCTGACCGCCAGCGCCATCCGCTCCCAGGAAGACCTGCGGGCGGTCGATTCGTCCGCGCGGGTGGTTGTACTGACCCTGCTCGCCGTCGACGGAGTGTTGTGCGCTGTCGCGACAGCGTTGTTGCTTCCGTTTCGGGTGGGCGGCGTGGCGCTGCCCGTCAGTGCGGCGGTCGCCGGCCTGATCAATCTGGCCCTGGTTTGGGCCGCGTCCTACTGGACCACGTCGAGTCGTCTTGTGGCACTGCCATTGTGGACATGGCTGGCGACGGTCGCGGTCATGACGCTCGGCGGCCCGGGTGGCGACATCGTTTTCGGCGGCAACGGAGTGCTCGCCTATTCGGCGATTCTCATGATCGTGCTCGGTGCCGGGCCGCCCGGCCTCTGGTTGTGGGGACGTAACCAGGGCCGGTAGGGCCGTCAGTTGTTCTTGTCGCTCTTGTCGCGCGATGCCGCCGAATCGGCCTTGCTGGGCCGCTCGGCCTTGTCGCGGTTGCGGCTGCCGCTGTTCGTGCTGTCGGTATCCGACTTGTCGGCCTTGTCGGTGCTGATCTTGTCGCGTTTGGTCTTGCTGCCCGCGTCGTCGGCGCCGGTCCGGGTGGTCTTGCTGGCGCGATCGGCCGGGGCGGGGACGTCGGCACCGTCCTCGGCGGGCTCGGTGGCCTCAGCGGTGCTGTCGGTGGTGGTCTCGGTGACAACGGCGGCATCTGTGGCGGGCTTCTCCGCCTCGACCGGCTCGGAGGCGATGATCTTGGTGGGCCTCTTGTCGACCTGAGTACCGGCCTCGTCGACCGCGGTGGCGTTCTGGTCGACCGCGGTGGTGCTCTCGTCGACCGGGGTGGTGGTCTCGGTGGTTGCGGCGGTGCTCTTGGCGGGCGCATCCACCGTGGCCACCGATATCGTGCCGGGGCCGAGCAGGGGCGCCAACGGTCCCAGCAGGTCCCGCAGCACCTGCGGAACGCCGTATCCAACCGCGTTCGCCGGGCCCTGCGGGAGGTTGACGCCGGGGTTCACGGTGTGGGGGACCCAGAGCCCGGTCAGGTACTGGAGCTGATCGAGTGAGAAGTTGGCCAGTGCGGTGGCAGATTCCCCGCCGCGCGTCTGCACCGACTGCAGCGCCGATCGCACCGCGCCGTCGAGCGCGGGCGCGATTCCCTGGGAGAAACTGGTGGCCACCAGCGCGTTGCTGATGGAGATCAGATCGTTGGCGAATCCGGTGGCCGCGTTGCCCTGAGCCTGGACGAGGCCCCAGAACTCGTTGAGCGCAAAGTTGGCGACCGGTACTCCGGGCACAAAACCGAAGGCATTGAGAAGGCCACTGGTCAGACCGACTCCGTTGCCGACCAACCCCGATGCCGGGTACCAGGTGTTGACGGCACCGGCTGCGAGGCGCGCGACCAGGTCGGAGACCGTGACGATCGGGTTGGCGGCGATCGCCTGCGCGTCCAGGCCGGGGGAGTCTGGTGCGGCGGCGGTAGTGGCGGCCATGGCTCCCGGGATGGGCGGGAACGGGGGGAATGGGGGGAAGAAGCCGGTCAGCCAGGCGATCTCGTTCTGGATGAACGCGTTGGCGCCGCTGACGAGGCCGTTGACCAGGGTCGACGGGATAGGGCCGAAGTTCAGGTCCAGCGCGTAGGCGGTGCTCTGGAACCAGCTCTGCACGACGGGCTCGCCGGTGTAGAAGGCGACCATGATCTGCCCCGAGAAGAAGCCGACGATGGGCACCCAGCCCGCCGCCCACGTCGCGAACTCGAATCCCCACTGCACCCAGGGCAACGCCGCGAAGTAGAGGTCCATCAGGTTGCTGCCCGCGGACATGACGCCGGCCGCCGCCGCGGCAACCACGGGACCGCCCGACGAAGACTGGGCTTGAGAGGACTGGGCTTGGGGTGTCAGCAGCGCCGACAGCATGGCGGCTTCGTTGGTGATCGGTTCTGGTGTCACGGGCCGTGCGGTGATCGGCTTCTGCGCCGAGGCCAGGTCAACCGCGACCGTGCGGGCTGTCGGTGCGGCGGCTGCCACGTCGACCGGAGCCACCGCGACGGCACTTGCGGTGAGAAGCGAAACACCGGCGATCATCATCGAACGTGCGGAAATACCCATTTCAACCCCTCGAAGACCTGCCCCGACCCACGAGTCAACTTACGTGGGCGCAAACTGGAGCGGAGCATAACCGATGATTGCTACATATCGGCTCCGGCGCGGTCGCGCCGACGACAGGCCCGCAGTGGGCGCCCTGCCAGCGGTGGAGGCTATTGTGGCGGTCGTGGCTGGCGCCAATGTTTCAGATTGTGAGACACGAGGATGATTCTCGATCCCCTGGTGGTTACAGGAGAGTGGCTCTGAACCCGCAGCACGGCACCTCTCTGCCGAGTCCGGTGGTCCCGCCCAAGCAGCCCGCCCCTACTCCGGCGTCGTTGCGTCGGGTGTTGCGGCGTGCGCGGGACGGGGTTTCGCTCAATGTTGATGAGGCTGCGGTCGCGTTGACAGCGCGTGGCGCGGACCTGGTGGATCTGTGTGCGTCGGCGGCGCGGGTGCGGGATGCGGGACTGGAGTCCGACGGGCGCCGGGGCCCGAATGGCCGGTTGCCGGTCAGTTACTCGCGCAAGGTGTTCATTCCGGTGACGCATCTGTGCCGGGATACCTGTCATTACTGCACGTTTGTGACGGTGCCGGGCAAGTTGCGGGCGCAGGGCCGCGGCATGTATCTCGAGCCCGACGAGATCGTGGAGATCGCCGCCCGAGGTGCGCAGTTGGGGTGTCAAGAAGCGTTGTTCACGCTGGGTGACCGCCCCGAGGCGCGGTGGCCGGAAGCAGCGCAATGGCTTGATGAGCGCGGCTACGACTCGACGTTGGATTATGTGCGAGCGATGGCGATCCGGGTGTTGGAGGAGACCGGGTTGTTGCCGCATCTGAATCCGGGGGTGATGTCGTGGTCGGAGCTCTCCCGGCTCAAGCCGGTGGCCCCCTCGATGGGCATGATGCTGGAGACCACCTCGCGGCGGTTGTTCGAGGACAAGGGGCAGGCGCATTACGGCAGCCCGGACAAAGATCCCGCGGTGCGGTTGCGGACGTTGACCGATGCGGGTCGGCTCTCGATTCCGTTCACCACGGGGCTGTTGGTCGGTATCGGGGAGACGCTGACGGAGCGGGCTGAGACGATCGCTGCGATTCGTCAGTCGCACAAGGAGTTCGGGCATATCCAGGAAGTGATCGTGCAGAACTTCCGGGCCAAGGACCACACCGCGATGGCCTCGACTCCGGATGCGGGGATCGATGATTTTGTGGCCACCCTGGCGGTGACCCGGTTGGTGATGGGGCCCAAGATGCGCATCCAGGCACCGCCGAACCTGGTGTCGCGTCAGGAGTGTCTGGCGTTGATCGGTGCCGGGGTGGACGACTGGGGTGGGGTCTCGCCGTTGACCCCGGATCACGTGAACCCGGAACGGCCGTGGCCGGCGCTGGAGGAGTTGGCGGAGGTGACCGCCGAAGCCGGGTACGACTTGGTGCAGCGGTTGACGGCTCAGCCGCGCTATGTGCAGGCCGGGGCGGCGTGGATCGATCCGCGGGTCCGGGCTCATGTGGATGCGTTGGCCGATCCGCAGACCGGGTGGGCGCGTGAGGTCAACCCGGTGGGGTTGCCCTGGCAGGAACCCGACGAGGCAACCGAGTCGCTGGGCCGCACCGATCTGCACACCGCCATCGACACCGACGGCCGCCTCACCGATACCCGCTCGGATCTCGAAAGTGCGTTCGGCGACTGGGATTCCATCAGGGACAAGGTGTCCGAGCTGGCGGCACGCGCCCCGGAACGGATCGACACCGATGTGCTGGCCGCGTTGCGGGCCGCCGAAAAGGATCCCGCCGGGTGTTCTGATGACGAGTATCTGGCGTTGGCCACCGCTGACGGGCCGGCGTTGGAGGCGGTCACCGCCCTGGCCAACGCGTTGCGTGCCGAGGTGGTCGGTGACGAGGTCACCTACGTCGTCAACCGGAACATCAACTTCACCAACATCTGCTACACCGGGTGCCGGTTCTGTGCGTTTGCGCAACGCAAGGGTGACGCCGATGCGTTTTCCCTGTCGACCTCCGAGGTCGCCGACCGGGCGTGGGAAGCCCATGTCGCCGGCGCCACCGAGGTGTGCATGCAAGGCGGTATCGATCCCGAACTGCCGGTGACCGGCTACGCCGACCTGGTTCGCGCCGTCAAGAAACGGGTGCCGTCCATGCATGTGCACGCGTTCTCCCCGATGGAGATCGCCAACGGTGTGACTCGGGCCGGTACGTCGATCCGGGACTGGCTCACCGCGTTACGTGAAGCGGGCCTGGACTCGATCCCCGGGACCGCCGCGGAAATCCTCGACGATGAAGTTCGCTGGGTTCTGACCAAGGGCAAGCTGCCCACCGCTTTGTGGATCGAAGTGGTGACCACCGCCCATCAGGTCGGGCTGCGATCGAGTTCGACCATGATGTACGGACACGTCGACACCCCGCGGCACTGGGTGGGCCACCTCAACATCTTGCGGAACATCCAGGACCAAACCGGCGGTTTCACCGAGTTCGTGCCGCTGCCCTTTGTCCACCAGTCCTCGCCGCTGTATCTGGCCGGGGCCGCCCGGCCCGGTCCCACGCATCGGGACAACCGGGCGGTGCACGCGCTGGCGCGGATCATGTTGCACGGCAGGATCCCGTCGATCCAGACCAGCTGGGTCAAACTCGGCACCGAACGCACCCAGATCATGCTCAACGGCGGCGCCAACGACCTCGGCGGCACCCTCATGGAGGAGACCATCTCCCGCATGGCCGGCTCCGAAAACGGCTCCGCCAAAACCGTCGAAGAACTTGTCGCCATCGCCGCAGGCATCGGCCGACCAGCCCGCCAACGCACCACCACCTATACGGCCAGCGCCGTCTGAGCCCCCAACCCCCTGGCGACCGCGCGGGTCTGTACGTCGACACGCCGCGTTCGGGATACCAATGCGTGCGCTCGTCGCGGATCGATTCGCTGTCTGATCGAGTAGTCCTACGCATGTCGTGACGCCCGGTGGCCGCCAGTATCGACGTCATGACCATCGATACCGACAGCGTCATGCCAACCCAGCGGACTGCCCGGGCCGGCGGCACCGCGAGCCTGTGGTGCGCAGTTGCTGCCGTGGCTCAACTCTGGGCCGGACTGATCGTGTTCTCCGTGTGGACGTCAGAGAGTTTTGCGGCCGACTTCGAGAACGGCACCCGCCTCGCCGACGCCGGCGCCGCGGCCATCGTGGCGACGGTGCTGACGGTTGTTGCGATCTTGTCCACCCTGGCGGCGATCTTCCATCCCAGGGCCAGTGGGCTGGTCTGCGGAATCGGTGCCCTGCTGCTGGTCAGCGGCTGCGTCACGGGCCTACTCGCCTTGCCTCTCCTCGAGCATTACCGATAGCGGAACGCGGCGCGGTCCGTCCCCGGAACAAATTCGGACCATGGTCCGTTTAAGCTGGATGCGGGTGCGGGCAGGCCGACACCCAACCACGTGCAAGGAGTATCGCCATGACTGTTGCAGCGCCGACCGGACTCAGCACCGGAACCTGGGCCATTGACCCGGTGCACTCGTCCATCAGCTTTTCGATCCGCCATCTGGTGGTGAGCAAGGCCCGGGGTAGCTTCGGCAACTTCAGCGGTGCCATCACGATCGCCGAAGACGGCACGCCCTCGGTAGCTGCCGAGATCGACGTCGCCTCGGTGTACACGGGGAACGAGCAACGTGAGGCCCACATCAAGGGCGCTGACTTCTTCGACGTCGAGAAGTTCCCGACTGCGACTTTCCGGTCGACGGGTGTGCAGGCCAAGGGTGCCGACTACGTCCTCGACGGTGAGTTCACCCTGAAGGGCATCACCAAGCCGATCAGCCTGGCGCTGGAGTTCAACGGCGTCAACCCGGGGATGGGCCACGGCGAGGTAGCGGGTTTTGAAGCCACTGTGGTGTTGAACCGCAAGGACTTCGGTATCGAGATCGACATGCCGCTGGAGACCGGCGGGGCTGTGCTGGGGGACAAGGTCACCATCTCGCTGGCGATCGAGGCTCTCAAGCAGGCCTGATCCCCTCGCGCCGAAGAGGCCGGTAGCGGGTTACAAGCGGGCGGCGAGTTCGGTGCCCTGACGGATGGCGCGCTTGGCGTCGAGCTCCCCGGCCGCGGCCGCCCCACCGACAACATGCGGATCGATTCCGTTGGTGCGCAGTGCCTCGTCAAGGTCACGCACCGGATCCTGGCCGGCGCACACCACCACGTTGTCCACTGCGATCAGCCGTCGATCGCGGTGATCGGGGCCGAAGCTGATGTGCAAACCGTCGTCGTCGATCTGCTCGTAGTTGACTCCGGAAAGCTGCACCACGCCTTTGGCTTTCAGCGATGCCCGATGGACCCACCCGCTGGTCTTGCCGAGTCGGGTCCCCTGCGGACCCTTGGAGCGCTGCAGCAGATACACCTGGCGCACCGCGGGTGCCGGCAACGGCGCGACCACGGCGCCCCGGGCCTGGTGGGGCTCCCCGACACCCCATTCGGCCCTCCACTCTTCGAGGTTTGTGGTGGGTGACCGGTCGGTGACCAGCAGCTCGCTGACGTCGAAACCGATTCCGCCGGCCCCGATCACGGCGACGCGGTTGCCGACGGGCCGGATCCGGTAAATCGCTTCCGGGTAAGAGAGCACCATTGGATGCCCGATACCGGTGATCGCCGGCATGCGCGGTGTCACACCGGTGGCCAGTACCACCTCGTCGAAATCGGATAGCTGCTCGACGTCGGCCCGGGTGTTCAATCGGGTTGTGACGGCGTACTTGTCGAGCATAGTGGTGAAGTACCGGACCGTTTGGTTGAACTCCTCTTTGCCCGGGATACGTCGGGCCATGTCGAACTGGCCACCGATGAAGCCGTTGGCCTCGAACAACGTGACCCGGTGACCCCGTCGGGCGGCGCTGACCGACGCGGCCAGCCCGGCCGGGCCCGCTCCGACCACGGCGATCGATCGCACCCGCCTTGTCGGGCTCAGGATGAGGGTGGTCTCGTGGCCGGCGCGGGGATTGAGTAGGCACGACACCGATTTGTGCACAAAGGCATGGTCGAGACAGGCCTGGTTGCACGCGATGCAGGTGTTGATCTCGGCGGCGGCGCCGGTCGCTGCTTTGTGGACCCAATCTGGATCCGAGAGCAGTGGTCGCGCCATCGAGATCAACGCCACCGCAGTGTCGGTCAGGATCTGCTCGGCGGCTTCGGGCATGTTGATGCGGTTGGAGGCCATGACCGGTATGCCGACCTGTTGGGCGACTGCATCGCTGAGGTCTACAAAAGCGCCGGCAGGCACCGAGGTGACGATGGTCGGCACCCTGGATTCGTGCCAGCCGATGCCGGTGTTGATGAGCGTGGCGCCTGCCGCTTCGATTTCGGTTGCCAGTGCCAGGGTTTCATCCCAGCTCTGGCCGTCTGCCACAAAATCGGCCATCGACATGCGGTAGCAGAGGATGAAATCGGGGCCGACGGCCGCTCGGGTGGCAGCAACGATCTCAACCGGGAAGCGTCGCCGGTTGGCGGGGCTACCACCCCAACGGTCGGTGCGCTTGTTGGTTCGTGGCGCCAGGAACTGGTTGATCAGATAGCCTTCGCTGCCCATGATCTCGACACCGTCGTAACCGGCCTCCCGGGCCAGCATTGCGCACCGTACGAAGTCGTCGATGGTTCCCTCGACATCGCGCAGAGTGCGCGGCCGAAAGGGGTTGATGGGCGCCTTGATCGACGACGGGCTGACCGAAAAGGGATGGTAGGCATAACGTCCCGCGTGTAGTACCTGTAGCAGGATCTTGCTGCCGGCGTCGTGGACTGCCGAGGTGACCCTGCGGTGCCGGTGTGCCTCCGATGAGGTCACCAGCTGTGCGGCGAACGGCAGCAGCCAGCCGGTGCGGTTGGGGGCATAGCCGCCGGTGATGATCAGGCCAACACCGCCTCGGGCGCGCTCGGCGAAGTACGCGGCCAGCCGATCGGTGTCGCGGGCCCGGTCTTCCAGGCCGGTGTGCATGGACCCCATGACCACCCGGTTGTGGAGGGTGGTGAAGCCGAGGTCCAACGGTGACAACAGTTTCGGATAGGGGTCCGCAGTCATCGCCGGAGTCCGGCCACTACTTCGTCGAGCCACTCGATGGTGTTCTGTTCGGCGCGGATCCCGCCGCGCAGCACCAGATGCTGATGCAGGGCCGCGCCGGAGAGCCGCGACGGGTCCGGGAAGTGTTGCTTCTCGTATGCGTGGTATGTCGCCAAGCGGGCGGCGCGCTCGGCCCGCAGGGTGACTGCTTGTGCGCTCACCGCCTCGACATCTCCGTAGCTCGCGCCACGAAGTTTGACGGCGAGATCGCGGGTGCCGGTGTCGCCGCGCGGTCGCAGGGGTGCGCTGATCCAGCGGGCGAGTTCGGTCCGACCGGCCTCGGTGACGGTGTGAACCTTTTTGTCGGGCCGGCCGTCCTGGGGCGCCGCCGTCACCTGGACCCAGCCGTCGTTTTCCATGGTGCGCAAGGTGCGGTAGATCTGCTGGTGGGTGGTCCGCCAGAACTGGCCGATGGAACGGTCGAACCGATGGGTCAGTTCATAACCGGAGCCGGGCTGCTCGCGCAGCGAGACCAGGATCGCGTGCGCCAAAGTCACCGACCGAGGGTATCCAGTACCAGCGGTACTATGCAATAGGTTGCATAGCTTCCTGAATGCATGTGCGAGAGTAGGTGCGTGAGTTGTATATGCGACGATTAGTATCAGTAATCGTGTGTCGTGACGACCGCGCGCGTAACTTAGGGCACACTGGCACAGACGTCCGGTTTCAGCCTCCGGATACTGGTCCAGCGACCTACCCCAGAACAAGTACGAACAGCCCGTCAAGTAGCCACTGACAGGAGCACGAGGAGACCCCGTGACATACGTGATCGCTCAACCCTGCGTCGACGTCAAAGACAAGGCGTGCATCGAGGAATGCCCCGTCGACTGCATCTACGAGGGCGCACGGATGCTGTACATCCACCCCGACGAATGCGTGGACTGCGGCGCTTGCGAACCGGTGTGCCCGGTCGAGGCCATCTTCTACGAGGACGATGTGCCCGACGACTGGAGCAGCTACACCCAGTCCAACGCCGACTTCTTCGACGAGCTCGGATCACCGGGCGGTGCCTCGAAGGTCGGTCAGACCGATCACGACCCGGCGGCGATCAAAGGATTGC
Organism: Mycobacterium sp.; assembly: GCF_049647605.1. GTDB lineage: Bacteria > Actinomycetota > Actinomycetes > Mycobacteriales > Mycobacteriaceae > Mycobacterium. The sequence goes on along the minus strand of NZ_JBARXZ010000231.1, from coordinate 95,508 downwards.
CGCCCCAGGGCGAGGGCTGACGTACTGAGGTGACGTTGAGGCGCGTATCGGCGTCCCTGCCGGTCTTTCCCTGGGACACTCTGGCCGACGTCACGGCTACCGCCAGGGCGCACCCGGACGGGATCATCGACCTCTCGGTCGGGACACCCGTCGACCCGGTGGCGCCCCTGATCCGGGATGCCCTGGCGGCGGCGAGCTCGGCGCCGGGCTATCCGACAACCGCCGGCACATCCGCGCTGCGGGCCTCGGCTGTTTCCGCGCTCGCTCGGCGTTACGGCATCACCGGTGTTGCCGACGACGCGGTGCTGCCGGTGATCGGTACCAAAGAGTTGATCGCCTGGCTGCCGACGCTGCTCGGCCTGGGAAGTGCCGATCTGGTTGTGGTGCCCGAGCTGGCCTACCCGACGTACGACGTGGGTGCGCGGCTGGCGGGTGCGTCGGTGCTGGCCGCCGACTCGTTGACCCAGGTCGGCCCGCAGGCCCCGGCGCTGGTGTTCCTGAACTCGCCCAGCAATCCCACGGGGGCGGTGCTCGGCGTCGATCATCTGCGCAAAGTGGTCGGTTGGGCGCGGGAGCGCGGCGTGATCGTCGCCTCCGACGAGTGTTACCTCGGGCTTGCCTGGGACGCGGAGCCGGTTTCGGTGCTCCATCCGGCGGTGTGCGACGGTGACCACACCGGACTGCTGGCCATCCACTCGCTGTCGAAAACGTCGTCGCTGGCCGGCTATCGCGCGGGTTTTGTCGCCGGTGATCCTGCGCTGGTGGGGGAGTTGCTCGCCGTGCGCAAGCATGCCGGGATGATGGTTCCGGCGCCGATCCAGGGCGCGATGGTGGCTGCTCTCGACGATGACGCGCATGAGAAAGAGCAGCGGCATCGCTACGCGCGCCGCCGCGATCTCCTGCTGCCCGCGGTCCGCGCGGCAGGCTTCATCGTGGACCATTCCGAGGCCGGTCTCTACCTGTGGGCCACCCGCGACGAGCCGTGCCGGGACACTCTGGCGTGGCTGGCCGAACGTGGCATCCTGGTGGCTCCCGGTGAGTTCTACGGAGCTCGCGGCGCCCGGCACGTCCGGATGGCGCTGACGGCCACCGATGAACGCATCGATGCGGCCGTGCAGCGCCTCTCCGTATAGGAATCCGCCGGCGCCTGATGAAAGGCGCTGAGGGTTCGGCTATTCCGGGATGACGAGGGCGTGCCTGGCTTCCCATCCGAGCGCCACCTGAGCGCCGCGGTCACGTGGCTCTTCGCCGTCGTAGAGCAATGCTGTTGTCTGGCCCAGCTTTTCTGATTCGACGACGACACTGCGACTGTTGCCGAGGAATGTGGATTCGATGATGACCCCGGAGTCGACGTGCTGGATGCCGGGACGCGGTGCCGAGGACCCAGGTGGCCACACCCATACCCGTTCCGGGCGGACGGCGACCTTGAGCGACGTGTCCGCTACGCCGTAACCGCACAGTGCGGTGAAGCCGGCAGAGTTGTTGATCCTGGCAGTCACGGTGTCTCCGGCGCGGCCTTGCACCTCGGCGGTCCAGAGGTTCACCTCGCCGACGAAGTTGGCCACGAAAGAGTCACGCGGGCGGGTGTAGACCTCCTCGGGGGCGCCCACCTGCCTGATTTCTCCGTGATTCATCACCACAACGCGGTCGGACATGGTGAATGCTTCTTCTTGATCGTGGGTGACGTACAGCGTGGTGATGCCGGTTTCCCTTTGCACACGCCGGATTTCGTGCCCCAGCTGCTGGCGGAGCCGACGATCGAGGGCGCCGAGCGGCTCGTCGAGAAGGAGCACCTTCGGCACTGCCGAAATCGCCCGGCCGACGGCAACACGCTGCTGCTGGCCGCCGCTGAGCTGGTCGGGCCGTCGATCGGCGAGCGCAGTGAGCTCGACGAGGTCCAGTACTTCGGAGACACGCGCAGCTGCCTGTTTCTCGGGGGTCTTGCGCACATTGTGGGGGAAGTGGATGTTCTCGCGGGCGGTGAGGTGGGGAAACAGCGCATAGTTCTGGAACACCAGGCCGATCTCGCGCTTCTGCGGTGGCACCCCGGTGATGTCGCGGCCGGCGATGGAGATGGACCCGGAGGTCGCTTCGACCAGCCCTGCGAGTATGTGCAACAGCGAACTCTTGCCGGATCCGCTCGGACCCAGAAGCGTGATGAACTCGCCCGGTCGGACATCGAGGGAAACGCTGTCCAGGGCGGTGATCCCGCCGTATTCGTGGTGCAGGTCTCGGATCTCGATGAAGGGCTGCTGGGCTGGAGCCGCATTCGTTGCTGCAGCTGATGCCGGCGGGGTTGTCATGAAGGCCTCTTGTCGGGGGTAGGGCTGTTGGACGAAGGTTTCCGGGCACGGCGGGACCGCACTGCCTGCACCGCCACGAAGGCGGCACCGGACAGCAGGACCACCAGCATCAACATGGCCCCGATCGCCGCGATCACCGGGCTGGCGCCGCTCTTGAGCGAAGCATAGAAATTGACCGGCAAGGTCTTGTCGAAGCTGGTCTGGAACAGTGCGACCACCGCCTCGTCCCAGGAGCTGATGAAGGCCAACAGTGCAGCGCCGGCGATCGCCGGTATCACGGTCGGCACAACAACTTTGCGGAGTGCGTAGATGCGGCTGGCTCCCATGGTCCAGGCCGCCTTCTCCAAACTCGGGTCGACATTGTTGAGGGCCGCCGCCACCACCAAGTATGTGAAAGGCAGCGCCAGAATGGTTTCGACGAGGACCAGGCCCCACCAACTGCCCAGGATGCCGATCTGGTTCTGCACGTCGAACGTGCCGATGGCAAGCAGGATGACCGGAACGATCACCGGCAGATAGACGACACTGACCACCAGGGACTGTAAGCGGGGGCGGTGGTCGAGGTTGCGGACCCATCTGGCGACGAACACGGCGAGCACGATGCAGAGCACGGCCACTGCCAGTCCCACCGTGAGGCTCTTCTGGAGCGCGGCCGTCCAAACCGGGTCGGTGAGCGCGACGTGATACCAGTCGAGCGTGAAGCCTCGCGGTGGGAACACGATGGTGGCGTCGACACCCCACGACAGGGGGAACACAAAGGCGATCGGTGCAAACAGGAACGCGATCACCAGGAGGCTCACGGTCCACAGCCCGATTTTTGCCGGGCCGAACGGCAATTCTTCACCCCGCGACACCCCCTTCGATCCGGTTATCGCGATACCCGATCCGGCGGTGAGGCCGGTCATCCGGCCGGCGGCAGCAAATCCCACGCAGGTGACGATCAGCAACACCACTCCGAAGGCGCTGGCCGGGCCCCAGCGGTAGTTCTGCACCTGGGTGGCGATATAGGTGGAGACGGTCACGTCCCGCGGCCCACCCAGGATTGCCGGTGTCAGGAAGAAGCCGGTGGCAATGATGAAGTTCAGTAGCAGCGCACCCACGATCGATGCCCGCATCAGCGGAAGATAGACGGACATGAAGGCTTGTCTGCTGGAACAACCGAGTGATTTGGCCGCGCGGGTGAGGTTCGGGTCGATCCCGCTCATCGCGGCGAACAGCACCAGGATCATGTATGGCAAAAGGTAATTCACCATGCCGATGACGGTTCCGGTGGCGTTGAACAGCAGCGTTTGGCGGCCCACCCCGACGGCTTCCAGCACGTCGTTGACGGGCCCGTTGGAAGACAGCAGCTCCAGGAAAGCAAACAACCGGACCAGGATCGACACCCAGAACGGCAACAGCACCAACATGAACAGAATCGTCGACATCGACCGCTGCAGCCTGGACATGAGATAGGCGGTGGGAAACGCGAGCACAAACGTGATCAGGGTCGACACCGCCGCTGTCACCGCGGTATTCAGCAAGACGTCACGCAGCAGCGGATCGGTGAACAAGCTGAGGTAGTTGACCAGCGAGAACTCGGAGGGCCGGTACGACAGCGAGCCGTCCGGGTTCAGGCTGCGCACCGCGATGCTGGTGAGCGGCCAGAAGAAGAACACCCCGTAGAGGGCGGCCAAACCGGCCAGCAGTACAGCTGTTCCGGTACTCACTCTGGAGCGAAAGCGCTTTGCTGTCAGCGGCTTCCGTGGCGATGTCGACTCTTCGGGTGGCTCGGAACCAGCCTCCCGAAGGGCTTCTATAGCGGGTGTCACAGTTGTCCTCTTGACGTGAGCCAGATTAAAGATACAGTTCGATCGGTTAAAACAACCTGGCCCATAAGGAGCAGCGATGTCAAGAGCGAGATTCAAGCGGACGGCGGCGGTCTTGGCCGTGGCAGTCTGCAGCACCGCCGCTGTCGCATGCGGCAATTCCCAGGCGCCCACGCAGGCCGCCGGTGACTTCGACTCGTCGGTCTTTCCCGATTCGACCTTCCAAGGCCTCAGCGGCTCGCTGACCTGGTATGACTCCTCGGGCGGCCTGACCGCCGAAGCCAAGAACGAGACCGTTTGGAAGGACTTCACGGCACTGACCGGGCTGCCTTCCCAGGCTGAGTACACCGATGGCACGTCCACCAAGTTCCGGGCTGCTGCCGAATCCGGAAACGTGCCGTGGAACCTGGTGGAGTTCGGCACCGGTGGGGAGTACTTCCAGGCGGCCGAGGCGGGCCTGCTCGAAGAGGTCGATACCGATGTTGTGCCCGTCGACATGCTCGACGGTGCCAGTGTCGACAAGTACGGGATCAAGGTCGAGGACAACGCGTCGGTCCTGGTCTGGAATGCCAACGCCTTTGGCGGCAAGAAGCCCACGTCGTCGGCTGATCTGTTCAACGTGACCGATTTCCCCGGGAAACGCTGTCTGTACAAGTACCCCGTCAGCGGCGGCACCCTCGAGGTTGCGCTGCTCGCCGACGGTGTTCCCGCCGCGGAAATGTATCCCCTCGACGTTGATCGGGCGTTGGCCAAACTGGACACCATCAAGAACGACATCGTGTGGTGGGAGTCCGGCGCCACCGTTCTGCAGCTGCTCAACAACGGTGAATGCGCCATGGGCATGGTGTGGACCGGGCGCGTCTATGACGCCATCGTCCAGCAGAAACTCCCGTTGGAGTTCACCTGGGATGGCGGGATGACAACTGCGGCCTACTTCGCCGTGCCCAAGGGTGCGCCCAATCCGGAAGTGGGGCAGGCAGCACTTGCGATGTGGCTCCTGGACCGTAAGGGGCAGATCGGATTTGTGGATCGCACCACCTACACCACGGCGATCAAAGACCTGAGTGCCACCGACTACGACACCAAGGTGCAGCCCTATGTCGTGTCCAAAGACAACGCCGTCAACACGGTGGCCGAGAGCGCGGAGTACTACGCCACCAATCTCGACTCGGTGTCGAACGCCTTGGCGACGTTCCAGTCTCAGTAAATCAACGCATCACGAAACGGGAGAGAAATGCATCGCGTTGTGGACAGCCTCGACGGCGAGTACGACGTCGCAATCCTGGGAGGCGGATTTGCCGGAGCGACGGCATCGCGCCGACTCACCAGGGCCGGGCTGCGGGTTCTGATAATCGAAGCACGAGACCGGCTTTCCGGCCGAATGTGGTCGCAGCAGGACTTTTTCGAAGGCCACGCCGTGGAATGGGGTGGAGCATTCATGCTCGACCGCGACAGCTACCCGCTGACGTGGCAAGAGATCGATGAACACGCCCTCGAGCTGGAATGGGGTTCCCTCGAGGAGACCGCCCTCATCTGGCTCTCGGGCGGTGAGCGGCGCGTGGGCTCCATGCCGGTGCCGGTGGACGAACTGGCGTCTTTCGAACGGCTGATCGTCCGGATCTCGCAGCTGGCATCGCGTATCGACCCCGACCTGCCCATCGAGGAGCAGGACGTCTCCGAGCTCGACGTTCCGTGGCCAACCCTGCTGGCGGACTTGGAACTCGGAACGCACACCCGGGAACTGTTCGAGGCCCACATCGTGACCCTGGCCGGGGACTCTTGGGATGTGCCGTCGGCGTTGCCTCTGCTGCATGCGATCTCGAAGAGTGGCTCGGTCGCCGCCGCGACATTCTTTGCGGCACCGTACGACACCCCGATGGCGCGAACCCTGGGTCCCCAGCTCGCGCACGGAACAGGCGCCTTGTACGACGCGGTGATGGCCGGATCGGATGCCGACGTGGTGTTCGGCGCAAAAGTCACCGCCGTCCACGACGCCGGTCCGAACGTCAACGTGCAGACCACCGCCGGTGAGGTCACGGTGCGGGCGGTGGTGAGCGCGCTGCCCATCGGGGTGCTTTCCGACATCCAGTTCACCCCGGAGCTCTCGGACGAGCTGCAAACCCTCGCCTCGCAGGGAGTGGCCGCGCAGGCCGAGAAGGTCACCGCCTTTGTCAGCAACTGTCCCGAGCCGTTCTACGCCCACGGTATTCCTGCTGGGGGCGGCTTCGCTACGGCGTCCACCACTTTCCACGAAGGTGACCGCGCGATCGTCGTGGGTTTCACCTCCGAGGCGGGGGTGATCGACGTCAACGACGCGGCTGCTGTGGAGAAGTCGCTGCAGCAGTATGTGCCCGGCATCAAGGTCGATGCGGTCGCTTGGCATGATTGGGCGGGTGATGCGCTTTCCCGCGGCACCTGGAGCTACCTGCGGCCGGGCCAAACGGCGATCAGGCCGAGAGCTCGGCAGCCTCGGGGCCGAATCGCGTTTGCCGGTTCGGATTTCGACTCGCGTCTCGGGGTCGAGGGTGCGCTGTACACCGGCGAACTTGCCGCCGGTGAGGTGTTGGGCATACTTGGTCACTGAGCTGACGCCGGGGCGAGATGGCTCACGCACGAACGTGAAAGTTGGTTAGACGTCGATGGCGGTACCGCAAACGTCGGACATTCTGCGTGAGGTCATCTTCGCGCCACTGGAGCACGGTGGGCGGACCCAGGTCATCTTCGATCGGCTGCGTAATGCCGTGGCGCTCGACGTGTTCAAAGACGGTGAGCAGCTGCCGCCGGAGACCGAACTGGCTGCGCAACTGGGTATCTCTCCGGTCACGTTGCGGGATGCGCTCGGCCTCATGCGGGATGCGGGGCTGGTGGAGACCAGACGCGGCCGCACCGGCGGTAGCTTCGTTCGGCGTAATGGTTACGACCCGGTGGCTCACGGTCGTTCCCGGTTGGCCGAGATGTCGCTGGTCGATTTGAGGGATCTGTCCGACTGGCGGATCTCGATCAATGAAGCCGCCGTATCACTGGCGGCCGAGCGGGCGTCCGACGATGAAGTCAGCGGAATGGCGCAGCACGTCGAAAGCTTTGTCAAGGCTCGGAATTCGGCGGCGGCGCGGCGAGCGGAGGGACGGCTCTACATTGCCATGGCAGCTGCATCGCAGTCGGTTCGATTGACCCGGGCCACCGTCGCGTGTGTCATCGACTACGGGCCCTTGCTGTCGGTCGCCTACCGGGATTCCAAACTGCGGACCAGGGTTTCTCGACATCACGAGTCCTTGCTGACTGCTGTCGACGACGGCAGCCGGGAGGATGCCGCACGGGCGGTCCGTGAGGCCGGCCTCGACGTCGCGGTGGGACTGGCAGGCAGCAGGATCGGTTCGACCGTAGGGAATCGGAAATGACCCGCCAGGGGAGTGACGAGCAGAAGATCATGGCGTTCACTGCCCAGGTGGCAGCCCGCATCGATGCCGTGGTCGGCAAGCTGACAGCAATTGTGTCCGAGATGCCGATGTCCGAAGACGAGTTCGGCTACTTCGTGGATGCCACCAAAGAGCTTCTGGTGCAGCGTGACGACGGCGACGCGCTTGCCGGGGCAGGCTACGCGGTGGACTGCACCGACTCGGCCCGCCCGCCGGCAATGGTGTGGTGGGTCGAGCGTGGTGGTGTGGTGGCCGAACGGTCGCACAGTTCCGATCCGGACTCCGAGAGTTTCTACGATTACGCCGCGCTGCGGTGGTTTCGGAACCCCAGGGACAGTGGAGATCCGACACTCTCGGGGCCGTTCATCGACACCTGGGGCTCGGACGACTACACCGTGACGGTCTCGGTGCCCGTGCCGGGGCTGTCGGCACTGCGGGGCGTGGTGGCGGCAGATGTGGACGTTCGCCGGTTCATCGATTCGTTGGCGGCCGACCTGGTCCGGATGCCGTTCCCGCTGGCGCTGGTCAACGAGTCCGATCGGGTGGTGGTCTCCACGGTGCCATCGCTGAGCACCGGGCTTCCGATCACGCCGAGATCTGCCCGCGCGAAGTCTGAAACGGTTGTGCAACAACGCTTCAATGTGTCGAACTACGGCTGGTCGGTAGTGGTGCTGTCGAGCTGACAGCCCAGAGCGAGAGGCGGCTGCCGGCGGGCTTCGCCGGGTGATGGCGCGTCGAATCCGGTGAGGGCTCAGGGTTGAAGATTTGTTCTTCACCGCCTCGCGGGCCTTGCCCTTAAAAAGACTCAACTATATGATTTAGCCATGCCGAGCATCGGCATGGCGGGTGGCCGCACACTGCGGGCCGCTCCCAACATTCTTCTCTTGGAGGCGAAATGGCGTCGACCCCTGCCGTGGTCGTGATCGGTGGTGGCGTCCTAGGGCTGTCGACTGCGTTGGAGCTCGTCGATCGGGGAGTGGGCGACGTCACCGTGATCGAACGGTCGCATCCGGGTGAGGGCTCCTCCGGGCGATCGGTGGGCATGGTGGAAACGCAATACTTCCGCCCCGACGATGTAGAGGCGCGTGTCTACGGGCGGCGGTTCTACGACCGGATTGCCGCCGAACACGGCCTGAACTTCGTCTCGTGCGGGTATCTGCGGCTGGGCTCGACGGCGGCCGACATCGAGACCTTCGAGCGGAGTTTGACCACCCAACGGGGATTCGGCGTTTCCGACGCATATGTCCTGTCCGCCGACGAGATCGCAGCCAGATGGCCGCAGCTGGTGACCGCGGACCGAATCGGGGGCCTTTACGGTGAATCCGACGGCTATATCGACGGATACGAGTACTGCACCATTGCGGCCCGATTGATCGCCGAACGGGGCGGGCGGGTGTCGGTGAACACCGAACTGCTCGGTGCGGCCGTCACTTCGGGCGGGCGGTGGGAGCTGGACACGACAAAGGGAAAGCTCACCGCCGATATCGTCGTGAACGCTGCCGGCGCGTGGGCCGCCCGAGTGGGTGAGCTCCTCGGGGCGCCTATCGCTTTGCATCCGCAGCTGCACGGTGCGATCACTGTCGACCTGCGCAAGCCGATGGACCCGATGTTGCCGTTTGTCATGGACTACGTTCCCGATTCGGGGACCGACGGCGTCTACTTCCGATCCGAACGTGTCGATCAGCTGATTGCCGGTCTCCACACCGACGAAGGGGTGCATGAGCCGGTCTCTCCTGACGTGAAACTGCGGCGAGTCACCGACGACGAAGTGGAACGAGTCCTGACGCTGATGGCCGAGCGACTTCACATCGTCGATGACCTGACCATCAGCGGGAGTTGGCAGGGTATCTATCCGATGAGTCCCGATCACCGTCCGGTCGTGGGACGCCATCCGGGGCAACCCACGGTGGTCTGCGCTCTGGGAGCCGGCGGATCGGGAATCCAGCTGGCACCGGCGGTCGGTCTTGTTGCCGCCGAAGCCGTTCTCGATGTCACTCCGACCTTCGGCTGGACCCAGTCGTGGGCCCCCGATCGCGAATCCGTATCTGCGCCAACTCAACCCACTGCCTGAAAGGGCCGACATGACAACACTGAATTACGGAAGCACCTCGCTGGACCCGGAGCTCGATCGTCAGTTCGAGGACCAGCTCGCGGCAGCGCGGGCGCAGGTGCCCGAGCCGCTGGGGCACGTCATCACCGGTGAGGACCGCCGCGAGGGTGAGGTGTTCGAGCGTCGTGACCCCAGCGACCCGAACCGGGTGGTGGCACGTGCACACGCCGCCACCAAGCAGACCGTCGACGCGGCGGTCGACGCGGCGGCCGCGGCAGCCCGCAACTGGCGGTTGCTGTCGGCCGAAGACCGCGCAACGGCTCTGCGTGCAGCCAAATCCCGTTTCCTGGAGGACGCGGTGGCGATCGCAGCCACCATCTCCGCCGAGACCGGCAAGTCACGCATTGAATCATTGGCCGAGGCACAGGAATCGGCCGATCTGATCGAGCACTACTGCGCACAGCTGGAACTCAACAACGGCTTTGTGACACCGCTTCGGCCCACGGCCACCGACACGAGCACCGACGTTCTCCGGCCTTACGGAGTATTCGCGGTGCTGGCGCCGTTCAACTTTCCCGTCGCACTGGCGGTGAACATGGCTGCCGGCGCGCTGGTGACGGGTAACACCGTGGTGCTCAAGCCGTCGGACAAGACGCCCCGATCGACCGCCCTGGCCGCGCAGATCCTTGCCGAGTTCCTTCCCCCGGGTGTGTTGAACGTAGTCCACGGCGGGGCCGACACAGGTCGGATTCTGGCCGAGTCCGCTGTGGACGGCATCGCCTTCACCGGGTCTGCGGACGTCGGCTGGGGGATCATCCGTGGGTTGTCCAACGCGGCGTACTCCAAGCCCGTGCTGGCGGAAATGGGCGGCAGCAACCCCGCCATCGTGATGGCCACCGCCGACCTCGACGATGCGGTGGAAGGCATTGCCCGGTCGGCCTATGGGTTCTCCGGCCAAAAGTGCAGTGCAACAAGACGTGTGGTGGTGGACCGCCCGGTTCACGATGAACTCGTGGAGCGACTGAAGGCGCGTATCGAGCAGATCGTGGTCGGTGACCCCTCCTCGGCGGGCGTGTTCGTCGGTCCGCTGATCGACGAGAACATCACCGCCCGGGTGCAGTCGGCGCTGGAGCTCGCCCGCGCTGACGGGGCAACGGTGATCACCACCCCGACCCCCGAGGGCGCCGGACATTTCATTTCTCCGACCGTCATCACCGGACTTCCGCGTGGGCACCGTCTCACGCGCGACGAGCTCTTTGCGCCGGTGGTCACGGTGACCGTCGTCGACGGCATCGACGACGCGCTGGCCGAGGCGAACGCGGTCGATTATGGATTGTCTGCAGGAATCTTCAGCGCAGTCGAAGAGGAAACCGACCGGTTCCTCGATGAGATCGAGGCCGGCGTCGTGTACGTGAACCGGCGTGAGGGCGCCACCACCGGGGCGTGGCCCGGCTTGCAGTCATTCTGTGGCTGGAAAGCCAGTGGCTCATCGGGCAAGGGCGGACTGGGGCCCTGGTACCTGCCCGGGTTCATGCGCGAGCAGAGTCGCACTGTCAGCTCGCGATAATGAGTACCGCAGCCGAGCTCTATTCGCGAGCCGCCGGGGTGATGCCCGGCGGCAACACCCGCTCCACGGTGTTCGTGGCACCCCACCCGCCGTATGCGGTGGCGGGGGAGGGTGCGATCGTCACCGATTCGGCCGGTCACCAGACGATTGACTGCAACAACAACTACACGGCCCTGATTCACGGGCACGCCGATCCCGAGATCCTGGCCGCGGCCACTGCCGTCGCGGCCCGGGGAACAGCGTTCGGGCTTCCGACATCGTATGAAGTCGAGATGGCCGAGTTGCTGAGCGCACGAACCGGCATGGCGCGCTGGCGGTTCTGTAACTCCGGAACCGAAGCCGTGATGATGCTGATCCGGGGCGCGCGTGCGTACACCGGACGTGATCTTGTGGTGCGATTCGACGGTAGCTACCACGGAACGTATGACGGCGTGGTCGCGGCCGATGCACCCGGTGTGCCCGGCAGCGTCTCCGAGGCGTCGGTGACGCTCCCGCAGAACGACACCGCTGCCCTCGAAGAAACGATGAGTCAGCTCGGCGATCGGGTTGCGGTGATCCTGCTCGACCTGATGCCCAACCGTGCCGGGCTGCGCCCGGTGTCCGCTGAATTCGCCTCCGCGGCACGACGGTTGGCCACCGAGCACGGTGCGTTGCTGGCGATCGACGAAGTCATCACCTATCGCCTGGGGGTGGGGGGCTTGCACCAGCAGTACCAGCTGGTGCCTGACCTCATCTCACTGGGCAAGGTGATCGGCGGCGGGTTCCCGGTGGGCGCGGTAGGGGGGCGTGCCGACGTACTGGAGGCTTTCAGCCCGCTGGGTGACGGACCGGTCGCCTGGGGCGGCACGTTCAGTGCAAACCCCGTCACCATGGTGGCAGGGTTGGTCGCTTTGCGGCGGTTCACCGAAACCGATATCGCCGCCTTGAATGCCTGCGGAGACGCACTGCGTCATCGTCTCCGCGCAGCCGGTCTGGTGGTCAACGGAAGCGGCTCACTGCTGCGGTTGGTGGTGCAGGACTCGGCCACGATGTGGTGGCGGCTGTACAACGCCGGGGTGCTCGTCGGCACCAATGGCTTGCTCGCGCTGTCCACGGCCATGTCGGCAGAACATGTTGACTTGATCGGGCAACGGGTCATCGCAGCCTGCACGGAGCGATAGCCGATGGCGCTGATGTCATTTCCGCACCGTGTCATCGAGATACGGTTCTTGGGATTCCGCGGCTGCATCCACCTCGGCGGTCCGCAATGTGGCGGGGCGGACGGAGTCTCCCGCACGCGGCGCCCGGCCCACGGGCCGGCGCCGCGGCGAACAGGTGGTTGCACCCCCTCTGTCAAGGCATCGACGTCAATTCACTTCGACGGCCGGCGCGCCACACCGGCTCTCGGGCCAGGGGTGAGCGTGCCGGGTGCCCGTATAGTTGATCGATGCCCGAGTCTCTGACGCTGTCCGAGCGCAAACGTGTGGCCAACCGTGAGCGCATCGCCGCCGCAGCGGCCGCACTGGTGGCACAGAACGGGCTGGCAGGGGCCACCGTCGAGCAGATCTCCGAGGAAGCAGAGGTGGGCCGGGCCACCTTCTTCCGGTACTTCAGCTCCAAGGAAGCTGCTGTGGCGGAGGGCATCTCGCGACAATGGCTGGACCGTATCGCCGGTGCCGTGGCAGCCCAGCCGGTGGAGTTGTCCGCGCCGGAAGCGGTGATCGCCGCATTCAGCAGCCTTGCTGAGGGATTCGCTGAAATCGACGCCCAGGTCCGCGACTTGGCGCTGCTGACCCGAAAGGCACCGGCCTTGAGTGCCTGGATGCTGAAGGTCTACGTCGGCTACGAGAACGCGATCGCGGACCTGGTGACGTCGCGGTTCCCGGGTATCGCACCCGACGATCCACGCCCACGTCTACTCGGGGCGCTGGCCATGGCGTCGGTGCGAATCGCACTCGATGACTGGCTGGACCACGGAGGTTCGCTACCGGACCGGGTGCACACCGCGCTGACGGCCTATCTGGAGTGAGGCGGCAGCCTCGACCGGCGCGACACACCGGTGACGGCGGAGCTCTCGCTACTGTGGAGCCGTGACATCTGCGGACCTTCCCGGTTCCGGCCTTCTGGGTCGCGACCGCTTGATCACCACTGCCGACGGCCGAAGGCTGCGCACCATGGTGGACGGTCCCGATGCCGGCACGCTGGTGATTCTGGAGGCGGGCCTGGGGGCCAGCGCGTTGTACTGGCTGCCGGTACAACGGCTGTTGCGGGACCGCTACCGCGTGGTGGCCTACGACCGGGCCGGGATCGGGGGCAGCGATCCGAGCACCCGACCGCGGACATTGGAGGCTCTCGCCGCTGATCTGGACGTCGTGATCGATGCGTTCCCGCACCGGAAGGTGGTGCTTGTCGGGCACAGCTGGGGCGGGCCCATCATCCGCGTGGCGGCGGCTCGGCGGTTGGCTGCCGGACAACACGATGTCGCCGGTCTGGTGCTGGTCGACCAGACAGATGAGAACAATCCGCTGTTCTTCACGCGCCGGGTTCGCCGGCAGTTTGCGGTGGCGGCCGCCGCCATGCGGGCGCTGGCCGGCGTGACACGGGTGCTGCCGATGGCCCGGTTGCTGAACACGAGCCGGATAACGCCGTTTCGCCGGGCGATGGTCGAAGCCACGCTTTCCCCCTCTGCGGCGCGATCGGCGGCAGCCGAGCTGCGGCCCGTGATCGATCAGCTGCGGTGGCTGCATGAGCGGCCACTCGACTTGGGCGACATACCGATTCGAGTGCTGTCGGGCCAGCAGACACCGCGGTTCGGTCAGCGATCCCGTGTGGAACTCATTGCCGGACACCGTAAGACAGCCGACGATCACCCGGGAGGGCAGTTTGTGCCCGCGTACCGGTCCGAGCATCAGATCCCGACCACCGAACCCGATCTGATCGCTGACCAGGTCCGCCAGGTGGAAGATCAGGCGGGATAGGCGGCGACGGGCATCAGGACGTTACCGCGGCACGCTCCGCTGAGGATGTCGGTGTGCCAGGTGCCCTGCAGGGAACCGTCGGGCTGTGGGGTGTAGAACACCCAGGACTGTGCGGGGCTGAACAGCCGGGGAGCACCCTCGCCGTGATAGCACTCCCACTGCCAGTCGTAGGCGAACGTCCACTGCGAACCATTCCAGGTGTAACGCTGCGGCTGCGGAATCGTCGGGTTACTCGGTGCCGGACCGTCGACGGCGGTGGCAACACATCGTGCGGAGCAGGTGGTCACAAAGGTGTACTGGGCACTGAAATTCGGCTCGGACTGGCGGGCCGCCGCGCTGGTGCCGGCCTTCTGGGAGGCGTAGGTCACCACTGTGAAGCGGCCGGACCACTGCTGGCCGGCGGCCTGGGCGGTCACCACCGCGGCGAACATCCCCGCCACAACTGCTGACACCGCGGCCACCGCGGTCAGCCAACGGCGCAGACCCCGGACCGACATGTTGTGCTGCGCTCCTTCGATGTTCCCTCTACTGGAAACACCACGTTAGCTGCGCTATCCGATCAGATCGGTTCCCACATCGACGGCAGCGTCAGTCGTTATGGAGTCGATGCAGGACGGTATCTGTCATGTTGCCGTCGCGGGGCGTGCGCGCCGGTTCGCCGACCAGATCGGCCAGTAGCTCCAGCACATGGCGGTAGGACCTGCCGGTGGCCCTGGTCATCCCCATCTCGCAGGTGCGGTTGCATGAGGCGTGCGCCGCGGCGTCGTGTGAGCGCACCTCGGCCGCCTCGCGGGTGGTGGCGGAGGCGGTCAGCTCCGGATGCAGCATCCCGCGATCCCCGGCGAACGCGCAGCATCCCCAATCCTGGGGCACCAACACGTCCTCGGCGACTTCCTGGGAGAGTGCCAGCAGGGCGTCGTTGATGCCGAGTTGGGTCGACGAGCACGTGGGATGCACGGCCAGCGACGCCAGCCGGGGGTGCTCGGCCAGGCCGGCTACCACGCGGTCGGCGGTGAACTGGACGGCATCGACCACGGTGACCTGTGGTGCCGTGTCGTGCAGCATCTTGATCAGGCCCTCGGTGCAACTGGATGCGTCGCAGACCAACGGAACTGCGCCCCCTCGGGTGGCCGAGAGCACCGCTGCGACGGTGCGGTGCTGCATCACCGTGTAACCAGCGGACATCCCCTTCGACGACCATGGTGTCCCACAGCACAGCGAGTCGATATCGCGAGGAACCAGCAGGGTGATACCCGCTGTGGCGCACAGCTTCTCGAAAGCCGACTGAACGCCCTCGCCGTCGGCGCCGAACATGGTGTTGACGCAGGCCGGCAAGTACACCGCATCGGGTTCGGTCGACGGTGCCGCCCGCTTTCGGGAGCGACCGCCGCGAGGCAGGTCCGCCGACCACTCGGGTACCTGATCGGCACCGACGACCGCGCGGGCCGCCTTGCTGGCACCGCCCGGCACCGCGGCCGGCAGCACCTTCGCGATGGTCAAGGCTGCGGAAGCGCCGCGGGTGCTCGCCTTCCAGTGCCGTGCGGCGGTGGCCCAGCCCCGGTCGGCCACCGGTGCCACCTGCTCCCGGCGCAGCCGCCGCACCAGGTCCCCGGTGTTGATCAGGACCGGGCAGACCGTTGCGCACATTCCGTCGACCGCACAGGTCTGGACCCCCGAATACTCGTAACTGCCTTCGAGTTCGGTGACCAGATCCGTATCGCCGGCCGCCTCGGCGTCAGCGATGGCCCGCCGCACCACGATCCGCTGACGCGGGGTGAGCGTCAGATCGCGGCTCGGGCACACCGGTTCGCAGTAGCCGCACTCGACACAGCGGTCGACCTCCTCCTCGACGGTGGGGGTCACCTTGATGTGGCGCAGATGGGCTCGGGGATCATCGTCGAGCAGGACACCGGGGTTCAGCATCCCGGTGGGGTCGAACAACCGCTTGATCGCGACCATCACGTCGAACAACTCGTCGCCGTACTGGCGGCGCACAAACGGTGCCATCACCCTGCCGGTCCCGTGCTCGGCCTTGAGAGAGCCGCCGTGTCCCAACACCAGATCCACCATCTCCTCGGTGAATTCCGCGTACCTGGACAGGGCTTCGTCACCGGCGAAGCGGTCGGTGATCAGGAAATGTACGTTGCCGTCCTTGGCATGGCCGAAGATCACCGACTCGGCGTAGCGGAACCGGTCGAACAACTCGCCCAGCCCCGCGCAGGTGGCTGCCAGCGACTCGACCGGTACCACCACGTCTTCCAGCAGTGCCGTGGTGCCGGAAGCGCGTGCTCCGGCGACGGAGGCGTACAGCCCCTTGCGGAGTTTCCACAGCCGGGCCCGGCTGCGGGTGTCGGAGGTCAGCACTGCAGGCCGTTGCAGTGCAAGGTCTTTCAGTGTGGTCTGCGCAGCGGCGGTCAATTCGGCCAGCTCGCCGGCATCGGTGGATTGGTATTCCAGCAGCAGCGCGGCCTGACCCGTCACCTCCAGCGTCGCGATCTCGGCCGGTGCGTCCGGTAGGCCCTGGCCCACCCGCAGTGACCGGGCGTCGAGGAGTTCCAGAGTGGCGGCCCCGGTGGCCACCAGCGCCGGCAACGCCGAGTTGGCCGAGACGAGGTCGTCGAAAAGTAGTAGGGCCGAACTGGTATGGGCGCGAACCGGTACGGTGCGCAGCGTCACCTCGGCTACAAATCCCAGGGTGCCCTCGCTGCCCACGATCAGGTGGGCCAGTATCTGGCTGGGGGAGTCGTGGTCGAGCAGCGCGTTGATCCCGTAGCCCATGGTGTTCTTCATGGCGAACTGTTGCCGGATCTTGGCGACCGATGCGGTATTGGCGCGCACCCGGTCGCGCAGCGCCGACAACCCGTCGACGAGTTGCGGCTCCCGATGCCGTAGCTGCTGGTCTGCATCTGGGGCGCCGGTGTCGATCACGGTGCCCGACGGCAGGACGACCACCAGGGAGTCCAGCGTTTGGTAGGTGTTCTCGACTGTGCCGCAGGCCATTCCGCTGGAATTGTTGGCCACCACTCCGCCGATGGTGCAGGCACCCTCACTGGCGGGGTCGGGGCCGATCTTGCGCCGGTACGGCGCCAGGGCCGCATTGAGCCGGCGCAGTGTCACTCCCGGTTGGGTACGTACCCGCAGGCCGTTGTCCAGCACATCGATCCGGCCGAACTCCTTGCGGACGTCGACCAGGATGCCGTCGGTGACACCTTGTCCGGACAGGCTTGTTCCACCGGATCGCAGGGTCAACGGCACTCCGTGGCGGGCGCTGACCGCAAACAACCGGCCCACCTCGGCGGCGTCGCGTGCGGTGACCACCACGTCAGGGGTGAGCAGGAAGTGTGATGCGTCGTGGGCGTAGGCGTGGCGGTCCAGTGCCCGGCTCGTCACTCGGTCGGGGTTGCCGGTGGCGGCGATCAGGGCGTCCAGCAGGGCTGACATCTAGGGCACCATCCAACCCAGGACTTCGGTGGACTGCAGATAGATCAGCACGGTGAAGACGGCGAGCATGCCCAGGCTCCACCAGATCAGCCTCCGGAAGATGTCGCCTTCCTTGCCGACCATGCCGACCGCCGCGGCGGCCACGGCGAGGTTCTGTGGGGACAGCATCTTGCCCAGTACACCAGCCGAGGAGTTGGCCGCCGCCATCAGCGTCGGGCTCAGTCCGGCCTGTTCGGCGGCGGTGGCCTGCAGCAGACCGAACAGCGAATTCGACGACGTGTCGGAACCGGTGATGGCGACGCCGATCCAGCCGATCAACGGGGACAGCAGGGCAAAGAATCCGCCCGCGGAGGCCAGCGCAAACCCGAGGCTCTGCGTCTGGCCGGACAGGTTCATCACAAATGCCAGAGCCAGCACCGAGGTCACGGTGATGATGGTGAAGCGCAGCTGTACCAAGGTGTCCCGGTAGGCGCGCAGTGCTTCACGCGGGGAGATCCGGTAGAGACCGGTGACGATCAGACCGGAGACCAGCAGCAGGGTACCGGTGGCCTTGATGTGGTCGAGCTTGAACATCTGGGCGCCGACGGGCTTGCCCTCCGGGTTCACCACGTCCAGGCCGGGCCAGTGGAAGGTCCACGAGCCGTGGGCGGCCAGCCACGGTTTGATGCCGGGCAGCTGGCTGAGGCTGAACACCGCGATGATGATCAGATAGGGCGCCACGGCGCCGAGGGCCGAACGTTTGGCGGCGGGGACGGTCTTCTGTGCCGTTGTCGTGGCCCCGCCGCTGCCGCTGCCGCTGTCACCGAGCGGAGCGGGATCGGTCGTGCCGTCCGAATCCCTGTCGAATGCCACGGTTTCCGGCTGCCAGAAGCGCAGTGCGGTGAGCACCACGGCGACCGTCACGACGGCGGCCACGATGTCGGTGATCTCCACCGAGATGAAGTTCGAGGTGACGTACTGGGCGAAACCGAAGGTGACGCCGGCCAGGATCGCGATCGGCCAGGTCTGGCGGACACCGCGGATACCGTCGACCAGGAACACCAGGACCAGCGGCACCACGGCGGCGATGAACGGCGTCTGCCGGCCCGCCATCTGCGACAGTTCATGCAGGTCGATGCCGGTCACCGAGCTCAGGGTGATGATCGGGGCGGCCATCGCCCCGAATGCGACGGGAGCGGTATTGGCCAGCAGGGACACCACCGCGGCTTTGATCGGCTTCATGCCGGCAGCCATCAGCATGGCGGCCGAGATAGCCACCGGCGCGCCGAATCCCGCCAGGGATTCCATCAGGGCGCCGAAGCAGAACGCGATCAGGATGGCTTGGATGCGCTGATCGTCGGAGATGGAGCGGATCTTCTCGCCCAGCACCTCGAACCAGCCGGTGATGACCGTCAGCCGGTACACCCAGATGGCGTTGATCAGGATCCACAGGATGGGGAACAGGCCATAGACCGCGCCTTCGGCGGTGGCCGACGCGGCCTGGACGACCGGCATCTGCCACACGCCGATGGCGATGACGATGGACAGTCCGAGACTGATCAGGGCGGCTCGGTGGGCGGGGAACTTGAACACCCCGAGCAAGACGAACAGCGACGTCAACGGGACGGCGGCGACAAGCGCGGACAGCGCAAGCGACCCCGCCGCAGGGTCGAGGATCTGTTGGAACTGGGACATGGCGGGCCTCTTTGGGTAACAGGGCTGACGAACTGCCGCCCATGGTGACATGGCTCACGGCAAATTGTCTAGCAAGTACACAAGGTTGACGAGTAGACATGCCTGTTAAATGACGCCTAGCCTGGCCAGATGGCCAGTGGACTACGGGTGGTATCGGTGGTCGACGCGATCGCCGAGAGCCTGCGAGACGCGATCCTCGCCGGCGAACTGCTGCCCGGCACCGCACTGACCGAGACCGATGTTGCGGGACGCTACGAAGTGGCGCGCCCGACCGCCAAAGCCGCGATCGAGAAGCTGGTGTCGGACATGCTGCTGGAGCGCAGCAACCACAAGACCGCCCGTGTCCGCCGCCTCGGGGCCGATGACGTTCGCGACATCTATCGCACCCGGGCCACCATCGAATCCGAGGCGCTGCGCCAACTTGCGCTACTGCGGGTGGTGCCGCCGGGCACCCGAGAGGCCAACAACGAGATCCGAGTGCTCGACGACGGATCGGCGTTTGCAGTTGTCAAGCCGGATATGGCGTTTCACACCGCGCTGATCGACGGACTGGGCAGCATGCGTACCAGCAAGCTGTATCGCACGCTGGCCTCCGAGGTCACGCTGTGCATGGCGCAGGTGCAGGGCCATCATCTACTCGACACCAAGACGATCGTGGACGAACACGACGGCCTGCTGGATCTGGTGGCTGCCGGTGAAGGCGCCAAGGCGGCGGCGTTGCTGGCCCGACATCTGGGCCGCGCGCGCGAGCGCCTCGTGGGGCTGCTGGGCGGAGACCCAGGTCCCGAAGCCCAACTACCGGTGGAGATCCCGGTTCCCTAGTCAGCCTCGCTCGTGGAGCTGCAGCAGCGTCCACGCGGCGATCGACTGGGCATCGGTGATCTCGCCAGCGCGAATCATCGTCTCGAACTGATCGCGGCTGAACCAGGCACTGCGCATGTCCTGCTCTTCGTGCTCGCGCTCCGGGTCGCCGGCGGTGACGCCGGTGGCCAGGAACACCCACCCCCTCTGACTGCTCAACCCCGGTGCGACGTCGAGAACCCCCAGCGGTGTCATCGACGATGCCAGCACCCCCGTCTCCTCCCGCAGTTCGCGGGCCGCCAACTCGGCCGGTTCCAGCTCGGCCAGTCCTGGCGCGGTGCCTTGGGGGAACTCCCAGCGCCGCAGCCCGAGTGGATATCGGAACTGCTCCACCAGACAGAACCGGTCGCCCTCTGGGGTGGTGTCACGGGCGATCACCAGCGCATACGTCGGCTTGTCCACCACGCCGTAGATGCCTTCACTGCCGTCGGGATGGCGAATCGCGTCTTCCCGCAACACCATCCATGAATTCCGGTACACCTCACGGGACCCGGTGCGCCGGATGTGATCCATGAGGCCATTATTGCCGGGTACCGTCACACACGTGCTCCTGGCCTCCCTGAATCCCGCCGCAGTTGCCGGCGGTGCCGATATCCCCAATGCCGTGACCATCGACGGAACCACGCTGAGTCGTAGCGACCTGCTGGGCGCCGCGACATCGGTGGCCGAACGGGTGGCCGGCGCCCAACGGGTCGCGGTGTTGGCCACCCCGTCGATGACAACGGTGCTGGCCGTCACCGGCGCCCTGATCGCCGGCGTGCCCTTTGTTCCGGTTCCCCCGGATGTGGGGGTGGCCGAGCGGGCGCACATGCTCACCGATTCCGGCGCCCAGCTCTGGCTCGGTGACCTGCCGGAGGACCCGGGCGGGTTGGCCCACATCCCGGTACGCCTGCACGCCCGGTCCTGGCACCGTTACGCCGAACCACACCCGAGTGCACCCGCGTACATCATGTACACGTCGGGCACCACCGGCGCGCCGAAGGGCGTGCAGACCAGTCGGCGGGCTGTCGCGGCCGGTATCGACGGGCTGGCGCAGGCGTGGCAGTGGAGTCCGGATGACGTTTTGGTGCACGGGTTGCCGATGTTCCACGTGCACGGGCTGGTGCTCGGGCTGCTGGGGTCGTTGCGGATCGGGAACGCGTTTGTGCACACCGGGAAACCGAAGCCGGAACTCTACGCAGCGGCCGCCGGAACCCTGTACTTCGGAGTCCCCACCGTGTGGTCGCGGGTGGTCTCCGACCCTGAGTCCGCCCGGGCCTTGGCGTCGGCCCGGCTACTGGTCTCGGGCAGTGCGGCGCTGCCGGTGCCGGTGTTCTCGCAGCTGGCAGAGCTGACCGGACACGCACCGATCGAACGCTATGGCAGTACCGAGTCACTGATCACCCTCAGCACGCTGGTGGACGGGGAACGTCGTCCCGGATCGGTGGGCTTGCCGGTGGCTGGAGTGGAAACCCGGCTGGTCGACGACGCCGGCGCCGAAGTGCCTCACGATGGGGAAACGTTGGGCAGCTTGCATGTTCGTGGCCCGATGCTGTTCGACAAGTACCTGAACCGTCCCGACGCCACCGCTGAGGTGCTCGACGCCGACGGCTGGTATCAGACCGGCGACGTCGCGGTCATCGACGGCGCGGGGATGCACCGCATCGTGGGACGGGCATCGGTGGACCTGATCAAGTCCGGCGGATACCGCATCGGCGCCGGGGAGATCGAAACCGCACTGCTCGGGTACCCCGGTGTCGCGGAGGTTGCGGTGGTGGGGGTGCCCGACGACGACCTCGGCCAGCGGATCGTCGCCTACGTGGTGGGTGATGCGGCCCCGGAGGCGCTGATCAGCTTTGTCGGAGAACAACTCTCGGCACACAAGCGACCGCGGGAAGTCCGGATCGTCGATGCCCTGCCGCGCAATGCGATGGGCAAGGTGCTCAAGAAGGAGTTGATGCGATGAGTCTGCGATTCACCGAGGTGTGCATCGACGCCGCTGACATCCACACCCTGGGGAAGTGGTGGTCACAGGTGCTGGGCTGGCCCTCGGAGATCACCGATGACGGTGACGTGCTGCTGCGCCCGACCGACGGTGGCCCGGTCTGGTTGTTCCTGGAGGTCCCCGAAGCCAAAGCCGGGAAGAACCGGCTGCACTTCGACTTCACCCCCGATGATCAGCAGGCTGAGGTGGACCGGCTCATCGGGCTCGGCGCCCGGCATGTCGACATCGGGCAGGGCCGGCAATCCTGGGTGGTGCTCGCCGACCCGGAGGGCAACGAATTCTGCGTGCTCGCTGCCGAGTAACCACAGTTCTGCCGAGCTCGCGTGGTTGTACGCGACGCGCCGGGCGCGGGCGTACAACCACGCGCGCTCGCGCAGGGTGTGTCAGGGGTGTGTCAGTTGGCGTGCAGGGCGTCGTTGAGCGTGATGCCCTTGCCCTCGCGGGTGACGACCTCCACCGCACCGGTCAGCGAATTGCGCCGGAACAACAGGTTGTTGGCGCCGGAGAGTTCGCGGGCCTTCACCGACTCGCCGTCGGACAGAGTCACTTTGGTGCCCGCCGTGACGTACAGCCCGGCTTCGATCACACAGTCGTCACCCAATGAGATGCCCAGCCCGGCGTTGGCACCCAGCAGGCAGCGCTTGCCCACCGAGATGACCTCGCTGCCGCCGCCGGAGAGGGTGCCCATGATGGAGGCGCCGCCACCGATATCGGAACCGTCGTCGACCACCACACCCGCCGAGATGCGGCCCTCGACCATCGAGGAACCCAGCGTGCCGGCGTTGAAATTCACAAACCCCTCGTGCATCACCGTCGACCCCGAGGCCAGATGGGCACCGAGACGCACCCGGTCGGCGTCGGCGATCCGCACCCCCGTCGGCACCACGTAGTCCACCATGCGCGGGAACTTGTCGACTCCGTAAACGGTCACCGGACCACGCTTGCGGAGTCGGGCGCGGACCAACTCGAAGCCGTCGACGGCACACGGACCGTGGTTGGTCCACACCACGTTGGTCAGGAGGCCGAAGAAGCCGCCGGTATTGAGACCATGCGGCGCCACCAGTCGATGGGACAGCAGATGCAGCCGCAGATAGACGTCGTAGGCGTCGGCGGGGGCATCGTCGAGCGAGGTGATCGCGGTGCGCACCAGCACCGTCTCCACGTCACGGTCCTCATCGCGGCCGGTCAGCGCGGCCAACTCGGCGGGCGCTTCGGCCACCGAGAGGCGGGTTGTCCCCGCGGTGTCCACGGTGCCGAGCTCGGGCGCCGGGAACCAGGTGTCGAGGACCGTTCCGTCCGCCGCCAGTGTCGCCAAACCAATTCCCGAAGCTCCAGTCACGGTGCTACAGGCTACTGGATCGCCGGGAGCAGTTAACCTGGTCCACTGTGCTGGACTTACGCGGCGATCCCATCGCACTGACGGCAGCGTTGGTGGACATTCCCAGCGAATCGCGGCAGGAGAGCCGCATCGCCGACGCCGTGGAGAAGGCGCTGCGTGGTCAGACGTCGGGCTTCGAGATCATTCGCAACGGAAACGCGGTGCTGGCCCGCACCAACCGCGGCCTGCCCACCCGGGTGATGCTGGCCGGGCACCTGGACACCGTTCCCGCCGCCGACAACGTGCCCTCGCGCCGCGCCGGCGAAATCCTGCACGGCTGCGGCACCGTCGACATGAAATCCGGTGACGCGGTGTTCCTGCACCTGGCCGCGACCCTCACCGACTACGCCCACGATCTGACACTGGTGTTCTACGACTGCGAAGAGATCGAATCGTCGGCCAACGGTTTGGGGCGCATCGAGCGCGAGCTGCCCGATTGGCTGCATGCCGACGTCGCGGTGCTGGGCGAGCCCTCCGACGGATTCATCGAGGCCGGCTGCCAGGGCACCCTCCGGGTGGTGATCAGTGCGGCCGGTACCCGCGCCCACTCGGCGCGATCCTGGTTGGGGGACAACGCTATTCACAAGCTGTCCGAGGTACTGGGCCGGCTCTCGTCGTATCGGGCCCGCAGTGTCGACATCGACGGCTGTGTCTACCGGGAAGGGCTTTCGGCGGTGCGGATCGACGGGGGAGTGGCGGGCAACGTCATCCCCGACGCCGCGTCGGTGACGGTGAACTTTCGCTTTGCGCCGGACCGCAGCCCCGAGCAGGCGCTGACACACGTGCACCAGGTGTTCGACGGTCTCGACGTCACCATCGAACAGACCGACTCGGCGGCCGGTGCGCTGCCCGGGCTGAGTCGTCCCGCCGCCGCGGCATTGGTGAAAGCCGCCGGCGGTCAGGTGCGCGCGAAGTACGGCTGGACCGATGTCTCCCGATTTGCCGCCCTCGGCATCCCGGCCGTCAACTACGGCCCGGGTGACCCGAACCTCGCCCACCGGCGCGACGAACGGGTGCACGTCGGGCAGATCACTGCCGCCGTCGATGTGCTGCGCAGTTACCTGAGCCGCTAGAGCTGCAGCCGGCCGGCCCGGGTGTCCCCGAGCCGCGCCGAGTCCCGCCACGCCAGCACCGCGACCGCGGTCTGTCCGGAACGTTCGGCCGTCTGCGCGGCCTGGCGTGCCGCCCCGATCGCACCCAGCGAGTCGTTGCCGGCGGCCAACCGCCACGCCCGGGCCAGCCAGAGCTCCGGGGCGAACAGGCCGGATTTGGTGCCGTGCCGAGATTCCGCGCGTGACAAGGCCTTTGCCGCCTCAGTGAGGTCCCCGCGGCGGGCCAGTGCGGTGGCCAGCAGCATCAGCGCCAGCGGCCCCCACGAGTAGCCGGTGCGATCGAGTGCGGGTGCCGCCGGGATCAGCAACTCCGCGGCTGCGTTGTCGTCGCCCCGGGCCATCAGCACCGCCGCCAACAGCACATCGGCGATCGACCGGCCGGGCTGCTGCCCATGCGCCTCCGCCAGGCGCCGGGCGGTGTCCTCGGCCCCCTCGAGATCGTCGGCCATCGTCGACGCGGTGATCAACCCGAGCCCGATGGTGTAGCGCAGCAATCCGGGATGCTGGGCAGCGACGGCGCGCTCGGCGAAGCCGTCGACCTCATCGAGGCGGCCGGTGCGGGCCGCACACAACGTGGAGGTGCTGGCCGCCCAGGCCACCGCCATATCGTCGGCATCCGCGGCGGCGAGCACCTCGGCGGCGATGTCCAATGCGCGCAGCGGCGTGCCGGCATTCATCGCGAACGTCGCTGTCAGGGCGTCAACAGTCCGGCCGGTCGGTGTGCTGACCCGGTTGCGCACGGTGCGCAGATATGCGGTGGCTCGTTCCGGCTCGCTGAGCATCCAGAACTGATTGGCCGCCCGCGGCAGCGCGACGGCCATCACCTCGCTCTCGGAGAGCTCGTCGCCGCGCTCGGCGTCGATGGCGGCCAGCACCGCTTCGGCATCACGGCCCCGACCCTGCCAGGCCAGTGCCTGCGCGAGCACCAGTCGACACTCGAGGTCGTCGCTGAGAGCGGCGGCGGCCCGGGCCAGATCCTCGGCGCGGACCATATCGCCGGCGCGCAGCGCCTCAGCAGCGGCGGTGATCGACACCGCCGGATTCTATGGGCGTGATGTGCACGCTGTCGGGGAAACCGACTACGTTTCGCAGGTGCAGCCTGACAGTGAACCCGAACGCAGCTGGGCGATATGCGTGTACTGCGCGTCCGGACCCAGACATCCCGATCTGCTGGCGCTGGCCACAGCACTGGGTGCGGCCATCGCCGAGCGCGGCTGGACGCTGGTCTCCGGCGGCGGCAACGTCTCTGCGATGGGAGCGATCGCCGAAGCCGCACGTGCACACGGCGGCCGGACCGTGGGCGTCATCCCGAAGGCGCTGGTACATCGCGAGCTTGCCGACATCGACGCCGAAGAGCTGATCGTCACCGACACCATGCGGCAGCGCAAACAGATCATGGAGGACCGCGCCGACGCGTTCATCACGCTGCCCGGCGGCATCGGCACCCTCGAAGAGCTCTTCGAGACCTGGACGGCCGGCTACCTGGGGATGCACCAGAAACCGGTGGTGCTGCTCGATCCGAACGGGCACTACGACGGGCTGCGGGTCTGGCTGGCGGGCCTGAAGGACACCGGTTACGTCGGAGCGGCGGCGATGGATCGGCTGCTGGTGGCACTCGATGTGGAGGCGGCGCTCGACCTGTGCGCACCCGGCTGACTAGGGCGACCTCCCCTCGCACGTAGGCTGGCCCGCGAATCGATGCAGCTGAAGACGAGGGGCTTACGCGCATGTCCGAGCAGAACGGTTCCCGATCCGCCGTCGGCCTGACCGACATCGTCACGCAGGTACCTGCGGTACTTGCCGACGTGCCACAAATCCTGCGCGGGGTGACCACGGGATTTCTGGCCCGTCCGACGTCGAAGACGTCGATCGGCAAGGTGTTCCAGGAGCGCGCCGAGAAATACGGAAACCGCGTCTTCATCCGCTTCCAAGATCAGTCGCTGACCTACGCTCAGGCCAACGCCACCGTCAACCGGTACGCCGCGGTGCTGGCGGCCCACGGGGTCGGGCGAGGTGACGTCGTCGGCGTCATGCTGCGAAACTCCCCGGATGCGGTGCTGACCATGCTCGCGGTGGTCAAGTGCGGCGCCGTCGCAGGCATGCTCAACTACCACCAGCGTGGTGAGGTGTTGGCGCACAGCATCGAGCTGTTGAAGGCCAAGGTGCTCATCGCCGAGACAGAATTCATCGAGCCGATCGTCGACTGTGGCGCCGTGGCCGGCGGCGCGGCGGAACCGACCACGATCGAGGAGCTGCACCGACTGGCGACGACCGCCTCGACAGTCAACCCGGCGTCGGCGTCGGCAGTGCTGGCCAAGGACACCGCGTTCTACATCTTCACCTCCGGTACCACCGGCCACCCCAAAGCCAGTGTGATGACCCACTTCCGGTGGTTGCGGGCGTTGGCGGCATTCGGTGGTCTGGGGTTGCGGCTCAAGAGCGACGACACGCTCTACTGCTGCCTGCCGCTCTATCACAACAATGCGCTGACGGTGGCGCTGTCCTCGGTGCTCACCTCGGGAGCCACGCTGGCACTCGGTAGGTCGTTCTCGGCGTCGAAGTTCTGGGATGAGGTCATTCGCTACGACGCGACGGCCTTCGTCTACATCGGCGAGCTGTGCCGATACCTGCTCAACCAGCCGCAGCGGCCCACCGACCGGTCGCACAAGGTGCGGGTGATCGCCGGCAATGGTCTGCGGCCGGAGATCTGGGATGAGTTCACCCAACGGTTCGGCATCAAGCGGGTCGCCGAGTTCTACGCTGCCAGTGAGGGCAACACCGCATTCATCAATGTCTTCAATGTGCCGAGAAGCACTGGGATCAGCCCGATGCCGCTGGCCTACGTCGAGTATGACGCCGACTCCGGTGAACCGAAACGCGACGGGGCCGGCCGGGTGCAAAAGGTGCCTGCCGGGCAGCCGGGGCTGCTGATCAGCCCGGTGAACAAGCTGTCTCCGTTCGACGGCTACACCGACAAAGAGGCCAGCGAGAAGAAGTTGGTGCGCAACGCTTTTCGTGACGGCGACGTGTGGTTCAACACCGGTGACGTGATGAACCCGCAGGGTATGGGGCACGCCGCATTTGCCGACCGGCTCGGCGACACCTTCCGGTGGAAGGGCGAGAACGTCGCCACCACCCAGGTCGAAGGGGCGTTGGTGGATGTCCACGACATCGAGGAGTGCACCGTCTACGGCGTCGAGGTGCCCGACACCGGCGGCCGGGCCGGGATGGCTGCGGTGAAACTGCGTGACGGCGCCGAGTTCGACGGGGCGGCGCTGGCGTCGGCGGTCTACGACAAACTCCCCGGCTACGCCGTGCCGCTGTTCGTGCGCGTGGTGCCGACACTGGAGCACACCTCGACGTTCAAGAGCCGCAAGGTCGATCTGCGCAAGGAAGCCTACGGGCCGGACATCGAGGACCCGCTGTATGTGTTGTCCGGTCGCGACGAGGGCTACGTGCCGTTCTATGCGGAGTACCCGGACGAGGTGGCGGCCGGGAAGCGCCCGAAGGGCTGAGCTTGCGAAGCCCTGAAGGGGCGCTGACCCAGATGACCGGGAAGCGCCCGAAGGGCTGAGCTTGCGAAGCGAGCGCCGAGGCTCAATCCTTTGCCACGGTTTTCGGCGTGTCGTCGCAGAGGATCAAGTGTCGCGGTAGCCGCGACGGCGCAACGCCGCGCGTACCCGACTGAGGACGTCCTCGGGGCGATCCTCGGCGATGACTCGGACGACGATCCAGCCGGCGCGAGCGAGATCGCGTAACCGTCGTTGGTCGCGCACGTACTGGCGGCGATCCGTGCGGTGTTGATCGCCGTCGTACTCGGCGGCGACCTGGTATTGCTCCCACCCCATGTCGAGGATGCCGATCAGATAGCCGTCGAGCCCGACCGCAATCTGCGTCGTCGGGCGTGGCAAGCCGTCATCGAGCAGCACCAACCGCAGCCAACTCTCCTTCGGCGAGGCGGCTCCACCGTCGACAAGCGGTAACAGCTCCCGCAATTGCCGCAGGCCGCGCGCCCCCGGATGGATGTCGCCGAGCATCGCCACCTTCTCGGCGGAGAACGCCGTCGCCCGCTTCAGCGCGTCGAGACGACCCAGTGCCTCGGCCCGCGGGAGTCGTCGGCCCAGGTCGAATGCGGTCCGCGCAGTGGTGGTCGCCAGAATGCCGCAGGACCGGGTGATCTCGGCATCGGCGAGCCGGTCACCTCGGGTGATGATGCCGGCCGGGGGACCGGTGTTGCGGTGTATCAGCTCGACGGGTACGTCGTCGTCCACCCAGTCGGAGCCGTGCAGGGCGGCGGCGGCCAGTCCCGCCACAACTCCCCGGGTGCGTGACCACTGCCACGCCCAGATGGTGCGGGTCCGCAGGGACGGGACGGAGCCGTCGGTGGCGTAGATGTTGGGAAACATCGCCGAGTAACCGGTGCGCAGCTGGTACGGCGTGAGTCGGCCCTGGGCCACCGCCTGGCTGCCGACGAACACCGTCTCCTTGCCCTTCATGCCCGGAATGTGCCAGCGGCCACCGACAGCGACCGCGAGGTTCACTCCTCTGCGACGGTCACCGGCATGTCGTCGCAACTGGTTGAGTGTCGGCGCCCCAGAGCTCCCCGGTGCGCACCGAAATCTGCCCCGGCGGTTCGCGGCTAGCCTGGAGACGTGCTGGCGACGTTTCTGGGCCGCCCGGTGGCCGCTGACCGCGCCTTGATCATGGCGATTGTCAACCGCACCCCGGACTCCTTCTATGACCGGGGCGCGACGTTCACCGACGAGGCGGCGATGCAGGCTGCGCACCGCGTGGTCGAGGAAGGCGCCGACGTCATCGACGTCGGCGGGGTCAAAGCCGGCCCGGGACAGGTGGTGGACGCCGACGAAGAGATCGCACGGGTGGTGCCGTTCATCGAGTGGCTGCGCGCGACGTTCCCCGACCAACTGATCAGTGTGGATACCTGGCGGGCTTCGGTGGCCAAGCTGGCCTGCGCGGCGGGTGCCGACCTGATCAACGACACCTGGGCCGGGGCCGACCCCGGGCTGGCGGAAGTGGCGGCCGAGTTCGGTGCGGGCCTGGTGTGTTCGCACACCGGCGGCGCCACCCCGCGCACCCGGCCGTTCCGGGTGAACTACGGCACCAGCACCCGGGGCGTGGTCGATGCCGTCATCGCCGATGTCACCGCTGCCGCCGAAAGTGCAGTGAGCAAAGGCGTCGCCCGTGAGCGGATTCTCATCGATCCGACCCACGATTTTGGTAAGAACACTCACCACAGTCTTAGTTTGTTGCGGCATGTAAAAGATCTTGTTAAGACCGGATGGCCGGTCCTGATGGCCCTGAGCAACAAGGATTTTGTCGGGGAGACTCTGGGAGTGGGTCTGACCGAACGCCTCGACGGAACACTGGCGGCCACCGCACTGGCGGCAGCCGACGGTGCACAGATGTTCCGGGTACACGAGGTCGGGCCCACTCGGCGCGTACTGGAAATGGTCGCGTCGATCCAAGGAGTGCGTCCACCGACGCGCACGGTGAGGGGACTGGCATGACGACTACACCTGACCTGGCCATCGAGAACAGAATGCGCACCGAAACTTGGCTCGCCGAGAACAGCTGGAACCGTCCGACCTGGACAGTTGACGAGTTGATCGCCGCCAAGAAGGGCCGGACCATCTCGGTGGTGCTGCCCGCCCTCAACGAGGAAGAGACCGTCGCGTCGGTGATCGACACGATCAGCCCGCTGGTCGGCGGCCTGATCGATGAACTCATCGTGCTGGACTCCGGCTCCACCGACGACACCGAGATCCGGGCCATCGCCGCGGGCGCCCGCGTCGTCAGCCGGGAACAGGCCCTGCCCGAAGTCCCGACCAACCCCGGCAAGGGAGAGGTGCTGTGGCGCTCGCTGGCGGCCACCACCGGTGACATCGTGGTTTTTGTCGACTCCGACCTGATCGACCCGTCGCCGATGTTCGTCCCGAACCTGGTCGGCCCGCTGCTCACTCGCGAGGGTGTGCACCTGGTCAAGGGCTTCTACCGCCGGCCGCTGAA
Source organism: Mycobacterium sp. (assembly GCF_049647605.1). Lineage (GTDB taxonomy): Bacteria > Actinomycetota > Actinomycetes > Mycobacteriales > Mycobacteriaceae > Mycobacterium. Next base: position 64,930 of record NZ_JBARXZ010000231.1, on the reverse strand, counting down.
GGTCAGCGGCAGCGAGGACGCAAACGGCGGCGGCCGGGTCACACAGCTTGTCGCCCGCCCGCTGCTGGCCGCGACCCGTCCGGAGCTGAGCGGGGTGTTGCAACCGCTGGGTGGTGAGTACGCCGGCACCAGGGAGCTGTTGATGTCCCTGCCGTTCGCCCCCGCCTACGGGGTGGAGATCGGTCTGCTCGTCGACACCTACGACAAGTTGGGCATGGACGCGATCGCGCAGGTCAATCTGGGCGTACGGGAGCATCGCAACCGCCCGTTGACGGAGCTGGGCGCCATGAGTCGTCAGGTGATCGCCACCCTGTTGTCGCGGTGCGGGCTCCCGGACTCCGGTGTCGGTTTGACGCAGTTCTTCGCCGACGGCGACGACTTCACCGCACGTCTGTCGAAGGTGTCGTTGGAGGACCGGCCGCCCATGAACACCCTGCGTCCCGTGCGCTGACTCGCGTGCCACACAACGCTGGGTTCCCGGCCGTCCGCCCGGATGGGGCAGTATCGGTTGGGTGACGATGGTTCTGCTGTACCTGGTGGTGCTGGTTCTGATCTCGGTGGTGCTGTTCGGGGTGGCCAGTGTGTTGTTCGGTCGCGGTGAGCAACTGCCGCCGCTGCCACGTGCCACCACCGCCACGGTGCTGCCCGCGTCCGGAGTGACCGGCGCCGACGTCGAATCCGTCAAATTCACCCAGACCGCGCGCGGCTACAAGACCAGCGAGGTGGATTGGGTTCTGGACCGGCTCGGCCAGGAACTCGACTCCCTGCGCGCGGAGGTCGCGGTGTTGCGTGCGGATACTCGGGTGGTCGTGGGCGCCGAAGACGATGACCCCCGCTGAGGACGGCCTGATCAGGTGCGACTGGGCCGACGGTGACTCGCTGTTGTACCGCGACTACCACGACCAGGAGTGGGGAAAACCGGTCCGCGGTACTGCGGAACTGTTCGAGAGGATCAGCCTGGAAGCGTTCCAGAGCGGGCTGTCCTGGCTGGTGATCCTGCGAAAGCGGGAAAACTTCCGCAAGGCTTTCGACGGGTTTGCCGTCGATGCGGTGGCCGCCTACGACGACGGTGATGTCGACCGTTTGATGGCCGACGTCGGCATCGTCCGCAACCGGGCGAAAATCGAAGCCACCATCGTCAACGCGCGCGCCGTCGCCGGGCTCGACACCGATCTGACGGAGCTGTTGTGGTCCTTTGCGCCTGCGCCGCGGCCCCGGCCGCTGACAATCGCCGATGTCGCCGCAGTCACTCCGGAATCCACCGCGATGGCCCGTGAACTCAAGCGGCGGGGCCTCAAATTTGTCGGCCCGACCACGGCCTACGCCTTGATGCAGGCCACCGGCATGGTCGACGACCATGTGCAGTCGTGTTGGGTTCCCATGCTCGACGACCGTTAACGGCCGGGTCTTGCACACGCATCGGTTCCGATAAGGAACAATGGAGCTCGTGAACTGGCAGTTCGACGCGCCTGGTGGCAACGGGTGGGTACCAGCGCACCGTTCTGGTCCACGACGGGGACGAGCAGTCCAACTTGGAGGGAGCACTCGATGGCGGCCATGAAGCCCCGGACCGGTGACGGTCCACTGGAAGCAACCAAAGAGGGGCGTGGCATCGTGATGCGGGTACCGCTCGAGGGCGGTGGGCGGCTTGTCGTAGAACTGACACCCGATGAAGCTGCAGCCCTCGGCGAGGAGCTCAAGAGCGTGACCGGTTGAGCCCGGTGGTGTGATCTCACGAGAACCCCGCGCACTGCGCGGGGTTCTCTACGCCGACACCGCGCGGTAGATCTGCAGCGTCTGCTCGGCGATCTGCGCCCAGGAGAATTCTTCGATGCATCGTTGGCGCCCGGCGCTGCCGTAACGAGCGGCGCGCTGTGGGTCGGCCACCAAGGCATTGACCGCCTCGGCGATACGCAACTCGAAACCTGTTGCGTCTGAAGGGTCGTAGTGCACCAGTGATCCGGTGGTGCCGTCAGCGACCACCTCTGGGATTCCGCCGACATCGGAGGCGACCACCGCCGTCGAGCAGGCCATCGCTTCGAGGTTGACGATCCCCAGCGGCTCGTACACTGACGGGCACACAAAAACTGTTGCAGCCGAGAGGATTTCACGAATCTTCGCGGTCGGCAGCATGTCCCGGACCCAGAAGACGCCGGTGCGCGCAGCTGAGAGTTCCTGTACCGCGCCGTCGACTTCGGCGGCGATCTCCGGGGTGTCGGGTGCGCCGGCGCAGAGCACCAGCTGGATCTCCGGGGCAAACCGGTGTGCGGCGGCCACCAGATGTGCGACACCTTTTTGCCTGGTGATCCGACCGACAAAGGCGACCACCGGACGGGACGGGTCAACGCCCAACTCGGCCAGTACCGATTCGGCCGGATCCGTCGACTCCGGGGGCGCCGGGTACCACACCGCGGTGTCGATACCGTTCTTGACGACGTGCACGCGGTCGGGGTCCAGCGCGGGGTAGACCTCGAGGACATCGGAGCGCATGCCCGAGCTCACGGCGATGACTGCGTCAGCGGCCTCGACGGCCGTCTTCTCCACCCAGGACGACACCCGGTAGCCCCCGCCGAGTTGCTCGGCCTTCCACGGGCGCAACGGCTCCAGTGAATGTGCCGTCACCACGTGGGGAATCCCGTACAGCAGGCCCGCGAGATGTCCGGCCATGCCGGTGTACCAGGTGTGTGAATGCGCGATATCGGCCTGCCCGGCGGCGTTGGTCATCACCAGGTCGGTCGACAACATCGCCAGCGCGGCGTTCGCGCCGGCGAGCGCGGGATCGGGCTGATGCACAAATGCCCCGTCGCGGGGAACCCCCATACAGTGCACGTCGACGTCGCACAATCTTCGCAGCTGAGCGACGAGTTCGGTGACGTGGACGCCCGCGCCCCCGTACACCTCAGGCGGATACTCTCGAGTCATCATGGCCACCCGCATAGCCAAGACCGTAATGGTCGGGGTGCGCGGGCGCAGGTATTGGGTCAACCTGACGGGCGTCGAGCCCAAATACCTTGACTCGCAATCCGTCCAAACCGGGCCCCGGAGGGTAAGAAGCGCCACAATTCTCGGCGATTGCCCTAGCCGCAGTTGGTCGCTGCCGATAGGTTTGTCTCATGAGGGAAGCGCCACACGTGCTGGGTATCGTCCTGGCCGGCGGGGAGGGTAAGCGGCTCTACCCGCTCACAGCTGATCGTGCCAAGCCGGCGGTTCCTTTTGGTGGTGGCTACCGCTTGATCGACTTCGTCCTGTCAAACCTCGTGAACGCGAGGTTCCTGCGAATCTGTGTTCTCACGCAATACAAATCGCATTCGCTGGACCGTCACATCTCGCAGAACTGGCGGCTGTCGGGTCTGGCTGGTGAATACATCACGCCCGTGCCTGCTCAGCAGCGGCTCGGGCCGCGTTGGTACACCGGTTCGGCCGACGCCATCTACCAGTCGCTGAACCTCATCTACGACGAGGACCCCGACTACATCGTGATCTTTGGTGCCGATCACGTGTACCGGATGGATCCCGAGCAGATGCTGCAGGCGCACATCGAGAGTGGTGCGGGCGCCACCGTCGCCGGAATCCGCGTCCCGCGTTCGGAAGCGTCGGCGTTCGGATGCATCGACGCCGACGATTCGGGGCGCATCCGCGGCTGGGTGGAGAAACCGGAGGACCCGCCGGGAACCCCCGACGATCCCGAGATGACGTTCGCATCCATGGGCAACTACATCTTCACCACCAAGGTGCTCCTCGACGCCATTCGGGCCGACGCAGACGAAGACCACTCCGATCACGACATGGGCGGCGACATCATTCCGCGGCTGGTGGCCGATGGGAGGGCCGCGGTCTACGACTTCAACAACAACGAAGTGCCCGGCGCCACCGAACGCGATCATGGTTACTGGCGCGACGTCGGCACCCTGGACGCCTTCTACGACGCCCACATGGACCTGGTGTCGGTGCACCCGATCTTCAACCTGTACAACAAGCGCTGGCCGATTCGCGGTGGTGCCGAGAACCTGGCTCCGGCGAAGTTCGTCAACGGCGGCTCCGCGCAGGAATCGGTGGTGGGCGCCGGCAGCATCATCTCGGCGGCCTCGGTGCGCAACTCGGTGTTGTCGTCCAACGTCGCGATCGAAGACGGCGCCATCGTCGAGGGCAGCGTGTTGATGCCGGGTACCCGAGTCGGCCGCGGCGCCGTCGTGCGCCGTGCGATTCTGGACAAGAACGTGGTTGTCGGGCCGGGTGAGATGGTCGGTGTGGACCTGGAAAAGGATCGGGAGCGGTATGCGGTCAGCTCCGGCGGTATCGTCGCGGTCGGCAAGGGTGTCTGGATCTGACGGCGTTCCTGGGTGCGCTGTATCGCACGATTGGCGCGGCCCTCGGCTGTGAGCAAGTAGCGGTTTTCCTCGACGACGGTAGGGTGTTCGGCTCTGCGGGCCTGATCCCGCCGGGGTCCTGGCCCGCACCTGGAACGGTCGCCGTGCACGACGACGTACCCGGGGCGGGTTTCGCCGCGGTCGTTGCGTTTCACGACGGCGCCGGGCTGCTCTGCGTGAGAGATCCCGCTACTCGGGTCGACACGACTGAACTTCGTGGGCAGCTACGGGATTTCGCCGAATTGGCGTCGCTGTATCTCGAGCAGGAAAAGCTGGCCGAGAATGCCGCCCTCTACCGGCTGGTGGCCGAAAACTGCGGCGACACCCTCATCCGGGGAACCCTCGATGGCATCCGGCGGTACGTGTCACCGTCGATCCGCAAACTGCTCGGCTACGACGTCGAAGAACTGGTCGGCCGGAGCGCGCGAGAGATCGTGCACCCCGACGACCTCGAGGCATTCGGCGCGTTGATGGCAGCGCTGCGCAGCGGAGACCTCGACAACTTCACCACCGAGCACCGGCAGCGACACAAGGACGGCTCCTGGGTGTGGCTGGAGGCGTTTGTCCAGGTGACCCATGACCCTGCCAGCGGCGACCGGGACGGCTACGTCGTGTCGGTGCGTGATACCTCCCGGCGCAAAGCGCTGGAAACCGTGTTGGTGCACAACGCCTCTCATGACTCGCTGACCGGGCTGCCCAACCGGGCGACGCTGTATGAACGGTTGCAGCAGGAGATTCACCGAGCGGACCGGCATGACACTCGTTTTGCAGTGCTGTGTCTGGACCTGGATGGGTTCAAACATGTCAACGACACGTTGGGGCATGAGGCCGGCGATGTCCTCTTGACCTTTGTGGCGGCTCGGCTGGAAGCCTGCGTGCGCGCCTCGGACATGGTGGCCCGCCGTAGCGGCGACGAATTTGTGGTCATCCACGTCACCGACGCGCCGCTGCCCGGGTCGGCGATGTCCTTGGCGCAACGACTGATCGAGACGGTGTCGCTGCCGATCGACATCGACGGGCTGGCAGTGCATGTCGGACTGAGTGTCGGAGTGGCGGTGGCCGGCGGACACCCCTTCGAGCCGGAGACACTGCTGCGCATTGCCGACAAGGCGCTGTACCAGGCCAAGGCTGCCGGCCGCCACAGGTATCGGGTGGCCGAGGCCGACCTGGTGTGAGACCGGTCCGGCGTGTTCAGGGGTGTCCTGCAGCGGCCAGGATCAGCGCTGCGACCTCCTGCGGCTGGGTGATGGGGGACAGATGTGAGGTGTCGAGTTCGATGGTGTTTGCGCCCATCCGTTGTGCGAGGAAGCGCTCGAGTCCGGGGTTGATCGTCCGGTCTCGGGTCGAGACCTGGTACCAGCTGGGTTTGTGGTGCCACGCCGCGGTTGTGGTGCGCTCGGTGGGCAGAGTGGCGAGATTGCGGCCCTGCACGGCGTAGAGGGCGCGTGCGCGGGCCCTCGGGACGCCGCCGGCGAAGTCGTCGAGGAATGTCTGCTCGTCGAGTTGGGCGTATCCGTCCGCAGCGGTGACGATCCCCGCCGACGCGGGTGGGGTGGGGAACTGCTTGGCCAACAGCGGAAAGTCTTCGCCGGCGTCGGGTGCGCGGGCAGCGATGTAGGCGAGGGCGCTGATGTCGGGCCCACCCCCCACCTCGCTGACGATGGTGCCCGACCAGGAGTGGCCCACCAACACGGTCGGACCATCTTGTAGGGCCAGCACCCGACGGGTCTCGGCGGCGGCAGCGGCCAAGGTGGTCAACGGATTTTGCACGACGGCAACGTCGAGGCCCGCTTCTTGAAGGTAGGGCACAACATCGATCCACGAGGAACCGTCCGAGTACAGGCCATGTACCAACACCACATTTCGGGCGCGGACATCGGCGACGGGTATGCCGCCCAGCGGCGGGTCGGCGCGTGCCGTCCTGCTGAGGCCGACGGCCAGTCCGGCCGCCGCGACTCCCGCCAGCGCCGATGTCCCGAATGACCTCCGCGACAATGACATTGGATTCTCTCTTCGGGGTCTCGCTTCTTCGGAGAACACCAGCTCGCTGCGCCGGATCGAGCAGTTCAGGCCTTGACGGCGATCTTGAAGATGAGAGTGGTGAGTGCGCCGAAGGCGCCGCCCGCGCTGATGTACAGGCGTTTGGCGTCGTAGCCGGCGACATCCTTCATGGTTTCGGCGCCGAAACGGGCTGGGGATCGGTTGCCGATGACGGTGACGTCGGCGCCGAGCAGAGCATGCCTGATGTGTTCGCGTTCGATACCGGCGGCGGTGGCCACGAGCTCACCGACCGTGCGTTTCCCGCCGGTGGTGGGGACCGCTGCACAGGTGACGCCGTGTTCGTCGAGGTAAGGGTCGAACGCCTTTTTGATCGAGCGCTGGGCGGCGATCTCCACCGGAGTGAACCGCTTGGTCATGAACTGGATCTTCCCGGTGCCGACGCCGTGCTCGCCGGTGATGGTGCCACCCAGCGAAAGAGCCGCTTCGATGATCTCGTTGTTCGCCTCGTCCAGAGCAGACGCGGCCAAGGGGTTGTCCTTGTCGAAGAACGTCGTGGGGTGCAGGTCGCCGTCGCCGGCATGGCCGCAGACCGCGATGAACAGCAACCCGTCGGCATGGCGGGCGGCGGTGGCCTGGATCGCTTCCTGCATCTCGGGGATCCGATCGCGCGGTACCGTGACGTCGCCGATGAAGAAGCCCTTGCCGCTCTGTACCACCGAGTGGGGGCATTGAGGCGGCCGTACCACAGCTGGGCGCGGTCGGCATCGTCCTCGGCGCGGAAGCGGGCGCTCGACCCGTCGGCCAGGACGACGTCCGCGGACAGAACGTGGTTGTAGGTGACGCCGTACTTCAACGCATGTGGTCCGCCGGCGTTTTCGATGATGTTTCCGCCTACGGTGGCCAGCTGTGCCGAGACCGGATCAGGTGAGAAGCACAACCCGTGCGGTGCCAGAGCAGCTTGCAGGCCGGAGTTGATGACACCGGGTTCGACTCGGGCACAACGCTTCTCGGTGTCGATGTCGAGTATCTTGTCGAAGACGGACAGGTCGAGCAGGACACCACCTTCGGCGGGCATCATCCCGCCCGAGCAGTTCGACGCCCCGCCGCGGGGAACGACGTGAACCTGGTGTTCGGACGCCAGGCGCATGATGGCGGCGATATCGTCGCGGGTGTGAGGACGCAGCAGCAGTCCGGCCAGCCCCCCCCCGACTCCCCAATAGTCCTGGCCTCGTTCGGTGAGCACGGTGTTGTCGGTGATCACCTCACCATGGCTTGCCGCCGCCGCGGCGAACCGATTGATGGCAGCATTGTCCGCGCCAGTTTGCTGTTGTGCAGTGTGAGTGGTTATTTCAATCAGATCCTTCGGTCGGGCGGCCACGTAGCCAGGCCTCCTCTTCGCCGGGGGCAGGTAGCACGCGTCCGCCTTCGATGGCAAAATGTGCTGGGCTGTTTTGAATCACAACCAGGACGCGCTCGGCGGGTATGCCGGTGACCCGCGAGGCCGCAGCGGCGATCGCGGCCACCAATTGGCTGCTTTGGGCTTCGGGATGTCCGGTCCGGACCCACCCGTTCACCAGAAGGGGTCGGGCGGGTTGACCACCGGTGTAGACGTCGTCGGGGGCCAGTTCATGGAAGACGACGTTGACATAGGTTCCGGGAACGTGATTGATCATCGAATGGATCCTGGTCACTTCGCCGGCGAGGGCGGCTTTCGTGTCGGCACTGAGCGTCGACTGCACCGTGGTGCAGGTGTAGACCGGCATCGCTCAGCCCAGGAACGGCAGTTGCGGTTGGGTGGGGACCACCAGAACGGTTGGTCCGTCGGCTTCCAGCGCCGCCTTGAATTCACGGGCGAGGTGCTCGGTGCCGTCAATCTGGGCCGTCCGACACCCGAAACCTGTTGCCAACGAAGCGATGTCCAGACCTGGAAGATCAAGGCCGGGGACGTTTGGCGTCTTCTCCAGTAGCGCAAATGATTTGAGTACTGCGTATTCACCGTTGCGCTGTACCACAAACACTATGGGCAATTTGTGCTGCGCGGCCGTCCAGATTGCCTGTATCGAGTACTGGAACGAACCGTCGCCGATCGAGGCGACGATGGTCCGCTTCACGCCACGGGCCCGGTCGCCGAGGGCGATGCCCACCGCCGCAGGCACTCCCCACCCGATGCCGCCGCTGCCGGTGGCAAAGAAGCTACCCGGACGTCTGGTGGGCCACCAGTGGATGAGGTCCGCCAATGTAGAGGTCGACTCCATCACGACTGCAGCGTCGTCGGGTTTGACCGAACTCAGCACTGCATAGACGTCGTTCGGCATCAGGGGCGCGGATGCCACCGGGAGCGTGTCGTTGAAATCTCTGCTCAATCCAGGCGGGGCCTGCCGATCGACCGGAACCTGCACCAGGTCCAGGAGCTGTTCCAGGACAGTGCCCATGTCGCCGACCAGGCTGTCGCCAACCGGCGCGATTGCGGCAAGGTGGGGATCGGAAGTGATCTGCAGGACCGAGGTTCCCTCAGGCAGGTAATCGCCGGCGACATAGGGGTAGTACCGGAACACCTGCGCACCGATCACGATGACCAGGTCGTAACCCGCCACGGCCTCGCTGACACCGGCGATGGTCAGCGGAAGTGGGCCCCCGTACAGCGGGTGGTCCTCGGGGAATGAGCACCGATCCGACAGCGCGCTGCCGCGCACCGGCGCCCGCAGCTTCTCGGCGAAGGCGACACCGGCCTCCCACGCACCGGCGCGGTCCACCTCTGGGCCCAACACCAAGAGTGGTCGCTCAGCCCGGCTGATCCGTTCGGCGAACTCGCGCAGCCGCTCGGCGTCGGGCTGGACGCGCCGGCTGACCGTCCTGACCACCGCCGGCGCCAGAGCCGGCTTGTTCCAGTCGTCGAGCGGGATCGACAGGAACACCGGACCCGCTGGCGGCTGGGTCGCCACCGCGTAGGCGCGCATGAAAGCCGCCGGCACATCCTCGGCGCGTGCCGGCTCGTAGGCCCACTTAACCCAGGGCTGTGGCATCACTGTCGGGTCGGGATTGTTCAAATACGGGTCGCACAAGGACATTTCACGGGTCTGCTGACCGGCGGTGACAATCAGTGGGGTATTGGCCCGGTAGGCTGCGACGAGGCTTCCCATTGCGTTGCCGGTGCCGGCGGCGGTGTGCAGGTTCACCAGCGCCGGCTTGCCGCATGCCTGGGCGAAGCCATCGGCCATCGCCAGCACCGAGGCTTCCTGTAGGCCCAACACGTAGGTGAAGTCGTCCGGGAAGTCCTGCAGGAAGGTCTGCTCGGTGGAACCCGGGTTACCGAACACCGTGGTCAGGCCCAGTGTGCGGAGCAGATCGAAGGTGACGTCGTGAACGGTCTTCTCGTCGGCCATCGTGTGAAACCCTTCGTGAAGTTAGGCAAGAAAACTCGGCTGCGGAAATCACACACCCTGCGCGCCCGGCTCCACCCCGTGGAAACCCCGGGTCCCGGTCAGACCCGGGGCCCGGCAGACTTGCCCGCGGGCCCGTCGGGGTGGCCGTCCTTTCTGCGGCTAAGAGCCGCCGCCATCCCTCTGACGTGCCAAGATGGCGAATATGGGACCGGGGGGTACACGACGCGGCGCTCTGTTCGGACGCCAACGCGAGCAACAGCAACTGGCCGAATTGCTGGGGCTCGCGATGGTCGGTGGTAGCGGGGTACTTGTCATTCACGGGGACGCAGGTATCGGCAAGACTGCGCTTCTCGCCGATGTTCTCGCCACGGCCTCCGATGTTCACGCCATCCAGATCAGCGGGGCGGAATCGGAAATGGAATTGGCCTACGCCGGCGTGCAGCAGTTGTGCGCCTCGCTTCTCGGCCGAATCGACCGGTTACCCGACCCGCAGAAGAATGCAATACGGGTGGCGCTGGGACTGCGAGACGGTGATGCACCTGACCGCTTCCTGGTCGGCTTGGCGGTGCTGACGTTGCTCGGAGACGCCGGTGCCGAACGTCCCACCGTGTGCATCATCGATGATGCCCAGTGGGTCGACCGCGCGTCACTGCTGACCCTGGCGTTTGTGGCGCGCCGGCTGCTCGCCGACCCGGTGGTGATGATCTTCGCCGCCCGCAATCCCGGCGGCGAACCCGAATTGGCAGGGCTACCCGAACTGCACCTGGGCGGGATCGCCGACTCCGATGCCCGCGCACTGCTGAGCACGGTCATGCCAGGCCGACTCGACGAGACCACACGGGAGAACATCCTCGCCGAAGCAGCCGGAAATCCGCTGGCGTTGCTCGAATTGAACCGTGCGTTGGCGCCTGCACAGTTGGCAGGAGGCTATGGGCTGGCGACTGCAAAGCCGCTGGCGACGCGGATCGAGCGTTCCTTTGACCTGCGGCTGCGTGAACTTCCTTCGCAGACAAAGACTCTGCTGCTTCTTGCCGCGGCAGATCCGACCGGTGAGCCCGCGTGGTTGTGGGCGGCGGCGGGGCAGCTCGGAATCAGCGCAGACGCGACCGTCCCGGCCGAGCGGGCAGGCCTGATCACCGTCGAATCGCGCTTACGATTTCGTCATCCACTGGTGCGTTCCGCCGTCTACCGCAACGCCTCGCTGTCTGAGCGGCAGCAAGCGCATGCCGCGTTGGCAGACGTGATGGTCGGCCCCGCCGCCGACGAGCATCGCGTTTGGCATCGCGCGCACGCCACGAGTGCACCCGTTGAGTCGGTGGCCGTCGAGCTGGTGCAGTCAGCCGAGCGGGCCCGCCGCCGCGGTGGTGTTGCCGCGGCCGCAGAGTTCCTGGCGTATGCGGTCGACCTGACACCGGATCCGGTCCGGCGGGCCGAGCGAGCCCTGGATGCCGCCCAGGCCAAGCTGGACGCCGCCGACCCGGAGGCCGCCGCCAGCTTGCTGATCGCCCTGTCGGAAACTGACGACGAATTGCTCAGTGCGCGAGTGGATCTCTTGCGCGCCAAGATCGCCTTTGCGGTGCGTCGCGGTCGCGACGCACCGCCGCTGCTGTTGGCTGCAGCCGAACGGCTGCGCCCGCTGGACCCCGAACTCGCGCGAGAGACCTATCTCGAAGCGTTGATGGCGGCGATGATCGTCGGCCGCCTCTCCGCCGATGTGCACGTGTCCGCGGCAGCGATCGCCGAGTCGGCGCGGCGGGCGCCACCTCCATCCGATCCGCCCACAGCGGTCGACTTGTTCCTCGACGGGCTTGTCGTCCGGCTGACCGAAGGCCACAGCGCCGCCGTTCCGCTACTGAGGCGAGCCATTCAGGAGTACCTGCAGGAGGACAACACCGGCGCCGCGGATCCCCGCTGGCACGACATCACCAATCGAGTGCTGCTGGACCTGTTCGATCAAGACACCTACAGCGCACTCAATGCCCGCCAGCTCGAACTACTCCGGGCGGCGGGCGAGTTGACGGTGCTGCCGGCGGCGCTGACCACCTACGCCGGGGCGTGTGTCACGTCCGGCGACTTCACGCAGGCCGCTGGGTTACTCGAACAGTCCGACGCAATCTCCACCGCAACCGGTGCACCGCCGCACCGCTCCATCCGCAGCTATCTCGCCGCCTGCCGCGGCCAGGAGCAACTGTGCCGTGACTTCGTCCAGGCCACGATCGACGAGTCCACTGCACGCGGGGAGGGTACCGAGGTCACCATTGCGCTCTTCGCGGCGACAATCCTGCACACCGGACTCAGCCAATACGAGGAGGCATTTGCGGCGTGCACCTCGGCCCTGGAATACGACGACGTCGGTATGTGCGGCCATCTGCTGAACGAGCTGGTGGAGGCCGCCACCCGGTCCGGCAACATGCGCATCGCCGAAGCAGCGGCCGATCAGTTGATCGAGCGGGCGACCGCCAGCGCAACCACAACCGCGCTCGGGTACGCGGCCAGGGCGAAGGCCTTGACCAACACCGGAGCAGATGTGGAATCCGAATACCGTGAGGCGATAGCCCAATTGGAGCGCAGCCCGCTTGTTGTCCTGTTGGCGCGGACGCACCTGATCTACGGTGAGTGGCTGCGGCGCGCCAACCGCAGGTCGGAGGCGCGGGACCGGCTGCGTGTCGCCCACAGCATGTTCGTGCAGATCGGTGCAGCGGGTTTCGCGGAGCGGACTCGCCGCGAACTGCGGGCCGCCGGCGAAGCGCCCCGCAAGCGGGCCGAGCGACCGGCCGTCGAGCTCACGACTCAGGAGAGCTACATCGCCCGGCTGGCGGGTGAAGGCTATACCAACTCGGAGATCGCCGGGCATCTGTTCATCAGCCCGCGCACCGTGGAATGGCATCTCGGCAAGATCTTCGCCAAACTCGGTGTGACGTCCCGCCGCGATTTGAGGCGCCTGCGGGAAAGTGTTGACGGGCAGTGAATCGCCACTGCACCGCGGACCGCGACGTCTTGTCAGCGCAGATCTCGCCGTCGAAAAGCGAGTAACCCGACTGCGATCAGTGCGGCGTCGATCAACAGCAGCCACATCAGCGGCGCGGCAGCTGATGTCGCCGAACCGATCCGGGGCACATGGCCGAACGGTTCGAGGTCGAGAAGCCATTGCGGGGCACCTGACAGCGACCCCAACAGATACACGGCGATGAGCCCAACCAGGACACCCCAAGCCGCTGGAGCAAAGCGGGGGAGCACCCCGAACAAGGCGACGCCGACGCCGGCCAACAGCCATACCGCAGGAAGCTGAACAGCCGCGGTGGCGACCACATTCGGCAGCTTGCCCGCCAGGTCGCCGGCTGCCAGTCCATAACTGAATCCGGCAACCAACCCCGAGATCAGCATGGCCACCGACGTACCCGCCAACACGATCATGAGATGACCGGCCAACCAACGGATCCTGCTCACCGCGCCGGCGAGTAGTGTCTCCGCCCGCTGGCTGTTCTCCTCCTGGTGCAACCGCAAGGTCAGCGACACCGCGAAGGCCGCGGCGACCATGGCGAGCATGTTGAACGCCACCGCGATGAACGCCGCCTCCATCTCCGTCGTGCCGCCCAGTCTGATCACGATGTCCTGAGCAAGTTGGCTGTTGCCGATCTCGTCTCCGATGCCGTGGACCACGCTGCCGATCAGCAGGCCGTAGAGCGACAACCCGACGGTCCACAGCAGCAGCGCACCGCGATCCAGCCGCCAGGCCAGCCCTACCGGCCCGTGCAGCGTGGACGAAGCCGATCCGCGTCCGGGACGTTCGGCGATCAGACCCGCCCCGACGTCGCGGTGATTCAGCAGCACATAAGCGATGACCGTCAGCACCATTGCCGTCGAGAGGTGCAGCGCCAGCACCCACCACCGATCTCCGGCGAAGGGCCGCACCAGCAAGGACCAACCCAGTGGGGAAAGCCAGGACAGGCCGGCCGCGCCCGCGTCGCCGACCGCACGCACGGTGAACGCTGCGGCGAGTACGGAAAACGCTGCGCCCCTGGCGAACCGCGCGCTCGGGGAGATCTGTGCAGCTACCGCGGCCACCGCCGTGAACACCAGCCCGGACCCGATCAGCGCCAGGCAGAACGCCAGCGAGCCGGCGACCGGGACATCGACGAAGAGCAGCCCGACGAAGCCGATCAGGCCGGTCAGCATGGCCGCTCCGGAGGCCAGCACCAGCGCTGCGGTCAGCCCGGCGCAACGGCCCACCACTGTCGAATCGAGGAGGTCGGTGCGGCCGGACTCCTCGTCGGCGCGGGTATGCCGGATGACGGTGAGGATCACCGCCACCGCGATCAGCACATGGAACATCCCGGCTTTCCAGATACCCACGGCGCCCAGGCTGTCGCTGTAGATGTTGCCGTAGAGGGCCCGCTGGGCGGGGCTGGCCATCACCGCTGCGGCAAAGATCGTCCGATCGGCTGCGGAGGGGTATACCGCTTCGATGCTGCCGACATACACGGTGGACAGAGGCACCGACAACAGCAGAATCCACAGCGGAGCCACCACCCGGTCCCGACGCAGATACAGCCGAAGCAGGTCAGTGGTGCCGGTGAAGCTGGAGGTGCGCGGCGCAGCGCGGTGGGCGGGTCGGTCGATCGTTGCGGTACTCATGCGAGAGTCCTCGGCGAATCATGCTGCACTGCGGCTGTTTTCCCGTTCTCGCTGTAGTGGCGCAGGAACAGGTCTTCGAGCGTCGGCGGCTGGCTTGTCAGGCTCTTCACACCGGCTTCGCCCAGGACCCTGATCAGTTCACCGAGACTTTCGCTGTCTACCTGGGCGCGCAGCGTGTGCCCGTCGACGCTGGCGTCCTCCACTCCCTTGATTCGGGAGATGTCACCTGGGTCGCCGATCATCTCTGCCTTGATCGATGTCCGGCTCAGGTGCCGCATCGACTCCAGCGTGCCGCTCTCGACGGCCTTGCCGGCGCGAATGATCGTGACTCGCCGGCACAGTGCTTCGGTTTCGGCGAGGATGTGGCTGGACAGCAGGACCGTGACACCACGTTCCTGTACTTCGGCGACACATTGCCGAAAGACGTTCTCCATCAGCGGGTCAAGTCCGCTGCTGGGTTCGTCGAGGAGCAGTAACCTGGCGTGCGACGAGAAGGCGGATATCAGCGACACCTTTTGCCGGTTGCCTTTGGAGTAGGTCCGGGCCTTCTTGCGCGGATCGAGGGCGAAGCGTTCGATGAGTTCGTTGCGGCGGGCAGTGTCGATGCCGCCGCGCATGCGCGCCAGCAGGTCGATGGTCTCGCCGCCGGTCAGTGTTGGCCAGAGTGTGACATCGCCTGGAACATAGGCGATCTGGCGGTGTAGTTCCACGGCGTCGGACCACGGGTCGCCACCCAGGAGTGTCGCGTGGCCCCCGTCGGCTCTGATCAGGCCCAGCAGAATTCTGATGGTGGTGGATTTACCGGCGCCGTTGGGTCCGAGGAACCCATGCACCTCACCTTCGGCAACCGTGAGATCGAGCCCGTTCAGCGCCGTGACGGCACCGAATCGTTTGGTCAGTCCTTGAATTTCGATGGCGGGGTGCGTGGTGTCAGGCTGTGCCGACATCGTCTTCTCCTTCTGTTGTTGTCTTGATGGGGAGGCCTTGCCGAAACTGGTCGGCAAACGTGTCGTACATCGTGTGATCGGCCAGTAGGCCGTCGCTGTAGATCTCGAGAGCAGGCAGTGTCATGTCCTGCATGTAGTCGTGCAGAACGGCGCGCATGTCCGCGGGATTGCCGTGCAACTGCAGGTACAGCAGGAACGCGCCACCACTGGTCATTGCGATGAACCTGGCGCGCGCCTTGGGATCCCGGGAGGGTTTGAGGGTGCCGGCGCGGACGCCCTCTTCGAGATATGTCTCCGCGTTGTCGATCATGGTGCGCCACAGTGACTTTGCGAGGTCGCTGCCGGACTGCAGGCTGCGCACCAAGTAGGACATGGCTGGAGCGAAGTCTTCCACCTCGGTCAGCTGGGACAGCCAGGTCGCCGGATCATGGGTCTTCAGTGACTCTGACTTGGCGCTGCGAATCAATTCGGCGACGTGGGCGTCGCAGGCCTGACGCAACCCGTCCTTGGAGCCGAAGTGGTGAATGACCAGGCCCGGGCTGACCGCAGCCGCGTCGGCGATCGAGCGCACTCCGACACCGAAACCGTGTTCGCCGAACTGGGAGATCGCCGCGTCGCGGATTCGTGCTGTCGCCGTCATGTCGATTGAACGCATGTTTAGAATACTAAACGCGTGTTCAGTGAGTATCAAGTAGTTGACAGTGATTTGCTGAGTGTTCGCTGTGGCGGTTTTCGGGGTGCCCATTTTTGCATTCAAGAGAATCATCGTTATTTGTGGCTGGACGCGCCAGGAACGGACGGCGGGCTGACCTAGGGGCGGGTTCTTGCGCCTTCCAGCCCTATTGCCTGCCGATAAGCCGCTGCAGCCCCTTGGGGTTCGGGTGCGGGACGGTACGTGGGAACGGCGATGTGCGTGGCGAATCCAATTATGTAAATAACATATTCAAATTCGACCTCGAGTTGCGCGGTTTGCTGTTACGTTGCTGAAAGCGCGCGTAACCACACACTGTCGTGGAGGAGACGTCTGGCCATGTCGAAGCATTCGAAGAGTTCCGTCACATGCCGTCGACCACTGGTGACCACGGCGGTTGGTGCAGGCTTGGTCCTCGGAGCGCCGGCGGCGGCCGTGCTGGGTTCAGCCGGCACCGCGGCAGCCGCGCCACAGGCCGCCGAAGTGGTGTGTCTCCTGCAGGTCGACTGCCCTTCGACGCCGCCGAATTCGATGTTCGGGACGGCTGCCTCGGCGCCGACGCCGCCCGGCCTGGCGACCGCGACCGTGTCCCTCGCCGGCCAATTCGAGGCCCTGCTCGACATCGCCGGCCTGATCCCAGGCCTCAACGTTTTCATCGGCAACGCACCCGACGCCGTCCTCCCCGGCATGAACGGCGGCAACGGCGGCATTCTCTTCGGTCGCGGCGGTAACGGCGCCAGCAGCCTGCTCGGCGGTGACGGCGGCAACGGTGGCAATGGCGGATTGTTCTGGGGCAGCGGCGGTAACGGCGGTGACGGCACCTTCGGCGGCAATGGCGGCCGTGGCGGCGATGCCGGGCTCTTTGCGCTGTTCGGCAATGGCGGAAGCGGTGGAAACGGCGGCGACGGGGTCCACGGCCTGCTATTGGCGCCGAACACTGCAGGTGGCAACGGCGGAGCCGGTGGCAGTGCCGGCTTCCTCGGCCTCTTCGGAAACGGCGGCGACGGCGGAAACGGCGGTAAGGGGGTTGCCGGCAACGACACGCTGGTGAACCCGGTTCTCGGGGGAGTCCCCGGCACCTACGGCGGATTGACTCTGGAACCCGGCGCCGATGGCGGCAACGGCGGTAACGGCACCGGCATCGGGATCCTGGGGGTCGGTGGCACCGGCGGCTCGGGCGGCTCGTACGTCGTGGTCAACGGTGATGGCGGCAACGGCGGCAATGGTGGGGACGGGTCTGCGGGAGGTGGTGCCGGCGGTAACGGCGGCCTCGGTGGCTCGTCCGTGGCGATCCTCGGTGCCTCCACCGGTGGTCGTGGTGGTGCCGGCGGTGACGGTGGCGACGGCCAGGCCGGTGGAAACGGCACGGCGGGAGGTGCCGGTGGCAGCGGGGGTAGCGCCGGGATCTTCGGCCGCGGCGGCAACGGTGGCGACGGCGCACGCGGCGGCGACGGTGGCAAGAGCACCACGATCGGCGGTTCCGGCGGGTTGGGCGGTGCCGGAGGATCGGCCACCGGTCTTGTCGGCCTCGGCGACACCACCGGAGGTGATGGTGGTGACGGCGGCAACGGCGGTGATGGCGGAGCCGGGGGCCGCGGTGGTGACGGAGGTAAGGCAGGTGCGGCGGGTGGTTCCGGATTGTTCGGCTCCGGAGGCACCCGTGGTTCCACGGGTAAAGGCGGAAAGGGCGGGGCCGGTAGCCCATTCGGTGGTCTGGGCGGCGCCGGTGGGCTCGGCGGTGCCGGCCTGTCCATCGGCGGGAACACCGGCAAGGCCGGCAAAGCCGGGAAGGCCGGAAATGCCGGCGCGTCCGGAGCCGACGGCACCGATGGCGGAAACGCCGGCGGCAACGGCTGAGAAACCTCGGGCTCACCCGGTGCGACCGGGCCGCGACTACATCCGGCGGTACACCCGCCAACGCATCTCGACGGGGCAAGCGTCACGGTTGAGATCGAACAGATCTCGCCCGCTGACCCAATCGGAGTACCAGCTCGTCGGCGGCCAGGCGCCGTCGGGCAGATTGGCCTCCTCGTACTCGTGGACCGAATCGTCCCCGGCTGGAATCAGCGGCAATCCCGCTGCTGCCATGGCCAATTCGTCTTCGGTGAAGATACTGGTGTACACCTGCTGGCCGAGCTCGCGGGCGGCGGCATCGGGGGTGTACCCCGCCTTGGCGAGGAACACGTTGAACAGCAACTGGCCGCCGGCTGCCAGGCACCCGGCTGCCAGCTCGAACACCCCCCGTAGCTGTTGAAGCGAGCGGAAGTCCGAGACCACCTCGGAGAGCAGGATCAGCTGGTAATCGGGTCGCAGTTCACCGGTTGTCGCAAAGACGTCGCCGTGGATGACCCGGACGTTCAGGGCCTCGGTCCTGGCCTGCTCTGCAATTT
Source organism: Mycobacterium sp. (assembly GCF_049647605.1). Lineage (GTDB taxonomy): Bacteria > Actinomycetota > Actinomycetes > Mycobacteriales > Mycobacteriaceae > Mycobacterium. The sequence continues at coordinate 46,516 of NZ_JBARXZ010000231.1, read as the reverse complement.
GCTCGGCGAACTTGGGGGTCAGCTCGACGGCGTCGACCGGATGTCCCCGGCGCGCCAGCGCCAGCGCATTGCGTCCGGTGCCGGCCCCGATGTCGAGCACCGGGGATGCCGCTGGGGCGCCTGCCTGACCGGCTGCCGCCCATACCCGTGCGTCGGGTTCGGTTCCGAACAGGGGAGGTTTGCGGGTGCTGATCCAGTTCTCGTATGCCTTGTCCAGTGACCACCACTCGATGTTGATCTCGTAGTTCAGCAGTGAGGCCGCAGATGCGCTGTAGGACACCACGATCGAGGACCGCGGTGACTTGGCGAAAGCTTCGTCCAACTGGCGCTGCAACAGCTCGCGTAACTGGTTGAGTTCCTCCGGGCTGAATTCGCGGCCGATATCGGCGAACACGTTGCCGCAGGTCGCTACGTAGTCGTCGATCATGCTCGGGACCGCGGGCACCGTGATCTGTCCCGTCGAGGCAGTGCGCCGAGCCAGCTTTCGTGACAGGGCCTCGCTCAGTGGTGCGGAACTGCCGTGTGATTTGACCATCGGGTCTTTTGCTACACCACAAGCTCGGCGTCCGCAATCCGTACCTCATCCCGCCCGCTACTATCTGCGCATGGGGGATGTCACATCGAACCGTGAAGAACTTGCCGGCGCACCGACTGTCGAGCAGCGAGCACAGCCGGGGACGGCGCTGGCTGTCGCCGCGTTGGTGATCGCCGTGCTCGCGGTGGCGCTGGCAGGCTGGACCTTGGTGACCCGGGATGCCGCCGAGACCGCGGCGCCCGTCGAGGAATCCGAGGTCGTGACCATCGATCCAGCCGCCTCGAAGACACGGGTGTGCACAGCTTTCGAGACGGTCACCAGGGCGGTGCAGTTGCAGACCAACGGCAACCTCGGTCCGGAACCGGTGGCTCAGATGGCCGTGGCCGCCAACGCTCGGCTGTCACTACTTGGCGGCGGCATGTATTTGGCCGCTCAGATCGACGAGGGCACGGCCGAGGATCTGGCCGAACCGGCACGGGAATTCGCCGACGTCCTGCAGGTGATCGGGATGAACGCGCTCACCGGGGTGACCAATCAGGACGCCGCTCAGCAGGGCAGATTGACCCAGGGCGAGCAACTCCGCCAGAGGATCGTCGCTCTCTGCGCCTAGTTGCGGCAGATCACTCGCGGGCGGCGGCCAGGATGCCGTCGCCCAGCGGGATGATCACCGGGGTCAGGCGTTCGTCCTCGGCGATGAGCCGGGCCGCTTCCCGCACCGCGGACACCTCGGCGTCGTGGGCGGCGGGGTCGCCGGCGCGGCCGCCGAGCGCGGCACGGTGCACCACGATCACGCCACCGGGTTTCAGCAATCTGATTCCCTCGACGACAAAGTCCGGCTGATCGCCCGGATCGGCATCGATGAACACCAGGTCGTAGGACTCGTCGGCGAGCCGGGTGAGTACCTCTTGGGCGCGCCCGCTGATCAACCGGGTGCGCGAGGGGCCGATCCCGCCCTCGGCGAATGCCTGCTTGGCAAGGCGCTGATGTTCGGGCTCGATGTCGATCGTGGTCAGTACGCCGTCGGGACGCATACCCGACAGCAGCCACAAACCGCTGACGCCGGCGCCGGTACCCACTTCGACGACGGCCTTGCCGCCGCTCAACCTGGCCAGCAGGCTCAAGAGGGCGCCGACAGCGGGGCTGACCGCACCGGCACCGATGTCGAGGGCTCGTTCGCGGGCGGCGACCAGCACCGCGTCCTCGGAGATCGCCCCCTCGGCGTGCGAGACGATCGATTCGGCCGTGTTGGTCGGGCCCTGACCTGATGTTCCATCTGCGGAGGCCATGCCCGCAGCGTAGAGGGGCGGGTGAGTGCGGCATCGCAGGCGCGCGGGTATCTGGGCCAGGCGTCCGACACGCCCGGCCGACACGCCGATCTGGAGCGCCTTTTGTGCTGGCTATGAGGGGTGACACACTCATTCTCAGCTAAAGTTCAGGTAGCTCATATGCCGACCACACGCCCATGCACGACGGTGTGGGGATGGAACTCGGCGGTCGCTGGTCCGGGAATAGCGCGCACCCCTCGGGCGTTCCCAGTCATGTCGATCTGTCGGGTCCATCCGGCAGCACAGATCAGGAGGATTCGACGACCACGATGACGGCGCCGAACAGCATGTCGCACGTCGCAGTACAGGCCGAGGCCGATTGGGTTGAACCCACGGACGAGTTGCAGGGCACCGCAGTATTCGATGCCACCGGCGACAAGGCCAATATGCCGTCGTGGGACGAACTGGTACGTCAGCACGCCGATCGCGTCTATCGCCTGGCGTACCGCCTCTCGGGTAATCAACACGATGCCGAGGACCTGACCCAGGAAACCTTCATCCGGGTATTCCGCTCGGTGCAGAACTACCAGCCTGGAACCTTCGAGGGCTGGCTGCATCGCATCACCACCAACCTCTTCCTCGATATGGTCCGCCGCCGCAGCCGTATCCGGATGGAAGCGCTGCCGGACGACTATGACCGGGTGCCGGCCGACGAGCCCAACCCCGAGCAGATCTACCACGACTCCCGACTGGGGCCCGACCTGCAGGCAGCGCTGGATTCGTTGCCTCCGGAGTTCCGCGCCGCCGTGGTCCTGTGCGATATCGAAGGTCTGTCCTACGAAGAGATCGGCGCCACGCTCGGCGTCAAGCTCGGTACGGTTCGCAGCCGTATCCACCGTGGTCGTCAAGCATTGCGTGAGTTCCTGGCGGCGCATCCGCAGGTTGACGCATCCGTAAATTCTGCCTGACAAGACCGTCCGTTGCGGTACCCGAAACCGGTCGGCGAGGTACATTGTTAAGGAAATGATTAAAGGCAGTTCTGACTGCCTGAACTCGCGCGGGTACCGGAAGGGGCGGGGTGAATGAGCGATCGGGGACACGTCTTCCGGCGAGCGTTCTCGTGGCTTCCCACACACTTCGCATCACAGAGTTCCGCTCCGGTGGGTGCCCCCCGACAGTTCGGCTCCACTGAGCATCTCTCCATCGAAGCCATCGCCGCATTTGTCGACGGCGAGCTGCGGATGAACGCGCATCTGCGCGCGGCACACCACCTGTCTCTTTGCGCTGATTGCGCCGGCGAGGTCGACGCACAGCGTCAGGCCCGCGAGGCGCTGCGCGACTCCTGCCCCATCCACATACCCAGCGGATTGCTCGGCGCGTTGTCGCAGATTCCCCACGCACCGGTGACCCCGCCCGACGATGCCGCCGACCGGATCGCCGATCAGTTGGCAGACGACACGACGCGTTCCCGCCGTCGCCGCCGGTAGGGTGGATGGGGCCGAGTCCGTCGTATGACAGGCTCGCGATCGCAGTATGAGATGTCGGTGATCCGTGGCTCGTAACCCGAGCGCCCCCAGAATGAGGATGACGTGAGTTCGAACCAGGACAACTCAGGCCACGGGTCCACTGGCCCTCGGTTGGCGCCACGTCCCGTTTCGAGGCCGCCGGTCGACGACGCACAGCGCCGGGCATTCGGGAGGCCCGACGGGGTGGACGGCTCATTTGTCTCCAAGGACGTCCGCCCGAAGAAGTTCCGCGACGGCGCCGAGTTCGAGCCACGCGACCTGCCACCGGATCCCGTGCTGGCCGAAGCCTTCGGTCGTCCCTATCTGAACGGCGACTCGCTGCAGCGGCATCCCGTGGATGCCGGCGCGCTCGACGCCGAAGAACAAGCCCGGAAAAACGGATCTGGTCCAGACGCTGCGGAGGACCCGTGGCGTGACCCGGCTGCGGCCGCGTCGCTGGGAACGCCGGCCGTGGTGCAGGCGCCCCCGCAGCAGGTCGTCGCCCCGATCGGCAAGCTCGGCGTCCGTGACGTGCTGTTCGGCGGCAGGGTGTCCTACGCCGCGCTGGCGGTGCTGGCGATCATCGCGCTGGTGATCGGCGTGGCCGGCGGCTGGGTCGGCCGGAAGACCGCTGAGGTGGTGCAGGCCTTCACGACGTCGAAGATCACCCTGGAGACCAACGGCAGCGCTGATCTGCCGCCGGGCCAGATCGCCATGGTGGCGGCATCGGTGGCCGATTCGGTGGTGACCATCGAAGCCAAGAGCGACAACGGCGGCGCCCAGGGTTCGGGTGTGGTGATCGACGGTCGCGGCTACATCGTCACCAACAACCACGTCATCTCCGAAGCTGCCACCAACCCGAGTCAGTGGAAGATGTCGGTGGTCTTCAATGACGGCAAGTCGGTGCCGGCCAATCTGGTGGGCCGCGACCCCAAAACGGATCTGGCGGTACTGAAGGTCGACAACGTCGACAACCTCACCGTGGCCCGCCTCGGTGACTCCGATGACGTCGTGGTCGGTGAAGAAGTGATCGCCGCGGGCGCCCCCCTGGGCCTGCGCAGCACCGTCACCTCGGGAATCGTCAGCGCATTGCACCGGCCGGTGCCGTTGTCCGGGGACGGTTCCGACACCGACACCGTGATCGACGCGATCCAGACCGACGCCTCCATCAACCACGGCAACTCCGGTGGCCCGCTGATCAACATGGAGTCGCAGGTCATCGGAATCAACACCGCGGGCAAGTCGCTGTCGGACAGCGCCAGCGGTCTCGGCTTCGCGATCCCGGTCAACGAGGTCAAGCAGGTCGCCGAGTCGTTGATCCGGGACGGCAGGATCAGCCATCCGACGCTGGGCCTGTCGGCTCGCTCGGTCAGCAACGATCTGGCCTCGGGCGCGCAGGTGGCCAACGTCCGCGCCGGCAGCCCGGCGGAGCGAGCGGGCATTCTCGAGAACGATGTTGTGGTCAAGGTCGGGCCTCGCAATGTCGCCGACGCCGATGAGTTCATCGTGGCGGTTCGTCAGCTGCCGATCGGCCAGGACTCGCCGATCGAGGTGATGCGCGACGGTCGTCGCGTGACGCTCATGGTCAACCCGACCCCGGACAACTGACGTGTTCGCCAATGTCGGCTGGGGCGAGATGTTGCTCTTGGTCATCATCGGACTTGTGGTGCTGGGGCCGGAGCGGCTCCCCGGCGCCATCCGATGGACTGCCGGCGCGGTACGGCAGGCCCGGGACTACGTCAGTGGCGCCACATCTCAACTGAAGCAGGATCTCGGTACGGATTTCGACGATCTCCGGGAACCGCTGTCGGAACTGCAGAAATTGCGCGGGATGACGCCCCGTGCGGCGCTCACCAAACACCTTCTCGACGGCGATGATTCGGTGTTCACCGGGAAGTTGGACGACAAGTCCACCCGCAATACCGGCAAGCCCGCCGACCCACCCGCATCCTCGACGCCGCCGCCGGCAGCACCCCCGGCGGTCACCCCGTTCGACCCCGACGCCACCTGACGCGCTCGAACTCACGCCTCGGCGGGGTCGGGGTATGAGCTCAGCGGCGGGTGGTGTCCAAGCCGAGCGACATGCCGGCCAGCCCACGCCGCCGTGACGACAAGGAATCGGCGATCCCACGGAGTTCCTTGCCGGCGGCGGAATCCGGGGCGCTGAGCACCAGCGGCACTCCGGAGTCGCCGGCGGCGACCAGCGCCGGGTCCAGTGGAACCTGACCCAGCAGCGGAACGTCTGCGCCGACGGAACGCGACAGGCTTTCAGCGACCTGACGTCCGCCGCCTTCACCGAAAATCTGCATAGTGGTGCCGTCGGGAAGCACCAGCCCCGACATGTTCTCCACCACGCCGACGACGCGCTGCCGCGTCTGCAGTGCGATCGCACCGGCGCGTTCGGCGACTTCGGCGGCGGCCAGCTGCGGGGTCGTCACGACCAGGATCTCGGCGCCGGGAATCAGCTGAGCCACCGAGATCGCCACGTCACCGGTACCCGGCGGCAGATCCAGCAGCAGGACGTCCAAATCGCCCCAGTACACGTCGGCGAGGAACTGCTGCAGCGCGCGGTGCAGCATCGGCCCGCGCCAGACCACCGGAGTGTTGCCCTGGGTGAACTGGGCGATCGAGATGACCTTCACGTCGTGGGCGACCGGCGGCACGATCATCGATTCGACCTGGGTGGGCCGGTCGGTGGTGCCCATCATCCGGGGCACGGAGTGGCCGTAGATATCGGCGTCGAGCAGCCCGACCGACAAGCCACGGGCTGCCATCGCGGTGGCGAGGTTGACGGTCACACTGGACTTGCCGACGCCGCCTTTCCCGGAAGCCACCGCGTACACCCGGGTCAGCGAGCCCGGCTGAGCGAACGGAATGACCGGCTCAGCGGAGTCGCCGCGGAGCTGTTTGCGCAGCTCGGTGCGTTGCTCGTCGTTCATCACATCCAGGGTGACGGTGACGGCGCCGGTGCCGGGGACATCGGCGACGGCCTGCGTGACCCGTTCGGTGATCTCGGTCTTCTTCGGGCAGGCGGAGGTGGTCAGGTAGATCTCGACGTGGACCGCGGCATCGGGTCCGACGTCGATGGACTTGACCATGTTGAGTTCGGTGATCGGACGCCGCAGCTCCGGGTCGATCACTTTGCCCAGTGCCACGCGGATCGCGGAGGTGAGGTCGCTTTGAGACATATCACCGCTGAGTGTATGCCGCCCGTCGCCGAGGCGATCAGACCTCACGCATCGAGTGTCACTCCAGGGCGCAAATCGGGCCGTCAAACCCGCCCTGGAGTGACACTCGATGGCGTGGAGCAGGTAAGCGTGGAGCGCGCCAGAGGTCAGGCCGGACCGGGCAACGGTCCCAGTGGGGCTGCAGGTGCCGGCGCCGGCGGAAGAGGAGGCGGAGGTGGACCGAAGAGGGTCATCCAAGGAGGCGGGGGCGGCGGCGCAAAAGGAGGCGGAGGCTCTACTGCGGCGACCGGGAGCGCAGGAGCATCGCTGATGCAGAAGATCGCGCACGGTCCCGCTACCGGCGGACCACCGGGTTCAGCGGGGCCCGGCGGCACCGGAAGCCGATTCGCGACGTCGGTCTGGTTCAGGCTCACCGGGAACTGGGCCAACGGATCAGTTGAGGGCAGACCGGCCGCGCTCAACGGCAGGTCCGGCCCGATCCCGCCGCGGCCGTTGAGATGGGCCATGCTGAGCTGGGGGACCGAACCGGTGATCGGCGGGAGGTCGACGGGCTCCACCCCGGTGGCATAGGACGCCGCCCAGCCGAGGACATTCCGGGCGTAGGCAACCGAATTGTTGTAGCGCAGCACCGCCGTCATCACCTGAGCCGGGTCGCGCAGGTTCAACCCGCCACTGCACAGGTACCGGGCGGCGGCCAGCGCCGAGTCGTACAGGTTCTGTGGATCGGACTTGCCGTCCCCGTCGCCGTCAGAGGCATACCGCGACCACGTGCCGGGCAGGAACTGCATCGGGCCGAGAGCGCGGGCGTAGGTCACCCGACCGGCCTGGTTGCTCTGCACGATGATCTCGTTGCCGGGCAGGGTGCCGTCGAGCGCAGGCCCGTAGATGGGCTGCACCGCAGTGCCCCGGGCGTCGGTGGCGCCGCCGTTGGCGTGCATCGACTCGATCCGGCCGATCCCCGCCAGCAAGTTCCAGCCGACCCCACAATTGGGCATCGCGCCGGCCATCATCACCTCGGCGTTGCGATACGCCGACAGAGCCATCGACGGAATCCGCAGCGAGCCCGGTGCCGACACCACGGTCGGCGGCGGCGGCGCGGAACTTGTTGCGGCAGCGACGCGGAAGCTCGCCGGCGGCCGCTTCACGGAGACCACCGAGGGTCCGGACATGTCCGGCGGTGCCGGCGCCACCGCGGCCAGTGGCGTCACTGCCTGGGTGCTCACGGGTTTGACGTTGGGCCCGGAGGCGCCGACGGCTGCGGCCAGCACCAGCGGGGTGAGGGCGAGGGCGCCGATCAGAGGCCGCTTCGATGCTTCGGATGCGGTGCGCCGGACGGACTTCAGCACATCCGCGAGACCCGGATGTGGTCCGGTGCCTCCGCGTATGCGCACTGGACCGTCCTAGGTGTGAGCCGCCGGCAATCCGGCCGTGCCGGGTGAACTCAGTCACCATACATATTCTCGTGACGGCTGTGGCAGCAATCGTCAGGCTTCGTCCGGGGCGGTCCCGTCGACGGATTCTTCGTGATCATCGCTGGGGTGCTGCTCTTGTGCGGCCGCCGTCACCCGCTGCTTCTTGGCGCGCCGCGCTTTGCCGTCTCCTTTGCTCGAGGACTTCGGAGGTTGCAGCGCCTCGAGCAGTTCGCGGAGTTCTTCGATTTCACGGCGCATGTAGTCACGGGTGGCGACCTCGCCGACCGCAAGCCGCAGCGCTGCCAGCTCCCGCGCCAGGAATTCGGTGTCGGCTTTGGTCTGCTCGGCCCGCCGGCGGTCCTCCTCGAGCGAAACGCGGTCGCGGTTCTCCTGCCGGTTCTGCGCCAGCAGGATCAGCGGCGCCGCGTAGGCGGCCTGAGTGGAGAACGCCAAGTTGAGCAGGATGAACGGGTAGGGGTCCCACTGCCAGGCGAACGCACCCATGTTCAGCATGACCCAGACGATCACCAAGACGGTCTGGATTGCCAGGTACCGTCCGGTGCCCAAGAAGCGCGCTATCGACTCGCTGACGCGGCCGACGGCCTCGATGTCGAAATGCGGGGCAAAATTGCGCGACGTACGTGGGGTGTCGAGCCGGCCGCGGCTTCCCTCGCTCACCGCGTCGAATCCAGTTCGGGCTCTTCGGCACTGGCCCGCCAGTCATGCGGTAGCAGGTGGTCGAGCACGTCGTCGACGGTGACCGCGCCCAACAGATGCTTCTCCTCATCGACGACGGGTCCGCAGACCAGGTTGTAGGCGGCGAAGTAGCGGGTCACCGCGGCCAGCGAATCAGCGGGGGCCAGGATCGGCAGATCATTGTCGATGACGCCGCTGACCAGTGCCGCCGGCGGCTCCCGCAGCAACCGCTGCAGGTGGACACAGCCCAGATAGCGCCCGGTGGGGGTTGCTGTCGGAGGCCGCACCACAAACACCATCGACGACAGCGCCGGGGTCAGGTCGGGATCGCGGACCCGGGCCAGCGCTTCGGCGACCGTGGTGTCGGGCGCCATCACCACCGGTTCGGAGGTCATGAGACCGCCCGCGGTGTCGGGGGAGTGCTGCAGCAGCCGCCGCACCGGGTCGGAGTCCTCGGGGTCCATCCGGGCCAGCAGCACCTCGGCCTCGTTGGGATTGAGCACCCCCAGGAGGTCGGCCGCATCGTCGGGATCCATCGCCTCGAGGACGTCGGTCGCCCGCTCGGTGCCGAGCTGCATCAGCAGCGTGGTCTGTTCGTCCTCGGAGAGCTCCTGGAAGACGTCGGCGAGGCGTTCGTCGTCGAGTGCGTTGATCACCTCGAAACGACGCTTTTCCGGCAGTTCGCGGATGGCGTCGGCGACCTTGATGGCGCGTTTGCCCTCGAACTGGTGGAGCAGTTGGGCGACGCCCTGGCCGGGCATCGCCAGCGCCGCCGGGTTGAGGCCATGAACGTCCTTCCAGCCGACCACATGCACGTTGGTGCGACGACCCAGCCGGCGGTGGCTGCGGACGGCGACCCGGGTGACCACCCAGTCCCGGGACCGCACCGGCTCGATGCCCAGATCGATGACGGTCACATCGACGCCTTGAAGCTGGGGGAGTTCGGGATCGTCGACACGCACCCGGGTGTCGAGGACCTGGCCGAGCACCAGGACCTCGCCGGGCCGCTGGGCGAAACGGCGCAGCGACAGGTTGGCGGTGTTCAAGGTGACGGCCTGCGGTTCGATCGCCGTGACACGCAGGATAGGCACGAAAATTCTTCGGCGCGAAAGCAATTCGATGACCAGGCCGAGCACCCTGGGTTGTTGGCGGACGATGCTCATGCTGATCACCACATCGCGGACCCGGCCCACGGATTCTCCATCAGGACCGAGAACAACCAGCCCTGAGAGACGGGCCGCGTACACCCTGTTGACCGACGCCATGACTCAAAGGGTAGGAGTGGATTCGTGAATACCGCGTATCGCCCCCGCCGAACCTGTCTGTCGGTCCCGGGCAGCAGCCGCAAGATGATCGACAAGGCCAAGAGCCTGCCCGCCGACGAGGTGTTCCTGGACCTCGAGGATGCGGTTGCCCCGGACGCCAAGGCGGCCGCCAGGCCGGTGGTGGCAGCCGCCCTGGCAGAGCCGGGGTGGGCCGGGCAGCTGCGCGGTGTCCGGGTCAACGACTGGACCACACCCTGGACCCACGCCGACGTCATCGAGGTTGTCGCCGGGGCGGGTGCGGCGCTGGATGTCATCGTGCTGCCGAAGGTCTCCGACGCCACACATGTGGCAGCGCTGGACCTGCTGCTGACCCAGCTGGAACACACCCACGGGCTCGAGATCGGCAGGATCGGCATCGATGCCCAGATCGAAGACGCGCGTGGTCTGACCAACATCAACGCGATCGCCGCCCATCCCCGGGTGCACGCCCTGGTGCTCGGGCCCGCAGACCTGATGGCCAGCCTCAACACCCGCACCCTGGTGGTCGGTGAGCAGCCGGAGGGATACGACGTCGGCGACGCCTACCACCACGTCCTGATGACCATCCTGGTCGCCGCCAGGACCCACGGGATCGCCGCCGTCGACGGCCCCTACCTGAAGGTGCGTGACGTGGCGGCGTTCCGGCGGGTGGCGGGCCGGGCGGCGGCGCTCGGATACGACGGCAAGTGGGTGCTGCATCCCGATCAGATCGCCGCCGGAAACGAGATCTTCAGCCCGCGCCAGCAGGACTATGACCATGCGGAACTGATCCTCGAGGCATATGAGTGGCACACCTCGACTGCGGGCGGGGCCCGGGGAGCGGTGATGCTCGGCGACGAGATGATCGACGAGGCGAGCCGCAAGATGGCGCTGGTGATCGCAGGTAAGGGGCGCGCGGCCGGGATGTGCAGGCTGGCGGAGCCATTCGTGCCGCCGAACGGGCCCTAATACGTCCCGTAGTTGGAACTGTTGGCTGCCACGACGACGACAAAGATCACATAGAGGATGCCGAGTGCCACCACGAGGCAGCCGATGATGAGACCGGCCAGGGCGAGTCCGTAGCCGTCCTGGCCGGTGCGCTTGGTCTCGCGCATCGCGATGGCGCCCAGGATGATCCCGGCGATCGACGGCAACCCACACAGCACCAGCCCGCCGATCGCGGTGACCAGCGCGGCGATCGCCTTGCCGTTTGTACCGGGCGGCTTGCCCTGGCCGTAGGGGTCGTACGGGTTGTACGGGGCGTAGGCGCCGTACCCGGGGAAGGGCGGCGGCGGGTAGTTCGGCGGGGTGCCCGGATAGCCGGGCTGGTAGCCGCCCATCTGATACGGATCAGGGTTCGGGTACGGCGGCGGATACACCGGTGGGGCCGCTGCAGTGTCGTAGCCCGGACCCGGGTAGTTGGCCGGGTAGTCGACCGGGGAGTACGGGTCGGCGGGGGGAGGCGATTGCTCCAGAGACGGGTACTCCACCCCACGCGACTGTGGATCAGGGTTGGTCATGAATGTGAATGCCTCCAGGGTCAACGCAGCGCGAAGATGGTCCAGATTAGTCCGACGATGAGCATCGCCACACCGACCACTATGCCTGCGACGGCTATCCCGTAGCCCTCCTGCCGAGTCTCCTTGATCTGGCTGAGCGCAACGGCGCCCAGCACGATTCCGACGATCGACAGGATTCCGCCGCAAAACGGCACGATACCCAGCAGCGAGATCACCAGCGATGCGATCGCCATGGTGTTGGTGTGCTGCTGCGGGGGCGCGTGGCCATAGCCGTAGGGATCCTGGGCGGTGAAATCACCGGGCGGGAACTGGGCGCCGTAGCCGAGGCCGGGGGGTGTTCCGTACGGCGGCGCCGGTGGTCCCGGTGGAGGTCGATATCCCGACGGGGGCGGGTATCCGGCCGGCGCCGACGTGGACGGCTGTTCGTACGCCGGGGGTGCGCCCTGCTCGGCCGGCGGAGCCTCGTGGAGACCGCCAACCGGGTCTTGGCCGGTCTCGTCACACGGCTTGTCGCCGGAGTCGCCACCGGGCAGGGTCATACTGTTCAACCTATCGTATGCGCTGGTCGAGCGGCAGGATCGAACAGTGCGGGCACCAAAGTCAGCGCCACGGCGTTGGCTGAAAAAGAGCACGAGACGGGTCCTGCGACGCGGATGGTTCCGACACCTTCGGGGATCCCCCCGACGGACTGGCCGCGGCAGGGCACAAGGAGGAGGATCACGAGGATGACGAGTCCATTCAAACCTTCGCAGCCGGGCGGGGCGGCAGGCGGCGCGCGCGGACGTCGTGGACCGGTGGGCCTTCCCACGCCGCCGAAAGGTTGGCCCATTGCGTCCTACCCGACCTACGCGGAGGCCCAACGCGCTGTCGACTACCTGTCGGACAACGAGTTTCCGGTGGAGCAGGTGACGATCGTCGGTGTCGACCTGATGCAGGTCGAACGTGTCACCGGGAAGCTCAGCTGGCCCAAGGTTCTCGGTGGTGGTGTGCTCACCGGCGCTTGGCTGGGTGTCTTCATCGGTCTGGTCCTCGGGTTTTTCAGCCCCAACCCGTGGTCGTCGCTGCTCACCGGCTTGATCGCCGGCATCTTCTTCGGCTTGATCACGTCGGCGATTCCGTACGCGATGGCGCGGGGTACAAGGGATTTCAGTTCGACGATGCAGCTGGTTGCCGGGCGGTACGACGTGCTCTGCGATCCGCAGAACGCCGAACGGGGCCGCGACATGCTGGGCCGACTTCGGTTGTGAGTTGCTGCCACTGAACGTCACATCGCCTCGCTGATCCTGGTCAGGATCACGACGCGCCCGGTGGGAGTGTTGCGTCTCACGGTGCTGTCGCTCTACGGTTCACGCGCGGGACAAGCCCGTTACAGAGCCGAAAGGCGGTGTTCAGCCGTTGGTCGCAGTAAGGCGCAGCACGGTTGTTCGTCGGCTGGGTGCTGCCATGTTGGCAACGTTGACCTCGGCGTCGTTGCTCTCGGCGTGCAGTTCCGGGCCCAACGGCCTGGTTGTCACGTTCTACACACCGGCCAACGAGATGGCGACCTTCACCGCAGTTTCCGAGCGGTGCAATGAGCAGCTGGACGGTAGGTTCACCATCCAGCAGGTCAGTTTGCCCAAGGGTGCCGACGACCAGCGTTTGCAGTTGGCCCGCCGGCTCACCGGCAATGACCGGACCCTCGATGTGATGGCTCTCGACGTGGTGTGGACGGCGGAGTTCGCCGAAGCCGGCTGGGCGGTGCCGCTTTCGGAGGACCCAGCCGGGGCGGCGGTCGGCGACGCCAACACCAACACCCTGCCCGGTCCACTGAAGAGCGCAACCTGGAATGACCAGCTGTACGCGGCTCCGGTGACAACCAACACCCAACTGCTCTGGTATCGCGCTGATTTGATGGCGCAACCGCCGCGGACCTGGGACGAAATGGTGGCCGAGGCCACCCGTCTACATGCTGCCGGTGAGCCCAGTTGGATTGCGCTGCAGGCCAAGCAGTACGAGGGCCTGGTGGTGTGGTTCAACACCCTGCTCGAAAGTGCCGGTGGCCAGGTGCTTTCCGATGACGGCAAGACGGTCACCCTGACCGACACCCCAGAACACCGTGCGGCGACGGTGAAAGCACTGTCGATCATGAAGGCCGTCGCCACCGCACCTGGGGCGGACCCGTCGATCACACAGACCGACGAAGGCACTGCGCGGCTGGCGCTCGAGCAGGGTAACGCCGCCCTGGAGGTCAACTGGCCCTTTGTGCTTCCGTCGATGCTGGAGAACGCGATCAAGGGAGGCGTGTCGTTCCTGCCGCTCGACGAGCGCCCCGATCTACAGGCCGCGATCAACGACACCGGCTCGTTCGCCCCCGACGACGCGCAGTTCGCCGCGGCGTACGAGGCCAGCCAACAGGTGTTCGGCTTCGCGAATTACCCGGGTGTTCGCGACGGTGAGCCGGCGCGGGTCACACTCGGCGGGCTAAACCTGGCGGTGGCCAGCACCAGTCAGCACCGGGCCGAGGCGTTCGAGGCGATCCGGTGTATCCGCAACGAGGAGAACCAGAAGCTCACCTCGATCGAAGGCGGGCTGCCCGCGGTGCGGGCCTCGCTCTACGACGATCCGCAGTTCCAGGCGAAGTACCCGCAGTATGCGGTGATCCGCCAACAGCTCACCAACGCGGCGGTGCGGCCCGCGACACCGGTGTATCAGGCGGTGTCGACCATGATGTCGGCGACGCTGGCACCCATCACCGACATCGACCCAGAGCGCACCGCAGACGAGTTGGCCGAACAGGTGCAGAAGGCGATCGACGGGAAAGGGCTCATTCCGTGACCGCAGTGGCGCCACCCGACGGCAAGAACATGCTGTCCGACGACAAGAGATCCGAACGTCGCCTGGCTTTCCTGTTGATCGCCCCCGCGGTCTTTCTGATGGTGGCCGTCACCGGCTATCCGATCGGGTACGCGGTGTGGCTGAGCCTGCAGCGGTACAACCTGGCCACCCCCGATGACGTCGAGTTCGTCGGCCTGGCGAACTACATCACCGTCCTGTCCGACGGCTACTGGTGGTCGGCGTTTGCGGTGACGCTGGCGATCACAGTGATATCGGTGACCATCGAACTGGTCCTCGGCATGGCCCTGGCTCTGGTGATGTACCGGACCATCTTCGGAAAGGGATTGGTGCGCACCGCAATCCTGATCCCGTACGGGATCGTCACAGTGGCCGCGTCCTACAGCTGGTACTACGCGTGGACACCGGGCACCGGCTACCTGGCCAACCTGCTGCCCACCGGGGCGGCCCCGCTGACCGAGCAGATCCCGTCGCTGGCCATCGTGGTGCTCGCCGAGGTGTGGAAGACCACGCCGTTCATGGCGCTGCTGTTGCTGGCCGGCCTGGCGCTGGTGCCCGACGACCTGCTGAAGGCCGCGCAGATGGACGGTGCGGGGGCCTGGAAACGGCTCACCAAGATCATCATTCCGTTGATCAAACCGGCCATCCTCGTTGCGCTGCTGTTCCGCACGCTGGACGCCTTCCGCATCTTCGACAACATCTACGTGCTGACCGCGGGATCGAACAACACCGCATCGGTGTCGATCCTGGGCTACAACAACCTCTTCAAGGGGTTCAGCCTGGGACTCGGTTCGGCCATCAGCGTGCTGGTGTTCCTCTGTGTCGCGCTCATCGCGTTCATCTTCATCAAACTCTTCGGGGCAGCGGCGCCGGGATCCGACGGTGACCGTGCATAAGGGGAATCATGTCTGACCGGGTCAGCGGGCGTCGCGCCGCGGGATGGATCATCATCGACTTCTTGGTGGTGCTCTATGCGTTGTTCCCGGTGCTGTGGATCCTGTCGCTGTCGTTGAAGCCGACCTCGAGTGTCAAGGACGGCAAGCTGATTCCGTCGGAGATCACCTTCGACAACTACAAGGCGATCTTCCGCGGGGACGTTTTCAACTCGGCGCTGATCAACTCGATCGGCATCGGGCTCATCACCACCGTGATCGCGGTGGTGATCGGCGCGATGGCCGCCTATGCGATTGCCCGGCTGTCCTTCCCGGGAAAGAAGCTGCTCGTCGGTGCCGCCCTGCTGATCGCGATGTTCCCCCAGATTTCCCTGGTGACACCGCTGTTCAACATCGAGCGTCGACTCGGCCTGTTCGACACCTGGCCCGGTCTGATCATTCCCTACATCACGTTCGCGTTGCCGCTGGCCATCTACACCTTGTCGGCCTTCTTCAAGGAGATCCCGTGGGATCTGGAGAAGGCCGCCAAGATGGACGGCGCCACACCGGGACAGGCGTTCCGCAAGGTGATCGCTCCGCTGGCGGCACCCGGCATCGTCACCGCCGCGATCCTGGTGTTCATCTTCGCGTGGAACGACCTGCTGTTGGCGCTGTCGCTGACCGCGACCAACGCCGCGATCACCGCCCCGGTGGCGATCGCGAACTTCACGGGCAGTTCCCAATTCGAAGAACCCACCGGATCGATAGCGGCGGGCGCGATCGTGATCACGATTCCGATCATCATCTTCGTACTCATCTTCCAGCGACGGATCGTCGCTGGTTTGACCTCCGGCGCGGTGAAGGGGTAGCGCGATGGCAGAAATCGTGTTGCAGAACGTCAGCAAGAGTTACCCCGACGGCGCAGTGGCGGTGAAGGACTTCTCCATCACCATTGCCGACGGCGAGTTCATCATCCTCGTCGGCCCGTCGGGCTGTGGGAAGTCCACGACGCTGAACATGATCGCGGGACTCGAGGACATCACCTCCGGTGACATGCTGATCGACGGAAGCCGGGTCAACGACCGGGCTCCGAAAGACCGTGACATCGCCATGGTGTTCCAGTCGTACGCGCTGTACCCGCACATGACGGTGCGGGAGAACATCGCGTTTCCGCTGACATTGGCGAGTATGTCCAAAGCCGAGATCGCAACCAAGGTGGAGGACACCGCCAGGATCCTCGATCTGAGCGACTTCCTGGATCGCAAACCGTCACAGCTCTCGGGTGGGCAGCGTCAACGCGTGGCGATGGGTCGTGCCATCGTCCGCAATCCCAAGGCGTTCCTGATGGATGAGCCGCTGTCGAATCTCGATGCGAAACTCCGGGTGCAGATGCGCGGTGAGATCGCCAGGTTGCAACAGCGGCTGGGCACCACCACCATCTACGTCACTCACGACCAGACCGAGGCGATGACGCTGGGGGACCGGGTGGTGGTGATGCGGGGCGGTGTCGCCCAGCAGATCGGCACCCCGACCGAGCTCTACGAGCGGCCCGCCAACTTGTTTGTCGCCGGATTCATCGGCTCGCCGGCGATGAACTTCTTCCCCGCGACGTTCACCGATGTGGGAGTGAAGCTGCCCTTCGGTGAAGTCACCCTGACCCAGGACGCCTTCGACGTGCTGACGCAGCATTCGCCGGTGCGCAACCTGGTCGCAGGAATTCGGCCCGAGCACCTCGAGGACGCGGCACTGTTGGACGGTTACGCGCGGATCCGCGCGCTGACATTCGGCGTCAAGGTCGATCTGGTGGAATCGCTGGGGCCCGACAAGTATGTGTACTTCACCGTGGCTGGGTCGGGTGCGCGCGCCGAACAGCTGGCCGAACTGGCAGCCGAGTCCGGGGTGGGGGAGAACGAGTTCGTCGCCCGGGTCTCCGCAGACTCCAAGGCCGCCAAGGGCGGAGAGGTCGAGCTGGCTTTCGACACCACCAAACTTGTTCTGTTCGATGCCGATTCGGGTGTCAACCTGAGCGTGCCCCCAGCCGGACCCCGGTGACCCAGGTCCTCGACGCGGTTCGCGCTCATCTGCGAGCTCACTTCGCCGCCAACGGAATCGACGCCGAGCCCGACTCGGCGAGCGTGACGTTCCTGGGCGTCGAAAGGATCGAGGTGTTGCGTTTCGGCCCGGATCGCCGACCCGGCTCGGAAGGGGTGATCCACTATGTGTCGCTGGGATGTTCGCGGCACCCGATGGGTGACCCGGCCGAGCTGGCGGCGGACCCGTTGCACGGGCCACGTGCCGAAGTTGTTGTGAGTCTGCGCGACTCAGCTCCCACACCCGGGTTGGCGCGAGCAGTGGCGCTGTTGGCAGCGACCCCCGCCGTCGATGGCGTGGTGTTGCAGCAGGATGCGCTGATCGACCTCGGGGCGACGCTGTGGGAGGGTGCCCGGGTCAGCGCCGTGGTGCTGGGATCGAGTGACATCCCGGATGCGGTGCTGGATTCGCCGCGGGAGCCGGTGCGCTTCCTCGCCGCGACACCGATCTCGGCCAACGAGGCCGCATGGGTGCGGCTCAAGGGAATCGACGAACTACGTCGCACCTGGGAACAAGACGGTGTCGACGTCCGCGACCCGGCCCGGCTCTGAGCTGACCTGATCGAGCCGATTCGCCGCCTGCATCAGAGCCAATGGTTGCGCCGGAAGGTCCGGTACAGCAGGGAACAAATGGTGAACATGACGCCCAGCACCGTCGGGTAGCCCCACGTCCACTCCAGTTCGGGCATGTGCTGGAAGTTCATCCCGTAGATCCCGGCGATCATCGTCGGGACCGCAGCGATGGCCACCCAGGCCGAGATCTTGCGCATGTCCGTGTTCTGTTGCATGCCGACCTTGGCCAACTCTGCCTCCACCAGCGAGCTCAACAGTTCGTCGTAGCTGTTGATCTGGTCGGCGGCCTGGGCCTGATGGTCGACGACGTCACGCATGTAACGCAGGATCTCTTTGGAGATCAGGTCCTTGTGTTCGGAGAGCCGCTGCAGTGCGACCGACAAGGGGGCGATGGCCCGCCGCATCTCCACGACTTCGCGCTTGAGCATGTAGATCTGCGCGATATCGGTGTTGCGGGTGGAGAATGCGTCCTCCTCGATGGCGTCGATATCGCACTCCATCAATTGTGTGACATTGCGATAGCTGTCGACAACGTGGTCGGCGATCGCATGCATCACCGCGTAGGGACCCAGCGTCAGGTGGGTCTGCTCGTGTTCCATCTCGTGCCGGACCCCGGCCAGCCCGGTGTGCTCGCCGTGGCGAACGGTGACCACGAAGTCCGGGCCGACGAACACCATGATCTCGCCCGTCTCCACGATCTCGTGGGCCTGCTCCACCGACTCGTGCGGCACATAGTTGACCGTCTTGAGCACCAGGAAAAGGGTGTCGTCGTAGCGTTCCAATTTGGGTCGCTGGTGGGCGTGCACGGCATCTTCGACTGCCAGCGGATGCAGGTTGAACACTTCGGCGACTGTCTGCATCTGGTGCTCGTCGGGTTCATGCAGGCCGATCCAGACAAACGCCTTGTGATCGGAGAACTCGGCGTCGCGCACCTTCTGCAGGGCGGCCCCGTGGGTGTACTTCCCGTGTAGCCGGGTGCCGTCGACGTACACCCCGCAGTCGACCATCGCCCGTGCCACCGGCACATGGATGCGTTTGGCGTCGACGTCGCGCTTCGTCTTGTTTCCGGCTCCATGCTGGGCAGCGGAACGCGGGCGGAATGAAGGCATCTGAGGTGTCTTTCCTCGAGCAGTCTGGAGCTGGTTCGGCGCATAGTACAAGCGGCGGCTGAACGGCCGCCGTCCTCACGTCCAGGGACTCGCTCCGGTGCGGGTGTGAGGTGCAGTAACGTGACGGCCGTGGCTGAAACAGGCAACCCCCACCTCGTGATCGACGACGAGGAGATCTTCAAAGCACATGAAGGCGGCAAGCTGTCCGTGGCGCTCGAGTCGCCGCTGGACACTCAGCGGGCGCTTTCGATCGCGTACACGCCGGGGGTAGCTCAGGTCAGCAGGGCGATCGCCGCGGACGCCACCTTGGCCAAGCGCTACACGTGGGCCAACCGGCTGGTCGCGGTGGTCAGCGATGGCAGTGCCGTGCTGGGTCTCGGCGATATCGGGCCGGCAGCCTCACTGCCGGTGATGGAGGGCAAGAGCGCGCTGTTCAAGGCGTTCGGCGGGCTCGACTCGATCCCCATCGTGCTGGACACCAAGGACCCCGACGAGATCGTCGAGACGCTGGTGCGGCTGCGCCCGACCTTCGGCGCGGTGAACCTGGAGGACATCTCGGCGCCGCGCTGCTTCGAGATCGAGCGTCGGGTCATCGAGGCTCTGGACTGCCCGGTGATGCACGACGATCAGCACGGCACCGCGATCGTGGTGCTGGCGGCGCTCAAGGGTGCGGCCAAGGTTCTCGGCCGTGACATGCGCAGCCTGCGGGTGGTGATCTCCGGCGCCGGAGCCGCCGGGGTCGCGTGCACCAACATCCTGTTGGCATCGGGAATCGCCGACGTCACCGTGCTGGATTCGAAGGGCATCGTGCACTCCGGCCGCGACGACCTCAACAAGGTCAAGGCGGAGCTCGCCGCGCGCACCAATCCGGCGGGGCGCACCGGTGGCATCGCTGAAGCGCTCGACGGCGCCGACATGTTCCTCGGGGTGTCCGCAGGTGTGGTGCCCGAGGACATCATCGCGACGATGGCCCCGGGTGGCATCGTCTTTGCGCTGTCGAACCCCGACCCGGAGATCCACCCCGACGCCGCCAGCAAGTACGCCGCAGTGGTGGCGACCGGGCGCAGTGACTTCCCCAATCAGATCAACAACGTGTTGGCGTTCCCCGGGGTGTTCCGCGGCGCGCTCGACGCGGGTGCGCGGCGGATCACCGAGAAGATGAAGGTCGCTGCGGCCGAGGCGATCTTCTCGGTGGTCGGTGACGACCTGAAACCGGATCACATCGTCCCGAGCCCGTTGGACCCGCGGGTGGGCCCGGCGGTGGCGGCCGCTGTCGCATCGGCTGTGGATGAGGCTCAGCTCTAGCCTGGGCGGTCTCGCGGTCGCCGTTCTCGTGGCTGGGATGGCCGCGTGTGGCGCCGAGCAACCGTCGGCGGTGTCACTCGCGGTGGGCGCCGACCCGAGCCCGGAGTCGGAGTTGCTGGCCAATCTCTATGCTGCGGCCCTGCGCTCCTACGGGACGCCCGCCCACGTCGAGGTGACCCGGGATCCGCTGGCCGGCCTCGATTCCGGCTCCGTCACGGTGGTTCCGGGCTTCACCGGAACTCTGCTGGAGATGTTCGCCCCCGGCTCGCAGGCGCGCTCCGACGACGACGTGTACGAGGAGATGGTGGGCGCGTTGCCCGAGGGGGTGGCTGCCGGTGACTACACCACCGCGGCCGAGGACAAGTCGGCGGCGGTGGTGGCCGAGCAGACCGCCGCCGCGTGGGGCGGCAGCGACATCGAAGCGTTGGTGCAGCACTGCGACGAGATCACCGCGGGGGTGGTGCGGGGTGGCCAGCCGCCGAAGCTGATCGATGACTGCCCCTTGTCGAAACCGTACGAGTTCCCCAACGATGCGGCGCTTTTTGCCGCGCTGGAGGCCGGTCACCTCAACGTGGCATGGACCACCACGGCGGATCCCGATGTGCCATCGCAGACGGTGGTGCTCGCCGATCGCTCGCCGGTGCTGATCCAGGCCGAGAACGCGGTGCCGTTGTACCGGCGAAACGGGCTGACTGCCAGGCAGGTGCTGGCGGTCAACGAGGTCGCCGGGGTGCTGGACACCGCCGCTCTCAAGCAGATGCGCGCCGAGGTCGCGGCGGGATCCGATCCCGAGCAGGTGGCCGAGGCCTGGCTTGCGGAAAACCCGATCGGTCGCTGAGGCCCGGGCCGGTAGCCCACCGTCGCATCAGGCCTAGTGCACGTTCGGCAGTACCCGCGCCATCGCCGTGGAGAACAACCGCTGATAGCCCGAGCCGGTGATCCGAACCAACACGTCGAGCACCTTGGCGTCGGCGCCGACCAACACCCGGGCCTTCTTCTTGCGCACGGCTTCGAGGATGACCTTGGCGGCTCTCTCCGGGGTCATGCTGGCCAGTGTCTTGTCGAAGACCGCGGCGAGTTCCTTCGCATCCAGGCCGTCGGCGGCGGTCGCGTTGCGTGCGATGGCGGTCTTGATCCCGCCGGGGTGCACTGCGGTCACCGCGACCGGGCGCTTCTTGGCCAGCATCTCCTGGCGTAGCGACTCGGTGAAGCCGCGGACTGCGAATTTGGCTGCGTTGTAGGCGGATTGGCCCGGCACCGAGAAGATGCCGAAGAGGCTGGAGATGTTGACCACGTGCCCGTCACCGGATTCGATCAGGTGGGGCAGGAACGCCTTGGTGCCGTTGACCACTCCCCAGAAGTCGACGTCCATCACCCGTTCGATGTCTTTGAACTGGCTGATCTCGACGTCACCGGTGAAGGCGATGCCGGCGTTGTTGTAGACCTGGTTGACCTTGCCGAAGTGTGCTTTGACCTCGTCGGCGTAGAGGAGGAACGCTTCGCGTTCGGTGACGTCGAGGCGGTCGGCTTTCACCGGCGCTCCGATGGCCTTGAGTTTCTCCTCGGTGACGGCAAGTCCTTCGGTGTCGACATCGCTGATCGCGAGCTTGGCTCCCCGTCGGCCCAGTTCGATGGCCAGAGCCTGGCCGATACCTGATCCAGCCCCGGTGACGACGGCGACTTTCCCGGCGAAGCCCTCCATGGCCCACACTCCCTCATGTCCGCTATTTGACTTGTGTTGAGTTTAACCGGTACCGACGGTACCGCTGCTGCTGGGTAACGTCACCTGTCGACGCCGCGATGGTCCAGACATGAAGTTCCCGCCTATCGCGACTGCCGCTCTGTCCGCCGCCCTGTTGGCGGGTGCCGCCGTGGGTGCCCCGACCGCACAGGCCGACCCGGGTGCCGATGCATTTCTGAGCGCACTGGCGGGAGCCGGTATCACTGGAATCGACCCGGCTACCGCTGTGTCCGTCGGCCAGCAGGTCTGCCCCATGCTCTCGGAGCCCGGCCAGCGGATGGCCGATGTCGCCGCCGACGTCTCCAGTGCCATCGGTCGGCCGTTGGGCCCGGCCACGATGTTCACCGGCCTGGCCATCACGCTGTTCTGCCCGGGTGCCGTCGCCGCGGTGGGGGACCGGATCGCCAACCCGGTGATCCTGCCGATGCTCGGCTTCTGACCCCATCAACGCCGCGAGCGCGCGGGTTTGTACAACTCCTTTCGGAGTGTTGTGTACAAACGCGCGCGCTCGTGACGAGAGGTAAAACTCAGCCGAAGGCCTCGTCGAGGATCTCCTGCTGCTCGACAGCGTGCACCTTCGACGAGCCCGACGACGGAGCCGACATGGCCCGTCGCGACACCCGCTTGATCCCGACCAGCTTCTCCGGCAACAACTCCGGCAGCGCCAGGCCGAACGTCGGCCACGCCCCCTGGTTGGCCGGCTCTTCCTGCACCCAGTAGAACTGCTTGGCATTCGGGTACTGACCGAGGATGCGGCTCAGACGGCGCGGTGGCAGCGGGTACAGCTGCTCGATGCGCACGATCGCGATGTCGTCGCGCTTGTCCTTGGCCTTCCTGGCCGCCAGGTCGTAGTACAGCTTGCCGCTGCACAGCAGGACCCGCTCCACCGCGGACCGGTCGCCGTCGCCCTCGACGTAGAGGGGCTCTTCCATCACCGATTGGAACTTCGCTTCGGTGAACTCCTTGATATCGCTGACCGCGGCCTTGTTGCGCAGCATCGACTTCGGGGTGAACACGATCAGCGGCCGATGGATGCCGTCCAACGAGTGCCGGCGCAGCAAGTGGAAGTAGTTGGCCGGCGTCGACGGCTGAGCCACCGTCATCGACCCTTCCGCGCACAGCTGCAGGAACCGCTCGATGCGGCCCGACGTGTGGTCCGGCCCCTGACCTTCGTGGCCGTGCGGAAGCAGCAGCACCACGTCGGACAGCTGGCCCCACTTGGCCTCACCGGAGCTGATGAACTCGTCGATGATCGACTGTGCACCGTTGACAAAATCACCGAACTGGGCCTCCCAGAGGACCAGCGCCTCCGGGTTGCCCACCGAGTAGCCGTACTCGAAGCCCACGGCGGCGAACTCCGACAGCGCGGAGTCGTACACCAGGAACTTGCCACCCGTCGGGTTGCCGTCCTCGCCGAGAGCCAACAGCTGCAGCGGGGTGAACTCTTCACCGGTCTTGCGGTCGATGATCACCGAGTGCCGCTGGGTGAAGGTGCCACGCCGGGTGTCCTGGCCGGAGAACCGGATGAGCTTGCCCTGGTTCACCAGCGAGCCGAGTGCCAGCAGTTCGCCGAAGGCCCAGTCGACCTTGCCTTCGTAGGCCATCTCGCGGCGCTTCTCCAACACCGGCTTCACGCGGGGATGGACGGAGAAGCCCTCGGGGATCGCCAGATGGGCATCGCCGATCTTGGCCAGCAGGGACTTGTCCACCGCGGTGGTGAGCCCCCTGGCCGGCAGCTGCTCGGACTCCACCGACTCGCTGGGCTCGACATCGTGCTTCTCGAGCTCGCGCACCTCGTTGAAGACCCGCTCGAGCTGGCCCTGGTAGTCGCGCAGGGCGTCCTCGGCCTCTTTCATCGAGATGTCGCCGCGGCCGATCAGCGCTTCGGTGTAGGTCTTGCGGACGCCACGCTTGTGGTCGATCACGTCGTACATCGCCGGCTGGGTCATCGACGGGTCGTCGCCCTCGTTGTGCCCGCGGCGGCGGTAGCACAGCATGTCGATGACAACGTCCTTCTTGAACTTCTGCCGGAAGTCGACGGCCAGTTTCGCGACCCACACACAAGCTTCGGGATCATCACCGTTGACGTGGAAGATCGGCGCACCGATCATCTTCGCCACGTCGGTGCAGTACTCGGACGACCGCGAGTTCTCCGGTGAGGTGGTGAAGCCGACCTGGTTGTTGACGATCATGTGGATGGTGCCGCCGGTGCGGTAACCCCGCAGCAGCGCCAGGTTCAGTGTCTCGGCCACCACACCCTGGCCGGCGAATGCCGCATCACCGTGCAGCATCAGCGGAACCACGGAGAAGCCCTCGGCCCCGTCACCCTTGTCCATCAGATCCTGCTTGGCCCGGACCAGACCTTCGAGAACCGGATCCACCGCTTCCAGGTGTGAGGGGTTGGCGGTCAGCGAAACCTCGATGTCGTTGTCGCCGAACATCTGGAAGTACGTGCCGGAGGCGCCCAGGTGGTACTTCACATCGCCGGAACCATGCGCCTGCGACGGATTCAGGTTGCCCTCGAACTCGCTGAAGATCTGCGCGTACGGTTTGCCGACGATATTGGCCAGCACGTTGAGCCGGCCGCGGTGCGGCATGCCGATGACCACTTCGTCGAGGCCGTGTTCGGCACACTGGTCGATCGCCGCGTCCATCATCGGGATGATGGTTTCGGCGCCTTCCAGGGAGAACCGCTTCTGCCCGACGTACTTGGTCTGCAGGAAGGTCTCGAAAGCCTCTGCGGCATTCAGGCGCGACAGAATGTACTTCTGCTCGGCGACCGTCGGCTTCTCGTGCTTGACCTCGACACGTTCCTGAAGCCACTGCTGCTGCTCGGGCTCGAGGATGTGGGTGTACTCCACCCCGACATGGCGGCAGTACGCGTCGCGCAGCACCGACAACACGTCGCGCAGCTTGCGGTGCTGCGAGCCGGCGAACCCGTCGACCTTGAATTCGCGGTCCAGATCCCACAGCGTCAGACCGTGGCTGAGCACATCGAGGTCGGGGTGGCTGCGGAAGCGGGTCTTGTCCAGGCGCAGCGGGTCGGTATCGGCCATCAGATGGCCGCGGTTGCGGTACGCCGCGATCAATTCGATGATGCGGGCGTTCTTGTCCGCGATCGAATCCGGGTTGTCGGTCCGCCAGCGCACCGGCTCGTAGGGAATGCCCAGCTCGAAGAAGATCTCGTCGTAGAACTCGTCGTCGAGCAGCAGCTGGTGCACCGTGCGCAGGAAATCGCCGGATTCGGCACCCTGGATGATCCGGTGATCGTAGGTCGACGTGAGAGTGATCAGCTTGCCCATGCCCAGGTCGGCGATGCGCTGTTCGCTGGCGCCCTGGAACTCGGCGGGATACTCCATCGCGCCGGCACCGATGATCGCGCCCTGGCCTGCCATCAGGCGCGGCACCGAATGCACGGTGCCGAGGGTGCCCGGGTTGGTCAGCGAGATCGTCACGCCGCCGAAGTCCTCGGCCGTCAGCTTGCCGTCACGGGCCCGCCGCACGATGTCCTCGTACGCAGCGATGAACTGACCGAACTTCAGCGACTCGCAGTTCTTGATGGCCGCAACCACCAGAGTCCGCTTACCGTCTTTGCCCGGCAGATCGATGGCCAGGCCCAGGTTGGTGTGGGCCGGAGTCACCGCGTTCGGCTTGCCGTCGATCTCGGCGTAGTGCCGGTTCATGTTCGGGAAGCTCTTGACGCCCTGGACGATCGCGTATCCCAGCAGGTGGGTGAAGCTGATCTTGCCGCCGCGGGTGCGCTTGAGATGGTTGTTGATGACGATGCGGTTGTCGATCATCGCCTTTGCCGGGATGGCCCGCACGCTGGTGGCGGTGGGCACTTCCAACGAGGCGTTCATGTTCTTGACGACGGCGGCGGCAGCACCACGCAGCACCTGGGTCTGCTCGACGGCAGGGGCCGGCGCCTTGGCCGCGGGGGCCTTGTCGGCGGCGGGCTTGGCTGTCGGTTGTGCACTCGGCGCCGCGGCCCCGTTACTGGTCGGGGGAGTCTTGGCAGGAGGCGCCGGCTTGGTGGGCGGCGGCGCGGGCTTGGGCTCCGGCGGCGCTGTCGGTGCGGCTTGCGCGTTCCCGGTCGCCGGTGTTGCGGTCGACGTGCCACCGACGGGCTCGGGGTTGTAGTCGACCAGGAACTCGTGCCAACTCGGGTCGACCGAGGACGGGTCTTCGCGGAACTTCTGGTACATCTCCTCGACCAACCATTCGTTTTGCCCGAATGGTGAACTTGTACTGCTCACAGCAGCTGCTCGCCTCGATTCAGTGTTTTGCTGATTCAGTGTTCTGTTGTTCCAGGCAAGCGGGCTGCGGTGGCTGCTTGCCACATTGTTTGTCGCCGGGTGCGGTGGCGGTGCTACTGCGGCCGTGTTTCGCCGCACTAAAGGCTATCGCGTGTGTCGTGTGTCGGACCATGGCAGTCGGAGAGAGGTTGTGCACAGTCTCTCCCCGGTGCTCCACTCCTCAGTCACCACCGGGAAGAGCGGGCACGATGTGCAGCGGAGCGGGCCAGCGGGCAGACGGCGGACCGAACGCGGCCCGGGAGTTGCTGACGATCTTCTTGCCCATCAATCTGTTGCCGCCGCCGCCGACCACGGCGCCGATTCCCACCGGCAACATCTTGCCCACGGCCAGCGCGCCACGTTTGAGGGCATACCGCTTGACGAAGTACTTGAACAGTCGGGAGTTGAGCTGCGATACGGCGGGCAGCGGTAGCGAGGCGGCGCCTTCGGACAGCCACGCACCACTGGTGCGGCTCGGGCCGAGGAGGTCCGCGACCGCTCCCTTGCTCTCCTCGCCGACCAGCACGGCCAGCACCAGCGCGCGGCGCCGTTCGCGGTCCTCGGCCGGAATGCCGTGCACCTCGGCGACTGCCAGCACGAACACCGCCGTGGCTTCGAGGAAGACCACTGTCTCGCCGGCCACGGCCGACATGGCGACCAAGGTGCCGATGCCGGGGAACGCGGCTGCGGACCCGACGGCGGCTCCGCTGGCCATCACTGCGGCCAGGTAGTGCTTCTCCAGCTTGGTGATGATCTCGGCGGGCGTGGCGTCGGGATTGGCGGCGCGCAGTCGTGCGACATAGCTACGGATCGCGGGCGCCTGTACCCGCGAGCCACTCTCGATCAGGTGCGACAACACCCTGGCTGCCGGGCCGGGGTCCTCATCGACGCGGGCGGGCAGGTTGACGGGGGCCGCACCCTGACGGGCCTTCGATCGTCCCATGCTCATCGAGCCTCCCAGGAAGTTCTTGTCTCTCAGGCTAGCGAACATCCAACGAATGACGGACCGAGTCGGTGCCCGGCAGTGAATCCGGTCACGGTTCACCCGCCCGGGGACTAATCGAACGTCCGTCGGTGTTCTAGTTATCCGTGGTTTTGACCGAGTTGGCTCCGCCCAATCGCATTCGAATGATTCTGGTTCTGGGCGCGCTGGTGGCGTTGGGGCCGCTGACCATCGACATGTACCTCCCCGCGCTGCCGAACATCGCCGACCAGTTGTCGGTGACCGAATCGGTGGTGCAGTTGACGCTGACCGGCACCTTGGCCGGGTTGGCGCTCGGCCAGCTGATCGTCGGTCCGTTGTCGGACTCCCTGGGACGGCGGCGGCCGCTGATTGCCGGGATCATCCTGCATGTGGTCGCTTCGCTGGTGTGCTTGGCGGCGCCGAACATCGAAGTGCTTGCGGTGGGTCGAGTCCTGCAGGGGATGGGTGCCGCTGCGGCAGCGGTGGTGGCGCTGGCCGTGGTCGGAGACCTGTACTCCGGTTCCGCGGCGGCGACGGTGATGTCGCGGCTGGTTCTGGTTCTCGGGGTCGCGCCGGTATTGGCGCCGACGCTGGGAGCGCTGGTGTTGCGGCACGGCGCCTGGCCCTGGGTGTTTGCGGCGTTGGCGCTGGCCGCAGTCGGCCTGCTGCTGGTCGCCGTGTTTGCGCTGCCGGAGACCTTGCCGGTGGCCCGCCGTCGTGACCTGCACGGCCGCAGCATTGCGCGGACCTATCTGAAGCTGTTCCGCGATATCCGGTTTGTGGTGCTGATCGGCGTTGCCGCTCTGGGGATGGCGGGGCTGTTCGCGTTCATCTCCGCGGCACCTTTTGTGTTGCAGGGCCGCTACGGGATGGACCAGCAGACCTTCGCCCTGGTGTTTTCCGCCGGCGCCGTGGTGCTCATCGGATCCACCCAGTTCAACGTGGTCCTGCTCCGGTGGTTCGCCCCCCAACGGATCATGCTCTGGGCATTGGCCGTCGCCGCGGTTGTCGGTGTGGTGTTCCTGGTGCTGGCGTTCACCCATACCGGCGGAGTGGTCGGTTTCCTGGCGCCGGTGTGGGGGATCCTCGCGGCGATCGGACTGGTGTTGCCCAACGCGCCGGCGGTGGCGTTGTCCCGACATCCGGAGGCCGCCGGAACCGCGGCAGCCACGTTGGGGGCGGCGCAATTCGGGGTGGGGGCGGCCGTCGCGCCCTTGGTCGGTGTACTCGGCAACAACGAGATCGCGCTGGCGGTGGTGATGGCGACTTCTGTCACCGTCGCGCTGGTGGCGCTGCTGGCGGTGAGTGCCGGCACCGGTGCCGTCGAGTCCGAGACCGCAGACCCCGACCGGGTGGGCGAACCCGCCTGAGTCGCGTCATCCGGGTTGTGAGCTGTCGGTGTCGCTACGTATCGTTCGGCCCGATCGCCGCGCACGGGGTGCGGCCGGCTTCTTCTCCAGCGCTGCCCATCGGACTCACCGACAGGTTGGGGTGGCACCATGCCCAGTGAAGCCGAGGCGCCGATGGCCGGTCGGATCGAACCTGAGTGAGGGGGCCGAATGACGGAATCCCGCGGGCGCCAGGCTGCCCGGGGTGTGTCGCCCGCGTCCTCTGAGGGCGCCGGCTCGTTCCAAGGCAACCCGTGGAATGCGCTGTGGGCGATGCTGGTCGGCTTCTTCATGATCCTGGTGGACTCGACGATTGTCGCC
Organism: Mycobacterium sp.; assembly: GCF_049647605.1. GTDB lineage: Bacteria > Actinomycetota > Actinomycetes > Mycobacteriales > Mycobacteriaceae > Mycobacterium. The sequence continues at coordinate 17,622 of NZ_JBARXZ010000231.1, read as the reverse complement.
GTCGCCAACCCCAGCATCATGGACAGCCTGCAGACCGGCTACGACGCAGTGATCTGGGTGACCAGTGCCTACCTCCTGGCTTACGCGGTACCACTGCTGATCGCGGGCCGACTCGGTGATCGGTTCGGGCCCAAGAACCTGTACGTGATCGGTCTGGCGGTGTTCACCGTCGCCTCTCTGTGGTGCGGGTTCTCCGAATCGATCGAAATGCTGATCGCCGCGCGGGTGCTGCAGGGCATCGGCGCCGCCCTGCTCACCCCACAGACCCTGTCCACGATCACCCGGATCTTCCCTCCCGAACGTCGCGGTGTGGCGATGAGCGTGTGGGGCGCCACGGCGGGTGTGGCGACGTTGGTGGGGCCGTTGGCCGGCGGTGTGCTGGTCGACTCCCTCGGCTGGCAGTGGATCTTCTTTGTCAACGTCCCGATCGGCGTGATCGGAATCTCCTTGGCCGTCTGGCTGATCCCGGTACTGCCCACCGAGAAGCACCGCTTCGACGTTCTGGGTGTGCTGCTGTCCGGGATCGGCATGTTCCTGATCGTGTTCGGCCTGCAGGAAGGCCAGTCCAACGATTGGGTCTGGTGGATCTGGGCTTTGATCGCCGCCGGAATCGCGGCACTGGTGGCGTTTGTCTACTGGCAGGCGGTCAACCCGAACGAACCGCTGATCCCGCTGCGTATCTTCCGGGACCGCAACTTCAGTCTGGCCAACGCCGGCGCCGCAGTGATCGGGTTTGTCATCACCGCGTTCATCGTGCCGGTGATGTTCTACGCACAGGCGGTCTGCGGGTTGTCGCCGACGCGTGCGGCGCTGCTCACGGCGCCGATGGCGGTGACCACGGGTGTGCTGGCCCCGTTTGTCGGGCGGATCGTCGACCGGTCCCATCCGCGTCCGGTGGTGGGATTCGGGTTCTCGATGCTGGCCATCTCGTTGACCTGGCTGTCGATCGAGATGACGCCGACAACACCGATCTGGCGGTTGGTGTTACCTCTCATGGGTTTGGGTGTGGCGACCGCGTTTGTCTTTGCGCCATTGGCGGCGACGGCCACTCGGAACTTGGCACCGGATGTGGCGGGGGCGGCCTCAGGCGTCTACAACGCCACCCGACAGGTCGGCTCGGTGCTCGGCAGTGCGGCGATCGCGGCGTTCATGACAGCGCAAATCAGCGCCGAGATTCCGGGTAGCGCTCCCAACCGGGCTCCCGAGGGCGCCGTGACAGAGCTGCCCACGTTCCTGCTCGAACCGTTTGCGTCGGCGTTGTCGCAGTCGTTGCTGCTGCCGGCGTTCGTGGCGTTGTTCGGGATCATCGCCGCGCTGTTCCTGCTCGGGACGCGGTCGCGCCGCGCGGTGCCGGCGCGGCGCGCGGTGCCGGTGGTGTTGCCCCCGGACGCACGTACCGAGGTGATCGCGGCGATCGGTGATGATCACGACGCCCATGGGGATGACTCCTTTGGGGACGGAGCCTATGGGGACGACGATTTCGACGACGATTTTGCCGATGACGAGTACCTGGAGGTCGAGCTCGCCGCCGAGCAGGTCACCGACCAGTTCGACCTCGGCTTCCACGACGAACTGCGCGATCGGCTCCTCGACGGGGAAGTGACCGACCAGATTCCGGTGCGGCTCGCTCACGCGCAGGCCGATCCCGCCCCCTACGGTCGCGATGCCAACTTCCTCGATGAGGCCGAATCCGACGGTGATGTCGGTCCTTACGGCGATGCCGAACCGTACGAAACTGTCGGGCCGGTGTTCGATCGTGAGTCGATCGTAGTTGCGCACAACGGCTTTCGCGCCGATTCGGGGCCCTTGCAGTATCGGCAGGCGGGCGGCTTCGATGCGCTGTCGGCTAGTTTCGCCGATCTCGTGGAAGAGCGGGACCGGATGTCGCGGCACCGTCTCGCCGAGGAAGACTCGGCGGTACGCGGTGGCCGGCACTATCGGGATGACACCGAAGGCCGGCCCGCGCGTGGCAGGCAGTCGGACCCGAGCGGCAGTTAGCGGTTCCAGCTGCGTTCGCGACGGGCTGACACCGCCTGAGGGCCCGGCGTTGCCGCCTCGATGTCGCGGTGTCCCGGCTCAACTCACTCGGTCAGGGCCAGGAACGCACCGAGGTCGATCAGCCCGCTCGGGGTGGACGGAAGGTACTCGGTGAGCAACGCCGACCGGACGATCACCGCGGTGTGTTTCGCCCGGCTGACGGCAACGTTGAGGCGGTTTCTGTTGAGCAGGAACGAGATCCCCCGGGGCACGTCCTCGGCGGTGGACGCTGTCATCGACACGAACACCACCGGCGCCTGCTGCCCCTGGAACTTGTCGACGGTGCCGGCGCGGACATCGCCGAACCCGGCCGCGTCGAGGTGCCGGCGCAGCATCGCCACTTGGGCGTTGTAGGGAGTCACCACCAGGATGTCGGCGCCGCACAGTGGCCGTGTCCGGTCCTGATCAGTCCAGTCCCGGCCGATCAGATCGGCGATCTCGGCGACGATCGTGGCCGCCTCTTCGGGGCTTTCCGTCGAATTGCCGCTGTGGTCGACGGTGCACACCTGCACCCCCGGGGCGTAGCCGCTGATGCTGCGCCGCGTGGTGACGGCCTCCACCGAGGTCAGCCTGCCGTCATAGGACAACCGTGACACCGCGGCGCACACCAACGGATGCATCCGCCAGGAGCGGTCCAGGAAGTAGCCGCGCTCGTCGGACAGGGTGTGTTGCCCCTCGACCAGCCAGCCCAGCGCCGATTCGTCGACCGGTTCGGGGTGGGTGCCCTGACTGACCTGCGGTAGTTGCTGTGGATCGCCGAGCAGCAGCAGGTTGTGCGCAGCCGGGGCCACCGCGATGGTGTTGGCGAGGCTGAACTGGCCGGCCTCCTCGACCACCAGCAGGTCCAGGCTGCCCGGCGGGACCCGGGTCGCATTGGCAAAATCCCAGCTGGTGCCGCCGATCACGCAGCCGTTGTGTTCGGCGACAAAGCTGGGATAGCTCTTGGCGTCGATGTCCTGCCACGCCGCGTTGTCGCTGCGGGTCTCCCGTTTGGCCACCACCGCGGCGTCGACCCCGGCGCCGATGATGCCGCCGAACAGGTTCTCCACCACCGCATGTGACTGTGCCACCACGCCGATCCGCCACCGCGATTCGGTGACCAGTCGCGCGATGATCGCCGCCGCGGTATGCGTCTTGCCGGTACCCGGCGGCCCGTGGACCGCCAGATACGAGGAGTCCAGGTCGCGCAGGGCGCGGGTGATGTCGTCGATCGGGGCGCCCCCGTGCGGCAGCTCCCCGCCGGAGTGGGTGCGCGGTCGCCGGCGCAGCAGCAGGTCGACGATGGCGGTGTCCGGTAGCCGCGGCAGACCGTCGGCGATCTGGCCGGCTGTCGCGTCGATCGAGTCACGCTGGGCCTTGGTGGCTATCGGCGGGCCCGGCGTGAGCGCAAACGGCAGCTGATCGAAGGGATCGCCGTCCCTGGGTTCACGTTCGAGTACCACCACCGCCGAAGGGGTTTCGGGGTCATCGCGGTCCACCAACTGCACACTTCCGAAAGCGCGGCGTTCCGGGTCGTCGCTCAGGCCGGCGGGGGACGGCGGCGCATACAGCGCGTACATGTCGGTGCCGAGGTCGCCGGCGGCCAGCGCCCCGGTGAGCTGTATCCGGCGCTGAGGTTTGCGGGCGCGTGGCGGCGTGTGCCAGTCCTGTACCACGGTGGCGCTTTCGGCCAGGAAAACGCCTGTCTCATCGCCCCATTCGTCGACAGGGTTGTTGAGTCGGTCGAAATGCGCCCACCAGAACGGTTTGTCTTCGCGGCGGTGATAGCCGCGGGCGGCGGCGATCATCGCGACGGCCGATTGTGCCGGGCTGCGCGCGGCCGGATCCTCGCCGACAAATTTGGACAGGCGGCGGGCCAGCTGATCATCATCGGTCTCGGAGCGCTGGTGATCGCCGACCGGCAGCGAGCCCATCGGGGGCACCGAGGATTCGATGGCGCGGGCCACCAGCCAGTCGCGCAATCGGCGGGTGGAGCGGCAGTCGTAACGGTTGTACTCGCAGATCTCCCCGAGCAGCGCATCGGCATCGGCGTCGCGTCCGGCGTCGCGCAGCTCGCCGTAGCGGGCGTACTCGGTGATCGAGTCCGTGGCGGTGGTGACCTCGCCGGTGCGCAGCTCCGCACCCATGTAGAGCGGCTCCAGCGATTTGATGCTGTAGTTTTCGGCACCCACTCGAATGCTCTTGCGTACCAGTGGGAAAAGGTCCACCAGCACTCCGTTGCGCAGGAGATCGTCCACCTCGTCCTCGCCGACGCCGTGGCGTCCCGCCAGCCGCAGCAGCGCGGTCTTCTCGTAGGCGGCGTAGTGGTAGATGTGCATGTGCGGGTATCGCCTGCGACGTTTGCGCACCAATGCGAGGAAGTCCTGCAACGCTTTTCGTTCGGCAGCCCGGTTGTGTGCCCACAGCGGCTGGAAGGTGTCGGTGCAGTCGAGCACCCCGAACAGGTATTCCAGACCCCAGTCGGCGCCGTCGGCCGTCCACAACGGGTCACCTTCGAAATCGAAGAACAGATCCCCTTTGTCGGGGTTGGGCAGCACCATCAACGGCTGGGCGTCGGCGACCTGGTAGGCCGGTTTGCCGTCCACCCGGGGCTCTTTCTGCAGCCGGGCCTGCTCGGCCAGCGCGGTGACGGTGCGCTGCGGTAGCTCGGCGACGGTGCCGGTGAAGGCGGCGAGCTCGGTGACGCTGGTGACCCCGGATTCGAGGAACCGGGCCCGCTGGCTGACCCGCATGCCGGCCACCAGCAGCAGGTCGTCGTGTTCGCGGACCTTGGCGTCACAGTCGGAACAGCGGAAGCAGGCCCGAACCTTGTCGTCCTCCCAGCGCACCGGTGCCCCGCCGGCGAAGTGCCGGTCCAGCAGCTGCTCCAGCGCGGCGCGTCGCGGCCGGTACACCGGGATGATCTCGTCGAGCCGGTACCGGATCTGGGCTCCGGTACCCAGGATCAGTTCGGCCTCGTCGTGCACCGGTACGCCGGCGCCCGTCAGGGTGTCGGCGTAGGCCGCCAGCTGCAGCAGTGCCTCCACCTTGGCGGAGAGTGCAAGTTTGGTGTCCGAAACCCGGTAGCGGCCGTTCTCGAGGATCAGGAAGTCGGCAAAACCCAGGAACCGGCCGTCGAACATGGCCGCCTGGTAGACGACTGGCGCTTGCCCGGACAGCGCGTCCATGGTCTGTTGGGCTGCGGCGGTCAGCCCGGCGGCGGAGTACCTGGGCCGGTCGATGACGGTGACGCCACCGTCGAACTGAGCCGTCAGCTGGGCGAGGCGCCGATGTTCGTGCTCGTCGCCGAGCGCCGCGGTGCGGGCCAGGAGTTGGTCACCGCCGGGAGCCGCGGGACCCCATCCCAGTTTGGCGTCGAATGCCCGCAGCAGGGCGTATTCACAGCGCGCCGCGGCCGCCAGATCCGAGGCGCTGTAGAGGACACGGGCGCCGTCGACGAACACAGCCCTCACTGTAAGTGGCGGCCCCGACAGGCCGAGACCACTAGCCGGTGTTGCCGATCAACTCCACACCGCTGCCGTTCCACCGGAACTTCACCACGCTGGCCAGACCGGTGATCTGGCTGGAGTACTGCAGCGCCACGGTGTCCCCGGTGCTCTGCGAGGTGTCGAGGCCGTTGAACCCGAAGGTGTCCGGCACCCCGGCCGGGATGAAGTTCCCCTGATGGAACAGCACCGCCCGCGTGTTCGGGTTGTCGGCGTTGGTGTTGGCCTTGATGATCACCGCGGACAGCTGGGCGCACGCGTTGTAATTGCCCGCGATGGGCTCCGGGTTCCAGGCCTGCCCGCTGCGCGGGTCCTTGGGTAATTCGGAGACCGCTTTGACGATCGCCGGGGCGGCCAGGTCGATGGCGCACGGGTCGGCGGGCTCGCTGGGCGGCGGCGGGGGAGGCGGAGGTGGTGACGCGGGACCGTCCGGGAGGTTGGTCGTTGGATTGGTCACGGTGGCCTCGGGTGTCTGAGAGACGGTGGAGTCCCCCGAGCCGCAGGCCGGAGCCGCCAGCACCGCGATCACCAGGGCCGCGCCGCCGATCACCCGGCGCGCTTGCCCTGTCAACACTCCCTCGGCCCACACACCGCGCCAGGCTACCGGCAGCCGAATGTGGTCACTGGCAGGCATCGCCATGATCGGCCGATAGACTGCTACCTCGATGAGCACCTCCGATTCCGATCAGCCAGTCACGGCTCCGGCACAGGCGACAGCCGCGCCGCAGTCCTTCGCTGATCTGCAGATCCATCCCGCCGTGCTGGAAGCGGTGTTGGAAGTGGGGTACGAGACGCCGTCGGCGATCCAGGCCGCCACCATTCCGGCGCTGTTGGCCGGCTCCGACGTCGTGGGACTCGCCCAGACAGGTACCGGTAAAACGGCGGCCTTCGCGATCCCGATCCTGTCGAAGATCGACACCGAGAGCCGCGCCACGCAGGCCCTGGTGCTGGCACCCACCCGGGAGCTGGCGCTGCAGGTCGCGGAGGCGTTCAGCCGATACGGCGCCAAACTGAAGGTCAACGTCCTGCCGGTGTACGGCGGTTCGTCCTATGTGCCGCAGCTGGCCGGGCTCAAACGCGGTGCCCAGATCGTCGTGGGTACCCCCGGCCGGGTGATCGACCACCTGGAGAAGGGCAGCCTGGACCTGTCGCGCCTGGACTACATGGTGCTCGACGAGGCCGACGAGATGCTCCAGATGGGGTTCGCCGAGGATGTCGAGCGGATTCTCGCCGACACCCCCGAGTACAAGCAGGTCGCGCTGTTCTCGGCGACCATGCCGCCGGCCATCCGCAAGATCACCAGCAAGTATCTCCACGACCCGGTCGAGGTCACGGTCAAGGCCAAGACCCAGACCGCCGAGAACATCACCCAGCGTTACATCCAGGTGGCGGGACCCCGCAAGATGGACGCGCTGACCCGGCTGCTCGAGGTCGAGCCGTTCGAGGCGATGATCGTCTTTGTCCGCACCAAGCAGGCCACCGAAGAGGTCGCCGAGAAGCTGCGGGCCCGCGGATTCGCCGCGGCCGCCATCAACGGTGACATTCCGCAGGCGGTGCGGGAACGCACCATCGCGTCGCTCAAGGACTCCTCGATCGACATCCTGGTCGCCACGGATGTGGCCGCCCGCGGCCTGGACGTCGAGCGCATCTCGCACGTCGTGAACTACGACATTCCGCACGACCCCGAGTCCTATGTGCACCGCATCGGCCGCACCGGTCGGGCCGGGCGCTCGGGAACGGCGCTGCTGTTCGTCTCGCCGCGGGAACGGCACCTGCTCAATGCGATCGAACGGGTGACGCGGCAGAAGCTGGTGGAATCCCAGCTGCCGTCGGTCGACGATGTGAACGCCCAGCGGGTGCAGAAGTTCCGCGATTCGATCACCACTGCGCTCGGTTCGTCTGAAATCGAGGTGTTCCGCAAGCTGATCGAGGGCTACGAGCGCGACCACGATGTGCCGATGGCCGATATTGCCGCCGCGCTGGCGCTGCTGAGCCGCGACGGTGCGGAGTTCCTGATGACCGAACCGCCGCCGGAGAAACGTCGTGAGCGCCCCGACCGTCCGCCGCGTCCGGACAAGCCGATGCGCCGCGACGGCGGTTTTGCCACCTACCGGATCGACGTGGGTAAGCGGCACAAGGTGATGCCGGGTGCGATCGTCGGAGCCATCGCCAACGAGGGCGGTCTGCACCGCAGCGATTTCGGGCACATCACCATCCGGCCCGACTTCTCGTTGGTGGAGCTGCCGCCCAACTTGCCGGCGGACACGCTCAGGAAGCTGGAGAAGACCCGCATCCAGGGCAACCTGATCAACCTGCAGCCCGATGACTCGGCGGGTGGTCCGCCGCGCGGGCCCCGGACCGGCTCAGGGTTCAAACGCGACACCAAGCCCAAGAAGCACCGCAAGGCGCAATGACGGCGGCCAGGGATTTGGACGCGGTCGGCGGTCTGGAGCAGGTTTCCACCGCTGACCGGGTCGCTTCCCTCACTGGCGTCCGTGCGGTAGCGGCGATCCTGGTGGTGGCCACCCACGCCGCCTACACCACCGGGCGCTACCCGCAGGGTTTCCTGGGCCTGGTGTATTCGCGGATGGAGGTCGGCGTCCCGATCTTCTTCGCGCTGTCGGGTTTTCTGTTGTTCCGGCCGTGGGTACAGGCGGCCGCGGCCCGGCCGGCCCCGGGAACCGGCGCGGCACAGGGGGCGGACGCTGCTGCCGAGGCGCGCCCGTGGCCGTCGGTGCCGCGCTACGCCTGGCACCGGGTGCGCCGGATCATGCCGGCGTATGTGGTGACGGTGCTGCTGGCGTATCTGATCTATCACTTCCGGACGGCCGGGCCCAATCCCGGGCACACCTGGGAGGGGTTGTTCCGCAATCTCACGCTGACCCAGATCTACACCGACAGCTACATGTTCTCGTATCTGCATCAGGGGTTGACGCAGATGTGGAGCCTGGCCGTCGAGGTCGCGTTCTATGTGGCGCTGCCCGCGCTGGCGTATCTGCTGCTGGTGCTGTTGTGCCGCCGGGTCTGGCGGCCGGGGCTGCTGCTGGCCGGGCTGGGCGCCTTGGCGCTCCTGTCGCCGGTGTGGCTGACGGTGGTGCATGACACCACGTTTCTGCCGGACGGGGCTCGGCTGTGGTTGCCGACGTATCTGATCTGGTTCGTGGGGGGCATGCTGCTGGCGGTGCTGCAGGCGATGCGGGTCACGTGTTATGCCTTTGTTGCGGTGCCGATCGCGTTGATCTGTTTTCTCATCGTGTCGACGCCGATCGGTGGTGAGCCCACGACGTCGCCGGCGCAGCTGTACGAGGCTCTGTTCAAGACCGGTTTCTATGCGGTGATCGCGACTCTGGTGATCGCACCGCTGGCGTTGGGCAACCGTGGCTGGTACTCCCGGATCTTGGCGAGCAGACCGATGGTGTGGTTGGGGGAGATCTCGTATGAGATCTTCCTGGTGCACCTGGTGATCATGGAACTCGCGATGGTGGAGATCCTGCGTGATCCGGTTTACACCGGATCGACCTGGCAGCTGTTTGTGGTGACGATGGTGCTGACGATCCCGGTCTCGTGGCTGCTGCATCGCTTCACGCGGGTGCGCAGTTCCTGATCGGTTGTCCCGGAGCTCTCCCGAGGGCGGAGTCGCCCGCGCCAATCAAAGTTAGGCTACCCTTACTGCATCGACTGCAGCAGGAAGGGGCCCGGCATGGCCGAGCAGAAACCGTCTCGTGGGTTGACCGGCGCACTGGTCAAACTGTGGCGCGGCGGCGATTACGAGCTGACCGTCACCGGCCGCACCCAGATCAGCTCGCATTACCTGCGCCTGCACTTCAGCGCCGGTGACTTGCTGAAGGAACGCGCCGTCCACCCGACCATGTGGATTCGCGGTTGGTTCCCCGATGGCGACAAGTCACATCAGCGTGGCTACACGCTGGTCAATCCGGATCCGGTTGCCGGGACCGTCGACATCGACTTTGCCCTCCACGAGGGCCTGGCCACCCGGTGGGCGCAGTTGGCGGAGCCCGGTGACGTCCTCGAGGTGACGGTGCTCGGCAGCGACTTCCGGCTACCGACCCCGGGACCGGCCGGGTATGTGATCGTCGGTGACACCGCGTCACTGCCTGCCATCAACTCGTTGTTGGGGTCCATCGGCGATACCCCGGCGAAGGTGTTCCTCGAAGCCGGACATGCCGATGACCGGGAGATTCCGGTGGCGGCGCCGGCGACTGCCGCGGTGACCTGGGTGGACCGCAAGAACGCCGGGGCGGCGCTGGTTGAGGTGGTCAGTTCCTCGGCGTTCGACGCGTCCGACCATTTCGGCTGGGTGGCCTGCGACAACCGCACCACCCGCAGCGTGGCCCGGGTGCTCCGGGAGAACTACGCGATTCCGAAGAAGTCCATCAAGGCCCAGGGATATTGGGTGTCCTGACCGGCAGGCTTGCCGCTGGTCATCGGCTACGCCAATGCGGCGTTGCCCACCGGTCGCGGAACAGTGGTCATCACCCTGGGCTCGCACCCAGGTGCCGAGCTGCGGGTCACCGTGTAGCCCGCGGCGCCGGGGTCATGATCGGTATCAGGAACTCCTCGACCATGGAGCGTTCGTCGTCGGCGTCGCGGCCCGGCAGCAGCAACAGAGACGTCACAACCCGCACCAGCCATCGTGCTTTGCGTTCCACGGCGTCCGGGTCGTCAGGCCCCAGCGAGACGATGAACGCCGATCCCATCGCTTGGATGACGTCGGATTGTTCGGCGATCTCGATGCCGATCGGTGCGCCGCTGGTCGCGAACCAGGAGTTCAACGCGGGGCTTCGGCGGACCAGGTCCAGCGATGTCAGGAAACCGGCGACCAGGCGTTCCCGCGGGTCGGCGATATCGGCGATGTGTTCGGTCATCGCGTTGTGGAGCGCGTGGGCCTCGCGGTGCACGTAAGCGGTGTGCAGAGCTTCCCGGTTCTCGAAGTATCGATACAGCGTGGCACGCGAACACCCTGCGGTAGCGGCGATCTCGTGCATCCCAACCGAATCCGGGCGGCGGGTGGCGAAGAGCTCGCCGGCGGCGTCGAGGATCCGGTCGGCGGCGACCTCACTGCGCCGCGACCCCAGCCAGTTGTTGCCCGCCATCAGGATTTCACCGTGAACGGGATCGACACCGGCCGTCGCACATAACTGCCTCCGGCCCATCGGATACCGGTCTCATCGATCTCGAAATCAGGGCACCGGGTGAGCAATTCGTCCAAGGTCACCCGAGCCTGCATGCGCGCTGCCGCCGCGCCCAGACAATGGTGGGCGCCATGACCGAAGGTCAGGATGTTGCGGGGTTTGCGGGTCACGTCGAGGTCGCCGGCATCCGGGCCGTATTGCCGTTCATCACGATTGCCCGAGGCATAGAGCAACAATACCCGCCGGCCCTCGCCGATCGTGGTCTCGCCGATGGTCACGTCGCAGGTTGTGGTGCGGGCCAGCCCCTGTACCGGTGAGGTGAGGCGCAGGAACTCGTCCAACGCGTCGGGAATCAGGTCCGGATTCTCGGTGAGCAACCGCCGCTGATCCGGCCGCTGATGCAGCAATTGAACTGAGCCGCCGAGCATTCCGGTGGTGGTGTCGTTACCGCCGGTGACCATGGTGAAGGTGAAGGCCAGTATGGGGAACGCGTCGACGCCGGCCGCCGCCAGGTGTGACACCGTGTCGTCCTCGGGGTGGGTGCGCCGTCGGTCGATCAGTGCGGTGAAGTAGCTCATCATCTCGCCGAGCGCGTCGCCGAGAGTCTGGAGCGCGCCGCCGATTCCGTTCTCGGCGGTGTTGGCTGCGACGATCGCCTCGGTCCATCGATCGAACTGCGCCCGGTCGGACTCGGGAACGCCGAGGTAGTGGGCCACCACCATCGTCGGCAGGGGTTTGAACAGTTCGGTGACGATGTCACCGCCGCCGTTGGCGCGCAGCCTCTCGATGCGGCCCGCCACGTAGTCGCGTACTCGGGGTTCGACCGTTTCCACCTGGCGCGGGGTGAATCCGCGGGACACCAGCTTGCGAAAGGCGGTGTGCAGCGGAGGGTCCTGCATGACCATCGGTGGGTTGTCTTGCAGGCCGATCTTTTCCAGTTCGCCGTAGTTGACCGTGAGGCCCTGCGAGGAGGAGAAGGTGTGGTGATCGCGGGCGGCCGCCCAGATGTCGGCGTGTCGGGACAGTACGTAGTAGTCCCGATCGCCGTTCGGGACGGGAAGTCTGCCGGTCGGTTCGGGGAAGACATGATGCACCGGGTCGTGGTCACGCAGCGTGCGGTACATCGGCCACGGATCGGCCCAGGTGTCGGCTGTGGCCAGGGTGAACCGCGCCGCACCTGAATGAGACAGAGTATCTGTCATGTCTTATGGATACGACAGCCGGGCGCGAGTGTCAACCCCGGTGGGGCAACCGGACTGGATCAGACGACAGCACCCGGATTGAGAATGCCGTCGGGATCCAGCGCCGCCTTGATCCGCCGATTGAGTTCCATCGCCTCCGGACCCAGATACCCAGCCAGCCATGGCTTCTTGAGCCGGCCGACGCCATGCTCGCCGGTGATGGTGCCGCCCAGGCCGACGGCCAGATCCATGATGTCGCCGAACGCCTTGTTGGCCCGCTCGGTCTCGGCGGCGTCGGCGGGGTTGTAGACGATCAGCGGATGGGTGTTGCCGTCGCCGGCGTGGGCGATCACCGAGATCAGCAGCCCCGAGTCAGCGGCCAGCTTCTCGATGCCCGAAACCAGGTCGGCGAGCGCGGACAGGGGTACGCCGACATCCTCCAGCAGTAGTGAGCCCTTCGCTTCGACGGCCGGGATGCAGAAGCGCCGCGCCGCGACAAATGCTTCTCCCTCTTCGGGATCGTCGGTCGAAAAGACCTCGGCGGCACCGTGTTCGGTGAACACTGCGGCCATGAACGCGGCGTCCTCGGCGCCGGTGGGGCCACGTTCGTCGGAGGTCGCAACCAGCATGGCGGCGGCGGATCGGTCCAGGCCCATCCGCAGCTTGTCCTCGACGGCGTTGATCGCCGCCGAATCCATGAACTCCAGCATCGCGGGGCGGATCGTGGCCGTCACCGCGGCCACCGCGTCACAGGCGGCCCGCACCGAGGCGAACGTCGCCACCACCGTGCACGCCCGGGGCTGTGGCGGCAATAGTCGCAACGTCACTTCGGTGATCACCCCGAGGGTGCCCTCACTGCCGACAAAAAGCTTGGTCAAGCTCAGTCCCGCCACGTCTTTCAGGCGCGGACCGCCGAGCCGCACCGCAGTGCCGTCGGCGAGCACCACCTGCAGGCCCAGCACGTAGTCGGTGGTGACACCGTATTTCACGCAGCACAGCCCGCCGGCATTGGTCGCGATGTTGCCCCCGATGCTGCAGATCTCGAACGACGACGGATCCGGTGGGTACCAGAGGCCGTGCTCGGCGACCGCTTTTTTCACCTCGGCGTTGAGCAGCCCGGGTTGCACGACTGCGGTCCGGGTCACCGGGTCGACGGCGATGTCTCGCATCTTCTCCGTGGACAGCACGATGCCGCCGTTGACCGCCGTGGACCCGCCGGACAGACCGGTGCCCGCACCGCGGGGAACCACCGCGACGTGGTGTTGGGTGGCCCACCGCATCACGGTCTGTACCTCTTCGGTGCGGCGTGGTCGCACCACGGCCAGCGCAGTGCCCGCATCGGGATCGAGGGCGCGGTCCTGACGGTAGGACGCCACGATGTCGGGGTCGGTGACGACGACGCCGTCGGGCAGCGCACTGGTCAAATCCGCGATTGTGAAGGGGGTCACAGGTCGATTCTATGTGGTGGGATCGTGGTCCAGTTCCCGCAGCGAACCCATGAACACCGCTAACACCCCGATCGCCAGCATCGGCAACGACAACGCCAGGAAGGTGGTCTGCAGTCCCGCCGCGTCGGCGAGTGGACCGGCCACGATCAGGCCCAGCGGCCCGGCGGCGTAGGCCAGTGAGCCCATCACCCCGACCACCCGGCCCCGCAGATGCTGTGGCGCGCGGGTTTGCATCACGTAGTTGTAGATCGGCGCGATGGGTCCGTACACCAGGCCGACGAGGGCGCACAAAACCAGGATCAGCGGCAACGGTGGCAGGAACGCGATGATGGTCATCGCCACGCCGAGCGTCAACACCGCGGTCAGCATGACACCCCGCTTGCTCGAATACTTCGACAGCACTGCGTATCCCAGCGCGCCGAACAGCCCGCCCACCGACAGGGCCATCAGCACCCAGCCGAGGTGGGCGGGCTCGTCACGGTCGGTGAAGTACTTCGGGAACAGCACACTCTCCATCGGCATGTAGAGGCCGGTGACCGTGAGATCGACAAACGCCAGCCCGCGCAGCACCTTGTTGTTCCAGACGAACCTCAAACCCTCGACGATCCCGGCCCACACCCGGTCCGGAAGCTGGTCGCGGTCGGGGGTGCCGATGGCTTCCAGGCGCAGCACCGAGATGGCGGCAATCGAGAGCAGGAACGTCGCGGCCGTCACCCACATGGTGTTGATGCCGCCGATGGTGGCGATCAGCAGCCCGCCGATGCCGGGCCCGACGATATAGGCCAGGTTGAAAACAGCTTCGTAGACCGAGTTGGCGTGGTCGAGTGTCCAGCCGGCCCGGTTGGCGGCTTCGGGCAGCATCGTCTCCCTGGCGGTCATGCCCGCGGGATCGAAGAACGCGCCGAGTGCAGCCAGCGCCGCGAGCACGGCGACACCGATCACGTCGACACCGAAGCTCAGCGCCAGCACGGGTACCGCGGCCACCGACAGCGCCGAGAGCGCATCCGAGATCATCGACACCCGGCGTCGGCCCAGGTAATCGACCGCTGCTCCGGCGATCAGCGTGGCGATGAGCAGCGGCAAGGTGCCGGCCATCGCCACGATCGAGGCGTCGACCGCCGAACCGCTGCGTTGCAGGGCCAGCCACGGAAAAGCGATCAGGGAGATGCCGTTCCCGGCGCCGGCCATCAGGGCGGCGAACAGGATGACGACAACCGGTCCGCGCTTGTTGTTGGCCATGGCGCGGCTGAATCTAGCAGCGCGGACACCGTCGCGACGATCGGTTTTCCGCCGCGGTGCACGATGGTCTGATGCTTGCCCACCCGCGCACCGGCGTCGTCTTCGATTCTCCGGTGCCGCCGGGGCGCGGCTGGCCCGGGGACCCGGCCCGGCGCACCACCCCGATCGCCGGCGACACCGAGGCCGTGTCCGAGCTGGCCGATGCTGGGACGATGCGCGAACTCGACGCGCGGATCAGCGTCTGCCGCGCCTGCCCGCGGTTGGTGCAGTGGCGCGAGGAGGTCGCCGAGGTGAAGCGGCGGGCATTCGCCGACCAGCCGTACTGGGGGCGGCCGGTCCCCGGCTGGGGTGCTGCCAAACCCAGGGTATTCGTGGTGGGGCTGGCACCCGCGGCGCACGGGGCCAATCGCACCGGCAGGATTTTCACCGGCGACCGTTCCGGCGACCAGCTGTTCGCGGCGTTGTACCGCGCCGGCCTGGTCAATCAGCCGACCAGCGTGGATGCCGCGGATGGTTTGGTGGCCAACGGGATTCGCATCAGTTCGCCGGTGCGCTGCGCGCCGCCCGGCAATGCGCCGACGCCGCAGGAGCGGAACACGTGTGCGCCGTGGCTGGCGGCGGAGTGGCAGCGGATCTCGCGTCACGTGCGGGTGGTGGTGGCGTTGGGTGGTTTCGCCTGGCAGGTGGCGCTGTCGATGGTGGGGGAGAAGTCCCGGCCCAAGTTCGGTCACGACGTGGTGTTCGAGGTGTCACCGGGGCTGGTCCTGCTGGGCTGCTATCACCCGAGTCAGCAGAACATGTTCACCGGCCGGCTGACTCCGGAGATGCTCGACGACGTGTTCACCCACGCTCGCGACCTGTCCGGGATCGTGGCGCGTTCGTAACAGGTCAGGATCTCGGCGCCATGTCCGCCAGGTCTGTTCAGTGTTATCTCACACCCCTGCTAACGCGTATCAACGCCCTGCTATCGCTGTTAGCGTGATGTCTCGAACATGTCAGGTTCGGCGCGACAGGCGGGAACGGGCGCCGCACCAGAGTGCACCGACACCGCATGTTTCTGCCATGAGTGCGGCAAGGCTACTGCTACGGGACTCGGCGAAACCGCAATAAATGGGGAGCCGATGACGTTGCGAACGGTTATGCGGCTTTCTGTGCTTGATCTTGTTCCCGTGCGTGCCGACCAAACCACCGCAAACGCCCTGGCCGCCACGGTCCGGCTGGCCCAAGCCGCCGACCGGCTGGGATATACGCGGTACTGGGTGGCCGAGCATCACAACATGCCCGCAGTCGCGGCGACCAGCCCGCCGGTGGTGCTGGCCTACCTGGCCGGGCAGACCGAGCAGATCAGGTTGGGTTCCGGCGGGGTGATGTTGCCCAACCACGCGCCGCTGGCCGTCGCGGAGCAGTTCGCGCTGTTGGAGGCTGCCGCGCCCGGCCGTATCGACCTGGGTTTGGGCCGGGCGCCCGGCTCGGATCCGGTGACGTCGGTGGCGTTGCGGGGTGCCGCGGGGCGCGACGATTCCGACATCACCAACTTCCCGCGTTATCTCGACGAGGTGGCCGCCATGATGAGTGCCACCGGTGTCCGCGTCGAGTTGTCGCGGCAGCTGCAGCGCCCGGACTACATCCTCAAGGCCACGCCGGCGGCGGTCGGTGAACCGAGACTGTGGCTGCTGGGTTCGTCGATGTACTCGGCTCATCTGGCTGCGGCCAAGGGGCTGCCGTACGTGTTCGCCCACCACTTCGCCGGTCAGGGCACCGAGGAGGCGCTGGCCGTCTACCGCGAGGAGTTCCAGCCCAGTGCGCTCACCGCGGAACCGGTGACGTTCATGACGGTCAATGCCTCGGTTGCCGAGACCCGCGAGGAGGCCGAAGCTCTGTTGCTGCCGCAGCTGGTGATGATGGCGACGTTGCGCACCGGAAAGCCGTTGCGTGCCTTGGATCTTGTGGAAGAGGCCGCGCTGATGCAGTTCTCGGCGCAGGAGTACGCGATCATCGAGGACGGTCGTGCCAGAGCGATCGTGGGCACTGCGTCGGAGGCGGCCGCGCAGGTGCGTGAGGTGGCCGAGTACTTCGCGGTGGACGAGGTGATGATCAACCCGGTCGGATCGGCCTACCGCGGTACCGATGCGGCGACCGCGCCGGCCCGGGAGACGACGTTGGAACTACTGGCCAAGGAGCTGTTCTAGCTTGCCGGTCCAGCAGTCGAGGCCGGCCGGGGCGAGAGCGCGATGATCGCGATGGGCCGGTCGGTGCGCCGCTGGTAGGCGGTGTAGCGGTTGGAGTTGTTGGCGTTGACGACGTCCCACAACCGCGGGTAGTCCGGTGCGTCCGGCATCAGGATCTCGGCGTGGACCGGCAATCGTGTTGTGCCCACGTTGATCTCGATGTCCGGGTGGGCTCTGAGGTTGTGGTACCAGGCCGGGTAGCGGTTGGCGCCACCGTTGGATGCGACGACGAGGTATCGCGCGCCGTCGCGGGCGTAGGTCAGCGTGTTGACCCGCGTGGCGCCGGTCTTGGCGCCGATCGTGTGTAACAGCAGGCTGGGGGGAACACCGGGAATGGTGTGCCCGATCCGGCCTCCGGACTTTTGGTAGATGAAGTCATGTACCCGCAGCAAGCGCAGGCCCACCTTCTCCACCGGCGACAGATTGCTCATGGACTCCAGTGTGTCAGCCGAGTCCGGCGATGCGCGCGACTGTGAGCGCGGATGTCAGCTTCAGCAGGTCACGCGGGCGCATCAGCCGCAGTCCGGTCAGCCCTTCCAGTCGGCGGATCCGCTGCGCCACGGTGTTGGGGTGCAGGTGAAGCGTGGCGGCGGCGGCGCGACGATCCAGTTCGTGGTCCAGCAGGACTCGTACCGTGTGCAGTAGTTCGGTGTCGTGGTCGGCGTCGTACTCGATGGCGGCGCCCAGTGTCAGGCGGGCGAAATCCCGGAGCGTGTCGGGGTCGTCGAGCTGTAGCAGCAGGTGGTCGATGGCGACCTCACGCAGGTCGATGACCGCAGCGGATGGCCCGCCGCCGGCCAGGTCGAGGGCGCCGCGCACCGTCCGGAACAGGGTGGCCAGCCGTGCGGGGG
>NZ_JBARXZ010000230.1:0-64411 GCF_049647605.1 Mycobacterium sp. | reverse complement strand
GAGCAAGAATGCCGCAAAACTTCGTAACGACCTCAAACCGTGGATGGAAGCGAGCCGGCGGGTCGGCGGTCGCCGTCGTGGCCGGTCCGCCGCCACCGGCCGGGGCCGGGCGGCGATCGACCGCGAGCAGAGCGCGGCGATCCGGGAATGGGCCCGCCGTAACGGCCACAATGTGTCCACCCGTGGCCGGATCCCGGCCGACGTGATCGACGCCTTCCACGCCGCAACCTGAGTGGTCGCAACCTGAGCGGCCGGACATGGTGAGGCCGCTTTCGCTAGCGGCGAAGCGCGGACCTGCGCTCACCGGAAACGAAACCGTGTTTCCCTGCGTTGCTCTGTTGCGTCCACACGGGCGGACACCCATAGGTAAGGCACCTCGGGCGGCCGCCCATTACAGTGGACACCAGGGCCGTTGGCGCACATGCTGCGCATGCGCCCGCCTAGTCAAGGAGAGCAGGTAACACGGATGTTCGAGAGATTTACCGACAGAGCACGTCGGGTCGTCGTCCTGGCTCAAGAAGAAGCCCGGATGCTGAACCACAACTACATCGGTACCGAGCACATCCTGTTGGGGCTCATTCACGAGGGTGAAGGCGTCGCAGCCAAGTCGCTCGAGTCGTTGGGTATCTCCCTGGAGGGGGTGCGCAGCCAGGTCGAAGAGATCATCGGCCAGGGCCAGCAGGCGCCGTCGGGTCACATCCCGTTCACCCCCCGGGCCAAGAAGGTGCTCGAGCTCAGCCTGCGCGAAGCGCTGCAGCTCGGACACAACTACATCGGCACCGAGCACATCCTGCTCGGTCTGATCCGCGAGGGCGAGGGCGTGGCAGCCCAGGTGCTGGTGAAGCTCGGCGCCGAGCTGACCCGGGTGCGCCAGCAGGTCATTCAGCTGCTGAGCGGTTACCAGGGCAAGGAGACCGCCGAAGCGGGTACCGGGGGCCGTGGCGGTGAGGCGGGCAACCCGTCCACCTCGCTGGTCCTGGACCAGTTCGGCCGCAACCTCACTGCCGCCGCCATGGAAGGCAAGCTCGACCCCGTCATCGGCCGCGAGAAGGAAATCGAGCGGGTCATGCAGGTGCTGAGCCGCCGCACCAAGAACAACCCGGTGCTGATCGGCGAGCCCGGCGTCGGCAAGACCGCCGTCGTCGAGGGCCTGGCGCAGGCCATCGTGCACGGCGAGGTCCCGGAGACCCTGAAGGACAAGCAGCTCTACACGCTGGATCTGGGCTCCCTGGTCGCAGGTAGCCGCTACCGCGGTGACTTCGAAGAACGCCTCAAGAAGGTGCTCAAGGAGATCAACACTCGCGGCGACATCATCCTGTTCATCGACGAGCTGCACACGCTCGTGGGTGCGGGTGCGGCCGAGGGCGCCATCGATGCGGCCTCGATCCTGAAGCCGAAGCTGGCCCGCGGCGAGCTGCAGACCATCGGCGCCACCACTCTCGACGAGTACCGCAAGTACATCGAGAAGGATGCCGCCCTGGAGCGTCGCTTCCAGCCGGTTCAGGTGGGCGAGCCCTCGGTGGAGCACACCATCGAGATCCTCAAGGGTCTGCGCGACCGCTACGAGGCCCATCACCGGGTGTCGATCACCGACGGTGCCGTGGTGGCCGCGGCCACGCTGGCCGACCGCTACATCAACGACCGGTTCTTGCCGGACAAGGCCATCGACCTCATCGACGAGGCCGGCGCCCGGATGCGTATCCGCCGGATGACCGCTCCGCCGGACCTGCGCGAGTTCGACGAGAAGATCGCCGACGCGCGCCGGGAGAAGGAGTCCGCGATCGACGCGCAGGACTTCGAGAAGGCCGCCAATCTGCGGGACCGGGAGAAGCAGCTGGTCGCTCAGCGCGCCGAGCGCGAGAAGCAGTGGCGCTCGGGTGATCTCGATGTCGTTGCCGAGGTCGACGATGAGCAGATCGCCGAGGTGCTGGGCAACTGGACCGGCATCCCGGTGTTCAAGCTCACCGAGGAGGAGACGACTCGGCTGCTGCGCATGGAGGAGGAGCTGCACAAGCGGATCATCGGCCAGGAAGATGCGGTCAAGGCCGTGTCCCGGGCCATCCGCCGCACTCGTGCCGGCCTGAAGGATCCCAAGCGCCCGTCGGGTTCGTTCATCTTCGCCGGCCCGTCCGGTGTCGGTAAGACCGAGCTGTCCAAGGCGCTGGCCAACTTCCTGTTCGGTGACGACGACGCGCTCATCCAGATCGACATGGGCGAGTTCCACGACCGCTTCACCGCATCACGGCTGTTCGGTGCTCCTCCGGGGTATGTCGGCTACGAAGAGGGCGGCCAGCTCACCGAGAAGGTGCGCCGCAAGCCGTTCTCGGTGGTGTTGTTCGACGAGATCGAGAAGGCCCACCAGGAGATCTACAACACGCTGTTGCAGGTCCTCGAGGACGGCCGTCTCACCGACGGTCAGGGTCGCACCGTCGACTTCAAGAACACCGTGCTGATCTTCACCTCGAACCTCGGTACGTCCGACATCAGCAAGGCTGTGGGCCTCGGCTTCACCCAGGGTGGCGGCGAGAACAACTACGAGCGGATGAAGCTCAAGGTCAACGACGAGCTCAAGAAGCACTTCCGCCCGGAGTTCCTCAACCGTATCGACGACATCATCGTCTTCCACCAGCTGACACAGCAGGAGATCATCGAGATGGTCGACCTGATGATCGGCCGGGTGGGCAACCAGCTCAGGGCCAAGGACATGTCCATGGAGCTCACGCCCCAGGCGAAGTCTCTGCTGGCCAAGCGCGGTTTCGATCCGGTGCTGGGTGCTCGCCCGCTGCGACGCACCATCCAGCGGGAGATCGAGGACCAGCTCTCGGAGAAGATCCTCTTCGAGGAAGTCGGCCCGGGCCAGGTCGTCACCGTCGACGTCGAGAACTGGGACGGCGAGGGTGCCGGTGAAGACGCGCGGTTCACCTTCAGCGGTGCGCCGAAGTCGGCTGCCACCGACGAGCCGGACCTCGCGGGTGCGGGAGCCGCGGGTACCGCCGGAGTGACAGCGGCGGAGTAGCAGCCGGACTGGCCGCAAGACTAGTAAAGGACGGTTACCCGCGCGGGGTAACCGTCCTTTGCTTACTATGTGTTGGTCGTCGAAGGCGAGAGGAATCTGGTGAGAATCCAGAACGGTCGCGCCACTGTTTACAGTCAGACCCCTCGCCGAGACATCCGATGCTTGGATGCCGGGACGCGAATTCCCTCAGAAAGGATCCACCAATGACTACTCCCAATCTCGGCCTGGCTCCGGCCAAGGCCATCGACTTCTCCGGCACCAAAGCGGTGCTGTGGTTGTCGCTGACCGCGTTCTTTGCGCTGCTCGTGCTGTACTTCGTCGGAATGGATCAGGGTGCGACGTCGGTGTTCGGCAGTAACACCGTCATCCACGAATTTGTACACGACGCCCGCCACCTGCTCGGCTTCCCCTGCCACTGACGCAACGGTCAGAGGAGGACAAACAAATATGGAGAAGCAGATAATCTGGCGCGGCCTGTTGGCCGGCGCCGTTGCAGGCGTGCTCGCCTTCGTGTTCGCCCGCATCTTCGCCGAGCCGCAGATCGAGCAGGCCATCGGTTATGAGGAGGGCGTCGGCGCAGCCCATGAGGCGTTGGAAGCCGCTGCCGGTCAGGCTGCCCACAGCCACGGCGACGAGGGGGGCATCACCCGCGCCATCCAGATGAACATCGGTCTCGGCATGGGCTTGCTGCTGTTCAGCTTGGCCATCGGGGCGCTGTTCGCGGTGGTGTTTGCCGTGTCCTACGGCCGAGTCGGCAACATCTCGGCACGCATGCTGTCGCTCTACGTGGCCGGCGGCATGCTGTTGAGTCTCTACATCGTGCCGTCGCTGAAGTATCCGGCGAGTCCGCCGGCACTGAGCCTCGACGAGACCATCCAGCAGCGCACCCTGCTCTACCTCTTGATGGTGGTGCTGTCCGCGGCGCTGCTTGTCGGTGCGGTGGTACTCGGTCGCGGTTGGGCAGCCAAATTCGGTGCCTGGAATGCGACCCTGGCCGCCGGCGCCGCCTATGTGGTGGCGGTCGCGGTCGTGATGCTGATCCTGCCTTCTATCAACGAGACTCCGGGCCCGCTGGTAGACGATGCCGGCGTCATCGTCTACGAGGGATTCCCGGCCGATGTGCTCTACGAGTTCCGGCTGTACTCGCTGGGTACGCAGGTGGTCCTCTACGCGACGATCGGCCTGCTGTTCGCCGCGATGGTGTCCAAGTTGCTCGACAGTAAGCGGGAAGCGCTGACTGCGTGAGTGAAGTCGTCCGGCTGACCCTCGTGTCCCATGCAATGACCGATGCGATGGCAGCCGGACGATTTCCCACCGACGAGCCCCTCAACGCGATGGGCCGGCGTCAGATCGACGGAGTCGACGAGCTCGGTGTTGTCGACGCAGCCGTCTGCGGCCCCGAGAAGCGCGCCAGACAGACGGCCGAACTCCTCGGCCTGCAGGCAGACGTGGATCCAGGCCTTGCGGATCTGGATCACGGTCGCTGGCGTGGCGGGGTCCTCGACGGACTGGATTCCGCCGAGCTGGCGATCTGGCTCACCGATGTCACCGCGGCTCCGCACGGTGGAGAGACGATCGTGACCCTGATCGAGCGGGTGCGGGCCTGGATGTCTTCGTTGACCTCGCAGCGGGCCCGGCTGGTCGCGGTGACCCATCCGGCAGTCGTGCGGGCCGCGGTCCTGGTGGCGCTGGATGCGCCTGCGAAGTCGTTCTGGCGCATCGACGTTGCACCGGCAAGCCGGACCGTGCTGCACTGCCGGGCGCACGCCTGGACGCTGCGCCTGACCTGAATCGCGGGTCAGGCGGTTGGCTTGGGAATCAGGTTGAACATCGGCTTGATCACCGACATCAGCCAGCCTGCGGTGCCGGGGCCGTGGAAGCGGGTCCAGTTCGTTTGCAGGCTGACCACCCATCCTTGACCGGCGGGGTCTTCGGCGTACCAGCTGAAGGTGAGGTCACCCGGAAGATTGCCCGCCTTGGCGCCGATATACGGCCACTGTTGCGGGTCGAGATCGATACCGGGAATGGACGACATGATGTCGCGGACCGGAGCGGCAGGACCGGTGGCCATCTCCTGGAGGGCGGCGTGTACCCGGCAGATGTCCTCGGCGTTGCCGTACCACTCGATACCGTACGCCGACGCCGGCGAGGTGGATCTCGAATAATCCGGCTCATAGGTGCGGGCATCGGCCTCGGTCAGCAACTGGGCTCGGCGCTGCCGGTCGGCCTGCTTCCATTCCTCACGCAGATCGGGTTGACCCCACCCGATCGAGAACAGCTCGTACATCGTGGGAAACGGTGTCATGCGGGCCGGGTCGTGATGGCCGGTGGCCACCAGCGCCCGCTCGACCGCTTCCCGACCGACCCGGCCGATCAGGAGATCGGTGGCCATGTTGTCGCTGTTGGCGATCATCTTCTCGGCCAGTTGGCGCACCGGCACCCGCGCTCCGGGCGGCAGCGTGTCGAAACCCGACGAGCCGACCACTTTTGCCTTGTCGGTGATGGTCAGCTCTTCGTCCCAGGACAAGGTGCCCGCCCGCACGGCGTCGGCGACGGCGTAGAGCACGTACATCTTGAAAATCGATGCCAGCGGCAGGGATTGAGCAGTGTTGGTACCGGCAAGTTGAACACAGTTGCCGTTGTCCACCCGAGACACCCGATAGGAGTACTGGCCGCCGATCTTCGACAACGCCGCGTCGACATCGGCCCACGAATTGATCTCGGGCGGCTGGTTGGTCAACTTGAAACGATCGAGCAGCGAATCCTCACCGACGCGGATGTCGATGTCCTGACGAGCGCCGTAGGAGCTCACCAGATGGAGGGTGGCGGCGCCGGCGCGGAAATCGATTCCCGCCAGCGTGTACGGCCGGTCGTACCACATCGAGTCCATCGTGAGCCAGACGTACTCCACCAGATCCGGCGCGGCAAGTGTCTTGGTGCCGACGGGTCCGATGGGCCAGTCGGAGTTGAGCATGTCCATGATCTGTTTGGCCCGGACACCTTGGGGGGTGCCGGTGCTGATCCGGACACCGGCATCTCCGGCGTTGGCGGGCGGTGTGGACGTAGAGGCGCAGCCGTTGACCAGCGAGGTGGCGACGACTGTCGCGCACAGCAGCGCCGCCAGCCGCCTACGGTTTGGTAGCGGCAACGTCGAGTACTACCTCGAACTCCAGCAATGAGGCCCCGGTGGCCACGGGATTGCTCTGTTGGCCCTTGTGCGCCTCGATCGCGGGTCCGGTCGCCCAGGCCTGGAACGCCTCTTCGGACTCCCACTGGGTGACCACGAAGTAGCGATTCTCGCCCTTGACCGGACGCAGCAGCTGGAAGCCCAGGAAGCCCGGCTGGTTGTCGACCGCGTGGGCGCGGTGGGCAAACCGCTTCTCCAGCTCGGGGCCGGCCTCGGCGGGAACCTCGATTGCGTTGATCTTCACCACGGACATGGCGCTAGGCTACCGCTTCACCTATGACCATCGATCTGCTGACATACCGCGGGGGGCACGGCGCTCCGCTGGTGCTCGTACACGGCTTGATGGGGCGCGGAACCACCTGGCAGCGGCAATTGCCGTGGCTGACCCGCCTGGGTGCGGTGTACACCTACGACGCACCCTGGCACCGCGGCCGCGATGTCGACGATCCCGGTCCGATCAGCACCGAGCGATTTGTCGAGGACCTCGGCGACGCGTTGGCCGGCCTCGGTGCCGCGGTGCGATTGGTCGGCCATTCGATGGGTGGATTGCACGGCTGGTGTCTGGCGGCGCAGCGGCCGGAACTGGTGTCGGCGCTGGTGGTCGAGGACATGGCCCCGGATTTTCGCGGGCGCACCACCGGCCCCTGGGAACCTTGGCTGCTGACGTTGCCCGTGGAGTTCGACAGCGAGGCCGCGGTGACCGATGTTTTCGGCGATGTCGCCGGACGGTATTTCTTGGAGGCGTTCGACCGGACCCCCACCGGCTGGCGATTGCACGGACGAGTCGATCAGTGGTTGCAGATCGCCTCTGAGTGGGGCCGACGAGACTACTGGGCACAGTGGTGCGCGGTGCGGGCCCCGGTCTTGCTGATCGAGGCAGAGAACTCGGTGGCGCCGCCGGGGCAGATGTGGCGGATGCACGAGACCGGCCACCAGGCGCATCATCTACTGGTGCCCGGGGCCGGCCATCTGGTGCACGACGAGGCGCCGCAGGAATATCGGCGGGCCGTCGAGGAGTTCTTAACGACGTTCCCCGAGTGCACCTGATCGAGGCCAACTGGGCTGATGTTCGAACCTGGTGCGCACCGCGTCCAGGTCGTGGGTGAGGCGGCGAAGGTCGGCATCGGTCGGATCGGTGTCCAGCGGTTCGGCGTCGGCGAAAAGGCGACCGGTCATCGGCGCGCTGATCCAGAATTGGTCGAGGTTCCACCGCAGGTGACCGTCCCGGTGAGCGTGGGCAGTCACGGCCCCGATGATCGCAACCGGGCCGAGTAGAGCAGCACCGACAAGGAGATAGGTGAGTGCGTTGGTCATGGCAGTAAGTGTGTGTCCGATGAAATTCCGCCAACAGTGGCAGAACTGACCATGAAGGATAAGATACTGCCATGATCAACAGCGTCTCGACATTGGTGCTGGATGGTGTGGCGCCCTTTGAATTCGGCGTCATCTGCGAGGTGTTCGGGATCGACCGTTCCGCCGACAGCGTCCCGAATTTCGATTTCAAGGTGTGCGGTCCGCAGGCGGGTGTCCCGTTGCAGATGTCCATCGGCGCCACCCTGACCCCCGAACATGACTTCAGCGCCCTCATGGGCGCAGACCTGGTTGCCGTCCCGGCGATCGCCGGATTGGACTACCCGCAAGCGGCCCTCGATACGCTCCGTGCGGCCGCCGAGGACGGGTCGACGATCCTCACCGTCTGCTCCGGCGCCTTTGTCGCCGGCGCCGCCGGGCTGCTCGACGGCCGCGCGTGCACCACACACTGGATGCACGCCGACGAGCTCGCGCGCCGCTATCCCACCGCCAAGGTGGACCGCAATGTGCTCTTCGTCGACGACGGCAACCTGATCACCAGTGCGGGAACCGCCGCCGGTATCGATGCCTGCCTGCACCTCGTCCGCCGGGAAATCGGCAGTGCGGCCACCAACGCCATCGCCCGCCGGATGGTGGTGCCGCCGCAGCGTGACGGCGGGCAACGCCAGTACATCGAGCAGCCCATACCGGTGCGTCATTCGGAAGGCTTTGCCCCCCAACTCGATTGGATCATGCAGAACCTTCAGCATCCGCACACCGTGGCCTCATTGGCGGCGCGAGCGCACATGTCGGCGCGTACCTTTGCGCGCCGCTTCGTCGAAGAAACCGGGCGCACTCCGATGCAGTGGGTCACCGATCAGCGGGTGCTCTACGCCCGGCGGTTGCTCGAGGAGACCGGCCTGGACATCGACCGGATCGCCGACAAAGCCGGATTCGGTACCGCCACGCTGCTGCGGCACCATTTCCGTCGAGTCATCGGGATCACGCCGTCGGATTACCGGCGCCGGTTCGCCTGCGAGGACTGCCAAGCCACTGCCTGAGCGGTCAGCTCAGCCGCCTCGTCCCTCCTCGGCATCGGCGCCTTCGGTGTTGTTTGCTCGGCTTCTCAGCCGCCTCGTCCCTCCTCGGCATCGGCGCCTTCGGTGCTGTTTGCTCGGCTTCTCAGCCGCCTCGTCCCTCCTCGGCATCGGCGCCTTCGCCCGCCAGCGCGAACCGGCCGTCGTCGGTCTGCTCCACCAGCCCGTCGACCAGGAGCGAGTCCAGCGCCCGGTCGCGTTGAGCGGTATCGGTCAGCCAGGCGACGTCGAGCTGCCCGCGGGTCACCGGGGAATCGTTGGCCCGCAACACATCCATCAGCCTGCCCCGTACCTGCCGGTCGGTGCCCGCATACTTCTGCACCCGCTTGGCCGGGCCGGTCGACGGTGGAAATCCGGCTGTCCGCCAAGCGCATTCCGATAACGGGCACAAACCGCAGCGCGGGTTCCGGGCAGTGCACACCAGCGCCCCGAGTTCCATCAACCCGGCCGAGAACCGCGGCGCTGTCTCTTCATCGGGGAGCAGCGCGGCCACGTCGGCCTCATCGCGTTTTGCCGACGGCGATCCGGCGTCGGCCAGTCCGTGCACCGCGCGGGCCACCACGCGCCGGACATTGGTGTCGACCACCGGCACCGACTGCTGATAGGCAAAACAGGCGATCGCCCGAGCGGTGTAGCTACCGACACCGGGCAGACTCAACAGGACCTCGACATCATCGGGCACCACGTCGCCGTGCTCGGTGGCGATCACGGTGGCGCATTCGTGCAACCGTTTGGCGCGTCGCGGATACCCCAGCTTTCCCCACGCTCGCAGCACATCGGCTGCACCTGCGGCGGCGGTGGCCGACGGAGTGGGCCAGCGGGCGATCCAGTCCAGCCAGATCGGTTGCACCCGGGCCACCGGCGTCTGCTGCAGCATGAACTCGCTGACCAGGATCTGCCAGGCGCTGACGGCGGGTTGCCGCCACGGCAGGTCCCGTCGTTCGCGATCAAACCAAGCCACCACTTCGGTGGCGCGAATACTCACTGGGTCCAGCCGGCTTTCGCAGGGCAGAATGTCGCCCATGCCGAACACAAACCCCGTGACCGCTTGGAAAGCACTCAAGGAGGGTAACGAGCGTTTTGTCGCAGGCCGGCCTCAGCACCCGAGCCAGAGCATCGAGCACCGAGCCAGCCTGGCGGAGTCGCAGCGGCCGACGGCGGTGGTGTTCGGATGCGCCGACAGCCGGGTCGCAGCCGAGATCATCTTCGACCAGGGGCTCGGCGACATGTTTGTGGTCCGCACCGCGGGTCACGTCATCGATTCCGCCGTGCTGGGATCCATCGAGTACGCGGTGATGGTGCTCAACGTGCCGCTTGTTGTGGTGCTCGGTCATGACAGCTGCGGTGCGGTCAAAGCCACCCTGGCAGCTCTGGACGGGGGATCGGTACCCGGCGGCTACGTCCGGGATGTCATCGAACGCGTCACGCCCTCGATCCTGCTGGGCCGGCGCGACGGGCTGCAGCGGGTAGATGAATTCGAGGCCCGCCATGTCGTCGAGACGGGTACGCAGCTGGTGGGCCGCTCCACCATGATCTCGGAGCGGGTGAAGTCGGGAAGCCTCGCGATCGTGGGTCTGACCTACCACCTGACCGACGGCAAAGTGGCGTTGCGCACCCACTTGGGTGACATCGGCGAATAGCACACCAGGGGAGATCCGGCCGGGCGGCGACACGCCGCTCCAGGTCGGACAGCTAGCAGTGACCTCGGCTTACCGTGTGAATGTGTTGGAATCCGAACCGCATCGTGAACTACCGGCGGAGATCTACCGTCGGCGCCGGTTCCTGGCGTTGGGCATCGCGGCGTTTGTTGTCGTCGTCGTTGCTGCCATCGTGCTGGTCATCGTCAGTGGCGGATCCAGCACCGAACCCCAGAACAATTCAGACGATCAGCCGAACACGGCGCAGGGCCCGCTGGCGCCGACACCGACACCCGAGGTGAAGTCCCCGGTTGTTCCGCCGGCTGAAGAAGCCCCGCAGCCCACGCCGACTCCGACCATGGCCGTTGTTCCGCCGCCGGTGCTCCAGGAGGGCGACGACTGCCCCGACTCGACTCTGGCGGTCAAGGGCATCACCAGTGAGCCGAACTACAGCATCGGCGATCAGCCCAAGTTCACCATGGTGGTCACCAATATCGGACTGGTCGGCTGTAAGCGCGATGTCGGCGCGGCGGTGCTCGCCGCCTACGTCTACTCGCTGGACAACCAGCGGTTGTGGTCGAACCTCGATTGCGCGCCGTCGAACGAGACGTTGGTCAAGACCTTTCAGCCCGGCGAACAGGTCACCACCGAGGTGACGTGGACCGGTATGGGTTCTGAGCCGCAGTGCCCGCTGCCTCGCCAGCCGATCGGCCCCGGTACCTACAACCTGGTGGTGCAACTGGGCAACCTGCGGTCGGCGACCGTGCCGTTTGTCCTGGCAGATCCCAATGCCGCGCCGCCGCCGGGAGATGTGCCGCCTCCGCCGGATGCCCTGCCGCCGGCTCCTGCACCCGGCGATCACCTGCCGCCTCCGGCGGGCTGAACCTGTCTCCAGCCGGCTGAGACCGCTCAGACCAATCGGTCGGCGATCGTGGATTCAGCCAGCTGCGACAGGCCCTCACGGACGTGGCGGGCCCACATGGCGCCGATACCTTCGACGGACTGCAGGTCGGTGGCGCTGGCAGCGAGCAATCCCTGCAGCGATCCGAACGTTCTGACCAGCAGGTCGACATGGGCGAACTGCAGCCTCGGTATGCCGGCCATCGCACGGTATCCGCGGGCCGACAGGGCGGTGTCCTGGGCTTCGGCGGTTGCCGGATAGCCGAACACTCCCGCCAGTGCGGTGAAATCGAGCAGTTCGGCGTCCGACAGGCTGTCCAGCGCGTCGAGGGTGTTACCCACCTGCGCTTTCGATGGCGGGTCGGGGTGTGCGTGGTAATCCCGCATGATCAGCTCCCGCGCGGTGTCATTGCCGCCGAGCAGCTCCTCGAGCTGCAGTCGGAGCTGGCGACCGTCGGTACCGAGCTCGTTGGTGTCGTTGTCGATCTCCAAGCCGATACGCCGTACCAACTCCAGCCGTTGGACGACGGTCATGACGTCGCGCAAGGTCACGAAGTCCTCGATCTCGGCGGTGGACAGCTGCCTGCTCACTTCGTCGAGGCGGGCTTTGTACCGCTCCAGTGTGGCGATGGCTTGGTTGGCGCGCGACAGGATGGTCGCCGAATCCGCCACCACATGGCGTTCGCCGGCGACGTACACCGTCACGATGCTCATCGAGTGGCTGACCGAGATCACCGGATAACCGGTCTGGATGGCCGAGCGTTCCGCTGAGCGGTGTCGGGTTCCCGACTCGTCGGTGGGGATGGACGGGTCCGGAACCAGCTGGACGTTGGCCCTCATGATCCGGCTGCCGTCGGTGGACAACACGACCGCACCGTCCATCTTCGACAGCTCGCGTAGCCGGGTGGGGGCGTACCGTACGTCGATGGCAAAACCGCCGTCGCAGATCGCCTCGACGTTGTCGTCGTAGCCGAGCACGATCAACGCGCCGGTACGGCCGCGCAGAATGCGCTCCAAGCCGTCTCGCAGCGCGGTACCGGGTGCCAGGCGCCCGACCGTTTCACGCAGTGTCGGCTTGTTGATCGGCGTCACAGCCAGTCATTGTCCCCTGTACCGCGGTTGTCGTGACCACCGTCCACCACTTTGAGCTCGGGCCGGGCTCCCAGCCGAACCTCCGGAGGTTTGCTGCTCGGCTGTACCGCGATGCTCAGCATCGCGCGCAGCGCTTCGCTCATCGTGGCGACCTCCATGGTGTGTATGGTCTTCGGCCCTTTTGCCCCGGGAGGTACCAACGCTCTGTTGAACCCGAGGCGGGCTGCCTCGGCGAGCCGCCGGTCCATGCCGGTGACGCGTCGCAGATCACCGGCCAACCCCACTTCGCCGATGACGACCGTGGCAGCCGGCAGGCACAGTTGCGCGTACGACGTCGCCATTGCCATGGCGACCGCCAGATCCGCGGACGGATCGGTGAGCCGCATCCCGCCGACCGTCGAGAGGTAAATGTCGCGGCGGCCGATGGCCAGTCCGGCGCGTGCCTCCAGGACCGCGGCGATCATCGCGACGCGGGACTGGTCGATTCCGCTGACCGCACGTCGCGGCGACGGCACCTCCTGGCCGATGAGGGCCTGGATCTCACCTATCAGCGGGCGCTTGCCGTCCAGCGCCACGGTGACCGCAGTGCCGGGAACCGGCTCGGGACGTTGGTCCAGGAAGAGTCCCGATGGGTCGGCTACTCCTTCGATTCCATTGTCGTGCAAGACAAAACAACCTACTTCGTCAGCAGCGCCGAACCTGTTCTTGACGCCACGGACCAGCCGCAGGGTGGTGTTGCGGTCGCCCTCGAAGTGCAGCACCACATCGACGAGGTGCTCCAGGGACCGGGGTCCGGCAATGGCACCGTCCTTGGTCACGTGGCCCACCAGGATGATCGCCACTCCGGGGCCGGCCGCGGATTTTGCATAGCCGGTCAGCGCCGTGGTGATGGCCCTTACTTGCGTCACCCCGCCCGTGACCCCGTCGGTGTCGGTGGTCGACAGGGTCTGCACGGAGTCGATGATCACCAGTGACGGCTTGACCTGTTCGACGTGCGCCAGCACCGTGTGGAGATCGGATTCGGCAGCCAGGTACACCTCGTCGTGGGTGCAGCCGGTGCGTTCGGCGCGCATCCGAATCTGGCCAGCGGATTCCTCGCCGGAGACGTAGAGCGCGCGCCTGCCCGACTGTGCCCACCGGTGCACCACCTCGAGCAGCAGGGTGGATTTGCCGACGCCGGGCTCACCGGCGAGCAGTACCACCGAGCCTCCGACGATCCCGCCGCCGAGTACGCGGTCGAGTTCGCTGACGCTGGTGGGAACGTGTTTGGTACGTGACGGATCGACGGCACTGATCGGCACGGCGGCCGATGTCGGCGCTATCGCACGGTGGGACGAACCGCCGAGAGCGGACAGCACCGCAACCTCGTCGACGGTGCCCCAGGTGCCGCACTCCGGGCAGCGGCCCACCCATTTGGCGGTGACATGCTGGCACTCCGAACAGCGATACTGAGTCCGCGTTTTGGTACCGCTGCCCTTAGCCACGCCGTGACCGTAGCTGGCCGGTGTGACAAGACACCGGCCGGACACGCACGCGCCGACTAGTGGCCGCTGCCGCTTCCGACGCCGGTGGAGGCCTGCCGCGGTGCGTTACCGGCCGAGATCGGAACCTGGATGACCTTCTCGCCGGCCTCCTCGAAGGTGAACGTGAAGGCGTAGGTCAGGCCGTTGCTGATCGGTTCCGTCAACGCTACGACGGCCTCGGCGCCGTCGGCGTCCTCGGGTAGCGCCACCAGCTGGTCGATGCCGTCGGGAAGGCCGACCTCGAGCAGCCCGTTGGCGGGCACATCGGTGTTGCCGGAGAGCGTCACCGTGCCGACATCGGTGGTGATGTTCATCAGTCGGTCGTTGATGTAGGGCGACTGGTTGGTCGCATTGAACATCAGCTGCACATCGGTGCCCGGCTGCAACGCATCGGTGGCCTGGATCGCCTCGATGTGCACGTTGCGCAGCATGATGTGCTCGATGGTGCCCGCGTTGCCGTTGGTTGCCGGCTCCTGTGTGGCGACCTGCGAGACCTGACCGGCGCCACAGCCCACCAAGGCGGCGGCCGCAACTGTCGTCAGGCCCGCCGTCAGCAGAGACGTCCGGAAGGTCTTCTTGATGGGCTTGTCCATCGGTACTCGGAGCCTCCTGTTAGCGACCGCCACGATTCAACTATGGAGAGTAGTAGGTGTCTCGCAGCTCTGGTAGGTCGGGCGGTGTCCAAGGGTTGCCAGCACGGGGCAACAGTCACCGGCGACGGCTGCATTCGCGTGGGGAAAGCTGCTCGGAAATGGTGTCGGAGAGGTCCGGAACGGGCCCTGAAATGGCTGGAAATCGGGCCGCTCGTTGCATGGTTTCTAGTCGCTGTCAACCCCCATGGGTGGCTGTTGAAGCCCCTGACCTGCGGAGTTGGAACACACTCGACCACGGCCCGTGATACCCTGGAGTGGCGAAAGGGGCTCGAATCAAATGGATTTTAAGGTCGGAGACACCGTTGTCTATCCACATCACGGTGCTGCATTGATCGAGGCGATCGAAACCCGAACCATCAAGGGCGAGCAGAAAGAATATCTCGTTCTGAAGGTGGCGCAGGGCGATCTCACGGTTCGTGTTCCCGCTGACAATGCCGAGTACGTCGGTGTGCGTGATGTTGTTGGACAGGAGGGCCTGGACAAGGTCTTCCAGGTGCTACGGGCCCCTCACACCGAGGAGCCGACGAACTGGTCGCGTCGTTACAAGGCCAATCTCGAGAAGCTCGCCTCTGGCGACGTGAACAAGGTCGCAGAGGTTGTGCGTGACTTGTGGCGTCGTGATCAGGAGCGTGGTTTGTCCGCAGGCGAGAAGCGGATGCTTGCCAAGGCCCGCCAGATTCTTGTGGGTGAGCTCGCGTTGGCTGAGAACACCGATGACGCCAAGGCCGAGATCATCCTCGACGAGGTTCTGGCCGCCGCTTCCTGACGGCCGTGCGCACCGTAGCGATAGTGCCGGCAGCCGGTTCCGGTGAGCGGCTGGCGGCCGGCATGCCCAAGGCGTTTGTGCACCTGGGGGGCAGCACCCTCATCGAGCGTGCACTTGTCGGGTTGAAAGAGTCCGGGGTGGTCGACGCGGTTGTGGTGGCGGCTCCGCCGACCCGCACCGATGAAGCCTCACTGATCCTCGGTCTCCCCGATTTTCAAGTCACCGTGGTGGCCGGTGGTGCCGACCGCACCGAGTCGGTTCGTAATGCGCTGGATGCCGTCGGTGATGCCGACTACGTCCTGGTTCACGATGCCGCTCGGCCCCTGACACCCCCTGCCTTGATCGCGCGGGTGGTGGCGGCGCTCGAAGCGGGCAGCACCGCGGTGGTACCCGCGCTGCCGCTGGCCGACACCATCAAGGCGGTCGACGCCAATGGGGTGGTGCTCGGCACTCCGGAGCGCGCCGGTCTACGCGCGGTCCAGACCCCCCAGGGATTCACCACGGCGGTTCTGCGACGGGCCTACGGCCGGTCCACCTCGGATGTCAGCGGTTTCTTCACCGATGACGCGTCACTGGTGGAAAGCATCGGTGGACAGGTGCAGACCGTCGTGGGTGATCCGCTGGCTTTCAAGATCACCACCGCCATGGATCTGCTGCTGGCCGAGACCATGCTCGCTGCTTCGGAGCGGCCATGACGATCCCCAGGGTCGGCATCGGCACCGACGTCCACCCGATCGAACCGGGCCGCCCGTGCTGGCTACTTGGGTTGCAGTTCGCCGGCGCCGATGGCTGCGCCGGCCATTCCGACGGCGATGTTGCATCACACGCATTGTGTGATGCCCTGCTGTCCGCTGCCGGCCTGGGTGACCTGGGGTCGGTCTTCGGCGTCGACGATCCTCGCTGGGCCGGTGTCACCGGCGCTGACATGCTCCGGCACGTCAGCTCCCTGCTCACCGAACACGGTTTCCGGATCGGCAACGCCGCCGTGCAGGTGATCGGGAACCGGCCCAAGATAGGACCGCGTCGCGACGAGGCGCAGCTGCTGCTGTCCGGCCTGCTCGATGCACCGGTATCGGTGTCGGCGACCACGACCGACGGCCTGGGGCTGACGGGGCGTGGGGAGGGCCTGGCCGCGGTCGCGACCGCGCTGGTGTTGCCGATGGCGGTCGGGGCCTGAACGGCCCGGTAAGCTGGCACGTCGTGACCGAACGCGCGAGCTCGGCCGAAGGCCAGCAGGAAGGCCGGCGGGAAGCCCTGAGACTTCACGACACCATGACTGGTGCCGTGCGTGATTTTGTCCCGGTTCGCGACGGCCACGTCTCCATTTATCTGTGCGGTGCCACGGTGCAGGGGCTGCCGCATATCGGTCACGTGCGCAGCGGCGTCGCTTTCGACGTGCTGCGACGTTGGCTGATGGCCAAGGGTTACGACGTTGCGTTCGTGCGCAACGTCACCGACATCGACGACAAGATCCTCACCAAGGCCGCCGCTGCGGACCGGCCGTGGTGGGAGTGGGCTGCCACTCACGAGCGGGCGTTTTCGGCTGCCTATGACGCGTTGGGCGTACTGCCGCCGTCTGCCGAGCCGCGGGCAACCGGGCACATCACCCAGATCGTCGAGCTGATCGAGCGGCTGATCGAACGCGGGCACGCCTACGCCGGCGGCGGCGACGTCTACTTCGATGTGCGTAGCTGCTCGGATTACGGCGCCTTGTCCGGTCACCGTATCGACGACGTGCATCAGGGGGAGGGGGTGGCCACCGGCAAGCGCGATCAGCGGGACTTCACTTTGTGGAAGGGCGCCAAACCCGGAGAGCCGTCGTGGCCCACCCCGTGGGGGCGCGGCCGCCCCGGTTGGCATTCCGAATGTGTTGCGATGGCCCACGAGTACTTGGGTTCCGAATTCGATATCCATTGTGGCGGAATGGATTTGGTGTTTCCGCACCATGAGAACGAGATCGCGCAGGCCCGTGCGGCCGGCGACGAGTTCGCCCGGTTCTGGCTGCACAACGGCTGGGTCACGATGGGCGGCGAGAAGATGAGCAAGTCGCTGGGCAACGTGTTGTCCATTCCGGCTGTGCTGCAACGCGTCCGGCCTGCCGAACTGCGTTACTACCTCGGAAGCGCGCACTACCGTTCGATGCTCGAGTTCACCGAGATCGCATTGCAGGATGCGGTGAAGGCCTACACCGGTATCGAGGAGTTCCTCCATCGGGTGCGCACCCGCGTCGGTGCGGTGTCGCCGGGCACTTGGACCGAGAAGTTCGCTGCCGCCCTCGATGACGACCTGTCGGTGCCGATGGCGCTGGCAGAGGTGCACGCCGCCCGGGCCGAGGGCAACCGGGCACTCGACACCGGTGACCACGCCGGCGCCATGGCTGCCGCACAGTCGATCCGCGCCATGATGGGCATCCTGGGCTGTGATCCGCTCGACGAGCGGTGGGAGCTGCGCGACGAGACGTCGGCGGCACTGGCTGCGATCGATGTGCTGGTCAAGTGGGCGCTGGACGGCCGTGCCGAGGCCCGCGCCGCCCGCGACTGGGCTGCCGCCGACCAGATCCGGGATCGACTCAAAGAAGCGGGTATCGATGTCACCGACACCGCCGATGGACCACAGTGGTCACTGCTTGATGGAGATTCCAGATAATGGCCGGTAATTCGCAGCGCCGCGGCGCCATCCGCAAGGCCGGTACCAAAAAGGGCCCGACCGTCGGCTCGGGCGGTGTCCGCCGCCGTGGCCTGGAAGGACGCGGCGCCACCCCACCCGCGCATGAGCGGCCGCATCACCCCGCGGCCAAGCGCGCCAACAAGGCGGCCAAACAGCAGCAGGGCCGGCCCAAGAAGAAGACCGACGACACCGAGATCGTGCTGGGCCGCAACCCGGTGCTCGAATGCCTGCGTGCCGGGGTTCCCGCGACCGCGCTGTGGGTTGTGCTGGGGGCCGAAGCCGACGAGCGGCTCACCGAATCCGTCACCCGGGCCGCCGATATCGGGATCCCCATCCTCGAGGTGCCACGCACCGATCTGGATCGGTTGAGCACCAACGGTTTACACCAGGGCATTGCGCTGCAGGTACCGCCCTACATCTACGCGCATCCCGATGACATGTTGCGCTCCGCCACCAAGGACGTCCTGCCGGCGCTGTTGGTCGCCCTCGACAACATCACCGACCCGCGCAATCTCGGCGCGGTGGTTCGGTCGGTAGCTGCCTTCGGAGGCCACGGTGTGGTCATCCCACAGCGGCGGTCCGCCTCCGTCACCGCTGTCGCATGGCGCACCAGCGCGGGGGCTGCTGCCCGGCTGCCGGTGGCGCGAGCCACCAATCTCAACCGCACCCTGAAGGACTGGGCCGACGCCGGTCTGCAGATCATCGGCCTCGACGCCGAAGGCGACACCACGATCGACCAGCTCGACGCCAGCGGACCGCTGGTCGTTGTCGTCGGTTCGGAAGGAAAGGGTCTGTCGCGGTTGGTGCGTCAGCACTGCGATTCGATCGTCTCGATTCCGATGGCCGGCCCCACCGAGTCGCTGAACGCGTCGGTGGCCGCAGGTGTTGTGCTCGCCGAGATCGCCCGCCAGCGCCGCGGTTAGACGGCCGGCAGTCGGTGACACCTCACCACGGCACCCGGCCGGTGGGCTTCGATCTGCAGTCGCACCGTGGCGGGCGCGGCGAGACCACCGAGGAGTCGTTGCGGGCCTTCGCGAAATCGATCGAGCTCGGTGTCAGCACCCTCGAGCTGGACATCGTTGTCTCCGCCGATGGGCAACCGATGGTCTGGCACGACCCGGTGATCCAGGCCGACAAGTGTTCTGACACCGCTCCGGCTTTCCCCGGGGATCCGCAGTATCCGTATGTCGGCAAGCTGGTGGTCGATCTGACGGCGGCGCAACTGCGCACCCTGGACTGCGGCAGGCCGCTGCCGGGCTTCCCCGACGCCGAAGTGGTACACGGCAATCGGATTGCCACGTTGCCGGAGGTCTTTGCCCTCGTCGACGCCTACGGTGCGGACGTCCGGTTCAACATCGAGACCAAGGTGGAGGCCGACAAACCGGAGAAATCGGCGCCGCCGCAGCAGTTCGTCGACGTCATCCTGGCCTCGGTGCGGCCGGCGAACAAGGTCGCTGCCGTGGCGATCCAGAGCTTCGACTGGCGGACCCTGCCGATGGTACGGGCGGTCGAACCGTCGATCCCGTTGGTTGCGCTCTGGGACGACACCACCTGGGTGCCCGGGTCGCCGTGGCTGGCTGGGGTGGAACCCTCGGCCGCCGGTGATCCGATCGCCGGGGCAGAGGCGGTGGGAGCCGACATCGCCTCCCCGGACCACAAGTTGGTCGACGCGGCGCTGGTCGAACGGGCTCATGCGGCCGGTATGGCGGTGATTCCCTGGACTGTCAACGATGCCGAGACGATGCGCGTCCAGATCGCGATCGGTGTCGACGGCCTCATCACCGACTATCCGACCGTGCTCCGGCAGGTGATGGCTGATCTCGGGATGCCGCTGCCGCCCGGTTACCGGCGGCTCAGTTGATGCCCAGAAGCTGAACCCCGCCCCACAGCGCGACAACGGCCAGCACCAGCGTGACCGGCACCGTCAGCAATCCCAGCAGGCTGAATTCGACGGCATCGGTGGACGCGCCCCGACTGTTGAGAACACGGCGCCACAGCAGATTCGACAGCGATCCCACATAGGTCAGGTTGGGGCCGATGTTGACGCCGATCAGCACCGCCAGTATCGCGGCGGGCCCGCTGGCTGCGACCAGCGGCAGCAGCACCAGCACCGCGGGCAGATTGTTCACCAGGTTGGCCAGGACGGCGGCGATGGCGGCGATACCCAGCAGGGCGGCCAGGCCCGTCCCTCCCGGCAGCACCCGGCCCATCGCAGATTCCAGGCCGGACTGCATCACCGCCTGCACCACCACCCCCAGCGCCAGGACAAATGCCAGGAATGTGACGTTCGCCGAGCGGGCGATACCGGCCACCGAGATGTCCCGGCGCAACAGCGCGCGGCCGCCGAGCACCACCACACCCGCCAGCGCCGCGAATACCGGGTCGATGCCCAAGAACGAGGTGCCGGCGAACCCGGCCAGGGTCAATCCCAGCACCACCAGGACAAAAATCGGCAGTTCGGGTTTGTCCACCGGGTCGGCGTCGGCGACCGGGGCCAGGTCCTTGCGGAACACGAATCGCAGGATCACGTACTCCGCGGCGATCACCACCAGCCAGGGAACCGCCATCAACAGGGTGAACTGCACGAAGGACAGATCCATCATGGCGAATGCCAGGAGGTTCGTCAGATTCGACACCGGTAACAGCAGGGAGGCGGTGTTGGACAGGTGCGCCGTGGCGTAGGTGTGTGGCCGGGCCGGTAGCCGCAGCGCGGCAGCGGTGGCCAGCACCACCGGAGTCAGCAACACCACGGTGGCATCCAGGGACAGCACGGCGGTGGTGCCGGCGGCGACGAGGAACACCTGGCGCAGCAGTCGAGGTGGTGAACCGGCGCTGGCCCGGGCCATCAGGGCCCCGAATGCCTGGAACAGCCCCTCGGCATCGCACAGCTTCGCAAGCACCAGCACCGCAGCCAGGAACGCCACGACCGGTAGGAGCCGTTGGGCTTCGGCTATCGCATCGTCGACCGAAACCGCACCGATGACGATGAGCAGCAGCGCCGCAGGAACCGCGGCGGCGGCTTCCGGCCAGCCTCGTGGACGGGCGATGGCGAAGCCGAGGACCACCACCAGCAATGCCAGCGAAAAGATCAGGGTCACGGTCTGGCCCACGGGTCCGCGCGTTGCCAGGCCGTGGGCAGTAGCAGCGAGACCCCGTCGGCGTCGGCGAGGCGCTGTAGGACTCGTATCGAGGTGTCCAGGTCGTCGAGGGCAAAAGGTAATGCACGCAACGGTTTCGACAGCGGCCGGAAGAAGTCGTCCCAGTGCACGCCGATGACGGTCTGGGCGCCGACTGCTCGCACGGTGTGCTCCCAGTATTCGTGCAGGTAGGTCTCCGACAGCATGCCGAGGAGTCCGATGCCCAGATAGGCGATGTCGGCTTGGTGCCCGGCCAACGCCTCGGGTAGGTAGCCGGCAGTGCCCTGGATCAGCAGACGCCGATTTGTGGGGCGGTGCAGCAGCAACATCGACCAGGCTTCACCGCACCGATAGGCCGACACACGTGCCGGGGTGGCCAGCGGCGTGGTGATGACCCCGGGGAAACGGTCGGGTGGACAGTGGTGCGAGGCGACCAGGGTCAGTTCGAAGGGGCCGACGTCGAGAGGCGTCCCGGAGTCGGCGACGACGATCCGCTGGTCCGGCAGACCGTGACCACGGCCGATGTTGGCCGCTGACTCGCCGCCGATCAGCAGCGCGCCGGTGCGGTCGGCGACAAGTGCGCTGTCCAGCGCATGGTCGAAGTGGGTGTGTACCGGGATCACCGCGTCGAGGTGCCGGATCCCGGCCCGGGTCAGGCAACCTTCCACCCTGGGGACCGAGGGTTTGACCCGCGTGAGGGCCACCCGCGCCACGCTGGGCCGGGAGAAGTAGCCGTCGGTGAGTAGCGCCGAGGTGCCGTCGTCGACCAGCAATGTCGACACTCCCAGCCAGGTGACCGTCAACGGCGACTGTGCCGATGCGAGGGGCACCGCGAACTTTCCGGCGTGCCGCGAGATTTCGGGTCTGCCCGCACGCAATCGCACCAGACGACCTTACGGCCCGTGGGCCGGTGAGCGTACGGGGCCGGCGGTGGTGGCAGTCGGACGTCACCGATTATCCATTCCTGCGCGGCGGCACGGCGGGTACCGACCTGCTGGTCTCGGCGGCCAATGTCGCGAGCCTGGTGCTGCGGGAGAACGTTGTTGCGCTGACTGTGCTGTGGACCCCGCCTCGACGTTGGTGGCCGACGGGGCCGAGGTTCAGGTGCCATCGAGACGGTCGGGGTCGGTGACCTCGCGATCGTGCACGCGCAGGTCGAGGAGGCGCAGCGGCACCGGGCCCCGATCCAGACAGTGGGGGAGAACTTCTCCCGCCGCTTTGTCTCACCTGGAAGAAGCCGGCCTCTCGGGGGCAAAAGATCGTCGGTGTCGGCCGCGTCGCTGTCGGCGTCACTACGCTGAATCGTGCTGGTATGCAGTGAACTGGGGCGGCTCGACGCTAGCTGAACGGCGTCAACGTCAGTCCGGCAGTGTCGAGGCGGTCCCGGACCGCGGCGGCGATCGCCACGGCACCCGGTGAGTCCCCGTGTACGCACACCGATTCCACGTTGACGGCGATGATGGAGCCGTCGACGGCGGTGACCCGCCCGGTCTGGACCATGGTCAGGACGCGCTCGGCGATCTGGGTCGGGTCGTGGAGCACCGACCCTGGTTCGCGGCGGGACAGCAGATGGCCGTCGGGGGTGTAGGCGCGGTCGGCAAACGCCTCGGCGACGGTCCGCAGTCCCAGCCGCTGGGCCTCCTCGAAGAACACCGAGCCGGCCGGCCCGAGGACGGGCAGGTCTGGGTCCACCGCTGCCACCGCGGCGGCGACCGCACGCGCCTGTTCTCGGTGGGTGACGATCGTGTTGTACAGCGCACCATGCGGTTTCACGTAGCTCACCCGGGAGCCGGCGGCCTGGGCGAGCGCCTGGAGCCCGCCGATCTGGTACATCACGTCGGCGGTGAGGTCGGTGGGTTCCACGTCGATGAAGCGCCGCCCGAAGCCGGCGAGGTCGCGGTAGCTGACCTGTGCGCCGATCCGTACCCCGTCGGCGGCGGCGGCACGGCAGGTGCGGGCCAGCCGCGCCGGATCGCCGGCGTGAAAGCCGCAGGCGATATTCGCGCTGGTGACCACGGCGAGCATGGCGTTGTCGTCGCCGAGTTCCCAGATGCCGAAGCCCTCACCGAGGTCGGCGTTCAGATCGACTGAATCCACCTCATCAGGGTAGGCCCGGGGTGACAACGGAGCCGCGTTCGAGGTGCACACCAC
Organism: Mycobacterium sp.; assembly: GCF_049647605.1. Taxonomy (GTDB): domain Bacteria; phylum Actinomycetota; class Actinomycetes; order Mycobacteriales; family Mycobacteriaceae; genus Mycobacterium. The sequence continues at coordinate 41,295 of NZ_JBARXZ010000230.1, read as the reverse complement.
AGTGATAGCGGCGGGCCAGGTCCCGGTCGTGGGTGCTCACCACCACGGTGCATCCGGTGTCGACAAGCTCGTCGATGCCGGCGATGACCCGGTCCTTGGATGGGGCGTCCATGCCGGTGGTGGGCTCGTCGAGCGCCACGATCGGCGCCTGCTGCGCGAAGGCCTGTGCCACCAGTGCCCGTTGGCGTTGGCCGCCGGACAGTTCTCCGATGGGGCGCCGGCGCAGTTGATCGAGGCCGAGTGCGGTGATCCAGTGGTCGACGAGGTGGCGGTCGGCAGCCGTCATTCGTTTGAGGAGTCCCAGCCGGCGCCATCGCCCCATCGCCACCACCTCGGCCACCGTGATGGGGAAGTTCTCGCTGACCTGACTGTGCTGTGGCGCCAGCGCCACCTCCCGCGCGCCGCCGAGATCGATTCGGCCCTCCAGTGGCCGGAGTACGCCGGCGATCAATCCGAGCACCGTCGACTTCCCGGAGCCGTTGGCGCCGGTGATCACGGTTGCCGCGCCGGCTGGGATTCGCAGGCTGAAATCCGACAACACGCGAGTGTTGGTGTAACTGAACGACACTGATTCCAGAGTCACGGGGTTGGCCACATCATGCAGTCTAATTGATAATGGTTGTCATTACCGACTATGGTTCATGCTGTGCTCGGCTTGCTCACTGAACCCTTCCAATCCGATCTCGTCCGGCAGGCGTTGATCGCCGGTCTGATCGCCGCGATGATCTGCGCCGTCGTCGGCACCTGGGTGGTCCTGCGCGGTGCCGCGTTCCTGGGCGAGGCCATGGCCCACGGGGTGCTGCCCGGCGTTGCCCTGGCTTCGGCGCTCGGTGGCAACATCGTGTTGGGCGCGCTGGCGGCCGCATTGGCGATGGCCTACGGGGTCTCGGCTCTCGGCTCGTCGACTCGGCTGTCACCGGACACCAGCATCGGGCTGCTGCTTGTCGGCATGCTGGCCCTCGGTGTCATCGTGGTATCACACTCACGCAGTTACGCAACCGATCTGACGGCGCTGCTGTTCGGTGACGTCCTTGCCGCGACAGATGGTGACATCACCGGACTCGCTGCGACGCTTGTTGTCGTCGCGGTGGTGGCCTTTGTCGGCAGGCGCGCTTTTGTGGCCGCCACCTTCGATGTGCGTAAAGCGCAGACGCTCGATCTCCGGCCGTCCGTGGCGGTGGCCGCGCTGACCGTGCTGATCGCGGTGGCGATAGTGGCGTCCTTCCAGGTGGTCGGCACGCTGCTGATGTTGGGCCTGCTGGTGGCTCCGCCCGCGGCCGCATTGGTGTGGGCGCACAGCATTCCGCAGATCATGGTGGGCGCCGCCGCTGTCGGCGCGCTCGCAGTGGTGACGGGTTTGGTGGTGTCCTGGCATGTCGGGACCGCGGGCGGGGCCACCATCGCGATCACCGCAGTGGGGTTGTTCTTTGCCTCGCTGCTGGGCCGGGCCCTGTTCACCCGGTTCCGTGCACTGACGGCGGTGGCGGCAGCCGCCGTGACGGTGGTCGGTTGCGCCGGGGAGTCGCCGCCGGCCCCAGAGCCGCCGACGTCTGTTGTGGCCGCCGAACCGACTCCGCAGCCGGGTGTTCGCGAGCTTGCCGATGCACCCACCCGACTGGTGGTCGTCGACTCCAGCAGTGGTGCAACGGAAATCCTGGACGCTCTGGATGAGACAGGGGTGACTGTCGGCAAATTCGGGCCGGTGCGAGGCCTTGTCGGCGATGGTCGGTTCGGCTACTTGCTCGGCGAAAACGAGTTCACCGTGGTCGATTCCGGAGCCTGGACCTTCGGTCACGGTGATCACAACCACTACTACGCCACGTCACCATCGGTGCCCGGTGTCGTGGATGCAGACGCGCTGCTTGATCGAAAGTCATTGGAAGACGGACAGATCGTGGTGATTCCGGGCGTGCCGCGCGGGCGGGCCGCCATTGCTCACGGTGATGTGACAGTGGTGGCGACCGACGACGGGGAACTGCGGGCCGTCGGTCCCGACGGAACGGTGTCGGTGCTACCGGTGCGCTGTGAGATGGCCGCCGGCGCGGCGACCACCCGCAGTGCCGTGGTGATGTCCTGTCGAGACGGCGCTGTCCGAATAGCGGGTGGCAGCACGCCCGAGGTGACGAGCATTCCCTTCCCGGCCACCGAGCAGCCGGTACTGGGCGCGCTGAAGAATCGCGGGCGGGAGGGCACCTTGGTGGGTCACGACGGCGCCCGGGTCTGGGTACTGAACAGCACTGAGAAGACCTGGACGGCGGTGCCGGTGCCGGGCGTACTCGCGGCGAACTCCGCAGGCGACGGCCAGATCTTGGCGCTGACTCGCGATGGAGTGCTGCGGCTGCTCGATACGGCGACGGCCACCCAGACTGCTGAGCTGCCCCTGTTCGCGGCGGGGATGGATTCCGGTATCCCCGCGCCGGTGATCGAAGTGGACACCGATCGGGCCTATGTCAATGACGCTGCCGCCCAAGCGGTATACGAGATCGACTATCGAGATGGGCTGCGGCTGGCGCGCACGCTGCGGACCTCGGTGGCCCCGGATCTGATGGTCGAGACCGGGCGATGAGATTCTGCTGGGTTGCACTGCTGGTGCTGGTGCTGGTGGGTTGCGGCACGGATACCCGTCGCGATGGTGGTGAGCACATCGTCGTGACGACAAACATCTTGGGTGATGTCGTGAGCAATCTGGTGGGCGAGTCGGCCGATGTCACGGTGCTGATGAAGCGCAATGCCGATCCGCACTCCTTCGAACTGTCCGCTCAGCAGGCCGACGCCGTCTCCCGGGCCGAGCTCATCGTCTACAACGGCTTGGGGCTGGAAGAAGGCGTGCAGCACCACGTCGATGCCGCCGCGGGACGCGGGGTGGCGACTCTTGCGGTCGGCGATCGCATTGACGCCATCTCGTTCTCCGGTGGCGACACCGAGAATGCACCCGATCCGCATTTCTGGATGGACCCCGAACGAATGATCGCCGCGGTCGACGTCATCGAGGCGGCCTTGGTCGAGCGGCTACCCGGCGCAACCCGGATTCCGGCCAACGCGCAGGCCTATCGAGAACAGCTGCGTGAGCTGTCAGACCTGATGACACAACGTTTCTCAGAGATTCCGGAGGATCGGCGGGCACTGGTGACCAACCACCACGTGCTCGGCTACCTCGCCCGGCGGTACGGATTGACCGTCGTCGGTGCCGTCGTCCCCAGCGGGACGACGCTGGCCTCACCGGCGCCCTCGGACCTCGAAGCGCTGTCGGCGGCGATCCGGCAGACCGGGGTCAAGACGATCTTTGTCGACACCTCCCAGCCGGACCGGCTGGCTCGGGCGCTGGCGTCACAGTCGGGTGTCGATGTGGACGTGGTGTCGCTGTACAGCGAATCGCTCGACGAACCCGGCACTGCGGCCGGGACTTATCTCGACATGATGACCGCGAACACCGACACGATCATTGCCGGGCTCTCCGGCAACTGACGTCGGATCTCGCCACTATGCCTGCACCACAATCAGATAGGAGAAAACATGTCCGAACGTAATCAGGTGGCACTTGTCTCGGGGGCGGTGTTGACCGCGCTGGTGCTGGCCGGCTGTGGCGGCGGAGCCGCCGAGGATTCCCAGACTCCTGCCGCCGGTTCTGCGGCACCGGGGGCGCCTGCCGAGCTCACCGTCACCGAACCGCTGGTGGTGACGTACGACGGAGGGGTCGCGGTTCTCGACGGCGAGACCCTCGAACTCAAGAACGAGATTCCGATGGACGGATTTCTGAGGGTGAATCCGGCAGGCGACGACAGCCACGTGCTGATCTCGACCGGTGACGGTTTCCAGGCGCTCAACGCCACCACCGGCCGGCTCACCGATGTCACGTTCCCGGCCGCGGAACCCGGTCATGTGGTGGTCCACGGTGAAACCACCGCGCTGTTCGCCGACGGTACCGGCGAAGTCACGATCTTCGACGCTCACGAGCTGAGTGACGGTGTGCCGCAGACCGAAAAGTTCAACACTCCGACGGCCCACCATGGGGTGGCCGTGGTGCTCGACGACGGCACCCGGGTGGTCAGCGAGGGTACCGAAGATGGCCGCACCGGCGCCGTCGCCCTGGCCGCCGGCGGCACGGAGATCGCCGCCAGTGACCAGTGTCCCGGCCTGCACGGTGAGACGGTTGTCGCCGACGAGGCAGTTGTCTTCGGTTGCGAGAACGGGCCTTTGGTCTACCGGGCGGGCGTCTTCACCAAGATCCCGAGCCCGGACGCGTACGGCCGCACCGGCAACCTGAAGGGCAGCGCCGACTCGCCGATTGCACTAGGGGACTACAAGACCGACCCGGACGCCGAGCTCGAGCGGCCCAATCAATTCGCGCTGATCGACACCACCTCCAACCAGCTTCGGCTGGTGTCGCTCCCGGCCGGCGTCAGCTACTCGTTCCGGTCCCTGGCAAGGGGTCCGCACGCCGAGGCGCTGATGCTCGGTACCGACGGCAGACTTTACGTGGTCGATCCTGCTACAGCCGAATTCGTTCGCAGCATCGACGTGGTGGGGCCGTGGACCGAACCCGACGAATGGCAGCAGCCGAGGCCCACGGTGTTCACCCGCGGTCATGATGTCTACGTCACCGATCCGGCGTCCAACGAGATCAAGTTGGTGGATGTCGAGACCGGCGAGGTCACCGAGACCGCAACCCTGCCCAACACCCCCAACGAGATCAGTGGCCCAGCCGGTCACGAGCACTGAGTCGACACTCGGGAGTGAACTGAATCAGTGCGAGTGGCCTTGTGTCACACCCCATTCGGGCAGCGGATCGGGGTAGCTGGCCCACACGGACCGGCCTTGGGTCAGTTCGTCGTCGGTCAGGAGCGCAGCTTGCAACATGGTGTGGACGGCACCGCGGTCGAGCCGGATTCCGATCAGGACAACCTCCTGGCCCGGCTCGATCTCGGTGTGCGACCAATACTGGGCCGGTTCGATGACCAGGTTCGGCCCGGCCTGCGACCAGATTGCCGCGATGTCCGGACGGCTGGCGATCCAGCAGAATCCCTTGCTGCGCAGCACACCTCGTAACTCGCCGAGCGTCTCGCCCAGTCGCTGAGGATGAAACGGGCGGTCGGCGCGAAAAGTCATCGAGCTGATTCCGTACTCCTCGGTCTCGGGGGAGTGGCCACCCGCGATCTCCTCGTCCCAGCCGGGCGATTCGGCTGCTGCAATGGGGTCGTATCGCCCGGTCGAGAGCACCTTGGGCAGGTCGACGATGCCGTGGTCGGTGCGGACGATCTCGGCGCGGGGGTTGAGCCGGCGCAGTACCGTCTCGACGGCGCCGAGGTGGGCCGGGCCCACCAGATCGGTCTTGTTGAGCAGGATGACGTCGGCGAACTCCACCTGGTCGACCAGCAGATCGGAGATGCTGCGGGAGTCGCCTTCGCCGGCGCTCATATCCCGTTCTTGCAGTGTCTGCCCCTTCGCGACCTCAGGCAGGAAGGTCGATGCGTCGACCACCGTGACCATGGTGTCCAGCTTCGCCAGATCGCCGAGCCGGAAGCCGTCCTCGAACTCCCACTCGAATGTCGCAGCGACGGGCATGGGCTCGGAGATGCCGGTGGACTCGATGACCAGGTGGTCGAACCGGTGCTGCCGCGCCAGCGTGCCCACCGCTTCGATGAGGTCTTCCCGGAGGGTGCAGCAGATACAGCCGTTGGTGAGTTCGACGAGCTTTTCCTGGGTGCGATCAAGATGGCCCTGACCGGCCACCAGTGCGGCGTCGATGTTCACCTCGCTCATGTCGTTGACGATGACGGCCACCCGGCGGTCCTCCCGGTTGGCCAGGATGTGGTTGAGCAGCGTCGTCTTGCCGGCACCCAGGAAGCCGGAGAGGACGGTGACGGGCAGGGGGGATCGAGTCATGCTGTTAATGGTAATGATTTCTAATAACGGAATCCGAGTTGGGTTCGTATTGATGCAAATGGTTATCATTACCGCCCATGGGAGTCTCGAAGTTCCGCACGCTCACCCTCTGCACTGCGCTGGCGACGCCGCTGGTCCTCGTGGCCTGTTCCAGCGGGCAAGGTGGGTCCCCGTCCTCCACCTCGGCCAGGGAAATGGCGAGCAGTTGTCCGGTGACCCCGGTCGAGGTTGTCGTCAGCGTCGACCAGTGGGGCGACATCGTCTCCGAGCTGGGTGGTGACTGCGCCCGGGTCACCACGGTGCTGGCTTCGTCGTCGGTGGATCCACACGACTACGAACCGGCCCCGTCGGATGCGGCGACCTTCGAGGGAGCGCAGCTGATTGTCGTCAACGGCGGCCACTACGACGAATGGGCCACCAAGCTGGCTGCCACCTCGGCGCCCAACGCCCCCGTCGTCGACGCGCTCGCAGCTGCCGGGACACCCGAAGACGAGCACGGCGCGGACGACCACAGCCCCGACGAGCACGGCGCCGACGAGCACGACCACGACGGCCACGACCACGACGGCGGGACCAACCCCCACGCCTGGTACAGCCCGACGGCTGTCACCGCGGTCGCCGATGCCGTCACGGCTCGACTCAGTGCGCTCGCCCCCGACGTCGCCGACTACTTCGATCAGCGGCACACTGCCTTCGAGAGCTCGCTTCAGCCGTATTTCAGCACCATCGACGCCATCAAGTCGGGCTCGGCCGGCAAGAGCTACGCAGCCACCGAGAGTGTCTTCGACGACATGGCCGCCGCCGTCGGGCTGACCAACCGGACACCGGTGGGATTCCAGGCCTCGAGTGCCAACGAAACCGACCCGTCGCCCGCCGACCTCGACGCGTTCCTGCGATTGCTCGGGGACAAGGAGGTCGACGTCTTGATCTACAACACGCAGACCGAAGGCTCGGTGCCGCAACAGCTACGCGCGGCGGCCGAGTCCGCGGGCATCCCGGTGGTCGAGGTCACCGAAACGGTGGCGCCGGGCACTGATTCGTTCGAGGCTTGGCAGGTGCAACAACTCGACTCGCTGGCCGAGGCGCTCGGTGTCAGGATCTGATCCGGCACCCGGCGCCCCGGCGGCTGCGCTGTCCTTCGATGACGTCAGCGTGGTGCGCGGTGGCCGACTGATCTGGTCGGAGGGCACCTTCGAGGTGCCCATCGGTGGCATCACCGCGGTCATCGGTTCCAATGGGTCGGGCAAGACCACGCTGCTCCAGGTGGTGCTCGGTCTGATCCGGGTGGCCTCGGGCACGGTCAGGGTGCTCGACCGGCCGCCCGGGCAGGCCACCGACCTGATCGGCTACGTCCCCCAGCACTATGCGGCGGCCGCCGGTAACACGATCCGCGCTTCGGACGCGGTCCTGCTGGGTCTCATCGGGAACCGTTGGGGTTTTGCCCGCCCGACCGCCGATCAGCGGCGCCGGGTGTCGGAGACGCTGGCGGCCGTCGGCGCGTCGGAGTTCGCCGGCCGCAGGCTCTCGGAGCTCTCCGGCGGGCAACGGCAACGGGTGGCGATCGCCGAGGCCCTGGTCAGCCAACCCCAGCTGCTGATCCTCGACGAACCCCTGGCGGCCATCGATCTGCGTAACCAGCGTGAGATCGTCACGCTTCTCGGTCGGATCCGCGACGAGTTCGGAGTGAGCATCTTGGTGGTCGCCCACGACCTCAACCCGTTGCTCGGCGTCCTGGACAGCGCGATCTATCTTCTGGACGGCCACGCTCATTTCGACGTGATGGGTGAAGTGGTCGATGAGAAACTCCTCAGCCACCTCTACGGGACGTCGATCCAAGTGGTGCACACCCCGCAGGGTGACCTGTACATGAGGAGCGTGTAGTGACCACCGAGTTGATCGCGCTTGGCTACCAAGAGAACTGGTGGCAGATCCTCACATCGGCCTTCATGCGAAACGCCCTCGTCGGAGGAACGCTGGTGGCGCTGGCCGCCGGTCTGATCGGCTACTTCATCGTGGTCCGCAACACCGCTTTTGCTGCGCACGCGTTGGCGCACATCGGGTTTCCGGGCGCCACCGGCGCGGTGCTGCTGGGAGTTCCGGTGACCCTGGGGCTGGGGGTGTTCTGTATCGGCGGCGCCCTCGTCATCGGGGCGCTGGGCAAAAAAGCCGAAGACCGTGAGATCGCCACCGGGACGGTTCTGGCCGCGGCCACCGGACTCGGGCTGTTCTTCAGTTCGCAGGCCACCAAGAGCAGCAGCACCGTCACCAACGTGCTGTTCGGGAATCTGCTCGCGGTGACCCACGACCAGTTGCTGATCTTTGCGGTCCTGGTTGCGGTTCTGGCGGTCACCATCGCGGCGATCTTCCGGCCGTTGCTGTTCGCCTCGGTCAACACCGACGTCGCCGAGGCCAAAGGGGTGCCGGTTCGGGCCCTGTCGATGGTGTTCATGGCGCTGCTGGGACTGGCCGTCACCATGGCTGTGCAGGCGGTGGGCACGCTGCTGTTGTTCGCCTTGGTGGTCACCCCGGCCGCCACCGCGATCATGCTCACGGCGCGTCCTGTCGTGGCGATGCTGGTGTCGACGGCTCTGTCGGTGGCTGCGGTCTGGGTGGGCCTGGTGATGTCATCGGTGTTCGATCTGCCCCCGAGCTTTGTCATCGTCACGATCGTGTGCCTGGTCTGGTTGGCGGTATGGGGGATGGCGCAGCGACCCGGATCGGTGGCCAAAGCCGGAGTCTGACGGCGCATCGGCTAACGTCACAGAGCATGCCGAGAAGCCCCGCCCCGCGTCGGCGGGCCACTTTGGCCTCACTCGCCGCCGAACTCAAGGTGTCTCGGACCACCATCTCGAATGCCTACAACCGGCCCGATCAGTTGTCCGCCGATCTGCGGGAGCGGGTGTTCGCCACCGCCAAACGGTTGGGTTACGCCGGCCCGGACCCGGTGGCGCGGTCGCTGCGCACCCGCAAGGCCGGAGCGGTGGGGTTGGTGATCACCGAGCCGCTGACCTATTCGTTCTCCGACCCGGCCGCACTGAACTTTGTGGCCGGGCTGGCCGAATCCTGCGAAGAGGTGGGGCAGGGCCTGCTGCTGGTTGCCGTGAGTCCCGGCCGCGATGTGGCAGAGGGATCCAGCGCGGTGTTGTCGGCGGGAGTCGACGGCTTCGTGGTGTATTCCGCTGCCGAGGATGATCCTTACCTGCGTTCGGTGCTGGACCGTCGGCTTCCGGTGGTGCTCGTCGACCAGCCGCGCGACATCCCTGGCACGTCGCTGGTGTGCATCGACGACCGAGCCGCCATGCGGGAGATCACCGAGTACGTGATCGGTCTCGGGCACCGCGAGATCGGGTTGCTCACCATGCGGTTGGGACTGCAGCCGGCCGAGGGCGGATCGCCCACGGTCGCCAGCCCGGACCGGTTGGACTCCAAGCTCTTCCATGGGCAGAGTGAACGCATCGGCGGTGTCCGCGATGCGATGGCCGCTGCCGGTCTGGACCCGGCCGACCTGATAATCGTGGAGAGCTTCGAACACGGGCCCACCTCAGGCGGTGCCGCCGCCGAACTGGCGCTGACGGTCAACCCGCGGATCACCGCGCTGATGTGCACCGCAGACGTGCTGGCGCTGTCGGCGATGGATCACCTGCGGGCCCGGGGCATCTACGTGCCCGGACAGATCACGGTGACCGGGTTCGACGGGATCCCGGAGGCCATCAAGCGGGGTTTGGCCACGGTGGCGCAGCCGAGTCTGGAGAAGGGCCGGCGGGCAGGCTCCTTGCTGCACAGCCCGCCGCGCGACGGGCTACCGGTGATCGACGTGCTTCCCACAGAGCTGATCCGCGGCCGCACCGTCGGACCGCCCGGCTAACGTCGCTGTTCCACCAGGATCTGCAGCGCCTCGGCTACCTCGTCGGGTGATGAGATCCGGTATGCCGCGGCGGTATCGCCCGGACCGACCTTCACGCCCAGGTCCGTAGCGTGCAGCCTGAGGAAGGCCTTCTCGTCGGTGACATCGTCGCCGAAGAACACCACGGCGTCGGCGTTGTCGCGCCGGCGCAGGATGTCGATCGCTTCACCTTTGTCGGTGGTGATCACCGCAAATTCGAGGACCGCTTTGCCTTCGGTGACGTGGGCGTCCCAGCCCGCCGATCGGGTCCGGACGGCATCGAGGGCGGCATCGGCGTCGGCCGGTGTGGCATTGCGGACGTGTAGTGCCACACTGGCCGGTTTCGGCTCGACGGTGACGCCCGGATAGCGGTTGGCGATCACCGTCAACTCGTCGACGATCGTTTGCAGCAGTGCGCTGTCGATCTCGTGGGCGAATCCGGTGTCGAACTCGGCGCCGTGGCTGCCGACCAGGTTCACCGCACCGACGAGTCCGGACAGCGTCTCCAGGTCGGCCAGGGCACGTCCCGAGATCAGGGCCGCCGATGTGGCCGGCAGCTGGGCCAGGGTCCGCAGTGCTTCTGCGGCGGCCGCCACCGGACGGGCATCGGCGGGGTGGTTCACGATCGGTGCCACGGTGCCATCGAAATCCGAGGTGACCAGTAGCACCGGGACCTGCGCCACCTGGCGCAGAGCGGTCAGGACGTCTTCCGGGAGGCTCACCCGTCAGATCTTAGGGGTGAGGCCCCTTTAGATCTTGGAGTCTTCCTCGCTGCCGATCAGTAGGCGCACCGCCAGATCCAGGCGTTTGCTCACATCGGTGGCGGAGGCTCGCCGGGTCAGCCAGGCGAGCAGGTTGGACAGCCACACATCGGAGATCACGCGGGCGATGTGGAACTGGTCTTCGCTGGGATTGCCGTCGGCGATCGCGCGGGCGAACATCGAGTCGATGATCTTCTCGACGTGATCAACCTCACCGGCGGCCGAGGCATCGGCGAACACGTACGCCCGCGTCATCGCCTCGGTCAGCAGCGGGTTGCGCTGCATCGCCCGGTTGAGCTTGCTCACCATGAAGTTCAGTCGTTCGTACGGGCTGCTGCCCGCGACCGGGCTGCGATCGGTCTTTGCGTCGATTCGCTCGAACTCCCGGCCCAGGGCGGACACCAGCAGGTGAACCTTGGAGGGGAAGTAGCGGTACAGCGTGCCGACGGCCACATCGGCACGATCGGCCACGGCGCGCATCTGGACGGCCTCGTAGCCCCCTTTGGAAGCGATGGCCATCGTGGCGTCGAGGATGCGTTTACGACGCTCGCGCTGAGCTTCGGATCCGAGTTCGGATTCGGCGAGGACTGCCACGGTGGTTACCTCACGCGGTTGTGCCGCGGACCTCTGGTCCGGCTTGCTTTGTGCTGACATAGGCGCCTGGGACATGCGGCCGGCAGCTCCTTCTTCTCACGGACCGAACCAAACGATACGCATCGCGGACCTGAATATCTCACCTCCGGGCCCTCGAGACTTCCGTGAGTGTCGCCTGTGTACTGCTGTGGCGGCGGTCGACTTGACGGTCGATCACTGTCACTATTAGAACACGTTCTAGTGGGTCGCATCGGCCTTCTGACGCGAAACCGAGGAGTGTGCGGTGTCTGGAGTTGCTGGCAGTACGGCTGCTGAACAGTTAGCTGCCCGGGAGCTGGTTCGGAGTTGGGCGGCCACGTCGGGGGCCATCGCAGCGATCCGCGATATCGAACAGGGCAAGCCGCAGGCGTGGCGTCCGGTGTTCGCCGCGTTGTCCGAACTCGGGCTTTTTGGTGTCGCCGTCTCCGAGGATGCCGGCGGTGCCGGGGGCAGCATCGGTGACCTGTGCGCGATGGTCGATGAAGCGGCCGCCGCCCTGATCCCGGGTCCGTTGGCCTCGACGGCGGTGGCGACGTTGGTGGTGGAGGACCCGGCGCTGTTGGAGGCCCTGGCCGCCGGTGAGCGCTCCGCCGGGCTCGCCCTGTCTGCGGACCTGGACTTCGACGGCAGGCTGGTCTCGGGTCGCGCGGATTACGTGATCGGCGCCGACACCGACTCGCTGCTGCTCCTGCCCGCCGGCGACCGCTGGGTGCTGGTCGACGCGACGACCGGCGGTGTCGACGTGGAGCTGCTGGCCCCCACGGACTTCTCCCGACAGCTGGGCCGGGTCACGTTGACCGGCGCGGCGGCGGTGCCGTTGCCGGTGGCCGGCGACCGGCTACGGGATCTGACGGCCACCGTCTACGCAGCCGAGGCCGCGGGAATCGCCCGCTGGGCCCTGAACGTCGCGACCGAATACGCCAAGGTGCGTGAGCAGTTCGGCAAGCCGATCGGCAGCTTCCAGGCCGTCAAGCACATGTGCGCCGAGATGTTGCTGCGGTCGGAGCAGGCGGCCATCACCGCCTCGGATGCGGCGCGGGCCGCCGCGGATTCCGATCCCGATCAGCTGTCCATCGCGGCTGCCGTGGCCGCCACCACCTGCATCGATGCCGCGATCCGCAATGCCAAGGACTGTATCCAGGTACTCGGCGGGATCGGCTTCACCTGGGAACACGACGCGCATCTGTACTTCCGCCGTGCCTACGCGATCGCGCAGCTGCTCGGTGGCCGTGAGCTCTGGTCACGCCGGGTGGCGGAGCTGACCTTGGGCGGGCTGCGCAGACGGCTCGGCATCGACCTCAGCGACGTCGAGGATCAACGCGCCGGGCTAGCCGCGGACATCGCCGGGATCGCCGCGCTGCCCGAGGATCAGCGTCAGGCGGCACTGGCCGAAGCAGGCTTGGAGGCGCCGCATTGGCCCACTCCGTACGGCCGCGACGCCTCGGCCGCGGTGCAGTTGCTCATCGATGAGGAGCTTGCCTCCGCCGGAGTCGATCGGCCCGACATCTCCATCGGCTGGTGGGCCGCACCCACCATCCTCGAGCACGGCACACCGGAGCAGATCGAGCGGTTCATCCCGGGCACGCTGTCCGGCGAGGTGTGCTGGTGCCAGCTGTTCTCCGAACCGGGTGCGGGTTCGGATTTGGCGGCACTGCGCACCAAAGCTGTTCGCACCGAGGGTGGTTGGTTGCTCACGGGGCAGAAGGTCTGGACGTCGAACGCCCAGCGCGCCAACTGGGGGGTGTGTCTGGCTCGTACCAATCCCGACGCTCCGAAACACAAAGGCATCACCTACTTCCTGGTGGACATGAGCGCCCCGGGTCTGCTGATCCGGCCGCTGCGTGAGATCACCGGCGAGGCGTTGTTCAACGAGGTCTTCCTCGATGACGTGTTTGTGCCGGACGACCTGGTGGTCGGCCCGGTCGACGGTGGCTGGCCGCTGGCGCGGACCACGCTGGCCAATGAGCGGGTCGCCATGGGCGGTGGGGGGAAACTCGACAAGGGCATGGAGGACCTGTTGCACGCGGTCGGCTCTGCCGATCTCGACGTGGCCGAACGGGATGTGTTGGGCCAATTGATCGTTGCTGCTCAGATCGGCTCGTTGCTGGATCAGCGGATCGCCGAGATGGCTGTCGGCGGCCGCGATCCGGGTGCGCAGTCGAGCATGCGCAAGCTTGTCGGGGTGCGCTACCGACAGGCATTGGCCGAACGCGTCATGGAGCTCACGGCCGGACGTGGGCTGGTCGACAATCCCGAGGTGCGTTACTTCCTCAACACCAGGTGCCTGACGATCGCCGGCGGCACCGAGCAGATCCTGCTGACACTGGCCGGTGAGAGGCTACTGGGACTGCCACGCTGACCATTCGGGGTATCTGACCCGGCATCGTCGGCGGTGCCGGGTCAGAACCTCGTCTGCGCGCAGGCCCCCCGCGACGTCACATTGTGGCCGCCGTAGACCACCTGGATCTGGGAGCAGACGATGAAGTCGGCGACGGTGTCGGTGCGGCCGCTGACCCAGTCGGTGGGCACCGAACTGCCGTCGACCCGGAAGCGTTCGAGCGGTCCACCTCCGAAGTAGGTCACCGATATCTCGACGCCGCTGACGTTTTTCAGCATCCGGGACAGCACGTTGTCGTGATTGGCGCCCTTGGTTTCCCGTGGCATTCCCGCCGGGGCGCTGTACTCGGCTTGCTGCCACACGTTGCGGTCGGTGCTGCGCACCGTGATGGTCTGCCGAGCCCAGAAATCGCCGGGGAACCCGGCGGGCCCGTTGGGTGTCATCAGGTTGGCCTGGGTATCGAAATAACACCTGCCCTCGGCGGCGACACAGTTGGCGTTGACGTGCATCTCCAACTGGGTCACCGGATCCACCGGGATGGAGGCGAAGCCCGAGTCGGCGGCCGCTGCGGCCGCCCCCGGATTCACGAGGGCCGCCACAAACAGTGCTGCGATACCTGACGTCAGCCGCTTCATCTGCACGAAAGTATCCGTTCGCTATTCGTCGTAGGTCACTTCGACGGAATCCGTTGTGGGAAGCGCCTGGCAGCCGAGGATCAGGCCCTCGTCGAGATCTGACTGCTCGAGGACATCGTTGATCTCCATGGTCACTTCACCGCTTTTCATCAGCACCGCGCAGGCGCCGCAGTGGCCCTCCCGGCAGGAGAACGGTGCGTCGAGCCCTTTGTCGAGCAGCACGTCGAGCAGTTTGGTGTTTCGGGGCCAAGTCAGCTCGTGGGTGGTGCCGTCGAGTGTCACCACCGCGGTGGCGGGAGGCTGGTAACCCTCGGCGTCCTCGTCGATCTGTTCGATCTTCACCGCGGCGAACGGGTCGGTGTCCAGGGATCGGAACACCTCGACGTGGACCTGACTGTCCGGCATGCCCAAGGAGGTGAGTGCCTGCTGGGCGGCGGCCATGAAAGGGCCGGGTCCGCAGATGAACGCTTGCCGGGCGGTGTGTGCCTCGGCCAGTCGGGTCAGTGCTGCGACCGAGGGCAGGCCCTGAACCGATTCCAGCCAGTGGATCACCGACAACCGGTCGGGATACTCGGCGGCCAGGTCGCGCAGCGCATCGGCGAAGATCACCGAGTTCTCGTTGCGATTGGCGTAGATGACGGTGACCTGACCGGTGCCCTGCGACAGCGCGGACTTGCAGATCGCGAGCATCGGTGTGATTCCGCTGCCTGCGGCCAGGAGCAGGAAATCGCCGTCGAGCGATTTCGGCACAAATGTGCCCGACGGAGCCAGGACATGCATCTTCATGCCGGCGTGCGCGTTGTCGCACAGCCAGTTCGAGGCGTAGCCGTCGACGGTGCGCTTGACGGTGACGGTCAGCGCGGAGTCGGTGTGCGGTGAACTGCACAGCGAGTAGCAGCGAGCCACCGAACCGGTGCGGTCGCTGGGTACGCGCAGCGTCAGGAACTGTCCCGGCGCGTACCGTAGCCGCGATGAGTCGACTTCGGCGCCGGCGGGCACTTTGAAGACCAGCGACCGGGCGTCGTCGGTTTCGGCGACGACTTCGGCGATCTCGAGTTCCAGTACGTGGCTTCCGAGCGGCTCGTCCGTCACAACTACGTCCTCCTCGTTGCCGTGTTGCACAACTGGTCCATCATAACTAGAACAGGTTGCAGAAATGGGCCTTCGCAGGTCCAACGCCTGCATGTCGGCGGTTCTCGACACAAATCGTAACGTGTTCTAGTCTTGACCCCAGATCTTTACGGGTCTCCGCACCCCCCGGGAGGAAATGCAGTGACTTCCATTCAACAACGTGACGCACAATCGGTCTTGGCCGGCATCGACGATCTGCTACCCCAGATCCGTGAGCGCGCCCAAGCTACCGAGGATCTGCGCCGGATCCCCGACGAAACCGTCGCGCAGCTCGATGAGGTCGGGTTCTTCAAGTTGCTCCAGCCCGAGCAGTGGGGCGGGCTGCAGACGGATCCGACGCTGTTCTACGAGGCAGTCCGTCGGATCGCCAGTGCCTGCGGTTCCACCGGTTGGGTGTCCTCGATCATCGGCGTGCACAACTGGCATCTGGCGCTCTTCGATCAGCAGGCCCAGGAAGATGTCTGGGGTGGGGATCCCACGGTGCGGGTGTCCTCGTCCTACGCCCCGATGGGCGCAGGCACTGTCGTCGACGGCGGATATCTGGTCAGTGGCGCCTGGAATTGGTCCTCGGGCTGCGATATCGCCACTTGGGCGTTCCTCGGTGGTCCGGTTCTCAAAGACGGCCGGCCGGTCGACTTCGGCAGCTTCTTGATTCCGCGCACCGAGTACGAGATCGACGATGTGTGGCATGTGGTCGGCCTGCGTGGCACCGGCAGCAACACGGTGGTCGTCAAGGACGTCTTTGTTCCCACCCACCGCTTCCTGTCCTACAAGGCGATGAACGACGGCACCGCGGGCGGCTACCGGACCAACACCGCCCCGGTGTACAAGATGCCCTGGGGCACTGTGCATCCCACAACGATCTCGGCGCCCATCGTCGGGATGGCATACGGCGCCTACGATGCCCACGTCGAGCATCAGGGCAAGCGGATCCGTGCGGCCTTCGCCGGGGAGCGGCCCAAGGACGACCCGTTTGCCAAGGTCCGGATCGCCGAGGCGGCCAGCGACATCGACGCCGCGTGGCGGCAGCTGATCGGCAACGTGGGTGACGAATACGCACTGCTGAGCGCGGGCAAGGAGATTCCGTTCAGCCTGCGGGCCCGGGCACGTCGCGATCAGGTGCGGGCCACCGGGCGGGCGATCGCCTCGGTGGATCGGCTGTTCGAGGCCTCCGGTGCCACCGCGCTGGCCAATGATGCTCCGATCCAGCGCTTCTGGCGTGACGCCCATGCCGGCCGAGTGCACGCGGCCAACGAGCCCGAGCGTGCCTACCTGATCTTCGGAAACGACGAGTTCGGCCTGCCGCCCGCCGACACGATGGTGTGAGTGGGACCGGCCGATGACTTCCTTCATTCAGGAAACCGAATCCCAGTCCGAGATGACCTTCGAGTCGACGTCGCGGTATGCGCAGGTCGCCGACGACATGAAGCTGCACTACCACGAGGCCGGGCAGGGTAACGGTCCGACGATCGTGCTGCTGCACGGTGGTGGACCCGGGGCCTCCAGTTGGTCCAACTTCGGTCGCAACATCCCGGTGCTGGCCAAGAGCTTTCACGTGCTGGCTGTCGACCAGCCCGGGTATGGCCATTCGGACAAGCACACCGAGCACGAGCAGTACAACGCCTACAGTGCCAAGGCGCTGCTCAACCTGTTCGACCACCTCGGAATCGAACGGGCTGCCCTGGTGGGTAATTCGCTCGGTGGTGGCACCGCGGTGCGGTTTGCGCTCGACAATCCGAAGCGGGCCGGTCGGCTGGTTCTGATGGGCCCGGGCGGGCTGAGCGTGAACCTGTTTGCCCCGGATCCCACCGAAGGGGTGAAATTGCTCGGCCGGTTCGCTGCCGACCCCACCCGGGAGAACATCGAGAAGTTCTTGCGCATCATGGTGTTCGATCAGAGCCTGATCACTCCCGAACTCGTGGAGGAGCGGTTCCAGATCGCCAGCACTCCGGAGTCGTTGGCGGCCACGAAGGCGATGGGGAAGTCGTTCGCGGGCCCGGATTTCGAGCTGGGCATGATGTGGCGCGAGGTCTACAAGCTGCGTCAGCCGGTGCTGCTGATCTGGGGCCGGGAAGACCGGGTGAACCCGCTCGACGGAGCCTTGGTGGCGCTCAAGCAGATCCCGCGCGTTCAGCTGCACGTGTTCGGACAGTGTGGACACTGGGCACAGCTGGAGAAGTTCGACGAATTCAACAAGTTGACCATCAATTTCCTGGGAGGCTCCCGATGAGCATCCGGTCTCTGGGTTACCTGCGTATCGAGTCCACCGACGTCGCCGCCTGGCGGGAGTACGGGCTCAAGGTGCTCGGCATGGTGGAAGGCAAGGGCTCGACGGAGGGCGCGCTCTATCTGCGGATGGACGAGTTCCCGGCGCGCCTGGTCATCGTTCCCGGCGAGCACGACAAATTGCTGCAGTCCGGTTGGGAAACCGCAAACGCCGAAGGTCTGCAAGAGATCCGCAACCGTCTGGATGTCGAGGGCACGCCGTACAAAGAGGCCACCGCCACCGAACTCGCCGACCGGCGCGTCGATCAGATGATCACCTTCGACGACCCGTCCGGCAACACGCTGGAGATCTTCCACGGGGTGGCGCTGGAGCACCGCCGGGTGGTCAGCCCGTACGGTCACCGGTTTGTCACCGAGGAACAGGGCCTGGGGCATGTTGTCCTGACAACCCGCGACGATGCGGAAACGCTGCACTTCTATCGGGATGTCCTGGGGTTCAGCTTGCGTGACTCGATGCGGCTGCCGCCGCAGCTGGTCGGCCGGCCCGCTGACGGGGCGCCGGCGTGGCTGCGCTTTCTGGGCGTGAACCCTCGTCACCACAGTTTGGCGTTCATGCCCGGCGAGACTCCCAGCGGCATCGTGCATCTGATGGTCGAGGTGGAGAGCGCCGACGACGTGGGCCTGTGCCTGGATCGGGCGTTGCGCCGCAAGGTCAAGATGTCGGCAACTCTGGGCCGTCATGTCAACGACAAGATGCTGTCGTTCTACATGAAGACCCCGGGCGGCTTCGACGTCGAATTCGGTTGTGAAGGGCTCGAAGTCGAGGACACCAGCTGGGTGGCGCGGGAGAGCACCGCGGTCAGCTTGTGGGGGCATGACTTCACCGTCGGCTTCAAATAGCGATGAGCGCTGAACAGATCGACCCGCGCACCTTTCGTCATGTGCTCGGGCAGTTCTGCACCGGGATCACGATCATCACCACGATGCACGACGACAAGCCCGTAGGTTTTGCCTGCCAGTCGTTCGCCGCGTTGTCTCTGGATCCTCCATTGGTGTTGTTCTGCCCCACCAAGGTGTCGCGGTCATGGCAGGCGATCGAGGCCAGCGGCAGTTTCTGCGTCAATGTCCTGACCGAGAAACAGAAGGACGTCTCGGCTCGTTTCGGCTCCAAAGAGCCCGACAAGTTCGCCGGAATTGACTGGTATTCAGGCAGACTCGGCACCCCGGTCATCGAGGGTTCGCTCGCGCACATCGAATGCACCGTGGCGTCGGTGCATGACGGCGGTGACCATTTTGTGGTGTTCGGTGCGGTGCAGTCGTTGTCGGAGGTACCGAAAGTCAAGCCGCGGCCACTGCTGTTCTATCGCGGCGAGTACACCGGCATCGAGCCGGACAAGAATTCGCCCGCGCAGTGGCGTGATGATCTGGAGGCGTTCATCACCGCCACCACGCCCGACACCTGGTTGTGAGCTCGATGTCAGATGCAGCCCAGTGCGCAGGGATCGGCGAACTGGGTTTCGGGTAGCGAGTTGGCCGGTGGGACATCGTGGTCCAGGTTGATGTCGTGATCGAGATCCGGCATGGCGGGCAGCATGCCGCAGATGAAGGCCAGCGCGAGCTCGCATTGGGGCATCGGTTCTGCGGGCGCCGGCGCGGCCAGTACGGCGCCGGTCAATGCCAGCGCACCCGTGAGAGCCGCGATCCGTACCAGCATCGGGTGAGCCTACCGGATCCCCAGCAGGACATCGTGCTGGTCACGAACTCGCTCCCGGACGGCGTCGACGTACGCGGCGACCTCCGGTCTGCGTAACGTCTCGGCACGTGCCACCAGCCAGTAGCTGAGCTGGATCGCGACCGTGTCGGTCAATACCCGGGTCAGATCGTGGTGTCGGTCGGCCATGAAGCAGGGCAGCAGACCGAGCCCGGCCGCCGAGCGGGTCGCTTCGACATGGACGAAGACGTTGGTCGAGGACACCGATTCCCGCATGATGGGCGCAAAAGTGCGGGCCACGTCGAGGTCGTCGACCTGCAGCATGGAGTCGATGAAGTAGACCAGCCGGTGCCCGGACAGGTCTTTGACAGTCTGTGGTGCCCCGCGGGTATCGAAGTAGGCGGCTGCCCCGTACAGGCCGAGCCGGTAGTCGCCGAGCCGGATTGCTTCGGCCCGATGTACCTGTGGTTCGCCGACCACCACTTCGATGTCGAGCCCCGAGCGGTGCTGGGTGGCGCGGCGGGTGGCGGCGACGATCTCGACGGCGACACCGGGGTGGCGGCGTTGCATCGCCGCGGCAGCCGGGGCGGCGATGTAGGCGCTGAAGCCGTCGGTGGCCGACATTCGCACCACACCCTCGAGGGAGCGCCCGTCCGGTGCCGACAGTGAGCGCACCGCGGATTCGACCGTTTCGGCGGCCGACAGTGCCTGGCGGCCGAGTTCGGTCAACTCCCAGCTGCCCGCGGCCCGGGCCAGTACCCGACCGCCGACGGCTTGCTCCAGTGCGCCGATCCGGCGGGCGACGGTGGTGTGGTTGAGATCCAGTTCGGCGGCGGCGGTGGTGTAGCGGCCGGTCCGTCCGACGGCAAGAAGGATCAGGAGATCGTCAGCGCTGATCCGCTGGTTACCAGACATATCTGCATTTTTGCAGACGCAGGATGCGTGTTTGGTCATTGCACACGGCGGGAACCTGCACCAATACTCGAATTTCCTGTGGTGGGCATCACAGGTTCTGGTGGGGCGAGGAGTAGCGATGAGTCAGCCGAAATCTCAACCCGTGCCGAAGGGGTTGCGCCGGGTCGTCGCGGCGTCGATGGCCGGCACCGTGGTGGAGTGGTACGAGTTCTTCCTGTACGGGACCGCAGCGACGTTGGTGTTCAGCAAGGTGTTCTTCTCGGAGACCACCAGTGAGCTCAACGCGATCTTCCTGGCGTTTGCCACCTATGCGGTCGGGTTTGTCGCCCGCCCGCTCGGCGGCGTGGTTTTTGGTCATTACGGCGACAAGTACGGCCGGAAGAAACTGCTGCAGTTCAGTCTCCTGCTGGTGGGTGCCGCCACTTTCCTGATGGGCTGTCTGCCCACCTACGGACAAATCGGCTACTGGGCTCCGGGCCTGTTGGTGATGCTGCGCTTCATCCAGGGATTTGCCGTCGGCGGCGAATGGGGCGGCGCGGTGCTGCTGGTGGCCGAGCACAGCCCGGACAAACAGCGCGGATTCTGGGCGAGCTGGCCGCAGGCGGGTGTTCCCGCAGGAAACCTGCTGGCGACCATCGTGCTGCTGGCGCTGACGAGCACCCTCTCGGATGCGGCGTTCTTGTCCTGGGGTTGGCGGGTGGCGTTCTGGCTGTCGGCGGTGGTGGTGCTCGTCGGCTATTACATCCGGACCAAGGTCACGGACGCGCCGATCTTTGTTGCCGCGCAGGAAGAAGCCGAGCGGATCAAGGCGACGTCGTTCAGTGTCGTCGAGGTGATCAAGCGCTACCCGCGCGGTGTTGTCACCGCGATGGGTCTGCGGTTCGGTGAGAACATCATGTATTACCTGGTGGTCACGTTCTCGATCACCTATCTCAAGGTGCACGTGGGCGCCGATACCTCCTCCATCCTGTGGTATCTGCTGGTGGCGCATCTGGTGCACTTCGCGGTGGTTCCGCTGGTCGGTCACCTCTCGGATCGCTTCGGGCGCCGACCCGTGTACCTGGTCGGTGCGATCGTCGGATCGACATGGGGTTTCTTCGCCTTCCCGATGATGGACAGCGGCAACTACGTGGTGGTGACCGCCGCGGTCACCATCGGCCTGGTGTTCCACGCGCTGATGTATGCGCCCCAGCCGGCGATCATGGCCGAGATGTTCCCGACGCGGATGCGCTATTCCGGTGTCTCCCTTGGCTATCAGGTCACTTCCATCGTGGCGGGGTCGCTGGCTCCGCTGATCGCGGTGAAGCTGCTGGACATCTACGGTTCCTCGGTACCGATCGCGATCTACCTGGCGCTGGCCTGCTTGGTCACGTTGATCGCGGTGTTGTTCGTTCGTGAGACCAACGGACTGGACCTGAAGTCGCTTGACATCGCCGATGCCGCCGATGTCAAGGCTGATCCGAAGGCGTTCGCATGAGCGATCTGGACGGCCGCACCGCGCTGGTGACCGGCGGAGGCAGCGGGATCGGCGCGGCCTGCGCCCGTGAACTGGCCGGCCGCGGCGCCGCCGTCACCGTCGCCGATGTCGACGAGGTGGCGGCCAAATCGGTCGCCGACGAGATCAACGGAACCGCCTGGGCCGTCGACCTTCTCGATGTGGCAGCATTGGAGGGGCTGACGCTGCAGGCCGACATCCTGGTCAACAACGCCGGCGTGCAGAGCATCAACCCGATTCAAGATTTCGAACCCAAGAGATTTCGCACCCTGCTGGCGCTGATGGTGGAGGCTCCTTTCCTGCTGGTGCGCGCCGCCCTTCCGTACATGTACGACAACGGGTTCGGGCGGATCATCAACGTCTCCTCGGTGCACGGGCTGCGGGCCTCGGAGTTCAAGGTCGGGTACGTCACCGCCAAGCACGGACTCGAAGGGCTGTCCAAGGTGACAGCACTCGAAGGTGGTCGGCGCGGGGTGACGAGTAACTGTGTCAACCCCGGATATGTGCGAACCCCATTGGTGGCCAGCCAAATTGCCGATCAAGCTCGAACTCACGGAATCGGCGAGGATGAGGTGCTGGCCAAGATCCTGCTCACCGAGAGTGCGATCAAGCGGCTTGTTGA
The DNA here is from genome assembly GCF_049647605.1 of Mycobacterium sp. Taxonomy (GTDB): domain Bacteria; phylum Actinomycetota; class Actinomycetes; order Mycobacteriales; family Mycobacteriaceae; genus Mycobacterium. Next base: position 19,062 of record NZ_JBARXZ010000230.1, on the reverse strand, counting down.
ACCCGAAGAGGTTGCGGCCCTGGTGGGTTGGCTGGCCTCCCCGATGGCCGGCATGGTGACCGGCGCTTCTTACACGATGGACGGCGGCTGGTCGGCGCGCTAGATCCAGGTTCCGATGCGCTCGAGCGCCGTGTTGATGTCGGCTGTGGGGCCGGCGAACGACAGTCGCACGAATGAGTTGCCAACGGTGGGGTCGAAATCGATGCCGGGTGCGATCGCCACACCGGTATCGGCCAGCAGACGTTCGCAGAACGCCAGCGAATCATCGGTCAGGTGGGACACGTCGGCATACACATAGAAGGCGCCATCGGTGGGTGCAAGCTTGTCGATTCCCAGCTGCCGCAAGCCGTTGAGCACCAGGTCCCGGTTTGCTCCGTAATGCTGCAGGTGGTCATTGGATTCGGCGATCGCCTCGGGGGTGAACGCCGCCACCGCCGCCCGTTGCGACAGCACTGGCGGACAGATGGTGAAATTGCCGGTCAGGCGGTCGACGGCGCGTTGCAGTGACTTCGGCACCACCAGCCAGCCGAGCCGCCAGCCCGTCATCGCAAAGTATTTCGAGAAGCTGTTGACGACGACGGCGTCCCGCGACGTCGACCACGCGCAACTGGTCTGCGGCGCTCCGGGATACACCAGGCCGTGATACACCTCGTCGCTGATCAGCCGAACCCCGGTCGCAGCGCACCAGGAAGCTATCGCCGCCAACTCTTCGGGCGCTATCACCGTCCCGGTCGGATTGGCGGGGCTGGCGACGATCACCCCGTCCAGTGGCGGGTCGATGTCGGCCAGCATTGCTGCAGTCGGTTGGAACCGGGTCTGCGGGCCGCACGGGAGGTCGACCACCTCGCAGCCGAGCGCCGTGAGAATGTTGCGGTAACACGGATACCCGGGGCTGGCCACCGCTACTCGGTCGCCGACGTCGAAACAGGCCAGGAACGCCAGCAGGAAGCCGCCGGAGGAGCCTGTTGTCACCATCACGTCGTCGGCGTCGATGGCGACACCGTGGGTTGTGGCGTAGGACGAGGCGATCGCTTCCCGCAGTTCCGGGAGGCCGAGGGCCACCGTGTAGCCCAATTGGCCGGATTCCAGCGCAGCAGCTGCGGCGGTCCGGACCGGCCCCGGCACGCCGACGCTGGGTTGACCGGCCGAGAGGTTCACCAGGTCGCCGTGGGTGCGCTGGCGTTCCGCCGCGGCCAGCCAGACGTCCATGACATAGAACGGCGGGATGCCCGCCCGCAGCGCGGTCTTCATCGTGTTCAGATTACGGGCAGGTCCGAATCCATCGTGAGTACGTCCTGCTCCAGTCGACGGAGTTGGTTGCGCGCCGGCCCGAGGAGTTGTGCGGTGCTGTGGGACCGTTTGAAATACAACTGGATGTCGTGCTCGGCGGTGATCGCGATCCCGCCGTGCATCTGGATCGCCTCGCCCGCGACGTCGGCGAACGCCTCGCTGGCGATGACAAACGCCAGTGCGGCCGCTGACGGGGAGGGCTCCCGGATGGCTTCGTCCACGACGGCCCCGGCGGTCTGCACCTTCACGTACATGTCGGCCATCCGGTGCTTGAGCGCCTGGAAACTGCCGATGGGCCGGCCGAACTGCACCCGCTCCTTCGAGTAGTCGACCGTGAGCTCCAGCGCCCTGGTGGCCGCGCCGACGGCCTCTGCGGCCAGCAGCAGCGCAGCCATGTCGGCCAGACCGGGATCGGGACCGAGCGGCCGGCGCTGGAGTGGTTCGATCCGGGCCAGTCTGCGGGTCGGATCCATGGTGGTCAGCGGGTGCGCGGTGAATTCGGTCCACCGAACCAGCTGACCGTCCTCGACGGCGATGACGATCTCGGCGGTGTAGCCGTTGATGACAAAACCCGGGTCCAGGACCGCCGCGCCGGTGGTCTCGCCGGCAGCCAGTGCTTCCAGCACCTCGGCATCGGGATCGTCGACCGACAACAGTGCCAGCTCGGCCAACAGCGTCCCGAGCAGCGGTGTCGGTACCAGGTTGCGGCCCAGTTCGGTCAGCACCGCCGCGGCATCGCCCAATTCACCGCCTGCTCCGCCGAGCTCCTCCGGTACCACCAGTGCGGCCACCCCGACCTGCTCGCACAACAATTGCCAGAGCCTGGTGTCGTATCCCGGCTCCGAGTCCATCGCCGCGCGCACCGCTTCGGGTCCGGCGTGTTTGCCGACCAGGTCGCGCACGGTCCGGGTGAGCAGTTCCCGTTCCTCAGACATCCAGCACCTCCAGCAGCCGCCTGCGATGGGCAGCCGGATCTCCCCAGGCCGATCGGAGCGCCTGAACACGCAACAGCCACAGCGACAGGTCATGTTCGGAGGTGAACCCGATGGCGCCGTGGGTCTGCAGTGCCGACCGAGCCGCCAGCAGGCCGGCATCGGAGGCGGCGACCTTGGCGGCGCTGACGTCGCGGGCCGTTTCCGGGGTGGATTCGGCCAGCGACAATGCGGCGCCGTACACCAGCGGCCGCGCCAGCTCCAACGCGATGTGCACGTCGGCCAGCTTGTGTTTGATCGCCTGGTAGGACCCGATGATCCGGCCGAACTGGCTGCGTTGCTTGGCGTATTCGACCGACATTTCCAGCATGGCCTGCCCGGCACCGACCAGCAGCGCCGCGGTGGCCAGAGCGCCGAATTCGGCGGCACGGTCGACGTCGGCGGTCCACGCCGGGCCGGTGACGCTGACATCGGAGAGGGTCCGGCTCAGGTCGACGGAGCGATGCGATGCGCCGGCGACGCCGGCGTGGACCTGGGTCCCTTCGCCCACCAGGATCAGTCCGGCGAAGTCCGTGTCCACCGCGCGTGGCATCACCCCGGGCACGGCGACGGTGGCGATCAGTTCACCGGAGGCCAGGGCGCCGCTGCGCTCGTCGTCGGCCAGCAGGACCGGCGCCACCGCCAGGGATTCGGCAACCGGACCGGGCACGCACCACCGTCCCAGCCGTTCCAGTGCCACCACCAGGTCGACCGGGTGCGCCCCGATTCCACCCTGTTCCTCGGGCACGGCCAGGGCGGTCACCCCGAGGTCGGTCAGGGTGGCCCATACCGAGCGGGCAGGGCCGGGGTCGCCGGCCGACCAGGCCCGCACTGCGGCGGGCAGGTCAGCCGAACCCAATGCGGCGTCGATGCTCTTGGCGAAATCGCGCTGGCCTTCGTCGATCTCGAAGTTCACTTTGCGGTCCCCTTGCTCTCCCGCGGCAGGCCCAGCAGCCGTTCGGCGATGATGTTGCGCTGGATCTCGTTGGTGCCGGCGTAGATCGGGCCGCCGAGTGCAAACAGATAACCATCGGTCCAGGAATCCGCCAGCTCACCGTCGGCACCTCGCAGGTCCAGTGCGGTCTGATGCAGCTCTACGTCGAGCTCCGACCAGAACACTTTGGTCACCGACGATTCGGCGCCGAGTTCACCGCCACCGGACACCCGGGTGACGGTGCCGAAGGTGTGCAGGCGATAGGCCTGGGCCTTGATCCAGGCATCGGCCACCCGATCGGTGAATTCCGGACGTGGGTTGGACTTCCACTCGGCGACCAGTCGCTCGGCGGGTGCCACGAAGCGCGCCGGGCTCCGCAGCGACATGCCGCGTTCGTTGCTCGACGTGCTCATCGCGGCTTTCCAGCCTTCGTGGGGAGCGCCGATGACGTCCTCATCGGGTACGAACACGTCGTCGAGGAAGATCTCACCGAAACCGGTGTCGCCGCCGAGTTGGGCGATGGGGCGCACGGTGATGCCGGGCGCGGTGAGGTCGAACATGAAGTAGGTCAGTCCCCGGTGCCGCTGTGCCTCCGGGTCGGAGCGGAACAGCCCGAATGCGCGTTCCCCGAACGGGGCGCGGGAACTCCAGATCTTCTGGCCGTTGAGTTTCCATCCGCCGTCGGTCTTGGTGGCCGTGGATCGTAGCGACGCCAGGTCGCTGCCGGACTCGGGCTCGGACCAGGCCTGGGCCCAGATCTCCTCGCCGCTGGCCATTTTGGGCAGCACTCGGTCCAGCTGTTCTTCGGTGCCGTGGGCGAACAGGGTGGGCGCGAGCATGGAGATGCCGTTGGCGCTGGCGCGGCCGGGGGCTCCGGAGCGGAAGTACTCCTCCTCGTAGACCACCCATTGCAGCAGGCTGGCATCCCGGCCGCCGTAGCGCTGCGGCCAGGTGATCACCGACAGGCCGGCGTCGAACAGGACCTGGTCCCAGCGGCGGTGCTGTTCGAAACCCGCTTTGGTGTCGTAGGACTCGGTGGGGAAGTCGGCCCGGTGGTCGGTCAGGAAGGTGCGCACCTCCCTGCGAAAGCACTCCGTGGCGTCGTCGAATTCCAGATCCATCTACGCTCTTTCTCTCAGCTGGGGTTTGACGACCTTGCCGCCGGGATTGCGGGGCAGTACGTCGAGAAACTCCACCGACCGTGGCGTCTTGAAGTTCGCCAGATGTTCGCGGGTGTAGGCGATGACCGTCGGTTCATCCAGTGTTGCACCAGGTTTGATCACCACGAATGCCTTGCCGACCTCACCGAGGCGTTCGTCGGGCACACCGATCACTGCCGCTTCGGCCACTCCGTCGAGCCGGGCCAGCACTTGTTCGATCTCGGCGGGGTACACGTTGAAACCGCCGCAGATGTACATGTCCTTCAGTCGGTCGGTGATGCGGAGATTGCCTGCGGCGTCGACGGTTCCGATATCGCCGGTGTGCAGCCAACCGTCGGTGTCCACGGCGGCCTCGGTGGCTGCCGGGTCATCGAGGTAGCCCAGCATCACATTGGGTCCGCGCAACAGCACCTCGCCGGGTTCTCCGGGGGTCTCGGATGCGATCTCGAGTTCGAAGTCGGCGATCGGGCGTCCACAGGTGGTCGCAACAGTGACGGCGTCGTCGTCGGCCCGGCACATGGTGCCGAAACCGCTGGCCTCGGTGAGGCCGTACGCGGTCAGCACGATGTCGATGTCCAGTTCGGATTGCATGCGCTCGATCAGGACGACGGGAACGACGGCTGCCCCGGTCACCGCGAACCGCAGCGAGGACAGGTCGTATGCGCTGCGACGGGGATGATCGAGCAGCGTCTGGTAGATGGTGGGCGGCCCGGGCAGCACGGTGGCACGGTGTTCGGCCACGGCCTTCATGGCTTGTTCGGGATCGAACGTGAGCATCGGGATCAGGGTGGCACCGGTCTGCAGGCAGGCCAGGATGCCGGCTTTGTACCCGAAGTTGTGGAAGAACGGATTGATGCACAGGTAACGGTCGGCGCTGGTCACCTCTCCGCAGGCTGCCCATGCGGCGGGCGCCGACAGCGATTGCCGGTGTGCGCACAGCACGCCTTTGCTGCGGCCGGTGGTGCCCGAGGTGAACAGGATGTCGGAGATGTCGTCGGGTCCCACGGCCGCGGCACGAGCGTCTGCGGCCTCCAGGTCGGTTCCGCGCGCCATGAACTCGTCCCAGGTGTCGTCCTGTCGGTCCAGGGGCACGCGCACGATGTGTTGTAGCGCCGGGAGCGCCGCCCGGTCGAGATCGGCTATCCGGTCGGAGCCCAGGAACTCGCCCATTCCGATGAGCAGTGGTGCTTCGGTGCGGGCCAGGATGTCGGCGGCCTCACTGGCGGTGTAGCGGGTGTTCAGCGGCACCACGACGGCTCCGGCGTAGTGGGTGGCAAGGCAGGCCACCACCCAATGCCAGGTGTTGGGGGACCAGATGGCCACTCGGTCACCCGGATTCACCCCGAGCTCGATCATCGCTGCGGCGGCCCGGCGCACCTCGGCGCGCAGTTCGGCGAAGGTGAGGGTTTTCTCGGCGGTGACCAGTGCGTGGTGCTCGGGCAACTCGCGTGCGATCCGGTCCAGCACCGCAGGGGTGGTCTGCGGGGTGCTCGTCATCGATGCCTCTCGGTCTGACTGTCGGCTCGTCTTCCTGCCGCTCCACAAGTCCGGGGGCGGGATTTGTCGGCCGAGCAACAAAGCAAGTGCTTGGTAGGTTAGCCTACAGATGTGGAGGAGGTCCAGAAGTTCCGGGCGGAGGTCCGCGAGTGGCTGGCCGACAATTTGGTCGGCGAGTTCGCGGCGCTCAAAGGCCTCGGTGGCCCGGGACGTGAACATGAGGCGTTCGAAGAACGCCGGACGTGGAATCAGCATCTGGCCAAGGCGGGGTTGACCTGTTTGGGCTGGCCCGTCGAGCACGGTGGACGAGGGCTGTCGGTGGCGCATCGCGTCGCGTTTTACGAGGAGTGCGCCCGGGCGAACGCTCCGGACAAGGTGAATCACTTCGGTGAGGAGCTACTGGGGCCGACGCTCATCGCGTTCGGCACTCCCGCTCAGCAGCAACGGTTCCTGCCGCGCATCCTCGATGTCACCGAGCTGTGGTCGCAGGGCTATTCCGAGCCGGGTGCCGGTAGTGACCTGGCGAATGTGTCGACGACGGCGGTGCTCGACGGGGACAGCTGGGTGATCAACGGCCAGAAAGTCTGGACGTCGCTGGCACATTGGGCGCAGTGGTGCTTTGTGGTGGCCCGCACCGAGAAGGGATCGAAACGGCACGCCGGCCTGTCGTATCTGTTGGTGCCGCTGAACCAGCCCGGTGTCGAGGTCAGGCCGATCGTTCAGTTGACCGGCGACTCCGAGTTCAACGAGGTGTTCTTCGACGACGCCCGGACCGACAAGGACCTGGTGGTGGGGGAGCCGGGCGACGGCTGGCGGGTTGCCATGGGCACGTTGACCTTCGAGCGTGGGGTGTCCACGCTGGGCCAGCAGATCCGTTATGCACGTGAACTCTCCGGCATCGTCGAGATGGCACAGCAAAACGGGACCGTCGAGGACCCGGTGATCCGGGAGCGCCTCACTCGGGCCTGGGTGGGGCTGCGGGCGATGCGGTCATACGCCCTGGCCACCATGGACGTCGAGCGCCCGGGGCAAGATTCGGTATCAAAACTGTTGTGGGCCAACTGGCATCGTGGACTCGGTGAACTTGCCATGGACGTGATTGGCAAGGACGGGCTGACGCTCGACGGAAACGAGTTCGACGAGTGGCAGCGGCTGTTCCTGTTCTCCCGCTCGGACACCATCTACGGCGGATCGAACGAGATCCAGCGCAACATCATCGCCGAGCGAGTGCTCGGACTGCCCAGGGAGGCAAAAGGATGAGTTTGGCGGAAGCTCCACAGGAGATCGACGGCCACGGACTGCTCCGGGGCCGGGTGGTGCTGGTGACGGCTGCGGCCGGCACCGGAATCGGCTCGGCCACCGCGCGGCGCGCTCTTGCCGAAGGCGCCGACGTGATCGTCTCCGACTATCACGAACGCCGGCTCGGTGAGACCCGCGAGGAACTGGCGGCGCTGGGTCTGGGCAAGGTCGAGGCGGTGGTCTGTGATGTGACGTCCACGGCCGCTGTCGACGCGTTGATCACCGAAGCGGTGGCCAAAGCGGGGCGATTGGATGTGCTGGTCAACAACGCCGGTCTCGGCGGCCAGACCCCGGTGGTCGACATGACCGACGACGAGTGGGACCGCGTTCTCAATGTCACACTGACGTCGGTGATGCGCGCCACCCGTGCCGCACTGCGCTATTTCCGCGAGGCCGACCACGGTGGTGTCATCGTCAACAACGCCAGCGTGCTCGGGTGGCGCGCACAGCACTCACAGTCGCATTACGCGGCCGCCAAGGCCGGGGTGATGGCGTTGACTCGGTGCAGCGCGATCGAAGCCGTCGAGTTCGGGGTGCGGATCAATGCTGTTTCGCCCAGCATCGCCCGGCACAAGTTCCTGGAGAAGGCCAGCTCAGCGGATCTGTTGGACCGATTGGCCGGTGACGAGGCGTTTGGCCGGGCCGCCGAGCCGTGGGAGGTGGCGGCTACCATCGCGTTCCTGGCCAGCGACTATTCCAGTTACCTCACGGGTGAGGTCATCTCGGTCTCGAGCCAGCATCCCTGATCCGGTTCGCCAAGCAAGTGCTTGGTAGGTATCCTGCAGAGATGGCCAATGCCGCGCCCACCCGCCGCGAAGAGTTGCTGGCGCTCGCCGCGACCATGATGGCCGAGCGTGGTCTACGGGCGACCACCGTCCGGGACATCGCCGATGCCGCCGGCATTCTGTCGGGAAGTCTGTATCACCATTTCAAGTCGAAAGAAGAAATTGTCGACGAGGTGTTGCGGACCTTCCTGGACTGGCTGTTTGCCCGATACCAGGAGATCATCGACACCGAGCCGAATCCACTCGAACGGCTCAAGGGGCTGTTCATGGCATCCTTCGAGGCCATCGAGCACCGCCACGCACAGGTGGTGATCTACCAGGACGAGGCCAAGCGGCTGTCCTCACAACCGCGTTTCGCCTACGTCGAGGAACGTAATCGTGCGCAGCGCAAGATGTGGGTCGACGTGCTCACCCAGGGGATCGAGGAGGGCTACTTCCGGCCCGATATCGACGTCGACCTGGTCTACCGCTTCATCCGCGACACCACCTGGGTCTCGGTGCGCTGGTATCAGCCCGACCGCGGCAACGGCCTGACGGCGCAACAGGTTGGTGCCCAGTATCTTTCGATCGTCCTCGGCGGCATAGCGGCCGAAAAGAACTCAGCAGTCGAAGAGTAACCATCTGAGAAGGAGTCTGACATGCCCGAGGCGTACGTCGTCGAAGCCGTGCGTACCGCGGTCGGAAAGCGGAACGGATCGCTGGCCGGTCTGCATCCGATAGACCTCGGTGCCGCCGCATGGCGCGGAGTGTTCGATCGTGTCGACGTCGACCCCGGTGCGGTCGACGATGTCATCGCCGGCTGTGTCGACGCCATCGGGGGGCAGGCGGGCAACATCGGCCGGCTGTCGTGGCTGGCGGCCGGTTATCCCGAAGAGGTGCCGGGAGTCACCGTCGACCGGCAGTGCGGATCGAGTCAGCAGGCGATTTCCTTTGGTGCGCAGGCAATCATGTCGGGCACCGCAGATCTGATCCTGGCCGGCGGTATGCAGAACATGAGTCAGATCCCGATCTCGTCGGCGATGACCGCCGGTGAGCAATACGGTTTCACGTCACCGACCAACGAGTCCAAGGACTGGCTGCACCGGTACGGCGATCAGGAGATCTCGCAGTTCCGCGGCGCGGAGATGATCGCAGAGCGCTGGGATCTGTCTCGTGAGGAGATGGAGGAGTTCGCCCTGGCGAGTAACCAGCGTGCGCTGGCGGCCATCCGTGGCGGACACTTCGACAACGAGATCATCCCGATCGAGGGGTTCGGCGTCGACGAGTGCCCGCGGGAAACCACTCTCGAGAAGATGGCCGGGCTGAAGACGCTGGTCGAGGGCGGTCGGCTGACAGCCGCCCTGGCCAGTCAGATCTGCGATGGTGCCTCGGCGGTGCTCCTGGCCTCCGAGCAGGCGGTCAAGGACCACAATCTGAAACCGCGGGCGCGGATCCACCACATCAGCGCCCGTGGCGCCGACCCGGTGCTGATGCTCACCGGCCCGATCCCGGCGACGCGTCACGCGCTGGCGAAGACCGGATTGACGATGGACGACATCGACACCGTGGAGATCAACGAGGCGTTTGCACCCGTGGTGCTGTCGTGGATCAAGGAGCTGAAAGTCGATCCGGCCAAGGTGAATCCCAACGGCGGCGGGATCGCGCTGGGGCACCCGCTGGGGGCCACCGGCGCAAAGCTGTTCGCCACGATGCTCAACGAGTTGGAACGCACCGGCGGCCGCTACGGCCTTCAGACCATGTGCGAGGGTGGCGGCACCGCCAACGTCACCATCATCGAACGCCTGTAGTCGCCGAGATCAGCGGATGAAGCGAGTGGCGGCCTGTAGTTGCGCCACCGCATCGGCCACGATCGTCGGGACCAGCTCGGCACATGACGGCAGATCCTCGATGATCCCGGCCACCTGGCCCGACGCCAGCACGCCTGCGGAGGTATCACCTTCCACCAGACCGGCTTTCAGCAACATCGGGGTATTGGCCGCCATCACGACCTGGGACCAGGTGAGATCCTTGCCGTGGCGCATCGCCAGGCCGTCGGTCACCATCGACTTCCACGTCATGCCCGTCATCTTCTTGAACTTCTGGGCGTTGCGGATCGCGGCGGAGAAGCCACGCACCGGCGACCCGCTCTCGAGTTTCTCCACCAGGCCGGTGCGCAGCACCCGATGCGGCATGCCGTCGACCCGGGTCGACACCACGGTTCCGTCGAGAGCCGCGGCCAGGTAGCGCTGTTTCACCGCGTCGGGCACTGTCGAGTCCGACGTCAGCAGGAAGCGAGTTCCCATCGCGACGCCGGCGGCGCCGTAGGACAGCGCTGCTGCCAGCCCGCGGCCGTCGAAGAAACCGCCGGCGGCGATGACGGGCATGCCGGTATCGGCCACCGCGTCGAGCACCGAGGGCAATAGCAGGGTGGTTGCTATCGGACCGGTGTGACCGCCGCCCTCGCCACCCTGCACGATCACCGCATCGGCACCCCAGCCGGCCACTTTCTTGGCGTGTTTGGCCAGGCCGACCGACGGAATGACCACAACGCCGGCATCTTTGAGCTTGGCGATCAGATCCGGCTTCGGCGCCAGCGCAAATGATGCGACCTTCACCCCTTCCCGGATCAGCAGGTCGACGCGGTCGTTCGCGTCGCCGGCGTCGGCGCGGATGTTGATTCCGAAGGGCTTGTCACAGGTCGCTTTGACCTTGGTGACGGCGGTCCGCAGCTCTTCGAGCGTCATGGTCGCCGACGCCAGGATGCCCAGCCCGCCGGCGTTCGAGGTCGCGGCGACCAACCGGGCCCCGGCAACCCAGCCCATACCGGTCTGCACCACCGGATGGGTGATGCCCACCAGCTCGGTGAGGGGTGTGACCAGTTGTGTCATCACCGGATCTCTCTGTTCCGCAGCGCTTTCGGGTCGATGACCTCCTGCAACAGCTGCAGTTCCTCGGAGGTGGGCAGCCTGGTGGTCTCGGCGGATTCCAGTCCGTGCACCTCGAAGGAGGTGTTTTCGGCGACTTCCGCGGCGTCGACACCGGGATGCAGTGACACGGCGCGCATCTGGTGCTCAGGGCCGTCGAAGTCGAATACGCCGAGGTTGGAGACCACGCGATAGATGTTGGCGAACCGATAGGCAGGGTTGGCGGGATCGACCTTGTCCCAGCCGATGCCGGAGACGATATCGACCGACTCGCCGAACACCCGGGAGGTGTGGTTGCCGACCCAGTAGCTGGTGGCGTGGTTGATGCTGTTGCCGGGTGCGCCGCGGACGCCGAACATCTGCCGCTTGGGATGCTGGATCGGGCCGAAGGCCGAGAGGTTCTGGTTGCCGTAGCGGTCGATCTGGTTGGCGCCCATGACCACATGGCGGCGTCCCCATGCCAGTGTCTCGAAGACTCGGGAGAACGGCATCCAGCCCTCGATGTCCCCGACAACGCCGAGCGCCGGGGTGTCGGCCAGGATGCGGGCTTCGCCGTCGGTGAGCAGGATGTCGGGTGCGAAGGTCAGCCGTGCCAGGCGCGCTCCGACCGAGACCATGTTGGCCATCGGGCTGACCATGATCTCGCCGGCGTCGCGGAACAGTTCCGCGCAGGCGATGGCGCACACGTCGGCGCGGGTGGCGGTGGTCATTTGGTGGCCTCCTTGGCGAATGTCTGCACCGCAGCCTGGTAGTCGTCTTCGCTTCCGGACAGGTAGGTCGACACGAACTCCCGCCACCCGTCCTCGGTGCTCGCGGCCTCGGCGTAGTGCCGTTGAAAGCGCTCGTCGCGCTTGTAGTCGGGTTCCGCGGTGGTGAAGTGGGCACCGCCGGGCGCCTCCACCACGCTGTCGACCATCATCCTGTTGACCAACAGCGCTTGCGGGGGAACGGATTTGACCAGTTCTTCGGTGGTCACCAGCTTGTCGACACTGAGCAGCCGCCGGTCCGCTGCCATCAGGAACAGCTCGTCGAAGTACGGGTCGATCCCGGTGTAGGCGGCGTTGCCCCTGGCATCGCCGATGTTCAGATGCGCCAGGGCCACGTCCAGTCGGAGCGCGGGCATCGCGAGCAGCTCTTCGTAGCCGTCGCCGGTGGGGTACGGGGATGTCACAGTCTTGAGTTCGTCACCCCAGAAGGTGCGCACGTCGCTGCCCAGGCCGGCGCGGATCGGCAGGAACGGCAGTCGTGCGGCAGCTGCCTGCAGTCCGCAGCGCAACATGCCCTCGTCCATTTCGCGGGCTTCGATCGCGCCGGTGGTGCGGGCCTTGGCGAACCACGGGTCGTAGAACGGCGGTGAATCCAGGGACACGAAGCCGTAGTAGGCGCGCTTGACCTTGCCGGCCGAGCACAGCAGCCCGAGATCGGGTCCGCCGTAGGTGACGACGGTGAGGTCGGTGACGTCGGTGCGCAGCAGCGCCCGCACCAGGGCCATGGGTTTGCGCCGTGAGCCCCAGCCACCGATACCGATGGTCATGCCGCTTTCGACGTGGGCGACTGCCTCGTCGAGAGTTGTTGTCTTGTTGCTCATTTGCCGCCCTTTTTGTCGGTCCCCGCGAATGCGTCGCGGTGTTCGTCGGCGACGCCCGAGAGGTTGAGTTCGAAGGTGAAGCCCTGTTCCATCCGGTAACTGGAGTTGACCTTCTGGACGTCGATGAGGTTGAGGGCCTCCTTGGCGGCCCGGATCACCCTGGTGTCCTTGACGGCGATGTCACGGGCGACGCGCAGCGCCGCCTCGTCGAGATCGGCGCGGGGTACCACCTCGTGAATGGATCCGAAATGGTGCAGGGTGGTGGCGTCGACGGTCGCCGCGGTATAGAAGAGCCGCCGCATCATGTGCTGGGGCACCAGTCGCGACAGGTGGGTGGCGGCACCGAGGGCGCCGCGCTCCACCTCGGGTAGGCCGAAGACCGCGTCATCGGAGGCGACGATGACATCGGAGTTGCCGACAAGTCCGATGCCTCCGCCGACACAGAATCCATTGACTGCGGTGACAACCGGTACCGCACATTCGTAGACCGCCCGAAATGCTTCGAAGCAGCCACGATTGGCGTCGATCAGAGCGGTGAAGCCGACCGTCCGTTGCATCTCCTTGATGTCCACGCCCGCGTTGAAGCCGCGGCCTTCGGCTCGAAGGATCACCACGTGGGTGCTCTGGTCGCGGCCCACCGAGGTGATGGTGTCAGCCAGTTCGAACCATCCCCGAGAGGGGATCGCGTTGACCGGCGGGTAGTCGACGGTGACCGCGATGATGCCCGGCTCGACGGTCTTTGAGGAAATCGTCATGCGCTACTCCAGCTGGTTCTGGGGGGTCTGTACCTAAGCAAGCACTTGCTTGGTACGCTAGCACAGTGACCGATGCCACTGACAGTGCACTGGGGACCGTCCGGCTGGGCCTCGATGGCCGGGTTGTGCTCGTCACCGGCGGGGTTCGCGGCGTGGGTGCGGGGATCAGCGCCGTGTTCGCCGCACAGGGTGCGACGGTGGTGACGTGCGCCCGGCGCCCGGTCGAGGGGCTGACCTATGAATTCCTTGCCTGCGATGTCCGCGACGACGAGTCGGTGCGTGCCATGATCGACGCGATCGTGGCGCGGCACGGCAGGCTCGATGCGGTGGTCAACAATGCGGGCGGGTCTCCCTTTGTGGCTGCCGCCGAGGCCTCGCCGAAGTTCAGCTCCAAGATCTTGGAGCTCAATCTCCTTGGACCGCTCTCGGTTTCCCAGCATGCCAATGTGGTGATGCAGAAACAGGGTGGCGGATCGATCGTCAACATCTCCAGCGTCAGTGGGCATCGCCCCACCCCGGGTACCGCTGCCTATGGTGCCGCGAAGGCCGGACTGGACAATCTGACGGCCACCCTGGCGGTGGAGTGGGCCCCGAAGGTGCGGGTCAACTCCGTCGTGGTCGGCATGGTGGAAACCGAACAGTCCGAACTGTTCTACGGTGATGCCGAATCGGTTGCCGCTGTCGCGGCCACCGTCCCGCTGCGGCGGTTGGCCAAGCCTGCTGATATCGGTTGGGCTGCAGCATTTTTGACCTCCGAGGCGGCGTCGTACATCAGCGGCGCCACGCTCCAGGTGCACGGTGGCGGCGAGCCGCCGTCCTACCTGGATGCTTCCAGCGCGAACAAGTGAAGGAGTCGATGAATATGGGACTGGTCGACGGCCGTGTGGTCATCGTGACGGGCGCTGGTGGTGGCATCGGCCGGGCGCACGCGCTCGCGTTTGCGGCCGAGGGGGCCCGCGTGGTGGTCAATGACATCGGTGTCGGACTGGACGGTTCACCCGCGGGCGGCGGTAGCGCCGCCCAGGCAGTGGTGGATGAAATCGTTGCTGCCGGCGGTGAGGCGGTGACCAGCGGAGCCAACGTCGCAGACTGGGCGCAGGCCGAAGGTCTCATCCAGACGGCGGTGGACTCCTTCGGGGGTCTCGACGTCCTGGTCAACAACGCCGGCATCGTCCGGGACCGGATGTTCGCCAACACCAGCGAGGAAGAGTTCGACGCCGTCATCGCGGTCCATCTCAAGGGTCACTTCGCCACCATGAAACATGCGGCCGCACACTGGCGTGCCAGATCCAAAGCGGGCGACGTCGTCGATGCCCGCATCATCAACACGAGCTCGGGCGCCGGCCTGCAGGGCAGTGTCGGGCAGGGCAATTACAGCGCCGCCAAGGCGGCGATCGCCGGGATGACCCTGGTGGCCGCGGCTGAGATGGGCCGCTACGGCGTCACTGTGAACGCCATCGCACCCTCGGCACGTACCCGGATGACCGAGACCGTCTTCGCGGAGATGATGGCGACCCAGGGCGACAGTTTCGATGCGATGGCCGCGGAGAACATCTCGCCACTGGTGGTGTGGCTGGGCAGCGTCGAATCCCGGGATGTCACCGGCCGGGTCTTCGAACTCGAAGGCGGCAAGATCCGGGTGGCCGAAGGTTGGGCCCATGGCCCGCAGATCGACAAAGGTGCCCGCTGGGATGTCGCCGAACTCGGTCCGGTGGTCGCTGAACTGCTCGCGAAGGCCCGTCCGGCGGTTCCGGTCTACGGAGCCTGACACTCCACCGAACACGTTCAGGTGCTCAGCGCTGAGCTGAGCAAACACGAGATCTCGGTACAAAAAGGGCGGTTCCGTTTCGCGGGGAGCGAAAACGTCCAGTGAACTCCCAGGGGCGGATGCCCAGCGCTCGCCGGGGCGGCGTCTGCAAACCGGTCGGAGTCGCCGTCGGCGATGTCTTCCGCGGACGCTTCTGCTGGCTCGGATAGCGGCTGAACTGTTCCAACCGTGGGCTTTTGTGAGGTGGAACCGCGTCCCGTCGAGTGTGCCGGGGACCGCCGCGGGCAACGGGTACTTGCCGGTGGCTGCCATGGGTTGTCGGTCTAAGTGCGACACGGTGGGCTCCGTCACTCTCACTTGGCGCTATCGGTGATCCAGCCCACAGCTAAAGCCCCAGCCTGGGGGAGACGCCCACTAGTTATATGAACTAATCTAAGCCGACTGTTAGAGAAGGCTGAGAGTGGGACGAGGTTGCATGGCTGGGGCGTTGAAGCGGGCTTGGATCCCGTTGCTCATCGTGGTCGTCCTCTTGATCGCCGGTTTCACCGTCAACAGGATCCGTGGTTTCTTCGCCTCCGACGGCCCGCTGGTGACTCCGGTGAACTTCGCCGACGACCCGGAACCCTTCGAGCCCAAAGTCGTCGAATACGAGGTCTACGGAGCCGGCGGTCACGCCGACATCAACTACCTGGATCTTGACGGAAAACCGCAGCGGGTCGACGGTGCGGCGTTGCCGTGGCACGTCCGGCTCGAGACGACGGCGCCCTCGGCGATGGGCCAGGTGGTGGCCCAAGGTCCTGGCAGCAGCTTGACTTGTCGCATCCTCGTCGACGGCGAACTACGTGAAGAACGCACCGTTGACGGCGTGAGCGCCCAGACCTTCTGCATCGAGAAGTCCGCATGAGCATTTTTGGTGGCTCGAAGAACGACGAGCCGACCACGGATGCTTTTGCGCCCGTGAAACAGCAGCACCGGCCATTTCTCCCACGGATGATCCGCGCGTTTGCGGTGCCGATCATCCTCGCCTGGATCGCTCTGATCGCCGTCGTCAACACCGCGGTCCCGCAGCTCGAAACCGTGGGGCAGCTGCGAGCGGTGTCGATGAGCCCGGACGAGGCGCCATCGGTCATCGCGATGAAGCGTGTCGGAGAGAAATTCAACGAAGGCACTTCCGACAGTGCGGTGATGATCGTGTTGGAAGGCCAGGATCCTCTGGGCACCGACGCACACCGCTTCTACGACGAGATGGTCGTCAAGCTTCGGCAGGACACGGCACATGTCCAGTCGGTGCAGGACTTCTGGAGTGACCCTCTGACGGCACCGGGTTCGCAGAGCCCGGACGGCAAGGCCGCCTATGTGCAGGTGAAGCTCGCCGGCAACCAGGGCGAGGCGCTGGCCAACGAGTCGGTGGACTCTGTCCAGAACATCGTGACCGGTTTGCAGCCGCCCGATGGGCTGCAGGTGTTTGTCACCGGACCGGCGGCGTTGGCTGCGGACCAGCACATCGCCAGCGACCGCAGCATGCGGATGATCGAGGCGGTCACGTTCACGGTCATCATCGTGATGTTGCTGTTGGTGTACCGCTCGATCGTCACGACGATCCTGATGCTGGTGATGGTGGTCCTGGCGCTGTCGGCCACCCGCGGTGTGGTGGCGTTCCTGGGCTATCACGAGATCATCGGGCTGTCGACATTTGCCACCAGCCTTCTGGTGACATTGGCGATCGCGGCGTCGACGGATTATGCGATCTTCCTGATAGGCCGCTATCAGGAAGCGCGAAGTCTCGGTGAAGACAAAGAGACGGCCTTCTACACGATGTTCGGGGGCACCGCCCACGTGGTCGCGGGTTCCGGCCTGACGATCGCCGGTGCCACGTTCTGTCTGAGTTTCACCCGGCTGCCGTACTTTCAGACCCTCGGTATGCCGTTGGCGATCGGCATGGTCGTCGGCATCATCGCCGCTTTGACCCTGGGCACCGCGATCATCACGGTTGCCAGCCGGTTCGGGTTGCTCGAACCGAAACGGGCCATGCGTATCCGGGGTTGGCGCAAAGTGGGTGCCGCGGTGGTGCGCTGGCCCGGCCCGATCCTGATCGGCGCGGTGGCGTTGTCCCTGATCGGGCTGTTGACGCTGCCGGGGTATCGCACCAGCTACAACGACCGCCAGTACCTTCCCACCGACCTACCGGCCAACGAGGGTTATGCCGCGGCCGACCGGCACTTCTCGCCGGCCCGGATGAACCCCGAGCTGTTGATGATCGAAAGCAACCGGGATCTGCGCAATCCCGCCGATTTCCTGGTCATCGAGAAGATCGCCAAAGCGGTGTTCGGCGTGGAGGGTATCGCCCGCGTTCAAGCCATCACCCGACCTCAGGGGCAACCGATCGAGAACACCTCGATCCCGTTCATGATGAGTCAGCAGGGCGTCATGCAGACGCTGAATCAGAAGTACAACCAGGACCGCATGGCGGACATGCTGGTTCAGGCCGACGACATGCAGACCACCATCGACAACATGACCGAGATGTCTCGCATCACCACGGAGATGGCCGACACCACCCACCAGATGGTGGGGCAGATGAAGAACATGGTTGTCGACATTCAGAAACTGCGCGACAACATCGCGACCTTCGATGACTTCTTCCGGCCGATGCGCAACTATTTCTACTGGGAACCGCACTGTTACGACATCCCGATATGTTGGTCGCTGCGTTCGATTTTCGACACCATCGACGGTATCCAGATCATGACCGAGGACATTCAGGCGTTGATGCCGCAGATGGAGCGGCTGGACACCTTGATGCCTCAGATGGTCGCGCTGATGCCGTCGATGATCGAGACGATGAAGTCGATGAAGACCATGATGCTCACGATGCACCAGACGCAATCGGGCATGCAGGAACAGATGCGCATCATGCAGGAGAACGGCACCGAGATGGGGGAGGCCTTCAACGCGGCCAAGAACGATGACTCGTTCTATCTGCCTCGCGAAGCCTTCGACAATCCCGATTTCCAGCGTGGTCTCGAGCAGTTCCTGTCCCCGGACGGGCATGCGGTGCGGTTCATCATCAGCCACGACGGCGAACCGTTGTCCCCGGAGGGCGTGGCCCGGATCGACTCGATCAAGAAGGCGGCAAAGGAGGCCATCAAGGGGACCCCGCTGGAGGGTTCGACGATCTATCTCGGAGGCTCGGCGGCCACCTTCAAGGACATGTCCGACGGCAATGCCTACGATTTGATGATCGCCGGAATCGCTTCGCTGAGCTTGATTTTCATCATCATGCTGATCCTCACTCGGGCGGTGGTGGCCGCTGCGGTGATCGTCGGGACGGTGGTGCTGTCGCTGGGCGCCTCATTCGGTTTGTCGGTGCTCATCTGGCAGCACATCCTCGGTATCGAACTGCACTGGATGGTGCTGGCGATGTCGGTGATCATCCTGCTGGCCGTGGGCGCGGACTACAACCTGCTGCTGGTCTCCCGACTCAAAGAGGAGATACACGCGGGACTGAACACCGGCATCATCCGCGCGATGGGTGGCAGCGGTTCGGTGGTCACCGCCGCGGGCTTGGTGTTCGCGTTCACCATGATGTCGATGGCGGTCAGCGAGTTGACGGTGATCGGTCAGGTGGGCACCACGATCGGCCTGGGCCTGCTGTTCGACACGCTGGTGGTGCGGGCGTTCATGACACCATCGATCGCCGCGCTGCTGGGCCGGTGGTTCTGGTGGCCGCAGAACGTGCGGACCCGGCCGAAGCCGTCGCCGTGGCCGTCGCCGGCTGTCGAGAAGGAGTCGACGGCGGTGTAGCCGGACGGAGATCGGTTGCGCGCCAACGAAAGAGGCCGCCCCCCGAAAGGGAGGCGGCCTCTTTCAGCTATGGCTGGTTCACCAGGTCCAGACGGTTGGGTCGACCGGGGGGTAGTTCATGCAGACGTCGGTGCCGCGGGCGACGACGCCTTTGTTGTTGAAGAACAGTTTGGCCCAGTTTGGCCAGTTCCAGGCCAGGGTCTCGTAGAACGCGTTGGTGGCGGTCTCTTCGGAGTAGGCGCGCCGTCCCGCGAAGTCCATCGAGAAGAACCAGCTGATCCGGTCGCGGGCCCACTGCTGGACCTCGG
>NZ_JBARXZ010000229.1:0-27966 GCF_049647605.1 Mycobacterium sp. | reverse complement strand
GCGTCCCCACCCCCGACATGACCCTGGAGATGCCGCTGGTCGACTTCTTCTCCCGCGGCGGCTCCCTCAAATCAAGCTGGTACGGCGACTGCCTCCCCGAACGCGACTTCCCCACCCTCATCTCCCTCTACCTCCAGGGCCGCCTGCCACTGGAAAAATTCGTCTCCGAACGCATCAGCCTCGACGACATCGAAGACGCCTTCCACAAAATGCACACCGGCGAAGTCCTGCGCTCCGTGATCATCCTCTGAACAACAGCCAACGCGGGAACGCTCAGGTGTTGTAGTCCCAGAACTGCAGCCACTGCACCAGCGCGAACACCACCAAGGTGCCCCCGTAACAGGCCAGGATCGCACCGGCGCCGATCATGCTGATCCGCGTTCCGCGACCGTCCACGGGATCCAGCCATCGCCGAAATGGCCTGGTGGCCCACGGCATCAGCCACCACTGCATCAGCGACACGCTGAGTACCTGGCTGAGCCACAACGCCAACCAGGGTTCGGCGCCGTAGCGATCGAAGACCGGGCCCACAAATCGGGACAGCAACATCACCGTCGGGTAGAGCACCAGCATCACCATCATCGCCGACTTCCAGTTCGGCGTCATGAGGGTGCGGCCGTGTTCGGTGCGCACGGTCGTGGCGAACGGCGTCGTGGAGGTCAACGGCGTGAACTCCGCGGTCAAGCTGGACCGCAACGCACCGAGAGCGACCTGCCGTTCTGCTGATCGCAGCC
Organism: Mycobacterium sp.; assembly: GCF_049647605.1. Taxonomy (GTDB): domain Bacteria; phylum Actinomycetota; class Actinomycetes; order Mycobacteriales; family Mycobacteriaceae; genus Mycobacterium. Next base: position 27,232 of record NZ_JBARXZ010000229.1, on the reverse strand, counting down.
ACGCCGACAACTGTTCCGCGGTACGGAATCTCACCAACGACAGCCACTGGTCGCCGGCGTCCGGCGGGAACAGCGCGGTGCCTTCGAAGCCGGGAAGCTGTGCGCACGCGGCGTTCAGCCGCCGCTGCGTGGCCTCGAATTCCGCCTCCCGGCCAGGTGCCACCGAGTGCGCGAAGCCGTCGACGCCTTCGGGTGCCTGCCGGCCCTCGACAATCACCAGGTCGGTCGCACATCGCAGATAGCCTTCAGCAGCGCCGTCACGCAATTGCCCCACGCGCATCTTGCTGTCGAGCCAGGCGTGTGCCTGCTCCTCGGCGGCGAAAGTGACCTCAGCGGCCCAGTCCAGGCCGGGTTCGTTGTGCACCGATACCCGCGCCGACACAAATCCGGTGACGGTCCGCGCCCCGGCAAGGACACCGGTGAGCCAATGGTCGAAGCCCACTGTGTCGAGCACCGGGTGGAAGATGCTCACTGCGGTTGCCGCCCCGGTCGGCGTCATCGGTCAGCCTCGGCCCGCACCGACCCGGCGGCCCTGTACGTACACCTCGGTGATCGCCGGCTCCCGAATTCCCATGAGCAACGCAAAGAGCGTTTGATCTCGCGCCAGATCGGGTTCCGCAGAACGGATTCCGTGCCGCAGGGCGGTTGCCAACGCCGGCGCGCGCCTAGGATCGACGACCACGAAGTCGGCTTCTTTGCCTTGGTCGAAATTCCCGAACCGGTTCTCCATATCCAGGGCTCGCGCCCCGGCAAGGGTACCGAGGAACAACATTTCCGCCGGATGCATCGACACGCCATCGGCGCCGTCCTCGCTGATGTGCACCTTGAAGGCAGCCGCGAGGACCCGCGGGATCAACCATTCGTCTCCCCCACCAAAATCCGTCCCGGCCGCGATGTTGACACCGGAGGCCACGGTACGTTTCCACGGCATGGTGCCCGACCCGAGGAACAGTTGAGACACCGGACAGTGTGATACCGAGGTGCTGGTCTCTGCCATTCGTGCCAGCTCCGCATCCTGACAGTGCACACAATGGGCCAGAATGGTCCGTCGACCGAGCAGGCTCTTACCGCCCACCTCGGAACCCGGCAGGAACTTACCGTCGTAGGTGTCGAGGTAGGAGTCGACCCCATAGGTCTGCTTGGTGCTGTCCACCTCGCCGGTACCGGGACGGTTGTTCTCGTTGAGATGGCTGTGGACGTACACCCCTCGGTCGCGTACCGAATCATAAAGTTCACCAAGATTTTTCAGTGTCTCAGCAGTAACAGCCAACGAGAACCGCGGGACAATCGCCACGTGCAGCAGGGCGGTGTCGACATCGCCGGTGTCCGCGCCGTGCCACTTGTCGATCTCTTCGCAGGTCAGCCGGATGGCGTCCTCCTCGGACGTGATCAGCGTTGCGGCCGACTCCGGCCCGACGGTCTGGATGCCGCGTCCGCTCACCACCCGCAACCCGCGTCGCTGTGTCTCGCTGAACAACGCATCCTGGGCATGCGGGAACGCCGACCCGAAGACCATCGCGGCGGTGGTTCCCGCAGCGGTCCGCCGGTCGCAGAACTCTTCAGCCGCCTCCTGGGCAAAGGCGGGGTCTGCGAACCGTGATTCGGAGGGGAACACACACGAGTTCAACCACTCGAGAAGCTGACCCCCGCCGTAGGAGTCACCGGCGTACGTCTGTGGAAAATGGATATGGGTGTCGACGAAGCCGGGAAGCAGGAATCCGGGCCGATGGTCGTGCACCTGCGCCGAACCATACTCGGCGACAGCAACTTCCCGCTCACCACAGAAGACGACGGTGCCCGTCTCATCGATCACCAGGGCACCGTCCGGGATCGACTCCAAGGCCTCGGCTGCGTCGCTGACCGTGGGCGAGCCCACGATGTGGAAGATGTGACCGAGGTGGATCTGCTTCACACCGACACGGTTCGCAGTCATGAGGTGCATCCTTCCCGGCGGAACGCGCACCCAAGGGGTCTGCCCGGGGCGGATCACCGGAGACTACCCAGTTCGGGCCGTGATCGGGCTGCCAGTTGCGTGATGGGTGGACGAGCTGCTCTGGTTCTGGCCACGTCGAACCGCTAGGTTCTTGCCGTGGGTACCATCTGGAGCTCGACACTGGTCGAGCTGATTCCTCTTGCGATGGTCATCGCGTTGTCTCCGCTCTCGATCATTCCGGCGGTGTTGGTCCTGCACACGGCCCGGCCCACACCGACGGGTCTGGCGTTCCTGGCCGGGTGGGTCGGCGGCCTGGCAGCCCTGACTGTCGCGTTTGTCGGCGTCTCCGGACTGCTCGGCGGGCTGGACGGTTCCCCCCCGAGGTGGACATCCTGGATCCGGGTCGCGGTCGGCGCCGCGCTGATCGCCTTCGGTGTGTACCGGTGGCTGACACGGCACAGCAAGCCACACCAAATGCCGGGCACCCGTCACATCGCGGAAGCGAGGCCGGCCAAGGCCCTGGCGATCGGCGCTCTGCTGACCGTAGCCAACCCCAAGGTTCTGTTCATCTGCGCCGCAGCAGGTTTGGAGATCGGCACATCCGGACTGAGCATCGGCGCCGGTCTTGCTATCGCCATCACCATCTTCGTCGTGCTGGCCGCATCGACGGTGGCGCTGCCCATCCTTGCGTACGCCGCATCCGGCGATCGGCTCAATCCGCTCCTGACGCGAGTCAAGGACTGGATGGAGAAGCACAACGCCGCACTGGTTGCCGCGATCTTGATCGTGATCGGTCTGATGGTGCTGTACAAGGGCATTCACGGCCTGTAGCCGGTAGCCGCACGGCCGGTGATCTCCGGTACCAGGTTCGGCGATAGTGCGGGAGGCTCGATGGTCCTGACAGCCGCACGACAATCGGAGCCTGCCGACCAGGCCAGACGTGCCGGCGGCGACAGGGTTCTCCCCCACCCGGACCGACCACCGCAGACGCGGGAGCCACCGTCTTCAAGCTGAGCGCCCGAAGTCATCACCTCTACCAGGCGCCCCACCCACATCATGGATCGCAGCAACCGCTCAGATCTGCCTCCGGCATCGGGCAACGCCGCGGTCGGGGCAAGGCCTAAAATCACGCAAGTGGGCCTGGAAGATCGCGACGCACTTGCTGTCCTTCGCGACGCCGTCCACCCGCTGAAGAACTCCGACGCTGTGATCAGCCGCTTCTATACGACGTGGTTCGCCATCGACCGATCCGTGCGGGACATGTTCCCACCGGACATGGCCGGCCAGCGCACCATCTTCGCCCACGCTCTGGACTGGCTGCTCGGTGAGTTCATCGCCCAACGTGCCGAGGAACCCGTCGCCTTCCTGGCGCAGCTGGGGCGCGACCACCGCAAATACGGTGTGCAACCCAAGCATTACGAGACCATGGCCCACGCCCTCTATGCCACCCTGAACAGCGAGCTCGGATCGGCCTGGACACCTGCCGTCGAAGACGCCGCGCGCCAAGCCCTCAACTTGATCGGCGGCGTCATGAGCGGCGCCGCGGCCGCCGAGGAAGGTCCGCCCTGGTGGGAGGGCACCGTGGCGGAACAGCACCGCGTCTCCCGTGACCTGGCGGTGGTCCGGCTCTACCTCGACCGACCCATGGACTACCACCCCGGGCAGTATGTCAAGGTCGAAGTGCCACAGTGGCCACGCCGGTGGCGCTACCTGACACCCGCCATCCCCGCGCAACCCGACGGCGGTATCGAGTTCCACATCCGTGCCGTATCCGGTGGGATGGTCAGCACCGCCGTCGTGGAGGAAGCCCGGCCCGGCGACCGGTGGCGGCTGTCGAGCCCCCATGGTGCGCTCCAGGTGGATCGCGATGGCGGCGACGTGTTGATGGTGGCGGGCAGTACCGGGCTGGCGCCACTGCGTTCCATCATCATGGATCTGTGCAGGTTCGGCGTGAACCCGCGGGTGCACCTGTTCTTCGGCGCCCGTTACCCGTGTGAGCTCTACGACCTGCGCACGCTGTGGGAAATCGCCTCCACCAATCCCTGGTTGTCGGTCACGCCGGTCACGGAGTACAACACCGACCCGCCATGGGCGTCCGATTACCCCGACGTCCATCCTCCTCGCGGTCTGCACGTGCGCCAGAAAGGGTTGCTGCCCGATGTCGTGACGCGTTACGGCGGGTGGGGCGACCGCCAGATCCTGATCGCCGGCGGCCCCGGCATGATCACGGCCGCCCGGGCCGCGCTGATCGCCAAAGGCGCCCCGCCCGAACGGATTCAGCACGATCCGGTGAGCAGTTAGGGCCGCCGCCCCCTTACCGAACGAATGTGGGCATAAGCTCAAGCAGTGCACATCGTCACCCTTCGCGACGGATCTGTCGCGGCGCAGTTCGTCCCCGACGCCGGCATGATCGGGACCTCCCTGACCGACGACGGCGTCGAACTCCTGGGGCAGCGCCGCGGGCTCGACACCTATCTGTCGGCCGGTAAAACGATGGGCCTGCCGCTGCTCTACCCATGGGCCAACCGGCTCAGTACCACGTCCTTTGACGCCGACGGCACATCGGTCGAGGTGACCGCCGGCGCGGCGGGCGTTCGGCTGGACCCGGGCGGTCTGCCGATCCACGGCCTGCTGGCCGCACACCCGGACTGGGAGGTGCTGACCGAAACCTCCGATGAGCTGGTGGCAGCCTTCGACTTCGCCGCTCATCCCGAGCTGCTGGCCAGCTTCCCGTTCCCGCACACCGTGGAGATTTCGGTGACGCTGCGGCAACGGACCCTGACGGTGCACACCGTCGTGCGTGCCACCGGTGAGGTGGCCGTCCCGCTGTGCTTCGGATTCCATCCCTATCTGCAGATACCCGGTGTCCCCCGCGCGCATTGGCTGGTGGAGACCCCGGCGATGCGTCACCTGGCCGTCGACCACCGCGGCATCCCCGACGGATCCGCCACCATGCAAGGGGCACACCGGGAACTGCTGGGCGACAAGTCATTCGACGACGGATACGACGACGTTGCCGACGGCTCGGTGTTTTCGGTATCTGCGGGTGAGCGCCGGATCGAGGTGCGGTTCATCGAGGGCTACCCGGCCGCACAGCTCTTCGCTCCGCCGGCTGAGGACCTGATCTGTTTCGAACCCATGGCGGCGCCCACCGATGCCCTGACCCGCGGCACATACAGAACTGCGCGACCCGGGCATCCCGCGGTCGCGCAGTTCTCGATCACCATTTAAGTTGTGGCGAGCGACCGTGTTTGTACGTGACACTCCGTGTCGGGGCGTACAAACACGCTCGTTCGGCCAGGTTTGGTCAACGTCGGCTTCGGGGCCGGATGGCTCGCCTCCTCAGCCGCTCTCCGCAAGCTCCGACCGTCATCGTCGGCTTCGGGGCTGCCAGACCACCAGTGCCGTGCTCGTCGAACCCTTGCCGATGTCACGACGCTGGTTGGCGCGCAGCAGCTCGATCTCGCTCGACATCTCCGCCATCCGGGCCTGCAACGCTTCGACCTGGTTGGTGAGTTCGATGACCCTTTTGATTCCGGCGAGATTGACACCCTCGTCCTGAGAGAGGCGCTGGACCTCACGGAGCAGGTCGACATCGCGCTGCGAATAACGCCGGCCGCCGCCCGAGCTGCGTTGCGGACTGACCAGACCGAGCCGGTCGTAGGTCCGCAACGTCTGCGCGTGCATGCCGGCCAGCTCGGCGGCCACCGAGATCAGGAACGTACGGGCCGCCGCTCGCGAATCGTCGGGCTTGCTCATAGCCGGTTTCCTGACCAACCCGCCCGTGGATCGAACCCGCTGGCCCGCTCTGCAGCCGAGTAGGCCTGCAGCGCTTCGAGGGCTTCCCCTTCGAGATTGGGTGGCACCGCGACCTTCACCGTGACCAGCAGGTCACCGTGACCGCCGCTGCGCTTGGGCACTCCTCGGCCCCGTACCCGCAGGATCCGGCCGTCGGCGGTGCCTTTCGGCACCCGCACTCCGACCTTGCCCTCCAGCGTCGGCACCGAAAGCGTTGTTCCCAATGCCAATTCGTGGAAGCTCACCGGAACGGTGACCGTCAAGTCATCACCGTCACGACCGAACACCTTGTCGGGTCGGACGTGGACCGTGACGTAGAGGTCTCCGGACGGCGCACCGCGCAGTCCCGCCTCACCCTGGCCGGCCAACCGAATGCGTTGACCGTCCTCGACTCCCGGAGGAATCCGCACGTTGATGGTGCGGGTCCGAGTGGTCACGCCGGTGCCGCGGCACTCGTCGCACGGTTGCTCGATGATCGAGCCACTGCCCCGGCATTCGGTGCAGGGCTCGGAGAAACCGAACGCGCCCTGGTTACGGTTGATCACGCCGGCGCCGTTGCAGTTCGGGCATACCTTGGGGCTGGTGCCCGGACGTGCACCGCTGCCGTGGCAGTTGGTGCACGGAGCCGGGCTGGTCAGCCGCAACGGCATCGCCACGCCCTTGGTGGCCTCCAGGAAATCGAGTTCTGTCTCGGTCTCCAGGTCGTTGCCCCGCCGGGGGCGGGTCGGGCGCGGTTGTGCACCGCGCCCGAACAGCCCGCCGAACAGGTCACCGATGTTCGCACCGCCGGTCTGACCGGCAGCGTCGAACAGATCGCCGAGGTTGAACTCAGCTCCATCGGAACTGAAGCCGCCCGAGAAGCCGCCAGGAGCAGCACCGCCATCGCCGTTGAACCGCCGACCGAAACCGCCACCTGCGAACAGCCGCCGGGTCTCGTCGTACTCCTTCTTCTTGGCGTCGTCGGAGAGCACGCTGTATGCCTCCGACACCGCCTTGAACCTCTCGGTTGCAGAAGGGTTGTCGGGATTCTTGTCCGGATGCAGTTCCGAAGCCAGCTTCCGATAGGCGCGCTTGATCTCGTCCGCGCCGGCATCAGAGGAGACGCCCAATTCCTTGTAGAAGTCCTTCTCAACCCACTCTCGTTGAGCCACTGCGCGTCACCTCCTCACCTGTTTTCATTCTCGGGTTCGCCTCACTGAGATTCTGTCGCCTCATCGGCGGATCCGCCGGAGTTCTGGGCCGTGTCGGGGCCCGAACTGCCTTCCGGGGCATCGACAACCCCGACGAGCGCGTGCCGCAGCACTTGTTCGCCGAGTCGATAGCCCTGTCGCATCACCGTTCCGAGGACTGGGTTGGATCCGTCACCATCGTGCTGGACCGCCTCGTGCAGTATCGGATCGAAGACATCGCCCTCGACACCGAAAGCGGCCAGGCCCACACCGTCCAACGCCGCGGTGAGCTTGTCGGCCACCGACTTCAACGGCCCAGCTTCCAGGTCACCGTGACTACGGGCCCGGTCCAGGTCGTCGAGGATCGGCAGCAGTTGCGTCACCACTGTCGCCTTGGCGCGGTCGGCGGAGGCCTGCTGCTCCCGCATGGACCGCTTGCGGTAGTTGTCGTACTCCGCCTTGACCCGTTGCAACGTCTGCTTGAGCTCGGCCGCTTCGTCCGACGCCTCGGTGGCCGCCTCCGGCGCCGACCCGTCAGGGGCCGCGCCGGAAGCGGGTTCACGCATTTCGCCGGTGGTCGGATCGATGCGCCGTTTGTCGGTGACAGTCACCGGCTCCTGCGAATCGTTCTGGCTCACTTGCGCTCCTGGTCGTCTTCGACGACCTCGGCATCCACCACGTCGTCGTCTGAGCTCTTGCTGCTGCCCGAGCCGTCACCGTCGGCCGACTGCTCGGCCTGGGTGGCCTCGTAGATCGCCTGGCCGAGGGCCTGGCTTTCCTGGCCCAGCTTCTCCATCGCGGCCTTGATCGCCGAGATGTCGGTGCCGGCCAGAGCCGCCTTGGCTTCGGAGATGGCACCGTCGACCTTGGTCAGGGTGTCCTCGGGAACCTTGGATTCACCACCGTCGGACGCTGCGCTCCGCTGTTCGGCGACGAATTTCTCCGTCTGGTAGACCAGCGACTCGGCCTGGTTGCGGACGTCGGCCTCTTCGCGACGCTTGCGATCTTCGTCGGCGTGCGCTTCGGCATCCTTGATCATCCGGTCGATCTCGTCCTTGGAGAGGCCGGAGCCCTCCTGGATCTTGATCGTGTTCTCCTTGCCGGTGCCCTTGTCCTTGGCCGTGACATGCACGATGCCGTTGGCGTCGATGTCGAAGATGACCTCGATCTGCGGGACACCGCGCGGGGCCGGCGGGATACCGGTCAGCTCGAAGGAGCCGAGCAGCTTGTTGTGCGAAGCGATTTCACGCTCGCCCTGGAACACCTGGATCTGCACCGACGGCTGGTTGTCATCGGCCGTGGTGAAGGTCTCCGACCGCTTGGTCGGGATGGTGGTGTTGCGCTCGATCAGCTTGGTCATCACGCCGCCCTTGGTTTCGATACCAAGCGACAACGGGGTGACGTCAAGCAGCAGAACGTCTTTCACCTCACCCTTGAGCACACCGGCCTGCAGAGCGGCGCCGACGGCCACAACCTCGTCCGGGTTGACACCCTTGTTGGGCTCCTGGCCACCGGTCATCTCCTTGACCAGCTCGGAGACCGCGGGCATCCGGGTGGAACCACCGACGAGCACCACGTGGTCGATCTCGGACACCGAGATGCCGGCGTCCTTGATGACGGACTGGAACGGCTGCCGGGTGCGGTCCAGCAGATCCTGTGTGATGCGCTGGAATTCGGCCCGGGTCAGCTGCTCGTCGAGGAACAACGGGTTCTTGTCGGCGTCGACGGTGATGTAGGGCAGGTTGATCGAGGTGCTCTGGCTGGAGCTCAGCTCGATCTTTGCCTTCTCGGCCGCTTCACGCAGCCGCTGCATCGCCATCTTGTCCTTGGTCAGGTCGATGCCGCTGCTGGCCTTGAACTTGTCGACGAGCCAGGTCACGACCCGCTCGTCCCAGTCGTCGCCGCCGAGGTGGTTGTCGCCGGAGGTGGCACGGACCTCGACCACACCGTCGCCGATCTCGAGCAGCGAGACATCGAACGTGCCGCCACCGAGGTCGAAGACCAGGATGGTCTGTTCCTTCTCACCCTTGTCCAGGCCGTATGCCAGTGCAGCCGCGGTGGGCTCGTTGACGATACGCAGGACGTTGAGGCCGGCGATCTGGCCGGCATCCTTGGTGGCCTGACGCTGAGCGTCGTTGAAGTACGCCGGCACAGTGATCACCGCATCGGTGATGTCCTCACCCAGGTAGCTCTCGGCGTCACGCTTGAGCTTCATCAGCACGCGGGCGCTGATCTCCTGAGGGGTGTAGTTCTTGCCGTCGATCTCCACAGACCAATCGGTGCCAACATGCCGCTTCACCGAACGAATGGTCCGGTCGACGTTGGTCACCGCCTGGTTCTTGGCGGGCTGACCGACCAGCACCTCGCCGTTGCGCGCAAACGCGACGACGGACGGGGTGGTACGGGAGCCCTCGGAGTTCGCGACGACGACGGGGTCGCCGCCTTCGAGAACCGCCACGACGGAGTTGGTGGTCCCGAGGTCGATACCGACCGCACGAGCCATAGTGATGCCTCCTGAATAGCTTTCATTGGGGTCTGAGTGAACCGCGCTCAAGTTTGCTCCCGTTGACCGTGTCTGTCAACTCAGAGTTGAGCCTGATGCACTCAAGTTACTGTCGAAGGGATCAACCACACCCTTGCCGGATTCATTCCCGGCCCGTTGCGGGAATCCGGAGAGCTCCCAGATTTTGCCCCGACAGCCGGAAACATCCCGGCGTCCCCCTACCGCGCCGACCACAGGTCAAGTAGGAGTTTGCCACCCGCGAGGAGTGCAACAGCCTAGGTCAATCAGGTCGCCGGCCATGGTCGAGGGCAACCAACCGGACCGCCGGACTCCATGCAGTCCAAGAATCCTTATTGTCTTCACAATTTTCCCTTATTTTTCTTAAAAAGGGGTGTACGGTCCTTCCCCAGACGAGGCCAGTGCGCATCTGCGCCGGCAACGAAGGAGGCCGCGGTGGCCAAACAGGGTTCGCAGGCTGTGGTTTTGGGAGCCGGCATGGCAGGGCTGTTGGCCGCCGGGGTGCTTTCGGAGTTCTACGGATCGGTCACGGTGGTGGAGCAAGACCTGCTGCCCGATCATCCAGACCAACGCAAAGGCGTGCCGCAGGGACGCCATCTACACAACTTCGTCAGTCGCGGCACGCGAGTGATCGACGAGCTGCTGCCCGGAATCCTGGACGAGCTCGCCTACGCCGGGGCCGTGGTGGACGAGGGCCACGACTTGTCGCGGTTGTACATACGCGTGGCCGGCAACGAGCTGAAACCCAACGGCAACCTCACCGATCCAGGATCGCTGGCGGCCTATCAGGCCAGCCGCCCATTCATCGAGTTTCACCTTCGCCGCCGGATTACCGCTCTGGCCAACGTCACCGTCCTCGACAACCACGAGGTGATCGAACCTGTGCTGTCCGCCGATAGAGTCACCGGTGCACGAATCGTCAATCACGCCAACGGCGTAACAATCACCATGGACGGTGATGTAGTCGTCGACGCGACGGGTCGCACGGCGCGCACCCTCGCTTTCCTTGACCGACACGGCTTCAGTCCCCCGCCGACACATCGAGCACCCTCGACCTGGGGCTACTCCAGCCAGCTGATGCACATCGCACCGGGACGCATCCCCGAACGGATGGCGTTTGTCAGTCAAGGCAGTAGCGCCCCCGGTGCCCTGCTGGTCGCGTATGAACACGACACTTGGATGTTGTCTGTCTCCCGCCCAATCGAGTGCGGCACCCCTCCCCGCAATTTCACCGAGTTGATGGTGGAGTCTGAGCAGATCCTTCCCGCCGCGATCATGTCCGTCCTGCGCGATGCGACACCCATCGGACAGATCGCGATCTCCCGCAGCACCGCCGCGGGTTGGCGACGTTATGACCAAATGTCGAGCCCGCCGAACGGCCTCCTTGTCATCGGCGACGCGCTGTGCAACCTCAATCCTCTACACGGCCAAGGTATGACGATGGCCGCCCTGCAGGCGCATGCACTGCGTGATTGCCTACGGGCAGGCAACACCGATCTGGCGCGGCGCTTCTACCGGGCCGCTGCCGAGCACATCGAGCCGGTATGGGTGATGAATCAAACCACCGAGCGGCGACCGGCCGCCGGCACCCCGCGGACCCTACGTGGAAGGGTCCGCGCCTGGATGCAACGATCGACGTTGGCGGCCGCGACCGCCGATATCGTAGTCGCCGAACGGATTCTGCGCGTCCGCAATCTCATTGACCCACCCACCAGGCTGCACGACCCAATCCTGCTTGTCCGGATTCTGCGGACCAACCTTCGTCATCGAGGCCCGCAGCCAAACGCATTGGCCGATGACGCATCGTCGGTGAATCGGGACGACGAACAGGCGATCCTCGCGTTGATCGATCGTCAGATCACGGGCTGGGACACCGCAGATTCCGACGCCTACGCCAGTGTGTTCACTCCCGATGCGGATTACGTCACCTTCCTGGGCAGCCGACACAAAGGGCGCGCAGCGATCGCAGCGTCGTACACGCCGCTGTTCAAGAAGCTCCTGCACGGCAAGCGGTTGCGCACACAGATCTCCCAGCTGCGGTATCTGGCGCCCGATGTGGCGCTGATCCAGGCACACGCTGCCATCACGAAGCAGAGCCGCTGGTGGAATCGACGCGGCGGGCGGATCAATACCAGCATCGCGGTGCGCACCAACGACGGATGGCGGCTAGCCGCGTCGCAGAACACCACACATCGCCGATCGGCCGAAAAGATTCTGGGCATGCTGGTTTCGCGGCAATCCCACGCGTGAGGCGGGGCAGTTGCCTGCCACTCCCCTTTTGGACAGCACACCAGCGCGCCGGAATTTGAATGATCTCCGGCTGGTCGTTGTGTGAGGATGCTCCGATGCCCAGCACGGTCATTGAAGTTCGACGGTGGTATCGCGCAGATGAAGAAGTAGCGATCATCGATGCGGTTCACGAGGCACTGGTGTCCGCGTTTGAGATACCACCAGGGGATAAGCACGTCCGGCTGATCAGCCATGAACCGCACCGGGTCTCGCACGCTCCGACGTTGGCCCAGCCGGAGTTGTACACGTTTGCGGCAATCGATTGCATTGCTGGACACTCCGTACCAGCCAAGCGGAGTCTGTACCGGGAGATCGTGGACCGGCTGGCACCCTGGGCATCCCACCTGATCACGTGACCATTGACTTGCGCGAATGCGCCGTCGAGAACTGGGGGATCCGCGGGGGTCAGGCCGCCTGCGATGTCGACCTGGGTTTCAACGTCAACATATAGCCACTGTCGCGAAGCCGGCGAAGGTATCAGCCGAGCGATTCGATACGAGTAGCCAAGAGCGCCGTCCATTCGGCGAGGTAGCGCGGTGCCCTCTGCCCGTAGATCGCCGAGTCCGGCTGAAAAATTGCGAAGTGGGGCCACCCCGAAGGGCGGCCCCACTTCTGTCCCAGGTTGGAGGTCGAGAAACTCAGGCGAGTTGAGTGGTCTTGGGCACCAACAACACTGGGATGCACAAGTTCCTGCTCCACCGCCGGTACAGCACCCGTAAGAGTTCGGCGCCTGCCAAGCAAGCCACCAGGGTGAGCACCGGCCCGAAGTTGGCGTGATCGATCCGCGCCAGGTGCTCGGCGCCGTCAGGAATGTAGCGAACGATCACCGGAACAATCGCGACATTCGCGCTGGCCATCAAGAACGCACCCAACCGTCCCCGCAAAACCATGCTTATCAAGACGCCGGAGGCGATCAGCAGGTACTGCGACACCATCGGGAGCGCAATTCCACCCAAATGGGTCAGGAAACCACCCGCGGCAACGTTCACCGGATTGACCTCCGGCAGCCGGTGCAGCTCCCAGCCGCCCCGCGCCGAATTGAATGTCCACATCTTTCCACCACTCGGTACGCCCGGTGGTGCTAGTTTCGTGCCGTTCGGCATTGCAGGTCTCCAACCTTTTCGATGCTGATATGGGGTGGCTGCCGCAAGCAGCCACCCCAACTCTTACCCTCGCTGAACTGCAGTTTCTAGCGGGAATCGCCTCTGCAGCAAAGATTGGCACGAGTTCGTCGCCTGGAACGAGGACTTCGCACCTTCGACGCGAAAGCGCATCCGGCGCCTAGGTAGCCTCCGTTGAACCACGCATTTCACGGCCTCGTAATGGGATTGCGATCTTGACTGACAGAATTACGCGCCCAGGACCGTAGGATCTGCGTCCAGTCCAACCCGTCGTCTACCAGACGATGTCTTCGCGATTGCAATGGTCGGGGGACCAGTGAATACGAATGCCAACACCGAGGCGAATGACCGTGCCCCACACGATGCCGAAAGTGTGACTGCCGAACAGCTCGACGAGCACCGTGAGCACAAGGCGACCTTCGCCCGGGTGGAGAAGGTGCTCGACCATCTACGACCCAAACGAATGAAGGTCCTTGTCGAGCTTCTCGAAGCCGGATCATCATTGCAGCTGTGTGCGCAGCGCACCGGAAAGCCAGAATCGACGTTACGCACCATCTTGAGTGACTTGAACAGCCGCTTCGACGACGAACTGTATTTCACGCCGCGAGGAGGAGGGTACAAGCTCACCGCGCGGGGAATTCACGTGGCCGAGGTGTTTCGGCAGATCTTGGACATGCAAGAAGCGTTGTTGAATCAACGACATGGCCTGGTTGTGCGATACCTGCCACACCACAGCGCCACAGTGCTTCCGGCCGCGGCGAACATGCGCCCCGACTACACGGTGGAATTGAGCGTCCTCGGAGAACACCATCGGTCGATCGGCCACTTCATCTCGAGGGCGTTGCGTCCACTGGTTGCAGGTAGCTATGACGTCGTGATCGGCATCGACCTGCCCGACATCAGTGGCGTCGCCGACCTCAAACAATCCCTGCGTCAGCAGATCGTCTACACGGCCTGGTTGGAGATAATGGTTCCCACCAGGCCCCTTCCGGGAGTGGATATCTCGGCCTTCGTCGACGGCGACTACGTCGATCTACACAAACTGCAGGCCAGCAGAACGGCGGTACTCACCGCCCCCACAGACACCCGATCACGCACCTACCTCGATCGCGCGGTGAATCCCAATGCCGAGCTACGAGTCGCCATGGCCGAATTCGAGAGCAAAGTCCTCATCATGGGCGCCTACGCCGGACTGGGACTGCCCATCCTCCCCTCCGACGTTGCGCTGCAGTTCGACTACCGCCGCGACAGCACGGGCCGGGAAACCTACCGAGGTCCTCTCGCTGGCGCTGAGTCCGTGAACTGGCGATGGCTACCCCTGGTCGGTGGCGACGGCAAGCGCCTCTCCTACAACGTCGCCGCGCACTACCGGAACGAAGCTCAGCCCGAGCCCATGCGGGACCTGTTTCTACGCAGCCTGCAAGACAACGTCGAGAACGTCATGACATCTGCGGGCCGGCCCGAAGCACTGACCCGCGCCGAAGACTACTGAGCGTCCACTACCCCGGCTGAACGGCAACATGCCGGCTGCCGTCCGATGGCACGAGGCTTCACAGCGACGGCGCGCGCCAGCAATCAAGGACGCGGCCAGACAAACCGCTCAGGACGGGTAGCAGCCAACCGGCCGTGCCGAGGCCCGGCGTCCCCGAACCGCGCCAGTGCCAGCTTCTCAGCCCACTCGCCACACAATTTCTGCCACTCACCAGCCAATCACTGCCAACAGAGATGAAATTGCCGCCCAAGCCCGTTCTAACAACCAGACCGAAAAGAACAAGCTTCCTCAACCGGTCGGAACCGTCGCTCAGCAGAGCCCCGATTCGACATACCGAATCAAGAGAGAACCAGAACAATGAAGAATCTCGGATTGACCACCGCCATCGCCGCAACGCTCACCGCCGGATTCCTCGGGCTGGCCGCGCCCGCGCTGGCCGCCCCCACCGGCGCCGGAAACGCCCAGGACACCATCTCCAGCCTCCAGGCACAGGGGTACAAAGTCATCGTCAACCGGCTCTCGGAAGCCCCGCTCGCCGAAGCCCACGTCGTCTCTGTCGGCCAAGGCCCCACCTTCACCCACTCCAACAACAACGCCAAGAACACCCAGAACTACACGGGATACGACAGGCAATTCGCCCCCGTCATCACCAAGACGGTCTACGTCGACGTCCGCTGACCGCAGCACCACAGAAGGGACACCCCAACCAGGGGTGTCCCTTTTCCGTTAGCAAATCGCAACCACGCCACATGATCCACATGCGTCACAAGGGGCATACGCTGACATGTGGTGACAAACTTCCGGAAATGGACTCTGGCCAGCGTCTGCGCCATCGCCGCAACCGCATTGGCCGGCTGCTCGACGGTGATCGACGGCGAACCCATCGCCTCCCACATCGAGCCCGAGTTCCCGACATCACGCCCACCAGTGGCGGCACCGCAGCTCCCGTCGACAACCGCTGCCCAACCGGCCCCGAGCCCGCCGCCGACCGCCACGGCCGCACCCCCCGCTGCCGTAGAACAGTTACCCACCAACGAGCAGGGGTACGTCTTTCTCCAGACGAAGTCCGGTAAGACCCGCTGCCAAGTGAACCGCCAGACCGTCGGCTGCGAATCGACGTTCGACAACGCCCCCTCCGTGGACGGCACGCCCGCCAACGGAGTGAGCGTCACCGCAGACGGCCAGCTCCACTGGGTCCTCGGCAA
This sequence comes from Mycobacterium sp., assembly GCF_049647605.1. GTDB lineage: Bacteria > Actinomycetota > Actinomycetes > Mycobacteriales > Mycobacteriaceae > Mycobacterium. Next base: position 11,704 of record NZ_JBARXZ010000229.1, on the reverse strand, counting down.
CCTCGGCAACATCCCGGCGGTCACCCTCGACTACCGCACCTACCGGGCCGCAGGCTGGACCATTGCCGCTGACAGCGCGGGCACCCGCTTCACCAACGACAGCACCGGCCGGGGCATGCTCATCGCCACTGAAGGCGTCGAAACGTTCTGAGGCCCCTAAGCTGGCACGGTGGACTTCCGCGTATTCGTCGAACCTCAGCAGGGCGCTTCGTACGCCGACCAACTAGCCGTAGCGCGTGCCGCAGAAGCCTTGGGCTACTCGGCCTTCTTCCGCTCCGACCACTACGTCGCCATGAGTGGCGACGGCCTGCCCGGTCCCACTGACTCGTGGGTCACGCTGGCCGGCCTGGCCCGCGACACCCAGCAGATCCGACTCGGGACGATGGTGACCTCGGCGACGTTCCGCTACCCCGGCCCCCTGGCCATCTCCGTCGCCCAGGTCGATGAAATGAGCGGTGGCCGTGTCGATTTCGGCATCGGCGCCGGCTGGTTCGAAGAAGAACACCAGGCATACGCCATCCCGTTCCCGCCGTTGAAGGAACGGTTCGAGCGCCTGGCCGAACAGCTCGACATCATCACCGGATTTTGGTCGACACCGGTCGGCAAGAAATTCGACTTCACCGGCAAGCACTACTCCATCAGCGACTCCCCCGCCCTGCCCAAGCCGGCCCAGCAGCCCGGACCGCCGATCATCATCGGCGGCCTCGGCAAGAAGCGCACGCCCGAACTGGCGGCCAAGTTCGCCTCGGAGTTCAACGTGCCGTTCGCCGGGCTCGAGCAGATCTCCACGCAGTTCGAGCGAGTGGCCGCCGCGGTCGGTGCCGCGGGCCGGGCCGCCGATTCGATGACGTACTCGGCGTGCTTTGTGGTGTGCGCCGGCCGCGACGACGCCGAAGTAGCCCGCCGCGCTGCAGCAATCGGCCGCGAGGTCGATGAGCTGCACACCAACACTCCGTTGGTCGGCACGCCGGACCAGATCGTCGACAAGCTCGGAAAGTTCATCGAGGCCGGTGTGCAGCGCATCTATCTGCAGGTGCTGGACCAGTCGGACCTCGATCACCTCGAGCTGTTTGCCGACGGAGTTCTGCGGCAACTGGGCTAACTTCCTTTGGCCCGCATTTGTCCAGGCGGCACCGTTAAACTCGGTGACCGTGGCTACACATGAACCCGAGCAGGGGGCCGGGTTCTTCGGCGGGCATCCGGACACCGAAGACGCACCCGACCCCGCGGATTCGGCGGCCCCCGACAGCTCGACTCGGGGCCCGTCCTCCGATCCGGTGTCACCGGACGCGGGTTTCTTTTCCTCGGACCGAGATGGCGAAGGTGCAGGCTTCTTCGGTGACTCCGGCGATACACCGCCGGAGTCACCGCCGCCGCCCACGCGGGTGCCGCCGTCACGTCCGCCGCAGCCGGCCGGCGAACCTCCGGCCGGCTTCTTCCGTGGCACTGCGCCGTCGGACGAAGCTGCCGACAAACCCTTGCCCGGCCCACCAACAGTCACCGAACCCGCCACGGCCCCCGAGGAACCGGCGACCGACGAGCCCGAACCGGCCGGGTTCTTCACCGCCACATCAGAATCCGATGACGCCGACCAAGCTTGGCAGGGCGACGAGTACGCCTCCGGCGACCACGAAGACGACCTCCGCACCGATCCAGCGCTGCGGATTCCGCCCACAGCCTTTGCCCCGCCGCCCCCGTTCCGGTCCGATGAGCCCTGGCATCGACGGCCGACGGCGAAGCTCGCATTCGGTGCCATCGCTGTTGCATTGATCGCGATGGTCGTCGCGGCCGCCTTGCTGCTGACGAACGGTTCCGGCGATCAAACACCCGATGAGTTCGTCGCACCCAGCCCGTCCGCGGAACCTACGGCCACACCTGCCACGACGCCACCCGCCACCACCCCGACCTTGGCGCCGACCAGCGCGCCTCCTCCTCCTCCTCCTCCGCCGCCGCCACCGCCACCGTCGGCCGAGAACCGCACCACGCTGCGCCCGCAGCAGCCGCAGTGGACCCAGCGACCGCGCAGCACGTGGACCCGTCGGACCGCGGCACCGACTGAACAATCGGGGCCGACGAACGAACCCCCGACACGGAACTTCCCCACCGCGGGTCGCAATCCCAATTGGAACCGCTGATCTCGCTACTATCGGGCCGTGGCGCGCAATGACGACTCCAACGAGTACCCCGACCAGGACCCGACGCAGTACGCCAACTATGGCGGCGCCGGCAACACCGGCGGGGAGGCCTACAGCGAGTACCAGCAGCAGCCGGAATACCCCACCGACTACGGCTACCAGCCCGACTACGGTCAACCACCCGCACCGGAGCCGACGCCGTGGTACCGGAAACCGGCCGCCCTGGTTGGTATCGGCGCCGCCGCGGTCATCCTCATCGCCTTGGTGATCTACGCGATCGTCGGGTTGTCGGATGATTCGTCGAGCACCACCGACACCACCACAACCAGCACGCCGACCACAACAGCCGGCGAGGAACCGCCGGCACAGCCCGTCGTCCCGGCGCCGGGCCCGACCGAAACCGTGACGGTTCCCCCGTCGACCACCCAACCGACGGAAACCACGACCACCACCACGCCGCCGACCACGACGACAACAACCACGACCACCACCACACCGACCACGACGACGACCACCACCACGGTGCCGCCGAGCACGGTCACCCAGACCGAAACTCAAACCGAGACCGTCACCCAGCCGCCGCCGGTGGAGCCGGCACCGGAAGACGGCGCCTAGCCCGACCGCCGCATCGGCGTCGATCGACTCGCCCAGAGGGCCTGAGTTGAGCGGCTAGATCCGCCGGCCCGCTTGGGCGAACGCGGCGACCATCGCCTCGGCGCTGCGCACCGCGGCCCGGCACGCCCTGGTGGTGAAGGGATCGTTGAGCGGGTGCTCGGCGCGGCGACGCCACCGCTGGGCAGCCGCGAACGCGGCACGGGGGCCGTCATACGGTTCCTCCGGTCGCAGCCCCAACCGGCTCGCGGCATCGGTACCCGACCCGCCGATGATGCGGCGCAATGACGCCATCTCGTCATCGGTCAGCGTCGTCGGCCGCGACCGCAACGCCGACAACAGCCGCAGCTCCTCGAAGGCATGCGTGTCGGCAAGCAGCGGGTCGATGTCGGCGATGATGTACGGCGTCGCGCGGATCGGGTTGACCTCGACGAACCGCCGTAGCGACAGCAGCGCCGTATGGGCTTTGAGCAGTTCCGAGCGCTGCGCGAATTGCTGATCGATGACGTCTCTCAACGCCACCAGCCCGCTGCGTTCCAGCAGTTCGTCGGCCAACGACACCGAATCGGTCACCCCGGCCCGCAGCACCGCCAGCGAGATCCGCAAACCGAACATGCCAAAGCGGTGCAACAGCCGGGCCCGGGTGGGGGCATCGACGGGCAGCGAGCTGTCCTCGCGGACAAACCGGTCCACCGACAGCATGGCCTTGTTCAGTTCGGTGGCATCGACGGCAGCCAGTTTCTCGAGCGCAACAAATTCGCTCTGCCGCAGAGTGCGCGCGGTCAGCGCCAGCAGACCGGACACCGGAACCACCGCTTGGCAGATCCCGGTCTTGTCCATCTCGGCGGTGAACCTGGTCGCGACGTCCTTGGCCGACAGCATGGCGTCGATCCGGCCGGCGCCGATCTCGTCGGCGCGCGAGGCAACCCCGATCACCCCGAGAGCTCCGGAGGAGCCGCCGACCAGCTCGCCGATCTGCTTGAGCAGCGCGATATCGGCGGCATTGAGGGTGCGCAGCAAGAACACCACCGCGTCGACCCGGGGAACGCCGTCGTCGGGCACCAGCAGGCGCAAGGTCCGCTCGGACACATCCTGTGACAGTGAGGACGTGCCGGGGGTATCGATGATGCTGGCGTCGATCAGCTCAGCGGCGGGCCATTCGACATCGAGGTCGGCGACCTGGGCCGGATCGAGGCTGCCCAGGTCGAAGGTCAACCCGTCATCGCGGGTGATCGGGACATTGGTGCGCCGGCCCCCGATGTGATTTGCCGTCACCTTGGGGGTGGGCCCATGCCGAAACCAGGTGACGATGCGGGTGGCTTCGGTGGCATCGGTCGGTGCGATGTTCTCGCCCACCAGCGCATTCACCAGCGTCGATTTTCCGGCTTTGAGGGTGCCCGCGAGGGCGATCCGGATCGGCTGGTTGAGCCGCCACCCGATCCGATTCAGCTCGTTGAACACGTCGGGACGCTGCCGGAAGGCGGGCTCTCCCTGGTAGGCGCGGACTGTTCCCGCCAGGATGGCGCGCACCTGATCACTCGTGCTCATTGCCGCCTGAGTGTACGGCCAGCTGCCGCCCGAGAAGTTGCCGCCGACCACAAGCTCGCTAGGATCGGCGCCCGTGGCCGCACATTTGAATCCAGATCCGGATCAACCGCCGGATCCGTGGTATCGAAGTTCAGCGGCGCTCTGGGCGGCCGGCGTCGCCGGCCTTGCGCTGGTCGGCGGTCTGGTCTTCACCGTGATCACCATGTCCGACCAGTGGAGCCGCCCCACGACGTCGACGGTGCGGACAACGGTGCCCACCACTGGTCAGACGTTGCGCACCACCGAACCGTTCATCGCCACCCCGTCGTACGAGACGTCCTCCAGCTTCCCGACGAGCGTGCAACTGTCCACCACCGAAATCGGCGTTCCGGACGAGTCGACAACGGAGTCCAGCCCCAGCGAGTCACCCACCACCACCAGGACACCTCGAACTTCGCGCACCCAGGACAGCGATCAGACCACCACAACGTCACGGAACCGGCCTCGACTCAACCAAACCCGTACGCTGAGCCCGTGATTCAGGCGCGCACACCGCGCAACTTGTCGACGTTCTCGGTGACCTGCCGCAGGATGTTGAGCTGACGTTCGAGTTCTTTGACGCGCGTGTTGCGTTCGGTCTCTTCGAGACGCGCAGCAGCCATCGCCGCCTGCAGTGATTCGTTGAGCGATCGGGTGGTTTGGTTGGCGATATCGCGGTAGTGGTCCCGCAGTTGGCGTTGCACACCTTTGAGTCGGTCGCGGGATTCCTTGCTGACAACAAACATCACGTCGTCGACGAACTTGCGCAGGTTTGTCTTGGCTTCGTTACGCACGCGCAGCAGCCGGTTCTCCAGATCTTCCCGATAGGCCTTGCGCCCCAACAACAGACCGGCACCCAAGGACAACGGATTGAACATGCCCAGACCGGCGACCGAGGTCAACATGCCGAACATCAAAATGCCGCCGTAGGAGCCGCGCATGCTGGTGATCGCCTTGTGCCCCACACCGATCGGTTTGGATTCCAAGCGCGCCAACGATTTGAGCCCGTCGAAACCGGCCCCCATCTCCCGGGCGCTGATCTCAGGCATCTTCACCGCGTTCAGACCCGCTTCGACGAAGGTGCGGGCCACTTCCTCGGCGAGCGCTTCGGCCCGCTGGTAAGCCCAGACGAAGTTGTCCCCCACTGCGGTGGCCACCGTGTCCTCCACTTCCGCACCGATTTCGGCCCAGTGCACGGTGGGGTCGCAGTTGTCGATGACCTGCTCGGTGTGGTGAGTGATGTTACGGAAGCGCGATCGTAGATCGTGGTCGATATCGGCGGTCAGGTCGGCGATGCCGTCGCTGAGAACCTGCTGCCACAGGGCGGTGTGCGCCAGGGCTTCCTGAGCTTCCTCCTTGCGCCGCTCCAGATCCTCGGTGAGCCGCCGCACATCGTCGGGATCATTGATGGCCGATAGCTCCGAACTCACCGCAAGAGTCAGATGTTCTGCCGCAGAGGCTATTTCGGCGATCACCTGGTCTCGCACCCGATCATTTTCGCGGGACAGCACGGTGTCGGAGAGGAACTTCACGATCGCCGGGAAGTTGGACTCCTCGTTGAGCTCTTTGTCGTTGAGCTGCACCGCGTGGCTACGCAGCAGCGATGATGCCGGGATCACCGGCAGCGCAGCCAGACCGGCGCGCTGCAGATGACCGACGTTGGTGTCGACGATCTGGCGCCAGTGGGGGTACAAGTCGGTTTTGGTGGCGACCACAGCACCGGCCGGGCAGATCTCGTAGGCCTGCCGGAGGAACCGCATCTCGGGTTCGGTGAACTCCTGGCTGGTGTCGGAGATCATCAGCATCGCATCGGCGTCCGGCAGCAGACCCAGCGTCGACGACAGATGCGGCTGGCCGTGACCACCCACACCCGGAGTGTCGACAAATGCCAACCCGCCCTTGAGCAGCGGGCTGGGGGCGCTCACCTCGACCCGGATCACCTCACGTCCGCCCGCTTGTGGCGCGCGCCGCAGGTCGTTCTGGACTTCGGCGACCGGGATCTCGATGACCTCTGGTTCGGCACCGCCATGGTGTTGGCCAGAGCCCGGCGCCACGACCAGCCGCGCCGACGGTTGCTCGGAGTAGGACACGATGGTCACCAACGCCGTGGTCTCGTCATCACCGACCCGCGCCACCGGAATGTTGAGCAGAGAGTTCAACAACTGACTCTTGCCCTGCTTGAGTTGCCCGGCGATCACCACCCGGATCTGCGGGTCGGTGATGCGCTCGCGGGCGGTCTGCAAGCGCTGGTGCAAGTCACCGCGATCATTGAGGTCGGCGATCTTGGCGGTGTGGTCGATGAGTTCGGCGATCACCTTGACCTTCCGCGGGTCGGCGGTCCGGGCGTCATCCGGTTGCGTCACGTGGCTCTCCTGTCGACGACGTAGTTCACCGTAGGCCGCGAAACGGCGGGGACCGCGAGGGTCCCCGCCGTGTCCGCGGCTCCGAGATCAGAACCCGTGGTGGCTGACGCTGGTCTGCGGCTCGTTGGCCAGCGACGTGTCGGCGGACAACGCCGAGTCGTTGTGGGCGAACAGATCCGTGGAGACCCCGGTGTTGTTGTTGCTGAACATGTCGCTGGAATAGTTCTGGTCGTTCGAGAAGGACGTCTCGTGGGAGAGCGCCGTGTCGTTGTTGCTCAGCAGGTCGGTGTCGAACAGCGAACTGCTGGAGTTGTCGGACTTGTCGGTGACGGTGGTGCTGCTGTCGGTCTCCACCTGGGTGTACTGGGTGGTGTCGGCCGAGTTGCCGCTGCCGTAATCGCCGCGGATGTGGGTCTGATCGCCACCGACGGTGGTGGTGTCGGTGCGGTTGTCGACCAGGATGATGCCACCACCGCCGGCGTTGCCACCGTCATTGCCGCCACCGATGCCGATCAGGCTGCCACCGCCGCTGGCATTGCCGCCGTGGCCGCCGGAGGCGTCGACGTCCTGGAACACCGGGCCGTCATTGTCGGTGATGACCGAACCGCCGCCGGTGACGGTCGTGCTGTCGTCGTCGATGTCGCCGCGGCCGATGTTGACGTTGGAGCCGGTGCCTGCGAGCACGTCGCCGTTGTTGACGTCGTTGTTGTTACCCAGCACCGCACCGTCGCCGGTCACGATGTCGCCGCGGTTGTCGCCGTCGATCACCACGCCGCCGTCAGTGGCGGTGTTGGAGGTCTTGTTACCGAAGGTGATGTCGCCGAAGCCCAAGTTGAAGGCGCCGTTCTGGGCGTTGGCGCCCGCATTCTGGTCTGGGCTGGCGATCGGGACGTGGTTGCCGCTGAGCAGGTCGGTGTTGTTACGGCTGGCCAACTCGGTGTTGGTCTGCGGCGCGAAGCTCGGCGACAGCAGGCTGTTCGCCGGCGAGTAGCCGGTAGCCGGGGCGAATCCGTAGTTGTTCGACACCGCACGCTGCAGGCCGACGATGGGGTCGCCGTCGCCGAGGACCAGGCCGGGAACTGCGGTGGAGGCCACCGCGCCCAGCTGGGCCGCCGAGACTCCGGCAAGGCCGGCGTCGCGCAATGCCTGCTCGGGGGCAGCAACGAAGGCGCGTGCCATGTCTTCGCTGCGGAACAGGTCGAGGATCCAATCGATGATGTTCATGTGAGAGCCTTTCGCTTGCCTGCTCCGGTATGTCCGGTGCGTTGAGATACACGTTATGGACGCCAGGAGCCCCCGGAAACGGGGCGCAATCCCCTGCCTGCAACTACCGGTTCCGGGCCGCCCCAACCCCCGCCATTAGGGGATTAGGGGGTCACTAGGGGGTTCGGTAAATCGACATCGAAACCGCTCTACCTGCACAGACAAAACCGCCGGCAACGCAGATGCGTTGCCGGCGGCCGGGTGTCGAGTCGTGGAATCCCTAGTCGAAGAGATCGAAGGCAGCATGCCCGTCGTCGGGCGTGGGGAAATCGGTGACCGGTTGGTCCCAGGGGGCATGCTCTCCGGGGAGTGGATCGGCGTCGATGTCGGTGACCAGCACCGATTCGTTGGCCAACAGGGCGTCGGCGGGAGTGTCGAGCTCGGGCACAGAGACGTCGGGAACGGCATCGGGAACCGTGATGACCTCCCCAGTGCCGCCGACGTGGGCCGGCACGTCAATGGGCGTGAACGCATCAAAAGCAGCCGTGGCCGCACCGCTGGTCCAGACATTGCTGTCGATCACGTCGTCGAAGGCGGCCTCCACCCCGAACGCGGGCACCGCCATGGACAGGGAGTCGGACACCATCGGGATCAGGTTGTCGACGTCAGCACTGGTGACGTCGGTGAGATTGGCGTCGGCAATGGCCTGTGCCGGATCCGCGGCGTATCGAGCCGCCACCTCCGAATCACGCACCAACGCCATCACAAAATCCAAGAGTTCGTTTGCCATCTCACGTCATCTCCCCTCATACCCATGGTCCGACCAGTGCTGTTGATGCTATTGGCCCGCGGCCCCGCCCGGATCGGTGCACAACCCACCGCCGGCCACGAGCCATTAGGGGGTCCCCCAATAGGGGATCGACGTTCATACGGGGATTTCGGCCCGGCGTACCGGGAGTGGCACCGGTCAACCGCTAAGGTGAGGGCCGATATGAGCGCCGGTAGATATAGGTGGGCGATATGAGCGACTCGTTGGGCCTGTCGATCGGGGCGACGAACCTGGTGGCAAACCGAACGGGCCGGGCCCCGGTGACGCGCCGGGCGGTCCTGACCCTGTTCGAGCATCGCGCGCCGGAGGTCGGCCTGCCCAGCGAGAACCGCGAACTGACCGAATCCGGCCAGGTGATGTGGGGTTTTGTCGAGCGTGTCGGGGACCCGGTACCCCTGGTCGCCCAGGACGGATCGGCGCATCGTGGCGACGAGCTGACGGCCGAAGCGCTGGATGCGATGGCCCGCGCGGTGGCCGACGGCGGGGCGCCGTCCCATGTCGCGATCGCGGTGCCGGCCTTCTGGGGACCGGCCACCATCGGTGCGTTGCGCGCTGCGCTGCGCACCAAAACCGGCCTGTTCGCCGCCGGGGCACCCCCCGAGCTGATCCCCGATACTGCCGCGGCCCTGGCCGCACTGAAATCCGAGCCCGGATTGCCGGAAGGCGGCGTCGTCGCACTCTGCGATTTCGGCGGCAACGGAACCACATTGGCGTTGGCCGACGCGGGGGCGGGCCTGGCCCCGATCGGCGAAGTGGTGCGGTATCCGGATTTCTCCGGCGAGCAGATCGATCAGGCCATCCTCACCCATGTGCTCGCCGGTATTTCCGACGCCGGCGCCACCGAAACCGCAGGCACCGCAGCGGTCGGGTCCCTCACGCGGCTACGGGGCGAGTGCAAGCTGGCCAAGGAACGCCTGTCCGCGGAGACCGCCACCGTGATCCCGGTCCAGTTGCCCACGGCCACTTCCGACGTCAGGATCACCCGCAGCGAGCTGGAGACACTGCTCGCCGAGCCCCTTGCCGGGTTCTTCGATGCCCTCGGAGACCTGCTCGAACACAACAGGATTCCGGCCGCTTCCCTGTCGGCGGTGGCCACCGTCGGTGGTGGCGCGGCGATCCCGCTGATCACCCAGCGGCTTTCCGAAGAGCTGCGGGTGCCGGTCGTGACATCCACCGACCCCGGCTGTGCTGCCGCCGTCGGAGCCGGAGTCATTGCGATACAAGGCCCTTCACCGGACGCACCGACGGGGATGGCGACATCGGTGGATGCCGCCGACCTTCCGACCGGGCTCGCCCCGGCCGCCTGGGCCGCCGGCACCGCCGGTGCGGCTGCCGCCGAATCCGCCTCTGATGGTTCACCGTCGGCGACATTCCGGGCGCTGGCGTGGTCCGACGACGATTCGCCGAGCGGTGAACCGGTGCCTTACACCGGCGAGGACTACACCGCCGACACCTATGTCCAGCAGGGGGCCACCAGCGCCCGGCCCGCGGTCGAGTTCGACCACGGTGACGAGCAGACGTACGTGATGGAGCCCCCGCCGCTGCCCTGGTTCAAGCGGCCGCCGGTCCTGTTCGGGGCGGCCGCCGCCGCGGCGTTGCTGGCCGTTGGCGGGCTGGCCATCACCCTCACCGGCACCAGCACCGACAGTGGACCGGTCACGGAAACCACAACGCTGCCAACCGAATCGGGTGCACCCCCACCCGTGGTTCCGCAGACCACCGAAACGGTCACCATCACCGGTGACAACGGCCAGATCACCACTTCGGAAGTGCCACCGCCGCCTCCGCCCACCACCACCACCACCACAAGTCCGACCACCACGTCGCCGACAACCACGACGACGACCACAACCACCACCACTACGACCACCACACCGCCGACCACCACCACCACACCGCCGACCACGACGCCGCCTCCGACGACGACGCAGCCGCCACCGACCACCACCCCGCCGCCGCCCACCACCGTCGAGCCGCCACCCACGACCATCCCTGATGTGCCGGATGTGCCGGATGTACCGGATGTACCCGTTCCGCCCGACGAACCGGTGGTGCCCGTGACCCCGGACGTGGGATGAGTACCGCCGACCCCGCGGATCTGCGACGGTGGTCGGCCCTGCTCGCCGCCGTGCGCAATGTTCCGGCGACGCCACTGAAAACGCTGATCACCGGGGGAATCGGCACCGGCAAGAGCTCTCTCCTCGCGGAGATACGTAATATCCTGCGCAACACCGGAATCGATGTTCGCAGCCGACCGCCCACCGATGGTGATACCGCCGTCGCGGTTGTTGTCGACGACGCCCATCTGTTGCCGGCGGAGGATCTGCGCGCCCTCACCGCCCTGGTCTCCGAGCCCACCGCCACGGTGCTGGTCGCCGCCGAAGCGCGCGATGCCGTTCCGGCGTTGCGGGAACTCATGACGGCCATCGAACGGGAGAACCCGCGACTGGCTCTCAGGCCGCTGCCCCGCACCGAGGTCGCCGCGCACACGGATCCCCAGGACACGGCTCGTGTCAACCAAATCGTCTCGGCCACAGCCGGTTTACCCTTCCTGGTGGCCGCCGCACGCACTGCTGCAGCCGCGGATGTCGCCACCGTCGTACAGAACGCCCTCACCGAACGACTGCGCCGCACCGACGGCCCATTACTCGATACGTTGCTCGTCACCTCGCTGAGTCCGGACCTGGGGCCGACGGATGTCGCCGCCGCCCTGAGCATCGATCTCGATGCGGCGCAGTCGCTGGTCACCAGTGCCCACGCCACCGGACTGCTCGATCCCGCGCACGGCGCCGAGTTCCTGACCACCGTGCACGACGCAGCCGCCCGAATCGTGGGGACCGCACGACACCGAGACCTCGAAAATGCCCTTCTGCGTACCCAATTGGAGATGGACACGCTGGCCGCAGAGTTGGCCCTGCGGTTGGCAGAGCACGGGGTCCGGGACCACGGCCTGGTGACGGCGCTGCGCGGCGAGGCCGCCCGCACCCGCTCCGGTC
>NZ_JBARXZ010000228.1:0-5832 GCF_049647605.1 Mycobacterium sp. | reverse complement strand
CCGCTGACTGGGCCGCGATCGGCGCCGGCTCCGCCCATCCGGGCGGCCGCAGCAGGTAGCCGATCCGGCCGCGCCAGGTTCGGGCGCGGCGCACGTCGCGCACCATCGCGACGAACTCGTGGAAGTTCACCTTGACCGGGTTGTGGGTGTCGATGTTGTGGGTCAGCCCGGAGCGCACGTGTTCCACTTCGTCGGCATAGCTGCCGAACATCCGGTCCCAGATGATGAAGACGCGCTGTTTGAATTTGTTGCGCTATCCGCCGGTGGTTCCGATGCCGGCCGCCCCCGGTGCCGCGACCGTCGCATCAGAGGTTGTATCCAAGCGGCACATCCTTTTTCGAAGACTGCGGACTGGCACTGTCGACGGCCCGACCGGCGTAACTTCGAGCTGGTTGGTGCCCATCGGCACCGACCGGTCCGATCGCACTGAGAAAGGACAGATCAGATGAACACAACAAGCACCCCCACGGTCAACCAGGACCAACTCATGGCCTTCGTCATGCGCGCTGTCGAAGAAGCCGGAGCCGCGCTGAACTGCGCACTGGTCGTGATGGGGGATCGGCTGGGCTATTACCGGTCGCTGAGACGCCACGGCCCGAGCACGCCGGAGGAGCTGGCCGAGCGCACCGCCACCGATGTGCACTACGCCCGGGAGTGGCTCAATGCTCAGGCGGCAGGGCATTTTGTCGAGTACGAACCGTCGGCGGGGCGCTACTTCCTGCAGCCTGAGCAAGCGCTGGCGCTGGCAGATGAGAGCAGCCCGGCTTTTGTGGTCGGCTTGTTCCAGACCGCGCACGGAGCTGCCCGCGATGCAACCAAAATCGTCGATGCCGCCGCCTCCGGAGCCGGCGTGGACTGGGGCGATCACAATTCAGACGTACACGTGGGTTGCGAACGATTCTTCCGGCCGAGCTACGCGGCGCACCTGGTCTCCGAGTGGCTCCCAGCCCTCGACGGTGTCACCGCCAAGCTCGACAGCGGCGCCCGGGTGGCTGATGTCGGCTGCGGACACGGTGCCTCGACAATCTTGATGGCACAACACTTCCCGCAGTCGGAGTTCACCGGCACCGACGTCCACGCCGCGTCGATCGAGACCGCCCGGGCACGCGCTCAGCAGGCGAACACGGAATCGACAGCGCGGTTCGACTGCGTATCGGCGGATTGGTTCAGCGGCGGTCCCTTCGACCTGGTCACGATGTTCGACTGTTTGCACGACATGGGGGATCCGGTGGGGGTCGCCCGGCATGTGCGGGAGGTCATCGCCGATGACGGCACCTGGATGATCGTCGAACCGTTTGCCGGTGATCGGGTGGAGGACAACTTCACTCCCATCGGTCGCGCCTACTACGGGTTTTCGACGTTGTTGTGCACCCCGTCGTCACTGGCGCAGCCCGTCGGGCTCGCGCTGGGAACCCAAGCCGGTCCGTCCCGTATCCGCGATGTCGTGACCGCCGGAGGGTTCACGCGGTTCCGGGAAGCGGCCCGCACGCCCTTCAACAGTATTTACGAAGTCCGACCCTGAGCAGACTCAGGCGGCAGCCAGGGCCGCGGTCGCCGCGTCGAAGCGGTCCAACACCGTGGCGGCGACCAGATTGTGTGAGCCCAGCGGCTCTGACATCGCGATGTCGTGCTGGGTGGCAAATGCGGTCACCCGGTCCGTGATGCGGCCGTGCGCCAAGAACCACGGCGCGATGACCACCCGGGACGCGCCGTTGTCACGCAGTCGGGCGACGGCATCGGGAAGATTGGCGTACGGGCCGGTGGCGAAAGCAGTTTGGGTTCCGGCCCAACGCGTTCCGATGGCCAGGGTGTCGGCCACAGTTGCCGTGCGCAAGTTCGCATCCGGCTTCGACGAGCCGACCGCTACGACGACTACCCCGAGGCCGTCCTCGTCGGGGGAGACCCCGGCTTCTGCCAGGCGCAGCCGTAACACCGCCAGCAGTGCCGGATCTTCACCGAGCACCTGCGCCTGCTGAACCCGGGCGCCCGACTCTTCGACGATCGCCGGGATGTCGATGCGCGCGTGATAGGCGCTGGCCAACAGGAACGGCGTCACCACAGCGTCGGTGGTTTCGGAGAGCACCGCACCCAGGCTCGGTGACGTCTGCTCCAGAAACGCGGGACGAACGTCCAGCCACGGCCGCAGCCGCCTGATCCGGCCGGCCACGGCCTGCGTCACCGCGGCGGACCGCGGATCGACACTGCCGTGGGCGGTCAGGACCAGCGTGGTCACCGGGACCTCATGACGCGTGCAGCCCGCACTCCGTTTTGGCCAAGCCCTGCCACCGGCCGCTGCGCGGATCGGAACCGGGCTCGGGTTTGGCGGTGCACGGCCGGCAGCCGATGGAGGGATAACCCTCGTCGACAAGCGGATTCACCAGCACACCGTGGGTGTCCTGGTAACTCTGCATGTCGTCATCGGACCAGGCAGCGATCGGGTTGATCTTCACCAGCTTGAACGCCTCGTCGAAGCTGATCAGCGGCGCATTGGCCCGCGTCGGTGCCTCGACACGGCGAATCCCGGTGACCCATGCCGAGTAGCCCGCGAGAGCCTTCGACAGCGGTTCCACCTTGCGCATCCGGCAGCAGGCACCCGGATCGCGGGCGAACAGGTCCTTACCGAACAGTTCGTCCTGCTCGGCGACGCTTTTCTCGGCAGTGACATTGACGACGTGCACGTCATAGACGGACTCGACGGCGTCCCTGGTCCCGATGGTCTCGGCGAAGTGGTACCCGGTGTCGAGGAACAGCACGTCGACCCCGGGACGGACTTTGGCCGCCAGATCCACCAACACGGCATCCTGCATGTTGGAGGCCACGATGTAGGAACCGCCAAAATGCTCGTCGGTCCAGCGCAGCAGCTCCTCTGCGCCGGCCCCGTCGAGTTCGGCGGCACCGCGGGCCGCCAGCTCCCGCAGCTCCGTCTCCGTCAAACCACTCACCTCAACTGTCATGGTGCAAACCTCGAATCAGCGCAAATCGGCATCGTCGGCGCGTACCGCCCACTGAGCGAAACGCTCGCCGGCCTCGCGTTGTTTCACGAAGTTGCGGACAACCCGATCGATGTAGTCGCCGAGTTCGGCGCTGGTCACCTTGTGCTGGCGCAATTTGCGACCGAAGCCGCTGTCCAGGCCCAGGCTGCCACCGAGATGCACCTGGAACCCCTCGACCTGATTGCCGTCGCCGTCGTCGACCATCTGGCCCTTGAAACCGATGTCGGCGATCTGGATCCGGGCGCACGAGTTGGGGCAGCCGTTGATGTTCACGGTCACCGGCACGTCGAGCTGGGCATTGATGTCCTCGAGCCGCTGCTCCAATTCCGGGACCAGCGCCTGCGAGCGGCTCCGCGTCTCGGCGAAGCTCAACTTGCAGAACTCGATACCGGTGCAGGCCATCAGGTTTCGCCGCCAGTGCGACGGCTGTGACGGCAGGCCCAGGGCATCGAGCCCGTCGCGCAGCTCATCGAGTTTGTCGTCGGGAACGTCGAGGATGATCAGCTTCTGGTAGGGCGTGAAGCGGATCCGGTCACTGCCTGCGGCCTCGGCGAGGTCGGCGACCTTGCTCAGGATGGTGCCCGAGACGCGGCCCGCGATCGGGGCGACGCCGACGGCGTTGAGGCCGTTGCGCAACTTCTGGACGCCCACGTGGTCGATGGGACGCGTCACCGGAGTGGGCGCCGGTCCGTCGATCAGGGGCCGCTTCAGGTATTCGGTCTCGAGCACCTCGCGGAACTTCGGGATGCCCCAGTCCTTGATCAGGAACTTCAGCCGGGCCTTGGCCCGCAGCCGGCGGTAGCCGTAGTCACGGAAGACACTGACCACGCCCTCCCACACGTCGGGCACCTCGTCGAGCGGCACCCACGCGCCGACCCGTTGGCCCAGCATCGGATTGGTGGACAGCCCGCCGCCGACCCACAGATCGAAGCCGGGGCCGTGCTCGGGATGCACAACTCCGATGAAGGCGACGTCATTGACCTCGTGCACCACATCCTGCTGGCCCGAGATCGCGGTCTTGAACTTGCGGGGCAGGTTCGAGTACTCCGGCTTGCCGATATAGCGCTTGACGATCTCCTGGATGGCCGGGGTGCCGTCGATCACCTCATCGAGCGACTCACCGGCCAACGGTGAGCCCAGCACGATGCGGGGGCAGTCGCCGCAGGCCTCGGTGGTCTGCAGACCCACCTCGTCGAGGCGCCGCCAGATCTCCGGCATGTTCTCGACCTCGATCCAGTGGTACTGGATGTTCTGGCGGTCGGAGATGTCGGCGGTGTCGCGGCCGAACTCGGTGGAGATGCCGCCCAGGGTGCGCAGCCCCGCCGCGGTCAGGGCGCCGCCGTCGCAGCGGACCCGCAGCATGAAGTACTCGTCTTCGAGCATGTCGGTGTTGTCGTCACCGGTCCAGGTGCCGTCGAACCCGGGCCGGCGCTGGGTGTAGAGGCCCCACCAGCGGAAACGGCCACGCAGGTCACCCTTGTCGATGCTCTGGAAGCCGCCCTTGGCGTAGATGTTCTCGATCCGGCTCCGGACGTTGAGCGGATTGTCGTCCTTTTTGGCCTGCTCGTTCGCGTTGAGTGGTTCGCGGTAGCCGAGCTTCCACTGGCCTTCGCCCTTGGGGCGTTTGGCGGGACGTGCCTGTGGCGTGGTCATGATCGGTCGTGCTCCTCGAGAAGGAGCCGGCGTTACGAATCGCGCCCTTTACACCGGTGGCTGAGTCCGGCGGCGCGGATCCGGCGGCCAGCTGATGAAAGGGTGGCTGGGTGCGAGATCAAGCCGTCAAGGCAGACAGCAACAAGTACAAACGCGCTTGAAATCGACATGCCGCCGCGCAACCAGTGCCACTCGGGGCTGGGGGTGGCGTGAAGCGATCACCCGGCCATTCTGCCACGGCACGTCGCAGGCGCCCAACCAGGCCAGATTTCCGCGCAGCGTGAGCGGAATTCGACCCGTCGGAGTTCTGGGAGACTGGACGGCATGACCACCGGCATCGTGACGCAGGACGAGCCTGCCCTGGTGCTGACACCGGGCGGGGCGTTCGGGCTCTACATCCACGTGCCGTTCTGCGCCACCCGCTGCGGATACTGCGACTTCAACACCTACACCCCGGGTGAGCTCGGCGGTGCCAATCCGGATGGCTGGCTGGCCGCGGTGCGGGTGGAATTGGCGTTGGCCGCCGAGCGGCTGCCAGCGCCGACCGTCGACACGGTGTTTGTCGGCGGCGGCACGCCGTCGCTGTTGGGGCACCACGGTCTGGCCGCGGTGCTCGACGCGGTGCGAGAGTCGTTTTCGCTGGCCGCCGACGCGGAGGTGACCACCGAGGCCAATCCGGAATCCACCTCACCGGAATTCTTCGCCGCGATCCGGGAGGCCGGCTACACCCGGGTGTCGCTGGGCATGCAGTCCGCCGCCGCGCACGTGCTGCGACTGTTGGACCGCACGCATTCGCCGGGGCGGGCGGTGGCCGCGGCGGGGGAGGCCCAGGCGGCCGGGTTCGAGCATGTGAACCTGGACCTCATCTACGGCACGCCGGGGGAGTCCGACGACGACCTGCGCCGCTCGGTCGATGCCGTCCTGGAGGCGGGAGTCGACCATCTGTCGGCGTATGCGCTTGTTGTCGAAGACGGCACCGCGCTGGCCCGACGGGTGCGCCGCGGCGAGATGGTGTGTGTTGACGACGACGTACTGGCGACGCGCTACGAACTGGTGGACCGGATGGTGCGCGACGCCGGGTTCGACTGGTACGAAGTGTCGAATTGGAGCCGCCCCGGTGGGGAGTGCCGGCACAACCTCGGCTACTGGGGCGGCGGTCAGTGGTGGGGCGCCGGGCCCCGCGCCC
>NZ_JBARXZ010000227.1:0-29682 GCF_049647605.1 Mycobacterium sp. | reverse complement strand
ACGGTGGGACACGAAGACCTCCGAGATCGGTGAGCGTTCCTAGACAGCTCGCACTCCACTCGGAGGTCTTCTTCATGTCACCACGCCACGCCGTACCTAACGTCCGTGGTCAGTACATCTAGCCGTGTCGCCGCAGCAGGATCACGTTGTCGAGGATCACGGCCGGGACGCCGTCGGGTCCCACCACCTCCCGATCCACCGACTCGGCCCGCACCAGCTGCCACTGCGAGTCCGGCAGCGCCATCCCGTCGAGTACTTCCTGCGGCGCCGGGAAGTCCATGCCCTGGTGCCGGTGCGCCGACGACGGCGGTCCCGAGCCGTGATCGACCAGCAGGAACAACCCGCCGGCCGCGACGGATCCGGCGGCCTGGCGTAGCAGCGCGTACCGGTCCCAGGACAGCGGCGATTGCAGGAACTGCGCAGACACCAGATCGAACTGCCCCTCCGGAAAGCTCCGCGTCAGATCGTGGTGCTGGAAATCGATTCGTGAGACCAGTTCGCCGGCGTCTTCGGCGGCCCGCCGCAGTGCCTCGTCGGAGATGTCGACAGCCACCACCTGCCAGTCGCGTGCCGCCAGCCAGATTGCGTCGGCGCCTTCGCCGCAGCCCAGGTCCAGCGCCCGGCCCGGCGTCAATTGGGTGGCCACCTCGACCAGCCGGATGTTGACGCGGCCGCTCCACCGACGCGGCGACTCCCGGTAGAGCGTGTTCCACATCTGTTGGGTTTCAAGACTTCCCGACACTACTGACCTCCACTCCGGGGATCGGCAGACCGAAGTCGTCAGCCATCAAGCTCTGCATCACGGCGACACCGGCCAGCGAGCCCGACGCCACTGCGGCAGCCACCTGCGGCATCTGCACACTGGCATCCCCGGCCGCAAAAACCCCGGGCACGGTGGTCCGGCAGAACGCGTCGACCAGGATCGCATCCACGGCCACCGGCCCGGGCGGCGCAAACGCCACACCGAGTCGTTCGGCCAGCGCGGACCGCTGATGGAGGCTGGCCGCTACCAACATGCCGCCGCGCGGCAGTCGGCCACCGTCTTCGAACACCACCTCGGTCAGGGCACCGTCGGCACTGGCGAGCTCGGCGATGGGACGCTCGTCCACACCGATTCCCGCCGCGTCCAGCAATGCCCGCTGGTCGGTGGCCAACTCTGCCGGGCCGTCGGTCAACACCACCACATCGTCGCTCCACCCTCGCAGCAGCAGTGCGGTGTGCACCGCACGATCGCCGTTGGCGCAGACCGCCAGCGGCTGATCGCGGACCTCCCACCCGTGGCAGAACGGGCAGTGGAACACCGAGCCACCCCAGAGTTCGGCCGCACCCGCCAGGGGCGTCGGCCGGTACTCCATGCCGGCGGCCAGCAGGATCCGCCGCGCGGGTATCGACGTGCCGTCGGCGAGTTCCACGACAAAGCCGTCCCCGCTGCGCTCCGCGTTCACGACGGTTCCGTCCCGCACCTCCACCGTCGGGTATGCCGCCAACTCCGCGCGGCCGGCGGCGTACAACTCCGCGGGTGGCCGACCGTCGTGGCCGAGCAATCCCCCGATTCCGTGCGCAGCGTTGTTGCTCTGTTGTCCGTTGTCCACCAACAGAACTCGACGACGGGCCCGGCCCAGCACCAACGCGGCACTCAAGCCGGCAGCTCCACCGCCGACGATCACACAGTCAATGTTCATGACACCAGCTTGCAGAGTCTCGGCCAAACTGCCAAGCTGGTTTGCCATGCAGGCAAAACCATCGCCCGGCAAGGACATCCCGGACGTCGACGCCCTGGTGCGGCGCCGGTTACGCGATCTGCGGGTGCGCCAAGGGCTGACACTCGACGACGTGGCCACCCGGGCCCAGATCGACGTCTCGACGCTCAGCCGTCTGGAATCCGGGAAGCGTCGGCTGGCGCTGGACCATCTCCCCCGGCTCGCCGCCGCGCTGTCGGTCAGCACCGACGACCTGCTGCGTGAACCCGAGCAACCGGATCCCCGGGTCCGCGGCGCCTCGCACACCAACAACGACGTGACCTTCTGGCCGCTGACCCGGCACGGTCCCGCAGGCGGCCTGCACGCGTTCAAGATCCGGGTCGACCCCAAGCGGAATACTCCGCCCGAGGAGTTACCCGTTCACGAGGGTCAGGACTGGATGTATGTGCTGTCCGGCACGATGCGGCTGATCCTCGGCGACCGTGACTTCCTGATCGAGCCCGGTGAGGTTGTGGAATTCACCACCTGGACGCCGCACTGGTTCGGTGCGGCCGACGGGCCGGTGGAGGCCATCATGATCTTCGGCGCCCAGGGCGAGCGGTTGCACCTGCACGTCTAGCCGAGGCTGGGCCGGTTGTCCAGGTAGGCCGTCTGGTTGACCAACCGGACCGAGGCTCCCCCGTCGGGGTAGAACTCGGCGATCGACAGCGAGGCCAGATCCAGGTGCAGGCGGTACAACAGGTTCGGACCCGCATCCAGCGCCATGCGCAGCAGCGTCTTGATCGGCGTGACGTGGGAGACCACCAAGACGGTGGATCCGCCGTGTTCCCCGATGATCCGGTTCCGGGCCCGGCGCACCCGGGCACGCACCGTGTCGAAGCTCTCGCCGCCGGGCGGGTCGACCCCGGTGTCGCTGAGCCAGCGGCTGTGCAGATCGGGATCGAAGCCCGAAGCCTCGGCGAATGTCATTCCCTCCCAACGGCCGAAGTCGGTTTCGATCAGGTCGTCATCGACGACGACGTCGAGGCCCAGGACTTTGGCCGCAGCCGCCGCGGTGTCATAGGCCCGTTGCAGCGGCGAGGTGATCACCGCCGCGATGCCGCCTCGGCCGGCCAGATACGCCGCGGCGGCCTCGGCCTGCTGGCGGCCCAATTCGGTCAACGGCGGATTACCTCGACCGGAGTAACGCCGCTCCACCGACAGTTCGGTCTGACCGTGCCGCAGCAACAGCATTCGGGTGGGTTCCCCGAGCGCCCCGGTCCATCCGGCGGGATTTGTCGGCGCCGCAACCGTCTTGGCCTCCGCAGGCGGATCCGCAACCGGGGCGATGCCCGCCGCCGCGTCCATCGCCTCGTTGGCCAGCCGGTCGGCATGGCTGTTCTGATTGCGCGGAATCCAGGAATAGGTGATCCGGCCGAAACGTGTTGCCAGGGCACGCGCCTGCTGATGCAGCACCGCAAGGTCGGCGTTCTTGACCTTCCACCGGCCCGACATCTGCTCGACCACCAGTTTCGAGTCCATCGACACCGCCACCTCGGAGGCGCCGAGGTCGGCGGCCGCCGTCAAACCGGCGATCAGCCCCCGATATTCGGCGACGTTGTTGGTGGCGCGGCCGATCGCCTCTTTGCTCTCGGCCAGCACCGAGGACCGGTCCGCCGAGAACACCACGGCACCGAATCCCGCCGGCCCCGGGTTGCCACGCGAGCCACCGTCGGCCTCGACGAGCACTTTCACTGACCGAAGCCCTTGAAACGCAACAAGATAGCGCCACATTCCGGGCACTGCACCACGTCGTCATCGGCGGCTGCCGTGAGCCGGGCGGACTGGCCGCGGTCGATCTCGATCCGGCAGGCCCCGCAGCGGCGCCCCTGGAGCAGACCGGCGCCGAGACCGGTGGCGCTGCGCTGCCGTTCGTAGAGCGCGATCAGATCGGCGTCGAGGCTGCCCGCGAGCTCGGCCCGTCGGGTACCGGCCACGGCACGGTTCTGATCGATCTCGGCCACCGCGGCGTCACGCTCTCCGGAGACCACGGCCAGATCGATACCCACCCGGTCGATCTCGGCCTGCTCACCGGCCTGCTTCTCGATGATCTCCTCGCGGCGCTCCATCACTTCCAACTGGGAGTCCTCGAGTGAAGCCTGACGTCGTTCCAGAGTTTCCAGCTCGTGCTGCAATTCGGCGAGCTGCTTGGCGTTGACGCTGCCGGACTCCAGCAGTGCCCGGTCCTTGTCTTCACGTTGCCGCACCCCGTCGATCTCGGATTCGAGACGACTGACCTGCCCGTCGAAATCGTCGAGCGCAATCTGCAACACCGCCAGCCGGTCTTGGGCGGCACGCTGTTGCGCCTGCAGTTCGTCACAACGTTTCTGCTCGGCCAACGTCTTGGACCGGTGCGCGATACGGCTCAGCTCGGCATCCAGTTCGGCGATCTCCAGAAGCAAACGCTGTTGTGCTACTTCGGCTTTCATTGCTCTTTTGACTCTTTCCTCATCGGACTCGCGTCCAGTTCGCTCAGATTCCACGGGTCGGTGCGAAGCTCACTGACGTGCACGGGCACGTCGAAACGGCGGCGCAGCAAGGCAGCCGCCTGATCACACCAGGGTTGCTCACTGGCCCAATGTGCGACGTCGACAAGCGCCACCGCAGATGATCGGCAGTGCTCGTCGGCTGGGTGATGCCGCAGATCGGCGGTCACGTAGGCCTGGACATCGGCCCCGGCGACCGTATCCAGCAGCGAATCGCCTGCCCCACCGCACAGTGCGACCCGCGACACCATGAGTTCAGGATCGCCCGAGGCCCGCACCCCCCAGGTGGTGGTGGGCAGCCGGCCGGCCACCCGGGCCACAAAGGTGTGCAACGGCTCCGGTTTCGGCAGCGATGCGATGCGCCCGATCCCGACGCCGGACGGCAGCGGCGCCAAGGGCAGCACGTCGAATGCCGGTTCCTCGTAGGGATGGGCGGCGCGCAGCGCGGCCAACACCCGGGCCCGGGTCCGGGCCGGGGCGATCATCTCCACGCGGTCTTCTGCCACCCGTTCGACGGTGCCCACCATTCCGATCGCCGGGGCGGCGCCGTCGTGTGGCAGGAACTGTCCGGTACCGGGCACCGACCAGCTGCACTGCGAGTAGTCGCCGAGCCGGCCCGCTCCGGCCTCGAACACCGCGGCGCGGACCGTTTCGGCGTTCGCAGCGGGCACGAAAATCACCCATTTGTCCAGATCGGGTCCGGCCGGCACCGGAGCCAGCACGTCCTGCACCACCAGCCCCAGCCGGTCGGCGAGCGCGTCGGACACCCCCGGTGCAGCCGAGTCGGCGTTGGTGTGGGCGGTGAACAACGCCCGCCCGGTGCGGACCAATCGGTGGATCAGCGCCCCTTTGGGGGTGCTGGCCGCCACCGTGTCCACCCCCCGCAGCAGCAGCGGATGGTGGGCCAGCAGCAGCCCGCCGTCAGGCACGCTGTCGACCACTGCGGCGGTGGCATCGACGGCCACGGTCACCGACGTCACCGGCTCATCGGGATCTCCACACACCAGTCCCACCGAGTCCCACGACTCCGCGAGCTGCGGCGGATACGCGATGTCGAGCACCTCGATGACCTCGGCGAGGCGGACACCGGTTGTCCGGTTCACAGGCGAAGTCACACTGGAAACAGTAGTGGTCGTGCCATCGGCGACAATGGCAACGTGGCAGAACCAGTTCCTTCCGCATTGCAGACCGAACACCCGCAGCTTGTGCTGTTCGACCTCGACGGCACCCTCACCGATTCCGCCGAGGGCATCGTGGCCAGCTTTCAGACTGCGCTGCGCGCCATCGGAGCGCCGATCCCCGACGAGGACCTCACCACCCGGATCGTCGGTCCGCCGATGCGCAGGACGCTGCACTCGATGGGTCTCGGTGCGCAGGCCGAGGAGGCGCTGGCCGCCTACCGGGAGGACTACAACTCCCGCGGCTGGTTGATGAACAGCGTGTTCGACGGGATCGAGCAGCTGTTGACCGACCTGCGTGGGCGCGGGGTGCGGCTGGCCGTCGCGACCTCCAAGAACGAGATCAGCGCCCGCCGCATCCTGGAACACTTCGGCCTCGACGGGTACTTCGAGGTGATCGCCGGCGCTGACGGCAGCCGCCGGGCGGAGAAGGCCGACGTGGTGGCCCATGCACTCGAGCAGCTGAAACCGCTGCCACAGCGACTGCTGATGGTGGGTGACCGCAGCCACGACGTCGAGGGGGCCGCCACCCACGGTATCGACACCGTGGTCGTGGGCTGGGGCTATGGACGTTCAGATTTCGCCGATTCCGATCTCGTCGCCACCCACGTCTCCGATATCCACGCCCTGCGGGAGGTGCTCGGTGTCTGATCGGCTGCACGTCACCTTCGTCTGTTCCGGCAACATCTGCCGTTCGCCGATGGCGGAGAAGATGTTCGCCCACCAGATCCAGGAGCGCGGGCTCTCCGACAAGGTCCGGGTGAGCAGTGCCGGCACCGGAGGCTGGCATGTCGGCGATGACGCCGACAGTCGCGCCAACCGGGTGCTGCGGGAGCACGGCTATCCCACCGAGCATGTGGCTTCCCAGGTCGACGACGACCATCTCGGCGCCGCCATGGTGGTCGCACTGGGACGCAACCACATGCGGTTGCTCACCGAACTCGGCGCCGAACCCGACCGGGTGCGGATGTTGCGGTCCTTCGACCCCCGGTCGGCCGCACACGCTCTCGATGTGGAGGATCCGTACTACGGCGATCAGGGTGATTTCGAGGAGACCTTCACCGTGATCGCAGCGGCGCTGCCCGGCCTGCACGCATGGGTGGACGAGCAGCTCGGCGAGCAGGCAGGGAGCTGACCGGCGATGAGACGTTGGGCGTTCGTGTTCAAACCGCAGTGGTTGGCGCTGGCGGTGGTGGTGGGGGCGTTCGCCTATCTGTGTTTCACGGTGCTGGCGCCGTGGCAGCTGGGTAAGAACACCCAGACCTCCCGTTCGAACGCCCAGATCAACACCGCGCTCAACGCTGCGCCGGTACCGATCGAAGATCTACTACCGCAGCAGGACTCGTCGGCACCCGACGAGCAATGGCGGGAGGTGACGGCCACCGGCCGGTACCTGCCGGACAAGCAGGTGCTGGCCCGGTTGCGGGTTGTCGACGGGGAACCCGCCTTCGAGGTGCTGGTGCCGTTTGCCGTCGACGACGGCCCGGTGGTGCTTGTCGACCGCGGCTATGTCCGGCCGGAGCAGGGGTCCCGGCCACCCGAGATGGACCCGTTGCCCGCGGGGTCGGTGACCATCACCGCCCGGCTGCGGGACTCCGAGCGCGCACCCGCCGGTCGCGAACCGTTCATGCAGGACGGCCACCGGCAGGTGTATGCGATCGACACCACCCAGCTGGCGGCCCTGACCGGGACCCCGCTGGCGGGCTCCTATCTGCAGCTGATCGACGATCAGCCGGGGGTCCTCGGGGTGATTCCGATTCCGTTCCTCGATGCCGGGCCGTTCCTGTCCTACGGCATCCAATGGATCGCGTTCGGCATCATCACCCCCATCGGTCTCGGCTACTTCGTCTACGCCGAGGTCAAGGCCCGCCGCCGCGACCAGGAGGTGGCGGCCGCCAGAGCCAAAGCGAAAGCGGACGCCCTTACCGGCGACGGCGAGGCCCCGCCGGAGAGCGTCGAGGACAAACTCGCCGACCGGTACGGCCGCCGCCGAACCTGAGCGGCCATACCCAGACGGCGCGGCAGCGCCCCGGCCTGCGCATCGTCTGACACGCTGTGCCCATGGTTGACCGTATCCTCACCGCCGCCACTGTCATCACCATGGACAGCAACCGTCCCCGGGCGGACGCCGTGGCGGTGTCCGACGGACGCATCGTGGCCGTCGGCTCCGTCGACGAGTGTGTCGCGGCACTTCCTGCCGCCGAGATCATCGACACCGGGGCCGCCGCCCTGTTGCCGGGTTTTGTGGAGCCACACGGACATCCATTGATCAGCGGCGTGGCCACGCAACCGCCGGCTCGGTCCATCGCACCGTGGGACGCCCCGGCCTGGGCCGACGTGGAGGCGATCTTCGCCCAGGCGCTCGCCGAGTCCGACCCCGCAACCCCGTTGTGGTTCAGCGGGTTCGACGCACTGCTGCACCAGCATCCGGCGTTGACGGCCCCAGATCTGGACAAGATCTTCGGCGACCGCATCGCCGTCGTCACCGACAACTCCGGTCACGGTGTCTACTTCAGCACCGCGCTGATCAAACAGAACGGCTGGGATGTCGACCCTCCTGCCGATCCGGTGGCCTCCAGTTACGGCCGCAACCCCGACGGCAGCCTCAACGGGCAGGGCTTCGAGCTGCCGGTGGTGGTCGAGGTGACCGGACCGCTGCTCGCAGCGCTGGGTGATCCACTGTTGTCGGCAGCAAGCTATTACGCCGTGATGGCGCGCGGTGGGTACACCTCGACCTCGGACATGACCTATGACCCGAAGTTCCGCTCCGGCTACGAGGCGCTGGCGGCCGCCCCCTCGTGTCCCCTGCGGGTCAGCATGTGGGAGATGTCGATCACCGACACCTTCGCCGATCCGGAGGTGTTCACCGCTCCAGACACGCTGCTGCACAAGGCCGGCGTCAAGTTGTGGACCGATGGCTCGCCGTGGGTCGGCAATATCGCGATTTCGTTTCCGTACCTCGACACCGAGGTGACGCGCAGAGCCGGGATCGATCCGGCCGTCGCGGGCAGCCCGGCGTCGATGAACTACACGCGTGAGCAGTTGGACGCCATTCTCGACACGGCCGCACCCGCGGGCTGGCAGATGGCTTTTCACGCCAACGGCGACCTGGCCCTGGATCTGGCGTTGGACGCCTATGAGGACGCACTGACGCGGCACGGCCTGCTCGGCACGGATCACCGCTGGCGCCTCGAGCACGCCGGAGCCGGCACCCGGGCACATTTCGACCGCGCGGCCACACTCGGGGTGCACGTCTCGATGGCCCCATTCCAGTACTACTACTGGGGCGATCTGCTCGACGGGCACATGTTCGACCACGAACACGGCAGCCGGTGGGCAGCCTTCGCGGACGCGGTCGCGTCGGGGGCGTGTGTATCGCTGCACAATGACGGGTCGGTATCGCCGCCGACGCCGGTGATCAACGTGGCCACCGCGGTATCGCGGCGCACCCGGGCGGGCACCGTGCACGGTGCCGACCAGGCGATCTCGCTCGACGACGCGTTGCGGGCGCAAACCATCAACGCCGCCAAGACGCTGCGCCGCGACCATCTGGTCGGGTCGATCACCGTCGGCAAGCTCGCCGATTTTGTGGAGCTCACCGCTGATCCCTACACCGTCGATGCTGCCGACATCGCGGAGAAGGCGCAGGTGACCGGGACCTGGCTGGGTGGGCATCGGATCGATCTGGAGGCCTTCCTGGCAGCCGTCGGCGGCGGCGACAACGCCGAGCATGCGCACCTGGCAGAGCACAACAAACCGCGCTGCTGCTGATACAGCGTCATCGCGCTGGGTATCCCCCCTTCATGTTGCACAAGCTCACCCAGTTGGCCGACGGACTTGCCGGGATCGTCGGGATTCGCGTCGGCACCGAAGAGCCGTTCTACGTGCGGGAGGCGATGCTCGACGATATCGAGATCCGGCGGTACGGGCCGCGCATCGCCGCGCAGACTGCGGTCTCCGGGTCGGGTCAGGACGCCCGCAGCGCAGGCTTCCGCCGGTTGGCCGGCTACATCTTCGGCAGCAATCACCGCAAAACGACCATCGCGATGACGGCGCCGGTCGCCCAGCACAGCGAGACGATCGCGATGACAGCCCCGGTGGCGCAAGCGCAAGTCGGGGACGGCAATTCGGTGATCCGGTTCTTCATGCCGTCGAAGTGGACGCTGGACACGCTCCCCGAGCCCGACGATGGTCTGGTGACGCTGGTGGAGGTGCCCGGCGAGACCTGCGCGGTACTGCAGTTCACCGGTGACCGCAGCCCGCAGATCATCGCCGCCAAGTCCGAGGAACTCCTGAATACACTGCGCGGCAGTCCGTTTCAACCCGACGGCGACCCGGTTGCCTGGTTCTACGATCCGCCCTGGACACTGCCCTTCCGCAGACGCAACGAAGTTGCCGTCCCGGTGATCATCTCCGCGGGTCAGGGATAGCGCGGATCGCCAGGAATCCGGTGGGTGATTGCTGCAGCAGGTCGTATCGCTCGCGGTCGAGATCGGCCGCCGCCGCGACGGGGCGGGGCTCGATGAGTCGCTCGATGAGAAATCCGGCGCCGCGCAGCTCCTCGCAGGTCTGCTCCAGCGGTGAGTGCCACCACCGCACCTGCCAACCGGCACTCCAGGTTTCATCGATCACCTTCGGTTCGAAGTAGTTGCCGCCGCGGCGCAGCCACTCCCCGGTGGGATGCATCCGCGACAACACCAGTGCGCCACCAGGACGCAGCACCCGGCGCAGTTCGGTCAGCACCGCGGTGCGGTCATCCAGGTATTCCAGCGCCAGCGCCAGCAGCACCAGGTCCACCGACCCCGCCTGCAGCCAGTCCAGCGGCGCGGCGAGATCGTGAACCCGGAATTCGCCCGCCGGTGCTCGCTGCGCACTGAGCTCGACCATTCGAGGGCTCTGATCGAAGCCGATCACGCGAGCTCCCCGGGCAACCAGCTCTTCGGCGTACCAGCCCGGTCCGCACCCGGCATCCAGCACCGTTCTGTCTGCAACATCGCCGAGCAGGCCCAGACAGGCCGGCCGGTCGTAGAGCGCGTTGTACAGATTGTTGCGAGCATGCTCGGCAAACTCGTCGGCGAACACGTCGTATTGCGGGTGGGAACCAACAACCTCAGGCATCCACCCAGTGTGTCAGCCGTTGCTGCACACTGCCGTCGATGCGGCTCCCGGCGCTTCCCGACCTGTGATCCGGCCGGCCGGGCACGGGATGAACACACACTTCCTGCCATTCGACGATCAATCACCGCCACCGGAATTAAAGCGCTGAACTGGTCGTTTACACGATCAGACCGGAACGCATCCCGTTCCCACATCGATCGGAACCGCGACTCATCAG
Organism: Mycobacterium sp.; assembly: GCF_049647605.1. Taxonomy (GTDB): domain Bacteria; phylum Actinomycetota; class Actinomycetes; order Mycobacteriales; family Mycobacteriaceae; genus Mycobacterium. Next base: position 18,944 of record NZ_JBARXZ010000227.1, on the reverse strand, counting down.
AGCCACGATTCGCCAACATACGAATCACGAAGAGAGTCAAGATCATGAAGAAGTTCGGATTTGCCACCATTGCCGCTACCGCTCTGACCGCCGGTGCCCTGGGCCTGGCCGCTCCCGCGCTGGCCGCCCCCACCGGCGCCGGCAACGCCCAGGACACCATCTCCTCACTGGAGGACCAGGGCTACAAGGTGATCGTGAACCGGCTCTCGAACTCGCCGCTGGCTGAGGCCAATGTGGTCTCTGTGGGCGAAGGCCCTTCGTTCACTCACAACAAGTCCATCGCGGGCACCGAGGACTACACCGGGCACGACCGCAGCTACGCCGCGGTGACGACCCGGACCGTCTACGTCAACGTGCGCTGAGGGATCCTGGTCAATCATGTAGGCCCGCGTCACCCCAGCGTCGGCCCACCCGTCAACCCAGCGAGGCAGAACTGTCGCACACCTGAACCCATCCGGCGGGTGCGGAGGTTCTGTCTCGATGGCCGGATTCTGTAGTCTTCGATCAATGGCCGGACCGCTGCAGGGTTTTCCCGCTCCCACCGACGGACCGGCTCCCTCAGTGCTGGTGATCGGCGCCGGCGTCATCGGAGCCTCCATCGCTTATCACGCGGCCAGCAGGGGCCTGGCCGTCACGCTGGTTGACCGAGAGTCGCCCGGCAGCGGCGCGACCCGGCACTCGTTCGGTTGGATAGGCCGCGCCGCCAATTCTGGTGCGCCCGGGAAGTTGCAGCAGCTGGCGCGCAACGACTTTGTGCGGCTCCAACACGAGATACCGAAGATTTCGGTCAATTGGTGCGGCGCCCTGATGTGGGGCGAGCACTTCGGGAGCGGCGAGGACGTGGCCCTGCCCAACCCGTCGGAGCTTGAGCCGCAACTGATCTCAGCTCCGGACAGTGTCAGGTTCGGCACCGGCGACGGGTCTGTGGAGCCGGTTGCGTTAGCCGAAACCCTTGTCGAGGCGGCACAAGAGTACGGGGCGAGGGTCATTCTCGGCGAGCCGGCAGTGGCGCTCACACGCACCGACGGAGTCGTCGTCGGCGCCCGTACCGCTTCGCAGACACTGCCTGCGACGCAGACCGTGGTTGCCGCGGGTGCCGACTCCGCGCAGCTGTGCGCCTCCATCGGTGTATCACTGCCGGTGTACAGCAGCCCAGCGGTGATGGTGCGCCTTCACGCACAACCCGGCCTGGTACGTCACATCGTCGCCAACGACAGCATCGAAGTTCGCCAGTTGCCCGACGGCACCCTTTTGGTCCCGTTGGATTACGAAGGGCAGACGACGCAGAGCGAGTTGAGCAGCACCGCCGAGCGGGCCCGTCACGAGATCCTCCGAACCTTCCACGCCCCAGCGGGTATCGACATCCTCAGCGTCGCCGTCGGGTGGCGCCCGATGCCGGTCGATGACAAACCGGTCATCGGTCCCGTTCCGGACGCACCGGGACTCTATGCCGCCGTTGTGCACCCCGGGGTCGCCCTCGCTGCGACCGTCGGGCGCCTCGTCGCAGAAGAACTCGCCACCGGCTCATCGGCCGACTTGCAAGCAGCCGTCCTGTCAGGCTGAGAGAACAACCTGATTCCGTCCCCCGGTTTTGGCGAGGTAGAGGGCTCTGTCGGCACGTTCGATGAAATGGTCGGGGTCGGGGTGGCCGTCGTATATCGCCAATCCGATCGAAATGGTCACGGGGACTTCGGTGTTGCCGATGACAAACGTGTGCTCGGCGACGGCCCGCCGGACCTGTTCTGCGGTGTTGGCGCTGTGCAGTGGATCGGCTTCGACGAGTACGCCCAAGAACTCCTCGCCGCCGTACCGGAACAGGAAGTCCGTCGAACGCAGGTTGTCGGCCACCACATCGGCCACCTGCCGCAGCACGACGTCTCCGGCTTGGTGGCCGTGGATGTCGTTGAGCTGTTTGAAGTGGTCGATATCGAACAGCATCACGGCAAGGCCTGCGGAGTTCTTCTTCGCAAAGGCGATCTCGCGGGCCAGGATGGAGGGAAGGAAACGACGATTCATGACCCGTGTCAGCGTGTCTCGGCCGCTCTCCATCTCCGTCAGATCCTGGAAGAGTTCGTTGAGCAGCGTGCTGATCTGATCGACCACTTGGCGCATACCGACAAGCGCCTCCTCCCGCGCCCCGGGCTGCGCGCTCTCCAGCAGCGGCAACAGTTGGGTGTCAACCCGAGTGATGGCCGTGCCGACCCCGCTCAGCCGGGGCGAGTAGTCGAACATCACTCCGGCACGATGCCGCACCCAGAGCCCAAAGGGGGTGCTCGACAACGGCTCGAGATGGGCATCGCCGTCAGATTGCAGGATCCCGAACAGCGTCGCCTGCGCCCATTCCATCAGGCTGGCACGCTGCCGTTCTCGCTCGAGATTGAGATCCTGGTCCAGGGAGAACAACCGGTATCCCTCTTCCAGGCGGGCACGATCCTCCACGCCGTGCACATACGATCGCGCCATGACGGCGATCGCCCAGTCGATCCGCTCGTACACCAAACACATTGCGTCATAGCGAGATTCCCACGGCTGGGCACTCTCGCGGATCAGCTTGGCAATGCCGGCCTGCAATCGTGACGCCCCTTCGTTGACCAGATGCAGAGGCACGCTGATCCGGGCGTGGACCTGGCCGATCAGTTGCTGTCGAGCCTCGAATGCCGCCGTGTCGGCGTAAGCGGCAGGTGAGAACGCCTCGCGCAGCCATTCGATGAGACTCGGCTTCAGCTGGTTCTCCACCACGGCGTTGTCCAGGTAGGTGCGGGCTTCTTGATTGCGCATCAGCACGCGGTAGAAGTCGGCAACCAGGCTCGATGCATGCTCTTCGATCATGGACACGTAGAACTCGTCCAGCTCGGCCGAGCTGACACGAGGATTTTCGCTCACGGAGACGCCACCAACATATTTGAATTCTATGTCCGCGCCGAACAGACAGTCGATCCGCGTGCGGCATCACACATCCGAATCGCCGCCCGCCCCAGGCCCTTACCAGCGGCTGCGATCCGAACCAAGATCCGATCGACCCTGGTTTGGCAGAACAAGACACCCGTGACGATGCGCGGCCTGCCAGAAGAATCATGCCGCTCAGGGCCACTCAGCGAACTCTCGACAATCACCGCCCGGCCCCGAACAATGTCGCCTCGAAGTTAGCCAGGTAGATGTTAGGTGCATCACATCGGCGTTCGGTTGGGCCGCCCCACTACGACTACCTGAAACAAGCTGCCCATCCGAGCTCGAATCTCCTATTGGAAATTCCAAGCGGGCATAACTGCAGGGGGACTCGATGCGCCGAAGATCGCGCCGGTGTGCGATTTCGGGAAACCTCCTCCCCCATCGCGAACCGGTGTGGCTTCGCTGGCCGGGACAGGTAGCCGCAGTGCTGGCCGTGATGGCGCTGCTGGTGATCGGGGTGCAGCACGCCGAGAAGTGGACCACCGCGCGCCATGACAACGACGCCACCACCACACTCAGCCGGACCCCGTGCCCGGCCTCCCCCCGCGAGCAGACGCAAACTCGGGTGAATCGGCGCCAAATCACCCGAGTTTGTGTCTGCTCGCCCCATCGCCAGGCGGACTACCGATCGGCCCGAGCGCCATCGCAATGAACGAGGCGGAGCAAAACGGGTACCAATCCGATCATCCCCATAGCCTGCCAATGTTGGGTGGACACCGCATCCGCGGCATCGGACAGCGCCGGAACCGCGCGACCTTGGGCTGCGGGGTGAGGCCCCCAGACACCGAACATTGTTGTGTGCCTTTCGGCCCCCGGTAGAACTGCCCACAGCACCTGCACCCGACGTAGCTCGTTGCGAAGGGGCACCCGCCGCACGCCGACGCGGGCTACCAGCGGACGCGCGGTTGGTTCCGCTAGCTTGGACGTGCTGCCCAGCCTGGGCAGAGCGGAACACATCCGCGATGGGCGCATAGGCAGGAACACCATTGGACTGGGCGCTCATCGGTACAGCCGTGGGGATGTTCGCGGTGACGAACATCGACGACATCGTGATCCTGGCCGTGTTTTTCGGCCGAGCGGGCGGATCACGATCAGCGGCGGTTCGCATTGCTGTCGGTCAATACCTGGGGTTCGCAGCAATCCTGGCCGTCTCGATCCTTGGCGCTCTCGGCGCGGACCTGCTACCGGCGTCCGCGATTCCGTACCTCGGGCTCTTGCCGTTGTTCTTGGGACTTCGCGCGGGGTGGACAGCATGGCGCGGGCGCGGGGCCGACAACTCAGCCAATGACAACAAGCCGCCACAGGGTGCTGGCGTCATGCAGGTCGCCACAGTCACTTTCGCCAACGGTGGCGACAACATCGGCGTCTACGTGCCGGTGTTCGCAGTCGCCGGAGTGGCAGGCATGACGACGTACGTTGCGGTGTTCCTGATCGGCGTCGCGGTGTGGTGCCTCGCCGGTTGGTTTTTGGCCAGCAGGCAGGCCGTGGCCAAAATGCTCACCAACTGGGGCCACATCATCTTTCCCGTTGTGCTGATCGCCATCGGTTTGGTGATTCTCACCAAGGGTGGAGCGTTCGGGCTGTGATCGGCGGGCGGCGTGTTGGCTGGCACCGGTGCCCCACCGCCACCTCCAGTTCGAGCAACCGCACAGTGCTGGACAACGACAAGATTTGCTGCCCGCGATTGTCGACGGCCCTATTCAAGATCAGCGAATCGTCGAGCAGGGATCAACAATGGAAATACCCTGCGACACCGAGGAGTTCACAACTCCAAAGCACCATGGGCTCGATCGTTCACCCAGATATCGGCGGCGTTTCGTCCAAGCGACACAGCGCGACGGGTTGCAGTCCGGCCAAGGCTATGAGTAGCGCGGCAGTTTCATGAAGTGTTGATCGACCGCCTGTGCTGCCAACTCCGAGCTCTCTTCGGTAATCGCATCGTAAATGCGTTGGTGTGCATCGAGGAACTCCTCACTCCCCATCGGGGGGTCGAGCTGCTGGGCCTGTTCGAATCGTGTGCTGAGGTTTTCGTTGAGTACGCCGTCAATGGCATCAGCAAAAAAGGTGAGCGCCGGGTTGGCGGCTGCGCGCAGCAATGCCTGATGAAAAGAACGGTCCGCCTCGACTTGTTGCTCGATCGTGTCCGCTGCCCGGAGTGCACGCAGGGCGCGCTGCATGTAGGCCACGAGGACCGGGTCTGCGCTGCGAGCAGCTTCGATGGCCGCTTGGCGCTCCAGAGCGATCCGGACGGATTCAAGGTTCTCCACTGGGAGCCGGCTCGAGCTGATCCCGAGGTTCAGCGCCGCCGCCACGGTGGCCGAATCGAATTCCTGTACGTAGGTGCCTGACCCGGCGCGACGCTGGAGAACACCCAGCCCCTCGAGAATGCTCAACCGGTCCCTGAGAGCGCTACGGCTTACGTCGAGTTCAGCCGCGAGGTCGCGTTCTGTCGGCAACCTGTCTCCGGGATTCATGCTGCGTAGGAGCTTGGCCAGCACCAAGACGACGGGATCCTGCGAAAAATGTCCCAACGCGTATCGATCCTCGGTGACGGATGTTTCAGGCATACGTTCCCCCGTTCTCGCGAGTTTCCACTTCCAAGTGTGGCGCTCATCATATATGGTCAGACCCATGGTCGACCAATTTTATAATTGGTCGTACCTCGAAACCGATTGGTAACACCAACGGGCTACCTTGTTTTCAGCCCAGTTAGAGGAGGCTCTGTGCCCACATCAGTCGAAGTCGACCGGGGACCCGCACTCGGGGACCCACCGAGCACACCTGTGACCAACGTTCTCCACAAACACACCCGCGAGCTCCCTTTGAAGATCGTCCGAGGCAAGGGTGCGTACGTCTGGGACGAGAACGGCAAGAAGTACCTCGATGCTTCATCTGGTCTCAATGTCGTGGTGGGTATAGGCCACGGCGTGCCCGACGTCATCGACGCCATGAAGGCGCAAGCGGAACTCATCACGTTCTGCGGCGGCTTCTCCAGCGAGCCGCAGGAGGAACTTGCGCGGGCCATCGCCGAACGCGCACCGGGTGACCTGAACTATGTCCGGTTCACCTCGGGTGGTTCAGAGGCCACCGAGACCGCCATCAAGCTGGCCCGGCAGCACTTCCTCGAACAGGGTAAGCACTCCAAGTGGAAAGTGATCGGTCGGTGGAAAAGCTTTCACGGCAACACTCTTGGTGCGCTCGCGGCATCCGGCCACACCTGGCGACGCGCCAAGTACACCCCCTACCTCGCGGACTTCCCGCACATATCGCCGGCGTACTCGCTCGAGGATGCCGAAGCGCTCGAGGCAGCGATCCTGAACGAGGGGCCCGACGACGTCGCGGCCTTCATCGCTGAACCCATTGTGGGGGCAGCCGATTTCGGGCGGATGGCGCCAGACGGTTACTACGAGCGAATCCGCGAGATCTGCGACCAGTACGACATCCTGTTCATCGCCGACGAGGTGATGACCGGGTTTGGCCGAACCGGCAGGTTCTGGGGGATCCAGCACTGGGACGTCACACCTGACATCATCACCTTCGCCAAAGGTGCCTCCAGCGGCTACATCCCGCTGGGCGGCGTCGTGATCAGTGACCGTATCCGCGCACAGATCGATGCAGGATCTCGAGCTTTCGAACACGGACACACCTACAACGGGAATCCACTGGCGTGCGCAGTCGGATTGGCGGTCCTGAAGTACATCGACGACCACAATCTCGTCGAGGCGTCGGCAACCAACGGCCAGTATTTGCTGACAGAGCTGCGCTCGGCCTTGGCTCACAAACCGAACATCGGCGATGTCGTCGGTGCCGGAATGATGAACGGCGTCGAGATCGTCGTCGACAAACAACACAAGCTTGCGTTCCCCGAGAGTGCGCGCATCCTGTCGCGAATCGGTGCAGCCACACGTGCTCGCGGCATTCTCATCAATCCAGGCTTCGACAGCCAGAGTCTGCCCAGTGACCCTCAGCGGATCGGAGTCTGCCCGCCGTTGATCTTCACCCGCGAACAGATCGATCTGACGGTGGCTGCACTCACCGAGGCCATCGATGAAGTCCTCACTGACGTCACCTTGTAACCACCCGTAGATCGTTCAGGAGAAGTCCATGCATGTATCGAAACGCACTGCGGTGCTCACTCTCTCAATGGCACTGCTGGCCGTGAGCGCCTGCTCCTCGGCCGGCTCCGGAGAAGGCGCAAACAATACGGAGGGCCAGTACGCCGGTAAGACCGTCTGCATCGACCAGTACACCTCAGCAGGCCTGATCGACGACATGATCACCGGCGTCAGCGAGGGACTCGCCGGCGCTGTCGATGAAGGCCTGCAGGTCAACATTCAGAACCCCCAGGGCGACGCCGGCACCGAACAGACCATCGCTCAGCAGTTCGTCTCGGCTGACTGCACAGTCATCGCCGCCGTCGGTACCTCCGGGGCACAGGCCCACATGAACACCGGCTCGGACATTCCTCTCGTGTTCATGGCCTCGTCCACGCCGCAGCAGTCGGGATTGGTGGACACTCTGGACAGCCCCGGGGGTCGTGCTACCGGAACCTCCGATGTCTTCGACGTGAAACGCGACATCGATGGAATGCGCCTGATCAAGCCTGACATCACAACCGTCGGACTCGTGTGGAAGGTGGGCGATCCGGCGGGTGATCCTCTGGCCGAAGAAGCGACAGAGTATCTCGGCAAGCTGGGCATCAATGCGGTTCCGGCCACCATCACCACCGGCGCCGACATCACCCAGGCCGGCGAAAGTCTCGCCGGCCGAGTCGACGCTGTGATGATTCCCGGGGACACGACCACCATCGGCGCAGCCTCCGGCTTGGTACAGGTCATGGCCGACTCCGACATTCCCGTGTTCGGCGGATCCTCCGGCGTAGTCGAGGAAGGCGGAATCATCTCAGTCGGCTACAACTACCAGAACGTCGGAAAAGACTCCGCCACCATCATTCTCGACCTGCTCAACGGCGCGGACCCCGCATCAACGGCGGTGGTGATTCCGGAGTTCGCCGGTTATGACGTCAACCAAACGCAGGCAGACAAGTTGGGACTCACCATTCCCGGCGACATCCAGATCCTCAACTCCTACTGACCAGGACGGCATTCATGATCGATGCATTCGTCATAGCCATCCAAGTTGGTCTCATGTACGTGCCACTCATATTTGGCATCTACATCAGCATGGGTGTCTTGAGCCTGCCGGACTTCACGATGCAGGGTTCGTTCGGGATCGGCGGTGCCGTCTGTGCGGTTCTGCTGCTCGACGGTGCCAATCCCACCGTTGCCCTCATTGCGGCCATGGCCGCCGGCGCACTCACCGGCCTCGTCACCGCCACGTTGCACCTCTGGCTACAGCTCAATGTGCTGTTGGCGAGCATCCTCGTTGCCGCCGCATCATATTCGATGGCACTGGTGATCATGGGCCGCGGCAACATGCCGCTGGCCGGCGCTGCCACCGTTTTCGACTGGTTCACCGAACGCGGTTTGACCAAGCAGCAATCCACCATCTGTGCGGGGATCTTCATCACCGTCACCCTCGGTGTGGCACTGACCTTATTCATGCGAACTCGCTACGGCGTATCGTTGGTCGCGACCGGTCAGAACATCCAGACCGCACGGGGATTGGGAATTCGCACCGAATCACGCCAAGCCGTCGGGCTCGGCATCGGCAACGGACTGGCCGCCGTGTCCGGCGCCCTGATCGTCCAGAACCAGGGATTCATGGACGTCACAATTCAGAACGGCATCATTGTCATCGGTCTCGCTGGAATGATGGTCGGGCTCAGCATTGTTCGCACACACCGCATAAGCCTCATCGTCGGGGGCCTCATTCTCGGTGTGATCATCTACCGCTTCGTCGTCGCCATGGCGCTTCAGTTCGGCGTCAGCCCCAACATGGTGCAAATGATCACCGCCGTACTGGTCGTGGTCGTGGTGTGGGCGCGCAACAACGGCGGGAACCTTCACCGTCTTTTCACCACGCAGGGCAGAACATCTCTGCGTATCAATCAGTCCCGCTTCTACGAGGAGGACCGCGTTGCAAGCTTCTTCTGACACCCAGAGCCATCTCGAACTCACCAAGTTGTCCAAATGCTTCAAAGGCCTTGGCAAGGATGTCAACCGGGTGATCAACGACTTCACCACCACGATCGACGCGGGAACCACGGTCGCGATCGTCGGGAGCAACGGCGCCGGAAAGTCAACGCTGCTGAACATCGTCGCCGGCACTGTCCTGCCCGACACCGGCGAAGTGCGTGTCGCGGGACGGAACATCACGTATCTGCCTTCCTGGAAACGAATTCCACGCATCAGGCGTGTTCGGCAAAACCCCCAGGACAACATGATCTCGACGCTGACCGTCGAGGAGAACTTCGCCCTCGCACTGTCCGGAACACGCCAACGATTCGGCTTACGCCCGGCCAAAGGCAAAGAAATCCGGGCACTGGCCGAAGAGCGTGTCGCACAACTCGGCATGGGCCTGGAGAACCGCGTGACCGCGCGGTCGGACAGCCTCTCCGGCGGACAGCGCCAGGCCATCGCACTGGCCATCGCCTCCATCGGTGAACCTGCCGTCATCCTCTTGGACGAGCACACCGCCGCTCTGGACCCGAACAGTGCAGCACGGATCAAGGATGTCACCAGCCAGATCGTCAAAGATTCGGGCGCAGCGGCGCTCATGGTCACCCACGACATGTCACATGCCCTGGGACACGCCGACCGGTTGTTGATGCTGCACGCGGGACGCATCGTGCTCGACCTGAACCGCACCGCGATGAACGACCTGACCGTCGAAGAGATTCAAGCCCAGTTCGCCCAGCACGCCGGCGAGGCATTGCCAGACCAAACCACCCTGAGCGCCGGAGGCCGCGCATGACCGACTCACCGTCACTGATCGGCTGGGCTCACAGCCGGTTCGGAAAGTCCGACGCGCCCGATGTGGAGAGGCTGATCACTGAAGTCTCCGGCGCCGCGCTCGAAGATGCCGGGATCGCCGCGGACGATGTCGATGCTATCTACGTCGGCGTCTACAACAACGGTCTGACACCACAAGGGTTTGAAGGCGCACTTGTTGGTGTCGGCACTCCCGAACTGGCGCGGGTTCCGGCTACCCATGTGGAAAATGCCTGTGCAACAGGAAGTGCCGCACTGTTCAGCGCACTTGACCACATCCAGGCCGGCCGCGGACGCATCGCCCTGGTCATCGGCGCCGAGAAGATGACCGGGCTGGCGGGGATCGACATCAACGACGTCCTGTTGAGCGGATCACACCGACGGACGGAATCTGGAGCAGGCAGCTTTGCCGGCATCTTCGGCATGCTCGCCGCCCAATACGCGGACAGATATGGAGACCAACGCCAGGCTCTGGCCCGCATCGCAGCCAAGAACCACCTCAACGGTGTGCGCAACCCATACGCGCACATGCGTAAAGACCTCGGATTCGCGTTCTGCGCCACCGAGTCCGAGCGCAACCCGATGGTCGCTGACCCGCTACTGCGCAGTGACTGCTCGCTGGTCTCCGATGGGGCCGCAGCCGTAGTCGTCGCCGACCACAGCATTGCGCGGACGGCCCGGCGTGCGGTGCAGATCCGCGGACGTAAACAGGCCAACGAACCGCTACCCGTCGTAACACGCCGCGACCCCCTGTTTTTCGACGGTGCCGCCGCCGCATTCCGGGGTTCCCTGACCGAAGCTGGGGTGACGGTGGCTGACCTGCACCTGCTGGAGACACACGATTGCTTCACTCAGGCCGAACTCATGCAGTACGAGGCTTTTGGCCTGGCAGAGCAAGGTAGGGGCCCCCTGGTCCTCGAAGAGGGCACTACCTACCGCGACGGTGCACTGCCGACAAACGTCTCCGGCGGTCTGAAGGCCAAGGGGCACCCACTCGGGGCCACTGGGGTTTCTCAACATGTCATGGCTGCAATGCAACTCACCGGAGAAGCCGGGGAGATGCAACTGGGCACCGTCGACCTCGCCGCAGTGTTCAACATGGGCGGCGCTGCCGTCACCAACTATGCCACCGTCATGGAGCGCCTCCGATGAGAGAACTGCCGTACCGCGCCGTCAACATCGCCCACCTTCTGACCAAGACGGCCATGCGCCTGCCTGACGAAGACGCCCTGATCAGCGGTGAAACCCGGGTGACGTGGCGCAAACTCAATGAGGCCGTCAGCTGCCTCGCACATTCGCTTCGCGAACGCGGAGTCGGTATCGGGGACTGCGTGATGATCCACAGCAGCAACCACATCGAGTATGTGCAATCGATGTTCGCGGTGTGGCGTGTAGGCGCCGTCCTCGCGCCGACCAATGTCCGACTGACACCGGCAGACGTCGTAGGCATGGCACGTACCTGCGAACCGTCGCTGTTTCTGTGCCACAGAGATTTCCCCGAGTTCGCGGCAGCAGTCCGCGCTGACCGGGACCTCGCCGGGGGTGTGTTGTGGCTTGGCGGTGACCCGTCAGACCCGCATTCGGTTGCTGCGCAACGCGAAAACAGTCACTTCGACGACGCTGCGGTCAGGGTCGGCGATCCCGCCTGGTACTTCTTCACCTCCGGCACCAGTGGGCCCCCGAAATGTGCGATCCTGACCCACGACCACATCGGCTTCGTGGTCAACAATCACCTGTGTGATCTGATGCCCGGCACCGTGTGGAGGGACCGATCCCTGGTGACCGCACCGTTGTCCCACGGTGCCGGCGTCCACATGCTGCCGCAGGTCGCCGTCGGCGCCGCCACCGTGCTCACTACCTCGCCCACCCTCGACGGCGCCGAAGTGTGGCAACTCGTCGAACGCGAACATATCTCCAACATGTTCACGGTCCCAACCATCCTGAAGATCCTGGCCGAACACCCCGACGCCGGCACCCGCGACATCTCCTCGCTGCGTTACGTCGTTTACGCGGGTGCGCCGATGGCCTCCACAGATCAGCAGTATGCGCGCCGCATCCTCGGGGACGTCCTGGTGCAGTATTACGGCCTCGGCGAGGTGACCGGCAACATCACTGTGCTACCGCCACAATTGCACGACCACCCCTCCCCCGACGGTGTCGAGATCGGCACCTGCGGATATCCGCGCACCGGCATGCAGGTTTCCATCCAAGACCGCGACGGCAACGAACTTCCGGCAGGCCAGACCGGTGAGATCTGTGTCAGCGGACCGGCCGTGTTCGAGGGCTATCACAACAACGACGCCGCCAACGCCGCCGCCTTCCGCAACGGTTGGTTCTGCACCGGAGACCTCGGACAACTCGACGATCGCGGATTCGTCTATGTCACCGGCCGCGCCTCAGACATGTACATATCCGGAGGATCGAACATCCATCCGCGCGACATCGAGGAAAAGCTGCTGGAGCACCCGGACATCTCGGAAGTTGCCGTACTCGGGATGCCGGACCCGAAATGGGGTGAAATCGGCGTCGCCGTCTGTGTTCCCGTGGCCGGAAGTAGCTGCGACGCCCAAGAACTTCGGGAGTGGCTGGAACCTCGGCTCGCTCGATACAAGATTCCGCGTCAGTTCCTGATGTGGGAAGAGCTCCCCAAGTCCGGCTACGGAAAAGTCGTGAAGCGGACCATACGCGAGCAGCTGTACGCGTCGGACTGGTCGACCACAACCACGACAGTGCCATCGTGAAAACGGTTTCCCGGTCAGAAGTCCGCCCGCAGCAATCGTCGCGCCCAGGGGCATCACCAAAGCGTCGCGCGATACTGCCCGCTGCAGCGGATCTGTGTATCGGCCAGACCGGGCAGTGCCTACTTCTCCCGACCAACCTCCTCAACCCGACCGCTCCATTCGCGGCGACGGAGGACACGACCAGGTGATCATCTCGCTCGGAAGGCTTGCCCCGAGTGTCGCCGGCAGCGCATGGACAGCCCCTACCGCCGCCATTGTCGGCGAGGTTCATCTGGGCGAAGAGGCCAATGTCTGGTATTGCGCAGTCGTCCGCGCCGACGATGCACCCATCAGAGTTGGTAGCAGGACGAACATCCAGGACGGGTGCGTCCTGCACGCCGACCCAGACCGGCCGATAACCGTCGGCTCAGGTGTCACGATTGGGCACAACACCACGTTGCACGGATGCACCATTGCCGACAACGTGCTGATCGGTATGGGCTCAACGATCCTCAACGGCGCACACGTCCGGTCCCACAGCCTCGTCGCCGCGGGCTCCCTGCTGCCCCAGGGCTTCTCAGCACCCGAGGGATCCCTGATCGTCGGCGCTCCCGCCACCGTACGTCGCTCGCTCAACGATGCTGAGCTGGCCGCCATCCACGCCAACGCGGACCACTATGTCGGGCTCGCCGCCGTGCACCGCAACGCCGAACCGCAGGCGTTGCATTGACGTCAAACGCGAACCGGACCAGGCACCATCGTCATCAGGTAGTGAACGGCAAGGTCGGATGTTGGCCTCGGCGCGGACACTGTGGTGGCGACCCAGGGTCGGGTCCTCGTCGCGGGCCTAGGCACCGAATGGGTCCCCCTCACCTCAGCCATGTCTTCGACCCCGGGTCACCGATAGACAAGTTAGCGTCGATGACATCGGGCACGACGCCATTCAACAGCTCCTACAATCGATTCAGTGTGTTGTTGCGCGGCAATCTCGGGGACTCCGCGAGGAGTACACAACTCGTCATCGACGGCCCTCGAGCGCGGTCAGCGATGGTTTCGAGGACTATCCGGACATCATTCTTATATCGTCGCGCGCTGCGACTCCGATCGGTTCGGACCGCGGGCCTTCGAGAGTCCGCAGGGTCAGCCGAGTACCGGAGCGCCCAACCAGTGACACAGCTGTAAGGCCACTTCGACGTCGAGTCTGTCATCGGTGATGGCTCGGCCTCGGCGTTCGAGCGCTCGCCGCACGCGGTACTTGACGGAATTAGCATGCAGGTGAAGCACTTCGGCGGCGGCTTTGTGACTCGAGCCTGCGCTCAGGAACACCCGCAATGTATCGCGCAACACTGCGTCGTTGTCTGTCCGTCCGGCGAGCGGGCCCAGTACGTCGGCAACCCAGATGCTTGCAGCCCCCATGTTTTGGCCGAACAGTGCCGCGACAGAGAAGCCGGGATCGCTTGCGGCGGTGAGCTGTCGCGCAGGCGAGCCGGGCGAGGTCGCAAGGGTGTAGGCGCCCTGAGCTTGCTGATGTGACCGGCGAAAACCCTCAATGCCCGGCAACGGAATGCCGACGGCAATCCGTGGTGCATCCTGCCCATTCTCGATAAACGTGCGGATTCGTGCCACTGCAGTGGACGCAGCCTGTGCAGCCGCCGGGATCCACGCCCACGCGGTCGAGCGGTCCGCCGGGATGAAAAGCGAAGCGTCGCCTGCACCGAGGTACTGACCGAGCTGCTGCACGAACCTCTCCAATTTCACCAAATCTTCATCGGTGCCCGCCCCGCGGGTCCAAACCACGAGAGCCAGGTGAATCTGCCTGAAGGGGTACCGAATCTCCGAAGTCATAGCATCGACGTCGCCGTCGGTACCGTCGAGAAGTTCTCGAACCCGCATGGTGCGCATGCTGTTTCGGTTCTCCATCCAGCGGTCACGTTCGCCTTGATACGTGTAGACCACCTGCTGCGTAATCCAATCGATATAGCCAAATGTCGTTTCGGCGATGTAGCCGACTACGTCAAGGCCCAGCTGCGGATCCAAGTTCCCGAGCCGGATTTTGGCGAGCGCGGCGTTCACCAAGGCCATATGACCGAGCCGGTACCCGCGCATCAACGCAGTGACCGACACCCCCCGCTGCGCATAACGCCGCGCCTGCTCGAGGGCGGCCGTCGGCGGCTCTACGTTCTCGATGGGAATGGCGTAGCGAATCGCCGAGAGCACGGTGTCGATGTTGCCCTCCACACTGTCACGCAGCACCTGAGGGTCTTCACGTATTTCGGCGATCTCGGCGAGCAACGACCGATGGGTGGAATCGATGAGTTCGTCCCGCTGTTCGACGAGTGCGCTGACGATCTGCGCCGCCGATTGAGCGATTGCCGCGTCATCCCCGCGGCCCGTGTCCACCATCACCCGATCCTAGGTCGCCGGAGATCCAACCCGCGGAACCTCTTTGTCTCCGCAAGACAACAACGGCGCAGATTTGGTCGGCGCAGGACCTCGCCCACAAAGGATGACCGGGCTCACTATTGGCCAATCAGCCAACGGCTCTTTGCCCCGAACGGAGGCCCATGTCGACCGTCGACGTCACGATCGGCCGTACACAGCCCGGAACCATTGAACGGCGCGGTCTTCCGGATCCCGGCGAGTCTGTGCCCAAGCTGGCGTGGCCCACCCTCGCTGTTCTCGTTGGTGCCCTACTCGTGTTCGGCATTTCATCGCTCGCCGCGATTGGCGGTCATGCGCCGATCTGGGTCACGATCCTCGCCAACGCTGCGGCGATATTCGCGATGTTCACGGTTATCCATGATGCAGTGCATCACGCGGTCAGTACGACGCGCTGGGTGAACGGATTGGTCGGACGCTTGCCCGCGTTCTTCGTCATTCCCCTGATCTCGTTGCCGTCGTTCGCATTCATCCACATCGAGCACCACCGCAACGCCAACGATGACGACAACGACCCGGACTCATTCGCATCGCACGCCCCGATGTGGCAACTGCCGTTCCGCTGGGCCCTCATCGAGGTCTTCTATGGGGCCTTCTTAGTGCGGCGACTGCGGAGTCGACCCAAGGCCGAGGTCGCCGAAACGGCGGCGCTTGTGACGCTGAGCGTGGCACTGTTGACGGTCGCGATCGTGACGGGGAATTTCTGGACACTCGCGGTTGTCTACCTGATCCCGCAGCGTATCGGGCTGATCTTCCTCGCATGGTGGTTTGATTGGCTACCTCATCACGGGTTGGAAGAGACCCAGCGCAGCAATCCGTACCGAGCGACCCGCACCCGGGTCGGGATGGAATGGTTGTTCACTCCGCTGCTGCTGTCGCAGAACTATCATCTCGTGCACCATCTGCACCCCTCGATACCGTTCTACAAGTACCTGACCACCTGGCGCCGCAACGAAGCGGCGTACCTGGAGCGCGGGGTCGCGATCGCGACCGTTTTCGGCCAGCAGTTGAACCCCGACCAGTTCCGGGAGTGGAAGCAGCTCAACAGCAAGCTCGGACGAGTGCTGCCACTGTGGAGACCGTCCGGATCGAGCGCCCCGCACCCGATGCTTCACCGTCTCCCGGTGGCCGCCGTCGAAAAGCTCACTTCCGATAGCACCCTGGTCACTTTCACTGTTCCCGAGGACTTGCGTGACCAGTTCCGCTTCGAAGCGGGCCAGCACGTGGCCGTACAGAGCACCCATGACGGTCACAGCATTCGCCGCACTTACTCAATTTGTACGCCCGCAACGCAAGACACACTGCAGATCGCAGTCAAACACATTCCGGGAGGATCCTTCTCGACATTCGTAGCCGACGACTTGAAGCCAGGCGACGTGTTGGATCTGATGACGCCGACAGGAAGCCTCGGCACCCCGATACACCCGCTTCAGCAGAAGCACTACGTCGGTCTGGTGGCCGGCAGCGGAATCACGCCGGTACTGTCGATCCTCGCGACCGTCTTGGAGGTTGAAACCCAGAGCCGATTCACACTGATCTACGGCAACCGCACACAAGAGTCGACGATGTTCCGCACCGAACTCGACCGCCTCCAGACGCGCTATGCCGACCGCCTGAAAATCGAGCACGTATTGTCCGACGACCCGCGGCATACCCCCGAGCTCTGCGGCCACATCGATGCGGACAAACTCGACCGTTGGTTGACAACCGACCTGGCTCCGGAAACCACCGACGAGTGGTTCCTGTGCGGGCCGATGGGCATGACCACCACCGCATGGGAGACGCTGATCGGGCACGGCGTCCGCCCGGAACAACTTCACCTGGAACTGTTCTTCGGCTACGCCCAACCCATGCAAGCCGCCCGCGACTATGAACCGGCGACTGTGACTGCCAGGCTCGGCGGGCAGGAATCGACGTTCGATCTCGCCCCCGGTGAATCGATCCTCGAAGGCGCACTCCAGGTACGCAGCGAAACGCCCTACGCCTGCATGGGCGGCGCCTGCGGTGCATGCCGAGCCAAACTCGTGCGCGGCACCGTAGAGATGGACCAGAACTTCACACTCGGCAAAGCCGACCTCGACGCCGGCTACATTCTCACCTGCCAATCGCACCCCACCAGCCCGTCGGTCGAAGTCGACTACGACGCCAAGACCAGCGAATGACCACCCACGACTACGATTGGCTCGTCATCGGCTCGGGCTTCGGCGGCAGCGTGGCGGCTCTGCGGTTGGCCCAAAAAGGCCACCGGGTAGGAGTTCTCGAGCGAGGCCGCAGGTGTGGCGACGAGGAATCCGCCGAAACGACATGGCAGCTCGGCCGGTACTACTCGATGCCCAAACTTGACCTGAAGGGGATCTTGGGGGTTAACAAACTTTTGTGACGTGTTCGTCGCGTCGGGTTGCGGGGTCGGATGTGCCACGCCGGCGAGTCGTTCAGGATCCTTGCATTCGCAAGAACCCCCGCTGTGCCGACAGTGTGCCAAGAGGCGCAGAAACGGGTGAGCTCGACCCCGAATTCTGCCCGTTGGGCGTCGATGAAAGCGACTGTTTCTTGTGTTGGCGGTCGAGCTCCGCCCCGAAGAAACTCGCGGCTCGTTTCACAATCTCGTCGGCCCGCTTGAGTTCTCGGATCTCTTGCTCGAGCTCTTCGACCTTCTGCGACTCGACGGTCGTTACTCCGGGTTCGTAGCCGTCGTCGATGTCGGCCTGGCGGACCCACGAACGTACCGATTCGACTCCGTAGCCGAGCTGGTGAGCAACCCGCAAGACCGTGCCTTGCTCAGTGCCGAGTTCAGAACGTAAAGCGCGCACCATCCGTACGGCTGCAGCCTTCTCCTCCGGGCTGTACCGGCGGCTGGTCGGCTTCTTCCCCGATGACGATTCCGTGGGCATACCTGCATCCTCGTTTCCAAGGTCAGGAGCCTCCGGGATTTCCAGAGAGTGTCAGCTGCCCGGCAGGACAAGCAAGCCTGGGAGTTCTACTCGGCACGCTGCCAAGCTGCAATCGGAGACCTGACGCAGTACGCCGCTGTGCTCGACGAGTTCTTCCGCGGCCGCAACCCGAACTACGAGAGCGCGACCGCCGTCGTCGCCGGATCGTCCGGCAAAGTCATTTCAGTGGACACCGACCCAAGCGCGCCCGACAGTGCTTCCCTGCCGCGCACTTGGACTTTCATCGATGGCCGGTGGCAGTTCGACAACTGCTGAAACTTTGACCATCGACTCGCCCCTCGGCAGGTCAGGAGTCGTGGCAACCGCCCAGGTATCGCATCATTGCCGGCCACTATTGATCCGGACCGACATCATCCGCATGTACCCGCGCATCCACAGCTTTGCCAGGACCAACGAGTCTTCGTTGTACGGGTTGCGGTCGCCGGGGTCGGACAGTGAGCCGGAGTAGAGCGCGAACACGTACTCGGCGCGCTTCGTCACCCACCAAGCATGGCTGCACGCGATCCTTGAGCGTCGGATCCCGCGCCGAAAGGATCGGGTGAGTGTTGGACGCGCCGCCGGACGCGAAACCTCCTTGGGATTTCGGATGTGAAGGGCAAGCTTGAGATCAGCGCCATGGCTAGCGGAGACTTGCGCGTAGGAACCTGGCTCCGACCGACGGCTCGCTTTTCGCCGCCTTCCTCGAATCTGACGCCTGAATTGGTGCGACCGATTTCGTCGGGGAATCGCTTTGCCCGGTGCCCTTCGAGATGCCCGCTGATGTGCTCGAATAGACGTGTGACTAGCCGACAACAGCGGTCGCCACCGCCAGGCAGCCGGCCAGAATGCGGATCCCCACAAGCCAATTGCCCGGCGGAATGAGACTGTGACGGCGCTCATCGAAAGTCCCCAGCTGTGCTCGCTGAAAATCCCCACCTGTGAGCATCGGTCAGTGTAGTGGTTGGCGGGTTCCGGTGGTGGCTCGGCGTAGGGTGTCGGTGGCGGCGTGGTGG
>NZ_JBARXZ010000226.1:0-3536 GCF_049647605.1 Mycobacterium sp. | reverse complement strand
GGCGCTGCCGGAGCGGGTGTCGGCGGCGGCGCCGGGGTGCCGAGCACCACCACGGCGGCCACCAGCTGCACGGCGAGCAGCACCGCCAACATGGTTGACAACCAGCGCGGCCGGAACCGCGCCGCGGTGGCGGCTACGTCAGTAGCGGCGGGCGTTGTAGAACGGTCCGGCGCCGTCAAGCGGCACCACCTTGACCGGCACACCGTAGGTCGACGCGTGCACGACCATGCCGTTGCCGACGTAGATGCCGGTGTGCGAGGCGTCCGAGTAGAAGTTCACGACATCACCGGGTTGCAGTTGATCCCGCGAGACCGGCTGGCCGCCGCTGGCAAGCGCCTGGCTGGAGTGCGGCAACGACATCCCCGCCTGCTGGAACGACCACATCACCAACCCAGAACAGTCGAACTGGCCGGGTCCGGATCCACCCCAGGAGTAGGGCGAGCCGACCTTCGTCAATGCGGCCTGAACCACCGTGGAACCCACCGGGCTGCCGCCTCCCGGGCCGGGCAGGATCGCCTCGGGCGGAGCGATGTCACCCGGTGGAATGCCTTCGGGCCCGACCGGCAGACCGGGGGCCGGCGGGGCGGCAAGAATCTCGGGTCCGGGCTGCGCCTCCGGCGCCGCCGGCAGTGCTTCGGGGAGCGGCGGGATCGGACCCGGAGTCGCCAGCGCAACCCGCTGCGCCTCGGTCAGTGAGTCGTACTGGGATTTCACCACGGCGATCTTCTGCTGCAGGTCGCTCTGCTTGGACTGCAGCTCGGCGCGCACCGCGGCAGCCTGCTCGGCGGCGGTCTTGGCTTCGGATGCCGACTGGGCGGAAGCCAGTTCGGCGGCCGCCGTCTGCTCGCTGACCCGGCGGTAGTTGGCCATCTGGTCGGACAGCTCGCCGGCGATGACACGTTGCACCGCCAACCGCTCGATGAGCCCCTGCGGTGACTCGGCGGTCAGGATGGCCGTCATACCGTCGGTGCGGCCACCCATGTACATGGCCGCGGCAAACTCGTTGACGCCGGCCTGGAAGGTCGCCAACTCAGCCTTGGCCGAGTCGACGGCGGCAAGATCGTCACTGTGCTTCTTGTCGGCGGCTGCCTGGATCTCCAGCTTGTTGTTGAGATCCAGCTGCGCGCTGTGCATGGCCTCGGTGGTCTGCTCGGCTTGACGCGAGAGGTCGTTCAACTTTGCCAGCGCGTCTTCGGCAGGGTCCGCCTGCACACCCGAGGCCAATACACCTGACAGCACAGTGAGACCAGCTATGGCGCACACAAAACCTTTGCGGGGGCGCTTGACTACACGCGAGATCCACTGGGAGCCGTCAAACGTCAAGATTTAATGTCCTTAAACTGCCTTCGGGATGCCGCTGTCACGTCACCACCGAACCGCCGTAGGTCTCAGATAGGTTACGAAACGACATCGGCGTTGTCCAACAGGAGACGTAAACGTAACAGCTGCCGTGGCGCTTGTCGCGTCTGTCCGGGCGCGCGTCACGCGACTCCCGGCTCGGATCCCAATTTGGGTGAGCGATGGATCGGCACCAGCCGCAAACGTGGCGCCATACCCGCCTCGGCGAGCACCTCCAGCGCCGCGCGCTCATCCGCCAGCAACGCTTCCGGAACACCCAAAAGTACGCTGACCACACAATCTCGACACCCAGGGCCACGCACAGCGCAGTCATCGCAATCGATGACAACCGGTTCACCACTGTCTGGCGGACGTCCGGCATATCCCATGTCTCGGCCCTCTCCGTTCTCGGTTCTCTAGCAGGTGCCCAGAACGCTAGACCCGACCCCCGACAAGTCCCCGCGGACAACCGACACGCCCGGATCCCACGTCGGCGGCGTTGACGCACGATGTCGGTGTGACCTTCTAGCGTCGACAGCTGTGACCGTCGGCCGCAGCACCCAACTGAGTTTCGCCGACTACGACGCGTCCGCCGATCTGCCGCTGCACGAGACCACCTTCGTTGTGGTCGACCTGGAAACCACCGGAGGCCGGGCCACCGCCCGGACACCGGGCGCCGTCTGTGATGCGATCACCGAGTTCGGCGCCGTGAAAGTGCGCGGCGGCACCGTCCTGGGCGAATTTGCCACCCTCGTCGATCCGGGACGCGCGATCCCACCGCAGATCGTCCAACTCACCGGGATCACCACCGCCATGGTGCGCGACGCGCCCCCGATCACCTCGGTGCTGCCGATGTTCCTCGAGTTCTGCCGTGGCGCCGTGCTGGTGGCCCACAATGCGGGATTCGACATCGGCTTCCTCAAGGCGGCAGCCGCCCAATGCCAGATCGCCTGGCCGCGCCCGCCGGTGCTGTGCACCGTCCGACTGGCCCGGCGGGTGCTGACCAAAGAAGAAGCGCCCAGCGTCCGCCTGTCGGCGCTGGCAGCACTGTTCCGGTCCAGCACCGAACCGACCCACCGGGCACTCGACGACGCCCGCGCCACCGTCGACGTCCTCCACGGGCTCATCTCCCGGATCGGCAACCAGGGAGTGCACACCTATTCGCAGCTGCGCACCTATCTCCCCCACGCCACACCCGCACAACGACAAAAACGGGTCCTGGCAGAAGGAGTCCCGCACTCCCCCGGCGTCTATCTGTTCCGCGGGCCGGCCGCCGAGGTGCTCTACGTCGGCACCGCCGTCGATCTGCGCCGCCGCGTCGGCCAGTACTTCAACGGCGCCGATCCCCGGGGACGCATCAAAGAGATGGTGGCGCTGGCGCAGTCGGTCGACCACGTCGAATGTGCGCACGCCCTCGAAGCCGGCGTCCGCGAACTCCGGCTCCTCGCCGCCCACGCCCCGCCCTACAACCGGCGGTCCCGCTTTCCGCACCGCTGGTGGTGGCTCACGCTGTCCGAGGAAGCGTTCCCGCGTTGGACGGTGGTGCGCGCCCCGGGCCGTCGCCGTGCCATCGGCCCGTTCCGCGCCCGCGCCGACGCCGCCGACACCGCGTCACTGCTGGCGCGGTTCACCGGAATCCGCACCTGCACCACCCGGCTGGGCCGCTCCGCACTCCATGGACCGGCCTGCCCCCCACGCGAGGTTTCGCCGTGCCCGGCCCGCCGTGACGTCAGCGCGGCCGACTATGCACCCGCCGTCGCCGACGCAGCCGGACTCATCGACGGGGTGCACTGCGACGCGGCCGAGGCTGCCGTCGCCCAGATCGGGGTGCTCGCCGAACGCGGGCACTACGAGAGTGCGGCCCGGCTGCGCGACCACACCGCCACCGCCGTCGACGTCCTGTGGCGCGGGCAGCGATTGCACGCCCTGTGCGCCATCGAAGAATTGGTCGCCGCCCAGCCCGACGGTGCCGGCGGCTGGCATCTGGCGGTGATCCGGCACGGCCAGCTCGCCTCCGCGGGAACCGCAAGGCGTGGCGTTCCACCGATGCCCGTGGTGGAGGCGATCTCTGCCGGCGCGCAGACCGTGCTGCGCGACGAAGCGCCGCTGGGGGGTGCCCTCGTCGAGGAAACCGCGCTGGTGGCCCGCTGGCTCGCCGCGCCGGGCACCCGGATCGTGCGGACCACCCAGGGCTGGAC
>NZ_JBARXZ010000225.1:0-12217 GCF_049647605.1 Mycobacterium sp. | reverse complement strand
GCCCGCAGCTGATCAGCAGGTGACTCTTGCCTGTTCCAGGTGGGCCGATAACGGACAGATTCTGTTGCGCTCGAATCCATTCCAGACTCGACAGGTAGTCGAACGTGGCCTGGGTGATCGACGATCCGGTGACGTCGAATCCGTCGAGGGTCTTGGTGACCGGGAACGCTGCGGTCTTGAGGCGGTTGGCGGTGTTGGAGGCATCGCGGGCGGCGATTTCAGCGTCGACCAACGTTCGCAGGATCTCCTCCGGGGTCCAGCGTTGGGTCTTGGCCACCTGCAGCACTTCGGCGGCGTTGCGGCGTACGGTGGCCAGCTTCAACCGCCGCAGTGCGGCGTCCAGATCGGCCGCCAACGGCGCCACTGAAGGCGGTGGCACCGGTTCGACGGTGGTCATGACGCGGTCCCATTGGTGGAGGTGCCGCCGATCTTGTAGGCCTCCAAGGACCGGATCTCAGCGGTGGGCAGATCGAGCACCAGGGCGTCCCCGGCGGGGCGGGGTTGTGGGGTGCCGGCGCCGGCATCGAGGATGGAACGCACGTCGGCGGCGCGGAACCGTCGAAACGCCACCGCCCGGCGCAGGGCGTCGACCAACGCCTGATCGCCGTGGGCAGCGCTGAGCCCGAGCAGGGTGTCGAGTTCTGATTTCAGGCGGGTGTTACCGATGGCGGCAGCACCCACCAGAAACTGTTCGGCGTCGGCGCCGAGTGCGCAGAACTGTTTCTCTGCTGGGGTTTTCGGTCGCGGCCCGCGCGAGGGCGCCGGGCGTCGTCCGTCGTAGTGCTCATCGAGGATCGAGGTCTCACCGGGGCCGATGAGTTCGTGCTCGGCCACGATCACCCCGGTTGCCGGCTCCAGAATGAGCAAGGCGCCGTGATCCACGACGACGGCCACCGTGGCCCCGACGAGTCGTTGGGGCACCGAGTAGCGGGCCGAGCCGTACCGGATGCACGACAGGCTGTCGACCTTGCGGCGCACCGACCCTGCCCCGATCTCGAGTCGCAACGAGGGCAACGCCGTCAACACGGTGCGTTCCTCGACGAGCCGCTGGGCGGGCACCGCGCAGATCTCCGAATGAACCGCAGCATTGACCTCGGCGCACCACAGCTCGGCGTGGGCGTTGAGAGCCCGCAGATCGAGGTGTTCATCGCCCAGCGCCGCTTCGGTCAGCAGTGGGACAGCCAGGTCGTCCTGGGCGTAGCCACACAGGTTCTCCACGATGCCCTTCGATTGCGGGTCGGCGCCGTGACAGAAGTCCGGCACGAACCCATAATGGGAGGCGAACCGGACGTAATCCGGTGTCGGGACAACGATATTGGCGACGACACCACCTTTGAGGCAGCCCATCCGGTCGGCGAGAATTTTGGCGGGGACACCGCCGATCGCCTCGAGGGCTTCGGCGATCATCGCCAACGTGGTGGACGCTTTCTGATCGGCGGCGAACCGCACGAACCGCCACCGCGAGTAGGCCAGGACTGCGCAAAACACCATCAATCCTGGCGCGGCTTCGGCCCAGTCCATCACCAGATAATCACCCGGCGACCACACCGCCGGACGCCGCTGATGCTTGTTCTGTTTGCGCCACAACACTTTCTGCTCCGCTACCAACCGGCGGAAGTTTCGTGCTGAGCCGTCATAACCGGCCGCGCGGGCCACCGGTAACAGCCGTTTGGCCGAGATCTTGCCGTTGGACTTGTTTACCCGTGCGGCGACCAGGTCGGTGAAGGCGTCGAGGTTGCGTGGCCGTGGCTCCCGCGGCGGCTGCCCGCCGGCCTCGGCCCGCTCGATGACCCGTTTGACGGTCTTGTGGGTGGTGCCGCACAGCTCGGCCGCGCCGCGATAGGTGCCGACCTGGTGATACGCCGAAATGATGTTCATACGCTCCCTTGCAGACTTCAATAGAGCTCCCTGGGCGGTGGAGATGACAGTTGGCGCTATCACCGTCACCGCCCAGGCCCTCAGCTCCCGGAAAAGACACGACGAGCCCGCAAAGGAGTGGGGACTTTTACCTGGCCACCAGTGGGTACTTCCTACTGGCCACAGATGGGGACTTTCTCATGGCCACGGACACTCGTTGGGGGTAGCTGTACTCATATAGGTACTGGCGTAGTGCGGTGGAGACCGCATGGGCGACGTTTTTGGGCATCGTCGATTCTTCAATAGCAGAGAGTGATTCATTGATGTGCTCTGAGGTGAAGCGTCTAGCGCCGGGTTCGAGAGCTCGATGGAGTGATTCGACGGCTGTGGCCAAAGAGAGGGCATCTGCTTCGACGGTGGGGAACTCGTTTCGAACAACGGCGGCCAGAATCTGGGGGACGGGTGTCAATCGATGGTGTAGTTCGAGCCATCGGGGGAGAAACTCTGGGTGAACCTGCGGGCGGGTGAAGAACAGCTCGCCCGCGGATTCCGCGCCGGAGGGATCGATCTGGTAGCCGTGCACCGAGCACCACGTGTCGGCCCAAACATCGAGTGATCGCGTTACGCATGGTTTGCCGGAGAGGAGGGTCATCAGATCGGCGAGCGGTTGGGCCACCCGGACGGTGATGTCCCGCAGGCTCCATCCGTGGATCAGTTCAATCTCGAGCTGGCAGGTGGTGGTGACGTGGAGCCCGCGCAGGTTGGGTCGATTGGTTACCGCCGAAGGCGAAAGGGTGAGATACCCAGCTCCGTTGGGGAGTTCGACATCTTGAGATTTGTTCCTCAGGTTCATATGCCAGTCGAGCTTGAGATTGTCCCCGGGGTGAACGGTGATGGATAAGGGTGAAATCTGTGCCCACTCTGTAAGGTTGGTAACTTCGGGACGGGCGCCGTAGAGCGGTGTATTGGGATCAGGAAGATGGTTTCCAACGACGCACCATGTGGCGCGTAGCGTCTGTCGGGAGGTCCCACGACCCCGTTGGGCGAGGAATGGTCCGCCAATCTGATTATGGGCCGCCGTGTAGGCATCCCAGAGCGTTACCTTTAAGGGCCGAAGGGGGATCGATCCCAGAATCGCCATATCATCGGGTTCGTCGACGATTTTGACTGTCGAGCTACCGGGACCGGTCTTTTCGATTGTGAACATTGGTGTCAGCTCTGGGCTGACCTGAAGCTGGACGTCGGGACCGTCGATTTCGAGAATGCCTGGGACAGTTGAATCTTCAGACGATGGTACCCAGAACTGGCCTAGCGTTTGGCTTGTTGTAGAAGGAAAATCGCCGGTGCGCACGGAACTCCTCTTTCTCCCGCCTGCCTTCACAAGTTCAACAGATGCTCTCTGCGAGCTCGCTGCGTATGAGCACCGCAGGTATCAGTCGTACCGGTACTCGGGTTCCGGATCGTGGTCTAGTTCTTGGCTTCGCCAGGATGGGCGCCAGTATCTGTCGGCTTCGTCGGTGCGTTGTTGTCGTAGCGCGGCATGGCGGTCGATGTCGCGTTGTCGTTCAAAGGCTTTGAGCTCTGCTTCGCGGATCGCTTCGTCGAGCCGTGTCGATCCTTCGGCCGGGGTGATCAAGGGTATGCCGAGTGTGCGTGCTGTGGTGTGCCGGGAGTCGGAGGCCTCTGGTGTTGTGGTGACCATCCATTTGACGGTCTTGGTGATGTTGACGGCGAGCTTGGCGCCGTAGGATTCGGCGTGCTTGCGTAGGTCGGTGACGTCGCTGTGGTCGCCGACAATGGCGATGCGCAGCCCGCGAAGGTAGCGCGCTTCGGCAGGGGGAGCGGGTTCAGCGCATTCTTGGATGATGGCGTCGAAGCGTTCGGCGAGATCGGGCAGGCCGAGTGCATCAGCCAGGAGATACATCTCGCGACGCTGCACCGGCGCGAGCAGGTGCCAGTCCGTGTCCTCAGCGGTGGGAAATGCTGCTTGCCAGGCGGTTTGGTGCAGGCGTCTGAGTTGCGGGCCAGTGAGTCCCGTGCGGCGTGCCTGGCGGGTGAGGGTGTCGGCTTCCTCGTAGGTGAGGCGTCCGTCGTCGCAGGCCTCGGTCAACAGAGCTGTGTACTTCTCGGCTTCGGCGGGGTCACCGCGCCGCGGGCGGGGGGACTGTGGGAAGGAGTCGAGCAGTTCGGCGACTGAGCTGCGCGTGAGTGGTACGGGTCGGCAGCTGACGGGGCATTCATCGAACACCTGGGCGTCTGCGGCTGACGGTGCTTGGGTGAGGTACAGCGGTTGAGGCGTATTGCGCGTCATCCACAGCAGGACTTCGCGGACCGCGCGCGCGTCACCGAGCGCGGTGTGCTTTTGGTCGGACCAGACGCCGGTGGCGGTCTTGTACATCGAGGTCAGACTGAATGCGCGGCCTTCGAGTTGTCGGCGTGAGGTCTGCAGTGTGCACAGGCTGACGATCGAGGGCAGTTTCCGCTTGGCACGTCGTGCCGCGGCGGCCAGGAAGCCTTCTTCGAATTCGCAGTTGTGGGCGACCAGGACAGTGCCTGCCAAAAAGGCCAAGGCCTCATCGAGCACCTGATCGATGGAGGGGGCGCCGACCAGATCGGCGTCCTCGATGCCGTGGATGGCACGCGCTTCCGCGTGAGAGCCGGGGTTGTTGACGAGAGTGGCGAACTCGTCGAGGACGGTGCCGTCTGCGGTGAACTTGACCAGGCCGATCTCGACGATCCGGTCGGTGGCAGGGTCGAGGCCGGTGGTTTCCAGATCGATCGAGGTGAAAGTAGCTAGGCTCGCTGGGTATTCGGTGGGTTTGCGGGTGAGGTGGGCGCGCAGGAAAGTCGTGCTGGTCGACGGGCGCTGGGCAGGGCGGGCCGTGTGGACGGCATGGCGTGGGGCTGTCAGTGCCGGTGTCTTCGGTGTGGGCGGCGCGGTGGTGTTGCGCGCAGGGGAGGGCGGCGGCGTCGTTTGTCGCGTGAGGGTAGGGGAGGCTGTGATTGCCTGTCTGATGGGTGTGGATGCCTGCGCGCGGGAAGTCTGTAACTGCCAAAGCAGTCCGTGGGCGCTGCTGAAGTCGAGGGTGCCGTAGCACATGATGGGGAGGACGCGGTTGTTCTTGAAGCGGCGATCGGGGCCGCCTTTGACGTTGACGTATTGCCACGTTTGACCGACCTGGACAGAGTCGCGGGGTGTGCTGCCGTCTTCGATGAAACGGGTGTCTCCGGCGTGGATGTTGAGATGGGTGTAGGCGAGGTCGCTGAACCGATTGCCGTCGCGTACCAGGACACGGTCAGGCAGGAAGTACAGGCCCGCTTTGCCTGCCGTGATCGACGGAACGGCGATGTTCGTCGACAACACCGTGGGTCCAGTGATGCCGGCTGAGGCGGTGACTCGCTGGAGTACGCGGCTGGCACCGGAGTTGGTCTTGAACTGATGGGTGGTCGCGACCGCGCCGGATTGCAGTACGCGCCATACCTGTTGTGAGCCGCTCAACCATCCCCACGTGTGCACGAGAGTGTCGAACCAGGTGAAGTGCTCGTCTTCGACGTCGTAGAACAGCACCACGGTCTTGCGGGCACGATCGTTGAGCACGAGCCATGCACAGACCGGTGCCATCACCGCCCAGACGATGAGACCCCACGGCAGGGACAGCAGACCCAGGATGACTGCGGCGCCGGAAACCCACCATCCCCATGCGGTGCGCGTGGCTGCGGTGTTGAGTTGGTCCACGATGTCGCCGGCGCCGGTCGGTGCCAGCTCCATCGCGGTGGCGCCCGTGACGTCTTCCATGAGAATGCCGCTGGGATGAAATGCCTGCGGTGATGGAGAGTGCGCCCGCCGACTGGTGGGGGAGGTGGGCTGGTCGAGGGTGGCGCGGTAGTACACGCCGCCGCGCCCCATGTGGACGTAGTTGCCGCGTGGTCCGGTGCCGATCCGGAAACCGGGGACACCGACGCTGACGCCGACACCGGACTTGCTGAGATTGAAGCGGAACGGTCCAGCCTTCAAACTCTTGCGGACATAGAAGCTCATGAAAATCCCCCGACACAGTGACCCGGTGAGGATCGTGCCACAGCCCGCCGCGGAGCGCAGAAGAATTGAATGGAATGTAGAAAGGTTTGCTCAGGCAGGGTGAGCTATCGATCGTCCCGTCGACGCGGGTGATTGGCATGGCGTCGCACCGCTGGCGCGCCGGAGCGGTGGGTTCGGACAGTTTGGCGGGCTCTGCGGGTCGCCGACCCTGATATCTGAATCTGCATGCGCTGCGATTCGTCGTGGGTAAGCTGCCCGCATGCCGCTGGGGAACGGTGAAGTATTTGCCGAGTACACGATCGTGCGTCAGTTGGGGTCCGGGGGAATGGGCGAGGTCTATCTCGCTGAGCATCCACGCCTGCCGCGCCGCGATGCGCTCAAACTCCTACCTCAGGCTTTCACTGCTGACAGTAGCTATCGCGCACGGTTTCACCGAGAGGCCGACCTCGCGTCAACCTTGTGGCATCCCCACATCGTCGGTGTGCACGACCGCGGCGAAACCGACGGCCAATTGTGGATCGCGATGGATTTCGTCGATGGCGTCGACGCGGCACAACTACTCGCAGACCGCTACCCGAACGGAATGCCGGCCGACCTCGTGGTCCGCATCGTCTCGGCCGTCGCGTCGGCACTCGACTACGCCCATAAGAAAGGCCTGCTGCACCGCGACGTCAAACCGGCCAACATCATGCTGACGCACCTCGATGATGATGACGGCGAACAACGAATACTGCTGGCAGACTTCGGAATAGCACGCGACATCGGCGAAGTCAGCGGCATCACCACCACCAACATGACCGTCGGCACCGTCGCATACGCCTCACCCGAGCAGCTCATGGGCGAAGACCTCGACGGGCGCTCCGACCAGTACGCCCTGGCTGCCACCGCTTATCACCTCCTCACCGGCAGCACCGTCTTCCCGCATTCGCTGCCCGCCGTCGTGATCAGCCGCCACCTCAACACTGCACCGCCGCCCCTGTCGGCGATACGACCCGATCTATCGGACCTCGACCACGCCCTCGCCGCGGCGCTGAACAAGAACCCCGGCGACCGCTACGGACGATGCCAAGAGTTGGCCCGCGCCCTTGCGGACCCCGTCGGCGCGGCCATACCGGCCGCGATCGCACCGACCACTCCCGCTGTTGCAGTGGCGCCGAGACCGGAACCGACACAACCCCGACCCGTGGCAGCCAAGCAGTCGAGCACCCCGGCTGCACAAACCAGCGCACCGCCAGCATGGCCTCGGTGGTACATCCCCGCGGCGGCGGTAATCGTAATCGCCTTCACCGCAGCTGGACTCGCAGTGTGGCAACCCTGGCGGCAGGACAGTACAGCCACAGAGACGACCACGACGCCGCAGGCACTCGAACCCGCGGCGAGGTCTGCCTCGGCACCTCCACCGCCACCGGCGCCGCCGCCACCCCCTCCGACGTTCCCCGCGTCATCGATCGACTCCGTGTTGCTCTCCCCACAACAAATCAATGACGAACTCGGAACGTACGCCACCTATTCGGGCCAAACACCCCCTGCACCCATGATGGCCCTGGTGGATTCGTCGTATGGCATGTCCGACAACTCCGCGCTCGTCACCCCACAGTCCTGTGTGGGGGTAGTCTTCGGCGCCGAACACAGGGTCTACGCCGATACGGGCTTCGAGGAGATGCGCGATCAGACCTTCCGGCCCGAAACCTATGTCGTCGATCGAACGATCACCCCACCATGGATTGTCGAACAGACCGTCACGGTGTATTTGACAGTGCAGGAAGCGCAAGCTGTTCTCGGTGCCTCGCAGCAGCAATGGCAGTCGTGCGCTTCGGATACCGTGACCGAGGATGTGCCGCCGGAGAACAACCGCGCATTCGAGCTAGGAACGGTGCAACGCAACGGCGACCTCATGACCGTCGCAATGGCGTCCAACAACCACAACGGGGCACAGGCGTGCCAACAAGCCCTCGGGGTTCGAGAGAACGTTGTCGTCGGCACTAGAACCTGCAACAACATCGAGGATTCCGCGGCGACCCAATACAACGGCGCAGACTGGCCAGTCAACCCCAATTGGGCCACCGACGATGCGCGGCGGCTGGCGCAGGTAATGCTCGACAAGGTGACACTGTGACCAGATCCTCGATGGATCCGTATACATGGCAGTGCCTGCTTTGGGTCGGAGCCTGCCTAAGGCGCCGAAAGCGTGATGCTCAAACACTTTTCCGCGATCGTCTGTGGGGGAACCAAGCTCTCATCGAGACGCGTACGACTGCCCGGCTTGTTACCGCACGCCGCTGTTCAGAGATCTGCTCGCAAACAGCGAAGAAGCTTTCCGTCGGCTATCGCTCATCCGTCTGCGTTGACCTTGGCGCCGCATGCGTCGGTCGACCAGAATGACGGGATGTTTCTCATCGCCCTTCACAAGGACGTTGTGCCGTATGGCGATCCGACGGAGACCATCTCGTGGGGCTACACCGTGTGCGACTCCATTGATGAAGGACGGACGATGGATCGCGCACACTCGCATCCAACAGGCGATGGGATGGTCGGTCGATGACGCCGGCTACTTCGTCGGAGCAGCCGCACGTATCTACTGCCACTGGAACATTCCTTCCGGAATGCTTGACTGACCGCCGATTGGTGGAACCACTCCTAAACGAGTTACTCGTTCGCCGCTGCTACGCGGCGTCGGCCGACGAAAGGTACCGACATGTCCGTCACTTCGAAGATCCGCAGGCGATGGAAGGTGGCTGTCACCGGAGTAGTACTGGCCGCAGCGGAGGCCTTCTTCATAAATAAGGTTAGTTCAGACGACTCCGCATGGTGGTGGTGGGTACTTCTCGTCGTCACGCTCGTCGGCATTGCCGGATGCACGGTCTGGGCATTTGCACCGTTGGAAGAACCGGCTGCCAGTCAAGGCGGTAATTCGTTAGACGGCACTATTAAGGAGGCCACTGGAATGAACCAGCAGTCAGCCGGCCCCAACGGGACGAACGTGAATGTGAAAGCCGATCGTGGATCTTTCGCTGCGAACCGAGTTGATCGAATCGGCAAGCTGACTCTCGGTGCACAACCGCCGGGAGAGGATCGCGAGTGTGATCGTCGACCATGAACGAACCCTCTTCAGCCGAAGGCGAGCCGCCAGAGGTATCGAAGCCGTCTGAGGTATCGGTAACGGCGACAGACAACTCTGTTGCTATCGCGAATGTGGGCGCGATCGAGAACCTGCATTTGAATGCCCAGAGCGTGCAGCTGCATGTTCAGTCGACAAACGACCGGCCACCAAGCGCGGTTCCGAATGCGGTCAATACTGCTGATGCGGTACTTCTTGGACCACTCGCCTTCACCGAAGCTCAAGCACTGCTTGATGCAGCGAAGGAACTGGTTGCTGACGAACCCTCAGCTGCCCTTGAGCTCTATCGTGAAGTACAGAATCGACTGCGGACTGCCGGATTTCCGGGCCATGCAGCCGAATTCGATCACAGAGTCGCCGCTCTGTGCGTACGTACTGGAGAGGAAGACACGGCACTACGCCTGGTGATGGATGCGCTGTGGGCAGCCGAAACTGCTGGCGACTCAAGGCGGGCCGGCCGAGTACTCGGCATGGTGAAAGATCTTGCAGGCTTGCCCGACTTCGGGCCCACCGGTTCGCAACAGCCTCGCACACCAGCCCTCGGGGCAGCCGTCGGGCTTACACAGTTCGTCTCCGAACACATGAACGCAACAGTGCCAGAGCCAATCGAACTGCCCAGTGCCGTAGCGCTAGTCAACGTTCGTGATCGCGCTCGCGCCATACTGTTCGCAGCCGAGCGCGCACTAGGCAACGACGACCTAAGCTGGCTAGCCGATAATCGGGGGCAGATCTCGACCGCTGCGAGCGAAATTGCGAGCAGTGACATTGACGTCGCGGTGCGACTGCGATTGGCCCTTGCCGATTCAACCGGCGAGTGGGCAGACCTGCTCACAACACCCACCGGTGTACGGCGAGACCTCAAAGCCTTGATCCTCGCGCGGCATGCCCGCCATCAGCTCAATCAGGCCGCCCCCATCGAAGCCGACGCTACGTGGCATGAGGCCGTCGGTGTAGCCTGCCTCGCAGAGCGACACATCGATGCCGCAGACTGGCTCTACAGCCAGCGCTTCGTATCAAACCGATACGTCGGCCCGCTGGAAGATACATGGCATCTCGTGGCGCAAGCGTTGTCAGATTTACAGTCGAAGCCCCGGATTATCCCCGCCGCGAATGAGGTTCGCGAACGCGCATTGTCTGCGCTGCATCACAACAACCACCCAGTCGCCGCAATCAATCTACGACGCTTTCTCCTCGAGGCAATTCGATCCGCATCCTTTCATGATGAGCGGGAGGCACGTTCGCTTCTTGGCGAGATCTATTGTGACACAGGCCAACCAGTCCTCGCCGCCACTTATGCCATCGGGGCCGGCGACTACAAGCAGGCGCAGAAGATTGCCGAAGAATTCGGCGACGAGTACCACGATGTCACCGAGTTGATGCAGAGCCGCCTATCTTGGGAGGCAGCATCCGCGTTGCAGTTCGCCAAAGTTCAAGCCGACCTAGTGCCCGATGACGAGCTTGACACGGTGGTCGAGCTTGCGCTGAAGGCCATCCACGACGTCAACGCGGGAACTCGCCTCGACTCTCCGGTGCTAAGTCCTCAGATGCACTTGTCGGCCTACGGCCTCCTCGCAGCTTTGGCCCCTCGACTCTCAGACACCCACGCAGCCGCCGTACTGGACCTGCTGGCCGACTCAGTTGCGGTCAAAAAACACCACTATCGAAGAACAGACGACAGCCACGTAAAGATCGCAGCAAGCATTACTAGAACGAAAACGGGTGAGCTTGGAGCCCGTGCACTGGAACAACTTATTGGTTTGTATGAACGAGGAGCCCATCCGTTCGGTGATAGCGCACGCGACACCCTGGTTGCCAACCTCGACCAGATTTCCGACAGGTTGCAGCAGATTGCAAATGACGGCAATCACGAAGCAGCGGCACTGCTCGCCTTGAAAAGACCACAGCAGGTCTCGATCCAAGCCGCTGAAGCTGCTGCCCGGAACCTCCTTAAGCCAACAACGAACCAGCCAAGTAGATTTGGGATAGGTACAAACGCAATCAGCGACTCGATACTCGCCGCCACGTTACCTGCCAAAGAGCGCGTCGCCTGCATCGAAATGCTTTTGTCAAATGCAGGATCACTCTGGGAGCCGTCATCAAATCGGGACGACTATCTATTAGCCGCCAGCAACCTGGTCGACGACTTGGACGAAGATATCCGTCGCGGTTACTTCGAAAGAGCCATGGGTTTTGCGAGCGACCCGCCTCCCTCAAACGCCGACGCCGTAAACCAATCGATGAGCAGTCCGCTGGGAACGATACGGGTTAACGATGGAAGTGACAGCAGGCCAGCCGCAACGTACCTAGCTGGGAGGCTGGCGAATTCTGACGGCGAGAAGCAGGCGGTGCGCGACCTGGCGCTGAGTCTCATTGGCGTTGGTACGGACGACGACTGGAGAATCACCAAGGCTCTCCAGCTTGTCCAAGCCGAACTTGGAGACAGTATTGGTCTTCTCGCGCATGGGAGTTGGACGCTGCGCAGTCTTGCAGCCATCTTGTGGGCTGAGTCCACGACGATGCCAGACACGCTAGGAATCGCGTTGAGTCGGGACTCCGATGTTCGGGTGAGGAGGGCTATGGCGCGTGCCGTCGTAAGAGCAGATCACCGCCAACAATCGGAAGTCCGAAAGCTATTGCTGAGGGACCCCCGTTGGCCCGTCCGCTCAATCCTGCGCAGGACCGACGATCCCGACGTGTAATGCAGTAGACCCACCGCACGACTTGCGTCCGGTGTCTCATTTTCTGGGCGACAACCCCCTTGCCGGGCCGGTGGGTCGACGGCCTTCTCGATCGACTCCGGGTATATCCGTTGGTAAATGGGGTGGCGGGCGAGCGGTGGCGCTACAGGGGGGACTGTGGGTGGACGGAAGGGCATCGAGCGGTAGACCGGTGGCCGGTGAGGGCGGAGAGGGGCCAGCACCGGATGGGCGAGAGCCTCAGCGGCTGTGAAGCATAGGTCTGGCGAGTCCCCGTTTCTGAGTCCACCCGTTCTTGGAGTCGGGTTGGTGTGATCCAGTTTCAGTTGGTGCTGCAGGCCACCGGGGTGTGGCTGAGGGGGACCCGTTTGGTGGTCCAGTTGATCTGTCCCCGCTGTTTCGAGCCGCGGTCATGCGAGTTGAGGGATCGAATAGGTGGATGTCCAGAGCGTTTCGAACTCTGTCGGGCTGATGTTACCGAGGTAGCTGTGGCGGCGTTCGACGTTG
>NZ_JBARXZ010000224.1:0-20854 GCF_049647605.1 Mycobacterium sp. | reverse complement strand
ATTGTGTCTCGAGCCGCTCGGCGATCTCGATGCGGAAGGCGTTGCCGACCAGGTTTGTCGATGTGGCCCGCAACCGCGCCTGGGCGGCATCGACACCGGCGAGGGCGTCGAGCACCTCGGTGCGGGTGGATCCATGACCACCACGGCATTCGCACGCATGTTCGACAACCAGTCGACAATCGTCGGGTTGTGGATGAACACCGCACTGTGCACAACCAGCCCGCCGAGCCGCCGTCCACAAAAACGCCCGAACATCGCAATCTGATCGAGCGACAACACTCGGCCGGCGGTCTCGAACAAAGCCGGGGTACGCGCCGGCATCGACACCTGCCGACAGGCACACCGAACCCGGAGTTCGCGAAATCAGCACCGGCAAAGCGTCTTTGGCGTGCAGATCAGACAGCTATCGACGCCGAAGTGACTGCCACTCCGATCACAACGCCGATCCCGGCGCCCGGTTGGCCAGCTCGCCCGTCATCCGCTTCACCGAATCGGGAACCGGGATGGCTTCGGGGCAGTCCGGGGCCCGCAACGGGTCACCATAGACCGTCGTCAACGGCACCACTCCAGCCCACGCGCCGGCGGCAACATCCTCGTCGGGATCCTCGGGCCAACCGTCGCTGATCTTCAGAGACCAGTTCTGCGCGCCGATGACCAGCCGCAACGCCACGGTCGCCGCGAGCTCCTTACGGCTACTGGGGCGCAGCTCGGCCACCCGCCCCGGGATGAACGTGTCGGTCAGCGTCTCGAGATGGGCCGGCTTGTCCGGGCCCTCGACGACCTCGAACACCCCGTACAGCACCGCACTGCGGTACTGGAACGATGATTCGAACCCGCTGCGGGCCACCACAACTCCATCCAGGGTGGTCACCGAAACCGCCACCGGCGCACCCGCGGCCACGGCCCGCATCCACGGCGAACCGGTGGAGCCGTGAATGACAAATTCGTCACCGATACGGGCAAATCCGGTCGGGAAGATCACCGGATGGCCGTCACGCACCAGCGCGATGGTCGCCAATGGCGTGGTATCCAGCAAGGAGTTCAGCTCGGCACGCGACGAGCACTGCTTCTCACTGAGTCGCGAGATCCGGGTCGAGGGCTGTGACACGTCTGCAAGACTGCCACCTCCGACCCCAGAACGCGCGTGAACAGGCCGACGCTCAGCGCGTCAACCACACGGCGGAATCCGGAGGCAGCTGCCCTCGCACCCCAGGGACCGAAGCCACCACGATGGTCATGTCACCGGGAAGGTCGACGGCGGTCGATCCGGTGTTCACCCAGCATTGCGCGGCACCACGGCGCAACGCCACCACGTCCTCTGACGACTCCAGCCACCGGACCGGCGCGGATTGATCCCACACGTGGCTCCTGGCCGACAACACCGCTCGATACAGCTGCAGGAACGAGTCGGGATCACTCTCCTGCGCCTGCACCGACAGTTGCCCCCAGTGCGGTGGCTGCGGCAGCCAGGTCCGAGAGGACGAACCGGGCGGCGAAAAGCCATACGGCACGGCACTATCAGTCCACGGCAACGGAACCCGACAGCCGTCTCGGCCGACGTCGGTGTAGCCGGATTGCACCCAAGTGGGATCCTGGCGTACCTCGTCGGGCAGATCTTCGACCTCTTCGAGCCCCAGTTCCTCACCCTGGTAGACGTAGGCCGTTCCGGGCAGCGCCAGCTGTAACAGCGCGCAGGCTCGGGCGCGCCGCCGGCCGCTGGCATGGTCGGCAGCTTCCTTGGTCCATCGGGCCCGCTCCCACTCGCTCTCGACGAGCTTCTCGGGCTGCGAGCGTGAGTACCGGGTCACGGTGCGCGGCACGTCATGATTGGACAGCACCCAGGTCGGGGGCGCGCCCACCGACGCGGCGCCGGCGATGGCGTCGTCGATCACCGCGCGCAGACTCGATGCGCGCCACGGCGCGCGCAGGAAGTCGAACTGAAAAGCGGTGTGCAACTCGTCGGGCCGCAGGTAGCGAGCCAGTCGCTCGTTGCTGGGCACCCACGCCTCGGCGATGAATACCCGTTCCGGCGCATAACGATTGGCCACCGTGCGCCAGCCGCGGTAGACCTCGTGCACACCGTCCTGATCCCAGGCCGGGTGCGCCTCGTTGTGCTGTGCCCCGGCCTCGGAAACACCCCCGTCGGGTAGTCCCTCGGCTTTCACCAGTCCGTGGGCCACGTCGATCCGGAAACCGTCGACCCCCTTGTCGAACCAGAACGCCAGCACACTCTCGAACTCCGAACGCACTTCCGGATGCTCCCAGTTGAGATCCGGCTGCCCGGGCGCGAACAGGTGCAGATACCACGAGCCGTCCGCAACCCGGGTCCAGGCAGGTCCGCCGAACACCGACCGCCAGTCATTGGGCGGCAGCTCCCCGTCAGTGCCCCGTCCGGCACGGAACAGATAGCGCGCCCGGGCGCCTGCCTCGTCACGCAGCGCCGCAGCGAACCAGGCGTGGTGATCGGAAGTGTGGTTGGGGACGATGTCGAGAATCACCCGGATCCCCGTCGCATGTGCGGCGGCGATGAACTCCTCGGCCTCGGCCAGGGTTCCATACGTCGGCTCGATATCGCGGAAGTCGGCGACGTCATAACCGGCGTCGGCCATCGGCGACGGATACCACGGATTGATCCACACCGCATCGATACCCAGCGCGGCAAGATACGGGAGGCGCGCCGTCAACCCGGCGATATCGCCGATACCGTCACCGTTTCCATCCGCGAAGCTGCGGATGTAAACCTGGTAGACGACCGCGGTCTTCCACCACGATGCGGCCTGCTCGTCCACCACTGCGCCATTCGTCACGGTCATCAGACTGGAACGTGCCCATTCCGGTGTCAAGCGAAACCAAATGCGACGCGGACACTTTCGCTCCACACGTATCCCTTGGTTGCACTGTCGCAACACATTCGAGACCGGGGGGCCACTTCCACGTCGTTATGATGTATGCCACACTGGCCAAAGTTATCGCCGCAGGTCACCACGGCCTGTGTCCGCGACGTGGCGGTGGAGGGCTGATGAAACGGATTTGTCGTCGAGAGCATCAGCGCTGGCGGGCATCCCGACGACGATCGGCGATGATCGGGGTGCCCCTGCTGGTGGCCGGACTGCTCACGGGCTGCGGTGCTGCCTCAGGAGCACCCGTGCTCACCTGGTACGCCATGCCGGACAACGGCGGTGCGGTCACCCGCGCTCAGCAATGCGCGGAGGCCTCCGGGGGCGCCTACCAGGTCGCGGTGGAAATGCTC
Source organism: Mycobacterium sp. (assembly GCF_049647605.1). GTDB lineage: Bacteria > Actinomycetota > Actinomycetes > Mycobacteriales > Mycobacteriaceae > Mycobacterium. Next base: position 17,604 of record NZ_JBARXZ010000224.1, on the reverse strand, counting down.
CCCAACAATGCGACCGGACAACGCGAACAGCTGGTTCGCCGGCTGGCCGCCGGGGACACCTCCATCGACGTCGTCAGCGTCGACGTGGTGTACACCGCGGAGTTCGCCAACGCCGGGTTCCTGCGTCCCTACACCGAGGACGAGAAGGCCCGACTGACCAGCGGCATGCTTCCGGCACCCGTTGAGACCGGAATGTGGAAGGACACCCTCTACGCCGCACCGTTCAAGACCAACGCGCAGCTGCTCTGGTACCGCAAGGAAGCGGCCGCCGCTGCCGGCGTCGACCCGACGAGTCCCACCTTCACGTGGGACGAGATGATCAAAGCCGCTGTGGGACAGAACAAGACGATCGCCAGCCAGGGTGCGCGCTACGAGGGCTACATGGTCTGGATCAACGCCTTGGTGCTCTCGGCCGGCGGGCAGATCCTCGAGGATCCGGAGGCCGGGCGCGATGCCACACCGGCGCTCGACAGTCCCGCGGGTAAGAAGGCCGCCGAGATCATCGGCAACATCGGCCGTTCGCCGGCCGCCCCGCCCGATCTGTCCAACGCCCAGGAAGAGCAGGCACGCGCCGCCTTCCAGGCCCAGCGCGGCATGTTCATGCTGAACTGGCCCTACGTCCTGGCGGCGGCCCGCGGCGCGGCCGAAGCGGGCACACTGCCCCAAGAGGTCGTCGACGACATCGGCTGGGCCCGCTATCCGCGGGTGCTCCCCGACCAGCCCAGCGCGCCACCACTCGGCGGCGCCAACCTCGGCGTCGGCGCCTACTCCGAACACGCCGACGAGGCCGTGGCGCTGGTCGAGTGCGTCAACGCCCTCGACAAGGCCACCCAGTACATGCTCGACGAAGGCGAACCCTCCCCGTACGCGGCCTCCTACGACAATCCTGAGGTCAGGGAGAACTACCCCAACGCCGACCTGATCCGGGAGTCCATCGCCGAAGGCGGTCCGCGACCGCTGACCCCGTTCTACGTCGACGTGGCCGGCTCGATCTTCCAGACCTGGCATCCGCCGGCCTCGGTCACCGAGGAAACACCGGCCTTGACCGACCAGTTCATGGCCGACGTGCTCAGCGGAAGGCGGCTCCTGTGACGACGATCGAAAAGCCGAGCCAGTCACCGGACTTCCTCGCTCCCACCACCAGCGAACGCATCAAAGGCGAACGGCGCCTCGGGTTCTACCTGACATTGCCGTCCTACATCGTGATGATCCTCGTCACCGCCTACCCGCTGGGCTATGCGCTGGTGCTGTCGTTGTACAACTACCGGCTCACCGATCCTGCAGGGCGCGAGTTCGTCGGGTTGTCGAACTATCTGGTGATCCTGACCGACCCGGTGTGGTGGAACGACTTCGTGACCACGCTGATGATCACGGTGGTCACCGTGGCTGTCGAGTTGGTGCTGGGCTTCGCGTTCGCCTTCGTGATGCTGCGCATCATCCGCGGCCGGGGACCACTGCGCACCGCCATCCTGATCCCCTACGGCATCGTCACCGTCGTCTCGGCGTTCATCTGGCGGTACGCCTTTGCCATCGACTCCGGCTTCATGAACACCTGGCTCAATCTCGGCGACTTCGACTGGTTCGGTGATCGCTGGTCGGCCATCTTCGTGATCTGCCTGTCCGAGATCTGGAAGACGACACCGTTCATCTCCCTGCTGCTGCTGGCCGGGCTGGTTCAGGTGCCCGAGGACATGCAGGAAGCGGCGAAGGTCGACGGCGCCACTGCCTGGCAGCGGCTCTACAAGATCACGCTGCCCAACATGAAGGCCGCCATCATGGTCGCGTTGTTGTTCCGAACCCTTGATGCCTGGCGAATATTCGACAACCCGTTTGTGATGACAAACGGCGCCAACAACACCGAAACCATCTCTTTCCTGGCCTACCGGCAGAACGTGACGTTGGTGAACCTCGGGATGGGCTCGGCGGTATCGGTGCTGCTGTTCCTGTCGGTGGTGTCCATCGCCTTCATCTTCGTCAAGGGTTTCAAGACCGACCTGTCCCAGGTGAGGGGTGACCAGTGAACTCGAACACCAAATGGTGGACCGCAGCCGGTGTGGTCATCGTCCTCTACAGCTTCTTCCCGCTGGCCTGGATGATCAGCCTGGCGTTCAAGCCGCCATCGGACATCGTCTCCGGCAGCCCGCAGTTCTTGCCCACCTCATGGACATTCGACAACTTCGCCACCATCTTCAGTGACTCGCTGTTCACCCGCGCCTTGCTCAACTCGATCGGCATCGCCCTGATCGCAACCGTGATCTCGGTGGTCATCGCGATGTTCGCCGCATATGCCATCGCCCGCTTGGACTTTCGCGGCAAGAAGATCCTGCTGTCGCTGGCGCTGGGCATCGCGATGTTCCCGCAGGCAGCGCTGGTGGGCCCGCTGTTCAACATGTGGCGTGGTCTCGGCATCTACGACACCTGGCTGGGCCTGATCATCCCCTACATGACATTTGCGCTACCGCTGTCGATCTGGACCATGTCGGCGTTCTTCCGGCAGATCCCATGGGAGATGGAACACGCCGCTCAGGTCGACGGCGCGACGCAGTGGCAGGCGTTCCGCAAAGTGATCGTGCCGCTGGCCGCACCCGGCGTCTTCACCACCGCCATCCTGACGTTCTTCTTCTGCTGGAACGACTTTCTGTTCGCCATCTCGCTGACGTCCACCAACAGTGCGCGGACCGTACCCGCCGCACTGGCATTCTTCCAAGGGGCGTCGTACTTCGAGTCCGCGGTGCCCTACATCATGGCGGCCTCGGTCATCGTGACCATCCCCGTCGTGATCCTGGTGCTGATCTTCCAGCGCCGCATCGTCGCGGGCCTGACCTCTGGAGCAGTGAAGGGATAACCATGGCTGAGATCACCATGCGCAACATCGTCAAGAAGTACGGCGACGGCTTCCCTGCCGTCAACGATGTCAGCCTCGACATCGCCGACGGAGAATTTGTGATCCTGGTCGGGCCGTCCGGCTGCGGTAAGTCGACCCTGCTGCGGATGATCGTCGGACTGGAGGACATCACCTCCGGCGACATGCTCATCGGCGGCAACAGGGTCAACGACAAAGCGCCACGCGACCGCAACCTGGCCATGGTGTTCCAGAACTACGCGCTGTACCCACATCTGACGGTGTTCGAGAACATCGCCTTCCCGCTGCGGCTGGCCGGCAAGATGTCCGACGACGAGGTACGCAAGACCGTCACCGAGGCCGCCAAAACCCTGGAACTGCAGGATCATCTGGACCGCAAACCCGCCAACCTCTCCGGTGGACAGCGCCAGCGGGTGGCGATGGGACGCGCGATCGTCCGTAAGGCCGATGCCTTCCTGTTCGACGAGCCGCTGTCCAACCTGGATGCCAAGCTTCGCGGCCAGATGCGCATGGAGATCCTGCGACTCCAGCGCAAACTCGGCGTCACCACCGTGTACGTGACACATGATCAGACCGAGGCCATGACATTGGGCGACCGGGTGGCGGTCCTGAAAAAGGGAGTACTGCAACAGGTTGCGAGTCCACGCGAGCTCTACGACCAACCCGTCAACCTCTTCGTCGCCGGCTTCATCGGTTCGCCACCGATGAACTTCGTACCCGCCTCGGTGCGCGACGGTCGGTTGGAGCTGCCGTTCGTCTCGATCCCGATGCGGCCGGAGTGGCAGTCGGTCACCGAGGAAGGCAAGGTCTACATCGCCGGGATCCGGCCGGGCGCCTTCGAAGACGCCGGCCTGGTCGACACCGCCAAGGCCGGCCGGGGTGTCACCTTCGAGGTCGAGATCGACGTCACCGAGTGGCTGGGCAACGAGCAGTACGCGTTTGTGCCCTATGAGGCACCGCCGGAGATCAACGCTCAACTGGAGCAGTTGGCCTCCGATCTGGACAGCGAACAGCTGCGCACCCAGATCTGCGTCGAGCTCGATCCGCTGAGCCGCGTCCGCACCGGCGACAAGGCCACCCTGTGGCTGGACACTTCACGCTTGCACCTGTTCGATCCGCAGAACGGCGACAATCTCACCCGCACAGCAGGATCAGAACGCCGCGAACCCGTCGGTACCAGCTGAGTCATGCGTGCGCCGGAGCTGCGGCTACGGGCCCCCACTCCCGAGCTGGTGGCGTTGCCATGGGACCGGCCGCTGTCCGAGTGGACGGTGCCCGAGGTGCCGCTGCGGGACATCGCCGTCGGCCCCAGCCGCCACCTGGTGAAATTTGCCGAATGCGACGGGGCGCTGTGGGCACTGAAGGATCTGCCGCCGCGCATCGCGGTCAAGGAGTACAACGTGCTGCGCCGGCTCGAGGACATGGAGCTCAACGCCGTCCGCCCGGCCGGTGTGGTGCTCCAGCCCGAACACGACACCGCGATCTTGGTGACCCGCTATCTGGAGGGGTCCTGGCAGTACCGGCGCCTGTTCATGCGCTTGCCCCCGAACCAGCCGACGCACCGGGCCCGGCTGCTGGACGCGATGGCCTCGCTGATGGTCGAGTTACACCGCCACGGCGTGTTCTGGGGTGACTGCTCGTTGGCCAACACCCTGTTCTCCCGGGACGGCCAAACGTTGCAGGCGTTCCTCGTCGACGCCGAGACCAGCGATGTGCACCCGAGTCTGTCCAAGGGGCAACGCGAATGGGATATGGAGATCCTGGTCGAGAACGTCGCGGCGGGCATGATCGACCTGGCGGCCCGGCTGGATCGCCCCGAGGAACTGAACGACACCTTGATCGCCGAGGCGTTCGGCGTCCGGGAAACCTACGACCGGCTGTGGGAGACACTGCACACCGAACCGGTTTTCGGCTTCGCCGACCGCTTCGAGGTGGAGGGGACCATCCGCAAGCTCAACGAACTGGGCTTTGCTGTCGACGAGGTGTCCCTACAGCCGCTGAGTGCCGACCCCAGCCAGCTGCGGCTCAAGGTCGCCGTGGGCGACCGGCGCTACCATGCCCAGCACCTGCGCGCCCTCACCGGTCTTCAGACCGGCGAGGGCCAGGCCCAGATCCTGCTCGGCGACCTGCACGCCTATCAGGCCCACCTGTGCCACGAGGCCGGTGAGGACGTCGACGAGACCACCGCGGCGCGCCTGTGGCTGATGGAAGTCGCCACCCCGACCATGCATCGTGCGCACGCGGCCGTCGGCGGTACCGGATCCGACATCCAGGCGTTCTGCGATCTGCTCGAGGTGCGCTGGCTGTTGTCGGAGCAGGCCGGCCACGATATCGGCACCGAACGTGCTCTCGCCGCGCTGGCGCGCCACCGGATACCCACCGACGCGGCCGCCGAGATGGCAGTGGTCGAGGTGCCCACCGAACCGTTTGCGGTGCAGTCCGAAGACGATTGGGACCAGCCCGTCGACTAGGGCCCCGCCGTCGATCGCGGCAGTACCGTCAGCGCACCGCCCGCAGCGCATCCGGGGTGAGGTCGGCCGGCGTCCGGTATCCGTCGACCGCCATGATCAGGTCCGTTTCGGCGAGCAGCGACCGCAGCACATGCACCAGCCCGTCCTCACCGTCGAGTGCCAGCCCGTAGGCATAGGGCCGGCCGATCCCAACCGCCGCGGCGCCCAACGCCAGCGCCTTGATTACCTCGGCCCCCGAGCGCACCCCCGAGTCGAACAGCACCGGCACATCGCCGCATGCCTGCACCACCGCGGGCAGGCAGTCGATCGCGGGCAGGCCGCCGTTGGCCTGACGTCCGCCGTGGGTCGAACAGTAGATCCCGTCCACCCCGTGATCGATTGCGCGCCTTGCATCGTCGGGGTGACAGATGCCCTTGAGGATGAGCGGGAGCGTTGTCAGTGACCGCAGCCACGGCAGATCCTCCCAGGTGAGCGGATTTCCGAAGATGCCGGCCCAGTAGGGCACGATCGAACGCGGATCGGCGTCGATGGTCGCCGCATCCACACCACATTTCTCCCGGAACACCGGGTCACTGGTGTAGTTCGCCAGGCAGTGACCACGAAGCTGCGGGAAATTGGAGGTACTCAGATCCCTGGGCCGCCAGCCGGGAATCCAGGTGTCGAGCGTGACGACGATACCGGTGTACCCGGCCGCCTCGGCGCGACTGACGAGGCTGGCGGCGATATCTCGATCAGTGGGGCAGTACAGCTGGAAATACCCTGGGGTGTCGCCGAATTCAGCTGCCACGTCTTCCAGCGGATCACCCATGAGGGTGGAGCCGAACATCGGCACCCCGGTCCGGGCGGCGGCCCGGGCGGCCGAGATGTCCCCGTGCCCGTTGCGGTCACACAGCGCAGCGACCCCAACCGGCGCCATGAACACCGGCACCGCCCAGCTGGTCCCCCACAGCTCGAGGGTGAGGTCGCGCTCCTTGGCACCCACCAGCATCCGCGGTATCAGCCCCCAGTGCCGAAATGCGGTGTGGTTGACGTCCTGCGTCGTCTCGTCCCCGGCACCGCCTGCGACATAGGACCACACCGACGGCGGCAACGACTGCGCGGCACGGGCCTCCCATTCCGGGTACGACATCGGCAGGCTCGGCTGCACACCGGACAGCCCCGCGAAGTAGATCTCATACTGGTAGGCACCGTAATTGGGGTTGGTCATGCAAAATCCTCCACCACGTCGGCGACCCGCCGCAACTGGTCGAGGTCGGAACTGGTCGGGATCAGATGGACCTCATCGGTTCCGATATCGGCAAACCCGGCCAGGGTGGCGGCCAGGTCCGCCTCGCCACCTGCCCACCCGGTGGTCGGTGCGATCGCATCGACGAATTCGGCCGGGATCCAGTTCATGTAGCGACGCAGGTGGGCGTGCACCTGTGCCCGCGCGGTCTCCGGTTCACCCATCGCGAACCAGAACGACGTCGCCAGATGCGGTGCCGGTTTACCGGCCTGTGCCCAGGACTCCCGCGCCACGTCGAACAGTTCGTTCTGTTTGGCGAGATCGAGATCCAGGGTGGTGCCGGCCATCCCGTCGGCCCAGGCCGCCGCGCTGCGTACCGTCTTGGGTCCGATGGTTCCGACCAGCAGCCCGGGCCCGCCGGCACGGGCCGGCGCGGGACCCACCGGCAGCACCGAATCGGTGAGCTTCTCCCCCGCCCACACCCGGCGCATGATGTCGACGCGCCGCGCCATCTCCCGCATCGTCTGGGTGGCCGGGTCGGCACCGACGGCGTTGTAATCCTCGTGTCGGCCACCGACGCCGATCCCGACAGTGAGCCGGCCGTCACAGAGCATGTCACCGGTGGCCAGCGCCTTGGCCAGCATCACCGGATCATGCAGCTGCGGCACGATCACCGTCGTCACCAACTGCACCCGCTCGGTCCAGGCCCCGAGAGCACCCAACAACGTCAGGCTGTCCGGATTGCCGAAGGCGATCCGCTCACCCCAGCACAGGGAAGAGAACGGCCCCTCGTCGATGGCGGTCGCCCACGCCTTCAGCATCGCCGCGTCCGCATCCGGCTCCATCACCGGCAAAGTCATCCCAACCTGCACGACCGCGATTCTGGCACGGACGCACCGGAATGCGACCGGGATTGGCAGGACTGCCCGATGCCGAGTCGGGGCCTACCCGGCCAGGCTGTAGATGTGCTCCGGGGTGACGATGGAGGTCACCGCCGTGGCGATCTCGCCGGCGGCGTGGACGTCGGGAAGGCTGGAATTCGCGAACACCACCAGGGTGGCATCCTGCTCGGGCAGATACACCGACACGGTGGTGAAGCCGGGGATGTCACCGTTGTGCCCCAGCCAGCCGTGGGCGTCGAAGATCGTGAACGCGTAGCTGACCCCCGGGGCGGCTGCTTCGCCACCGGCAACCCGTTGCGCCTGTGTCTCCGGACGCAACAGCTCCCCGCGCCCCACTGCCCCCGCCCATCGCTGCATGTCCGCGACATCGGAGACGATAGCGCCGGCGGCGTCACCCCACGACGGGTTCCAGAACGTGGTGTCGGTGACGGGGCCGTCCGGCAGCTCGGCGTAACCGTGCATGAACGGTTCGGGCATCACACCATTGGTGGGCCAGCTGGTCTGGCCCAGCCCCAGCGGGGCAAAAACGTGCTGGCGCAGGTAATCCGGCAACGACTGACCCGTCACCCGGGTGACCACCATGCCCAGCAGCACCGTGTTGGTGTTGGAATACTCGTACTCGGTACCTGGAGCGAAGTTCACCGGGTTGCGGAAAGCGATGTCGACGAGCTCACGCGGAGTGGTGCCGAATGCATCCGGTCCGGTGGGCGCTTCGGCGATGAACCGTTCCTGCCAGGCCTGGTCCTCGGAATAGTTGGGCAGCCCGCTGCGCATCCGGCCCAGCATGTCGAGGGTTATCTGGTCACCGCCGGGCACGCCCTCGACGTACCGGGAGATGGGATCGGACAACCGGATGCGGCCCTGGTCCACCAGTTGCAGGACCGCGGTGCCGGTGAACGTCTTGGTGACACTGCCGATCCGGGTGTGGTCGGCGACACTCATCGGCCGCCCGGTCGCGGTATCGCTGACCCCCACCGCCGACACGTACTCGATGCGGCCCGGGATGGACAGTCCCACCACCGCTCCGGGGACGCTGAGCTCCTGGACCTTGGCCGCGATGGCGGAATCGAGTTCAGCTCGCAGATCCACCGGTTCAGCGGTGGCCGCCGACGTTGTGGCCCCGGCCAGCATCACCACCGCTGCCAGGACAAAGAGAGAACGACTGAGACGCATGCTGGGTCCCGTTCTGTTGTGACCGGCCGAGTTCGTCTCGAAGCCTAGGGGACGTTTTGGCACGATGGTGGCATGTCGATCACCACAACGTCGATCGCTCACCTCCGGCTGACCGTCACCGATATCGAACGGTCGCGGCAGTTCTACGAGTCGGTGTTCGGCTGGCCGGTACTGCTCGAGCTGCCCGACGGCGCCGATGACACCACCAGGGCACGGTTCGGTTTCCTGTTCGGCGGTGTCATCTACGACCTGGGGCACCTCCTGATCGGATTGCGGCCCGTCGCCGACGACCGATTCGACGAGGACCGCGCCGGCCTGGATCACCTGGCATTCAAGCTCGACAGCCTGGCCGAAATCGAGGCTGCCGCCGCCCATCTCGACGACCTCGGCATCGCCCACGGGTCGGTGAAGGACATCGGACCGGCCTACATCCTCGAATTCCGGGACCCCGACAACATCGCCCTGGAGCTGTCCGCGCCGAAGTGATCAGTCCCGGGGATCTTTGCGGGCCCTGACCGGGCCGGTGTTGGGCGCCGGCTGGAACAGGTTGCCACGCACGCTGCCCCGCGCGGTCCGCACCGTCACCAGCACCCACGTCAGCAACAGACCCACAAACGCCACCACGGCGGCGGCACGAAACATCGGCAGCCCGGTGTGGAGGGCCAGCTGGGTGGTGCCGGTGACAAAGGTGCCGACCGGGAACGTCAGGCTCCACCAGGTCAACGCGAACGGCATGCCCTTGCGCAGGGTGCGCACCGTCAGTGCCGTCGCCAATCCGATCCACAGCATCGCAAAACCCCAGACCGGGACACCGAACAGGATGCCGAAGACATACATCCCCGAGGCGATCTCCTCGGGTACCGCTAGATGCGCCTGCGCACCGAGAAGCCCCGCCGCGGTGATGGATTGACCAAGGGGGCCCAGCACGATCCACAGTGTCGGCACCCGCGCGGTGCCGGACGTGCCGTAGTGCGCCAGCCGGCTCCAGATCATCGTGATGATGATCAGCGACGCCATCAGCGACAGCCCGAACATCGCATAACAACCGAACAGCATGGTGGTTCGCCCGGTCCCGGGAGGCAGGTGCGGGATCAGCAACGCACCGGTGGCCGCCGACACCATCGGTGGCACCACCGGCATCAACCAACCGCCGAATGCGGCGTCGGGTTCCACCGCGTGCTGGGTGAACATCAGGTACGGAATCGTCAGCGCGGTGAACAATCCGCCGATCGTGCCGGCCGTCCACAACACCCAGTGCAGGTTGACGGCGGCCTGCATCCCGATCAGGTCGGAGCCCACCAGGATGGCCCCGGCCCCCACCGTCATCAAGGCCATCGGCGCGGCCCCGTAGAAATGCGCCATCTGCGGGTTTCGCCCGTGAGTGCGGGCCACTTTCGGGTTGAGCAACCAGTGACCACCGACAGCTACCGACAGCACCACCAGCAGCAGCGCAGCGACCACCCACACGAACTCGCTGAATCCGCGCATCCCGGGCAGCTGCACCGGCAGCATCGCGCCGGCGTTGGCGACGATGCCGGTCCCCATCACCGACGAGAACCAGTTGGGCCCGAGATTCCCCAGAACCTCGAGTCGTCTTCGTGGAGAGGTGGCGGGCTGCGGGTCGGAGGCTGTCACGACTCCAGAACGCTACCCGGCCGGAGGCACTTGTTCGGCGATGTGCCCGGCGGCGAGGGGGTTTTCCCCCACCAGACTGTGTGGGAATCGCCGTGTCGCCCGAGCGCCGCAGTCCATAGGTTGGACGCATGGTTGTTGTAGACAGCGTTTCGACCGCCGCAGAGCCGGCGACGAGCCGGACCCGGCGGTTCAGCCCGCACATCGGCGTGGTTCCGACCGCATCGATGCTCACCGGAGCCACCCTGGCGGTGGTCTGGTTCTGGGTGCCCCTGGGGATCTTCGTGTTCGGTATCTCGATGATCCCCTCGGGTATCGGATTTGCCGTGGCCGCCGTGGTGTTCATCTACCTGATGCGCGGCGTCGACTGGGTGGAGCGGGTGCGCAGTGAAGCGGTCTTCGGGCTGGGGATCCAGGTGCCGCCGCGCCGGCTGTCGCACTACACCGGGATCCAGCGGTGGCTGCACCAAATGTGGCTGGACGTCAGCAGCGCCCGGTTCTGGAAGGGCTGCGCACAGCACTACCTGCGAATGTCCTACGACCTGGCCGCAGCCGGGTTGGCGGCCCTGCTGTTCGCGGTGGCCTTCCTGGGGCCCGCCGCGTCGATTGCGGTCGACGGCAGTGCCGCCGCGGCCGGACTCGAATTCCTGCCGCCGCCGCTGGCGTGGGTGCTGGCGGTGATCGCCCTGGTGGCCGGCATTGCCGTGCTGGTCTTCGCGCCGGTGCTGGACGCCAAGATCGACGGCTGGCTGCTGTCGTCGTCCTCGACGGCGGTGCTGCAACGTCAGGTCAACGTCCTGGCCGACGCCCGCCAGGGGGCGGTCTCGTCGGCACAGACCGAACGGCATCGCATCGAACGCGACCTGCACGACAGTGTGCAACCGAGGCTGGTGTCGCTGGCCATGACAATCGGTCTGGCGCAGACCAAACTCGACACCGATCTGCCGGCAGCGAAGACCCTGATCAACGAGGCGCACAACGACGCCAAACAGGCGCTCTCGGAACTCCGCAACGTGGTCCGCGGTATCGCTCCGACCATCCTGTCCGACCGCGGCCTGGATGCCGCACTGTCCTCGGTGGTGCAGCGAGCGGACACCTCGGGAGTACCGACCCGGTTGAATGTGTATCTGCCACGCCGACTTTCGGACGAGATCGAGGCCGTCGCCTATTTTGTCGTCGCCGAGGCGCTGACCAATGTCGCCAAACATGCGCACGCCAATCAAGCGGTGGTGACGGTGCGTCTCGACGAGACCGGTCCCGGTACCGCACAGCTGTTCGTGTCCGTCTTCGACGACGGCCGAGGAGGCGCCGGAATAGACGGCACCAGTGATGCCACCGGACTGCGGGGGCTCGACGAGCGGGTGCGCGCCGCCGGCGGCATCTTCACCGTGTCCAGCCCGGCCTCCGGGCCGACCGTCGTCACCGCGGTGGTGCCATGCGCATCGTGATCGCCGAGGATTCGGCTCTGCTGCGCGCCGGGATCGAGCGCATCCTCAACGACTCCGGCCACGAGGTGATCGCCGGGGTTCCGGATGCGACCAACCTGTTGAGCATCGTCAACGACACCCACCCGGACCTGGCGATCGTCGATGTGCGGATGCCACCGACATTCACCGACGAAGGTATTCGCGCCGCGGCGCTGCTGCGCAAGCAGAACCCCGAATCGGCGGTGCTGGTGCTCTCACACTATGTCGAGGAGCGTTACGCCACGGAGCTGATCGCCGCGGACACCCGCGGGTTCGGTTACCTGCTCAAGGACCGGGTGGCCGATGTGCCGGCGTTCCTGGCCGCCGTCGAGACCGTCGGCACCGGAGGCACCGTGCTGGACCCAGAGGTCGTCGCGCAGATCTTGGTGCGCTCACAACGCCGAAATGCACTCGAGCTGCTGACCCCACGCGAACGAGACGTGGTGCAGCTGATGGCGGAAGGCAAGACCAACTCCGCCATCGCAACCTCGCTGTCCATCTCCACCGGTTCCGCCGAAAAGCACATCGCCTCGATCTTCATGAAGTTCGACCTGGCGCCCGACGAGAGTGAGAACCGCCGTGTCCTTGCCGTCTTGCGCTACCTCGAATCCTGAACAGCACCCCGATTCTCAAGGACCCTCATGACCAACCCGGTTCCCACTCCCCATCTGGTGACGGTGCATCCCACCCCACCGCCGACGCTGCCCCCTGCCGGTCGTACCGCCTTCCGGGCGGTGTTGGTGATCGCCGCGGCCCTGGTGTTGCTCACCGGGATCGGCGGATTGACCGCCGCCGCGGTGGGCATCGGCAACACCCGGGTCATCGCCGACGCGCAGCCGCTGCCCGCATCGATGCACACCCTGACCATCGACACCGGTGAGATCCCGATGGCGGTGCGTATCGAATCGGATGACGCCGCACGCGAGCCCCGGGTGGAAATGCGGTTCGTCAGCGCAAGCCGCGGCGGCGAGCAGGCACTCGACATCACCCCGGGACCCGACACCCGAATCGCGCTACGCGGCGAATCGCCGGGCTGGCTGGAATGGGCCCGCACCGGTGAACTGACCGTCGTGGTGCCGCCGCAGGTGGGTGAGCAGTTGAGCGTCAACACCTTTCAACAGTTCGGGGTGTTACACGTCGATGCCGACTTGGACCAGCTGACCGCCCGCAACACCGGCGGTGCCGTGATCCTCGACGGGTCGGCCCGCAGCATCGATGTCGAAGTAAGCCACGGCGCAGTGGTCGACGAAGATCGGATCCTGGTGCGAGAGTCGTTCACCGCCAACGTGATCGACGGCTACATCTCGGTCGACTTCCGCGACGTCGCACCTCGCACCGTGGAGGCCGTCACCTCCGACGGCGACATCACCCTGAGGCTGCCGGGCGACGGGCCCTTCCTGGTCGACGCGAGCGCCGGCCCGGATGGAACTGTGGTGCGGGTGCCGTTGGCACGCACCGCCGCCGATGCCGAGTCGGTGATCACCGCCCGATCGGTGAACGGCGAGGTGGTGATCGGCCCGTCACTGTGAGCTCGGGTGGGGCGGACGTGCCCAGCGCCAAGGTGTCGGTCGTGTCGGCCACGGTGGCTTCCGGCCCCATGAAGTCGGACCACTGTCTGCGTATCCGTTGCGTCGCGCCCACGAACAGCATTCCTACCTTTGTTTCGTGGGTCACTTTTGCGGGCAGCCCGAACAGATGGTCGTCGAGATGGCGCGGCCTTTCACAGAAGGTGTCGCACATGAGCAACGACAGCACTCCGTCGAGGAACCACACCGAATCCGCCGAGGTCAGTGACTCGCCCGTCGAGGTCACCGACTCGGCAAAGGAGAAAGCAGCCGAGATGGCGCGGGCCTACGACGATCGGCCGACGGCGGTGCTGCCGGGATCGCACAACACCATCACCGGGACCGCGATCAACGAGTGGCTCGACGAGGACGGAAATCCGAAATACGGCCAGGAGTGACTCCCGAGGCTTGCACCGAGGCTGCACTGCTGGCGTCGAGAGTGCACTGAGGGCGGATTCTGGGGTCAAAACCCGCCCTCATGTGACTCTCGATCGGGATGCGCTCAGGCTCCGGTGCGTCGCCGGCCGCGTTCGGTTTCCTGGACGTTGTAGGCGTCGGCGAGGCTGCTGACGTGCGGCGGCAATGCGCCGGCGGCCACGTCGGCCAGCGTCGTCTCCTCCAACACCGACCGCATGCTGGCCCGCAAGGCGCGCCACACATCGGTCAGGGCCGTCGTCGGTCCCGAATACGGCAGATCGCCGAGGCCGATGTCACGCACGCTGGCCAGAGGGCCGTCGACGCAACGCAGAACGTCGGCGATGCTGATGCTGTCCGCTGCACGCCCGAGGGCATAGCCGCCGTCGCGTCCACGGTGACTGCGCACCAACCGGTCGGCACGCAGATCAGAGAGAATATCGACCAGGAACTGCGCCGGAATACCCTGGGCGGTCGCCAGCTCATCGGTCTTGACGAGCTCGCCGTCGTCCACCGTCGCCAGTTGGATCATGGCGCGCACGGCGTACTCCGCCTTGGCCGACATTCGCATCATGTGAATTCTGCCATTGCCCGGATGGTCAGCTCGGGACGTCCGACTCGCGGGGCACCACGACGGCGAACAAATCGGACAGCGCCGCCAGGCTGGCCGAGTGCAAGGCCTGTGCGGGTACCGGTCCGTCCAGCCCGGGCAGTGATCGTGTCGCGGTGGCCGCCGCAACAACTGTCGGCGCGTAGCCGAGGTTGAACGCACCCCGCGCGGTCGAGTTGATGCACATGTGGGTCATGAAGCCGGCCAGCACCAGGTTCGTCGCTTCGAGTGTCTTGAGGCGCTTGTCCAGATCGGTGTCGACAAATGAGTTCGGGTGTCCCTTGACCACCACCGGTTCATCGCCGCGCGGGGCGACGCGCGCGACGATGGCGCCCGATTCACCGTTGATGTCGTACAGCGATCCCGGGCCCATGTCGTGCTGGATGTGGATGATCGGGATGCCGGCGGTACGGGCGCGATCCAACAGGGCTTCGGTCTCGTCGAGCGCCGCCTGGACACCCTCGAGTTCCATCGTTCCCTGGGTGTAGGTGTTCTGGCAGTCAACCAGGATCAGCGTGGAGTCGGCCAAGCCGGCGGGCTCACTGGGTAGTCCGGCAAGCACACGCAGGGTTTCACTCATCGTCGAGCCTTTCGTCGGGGTGACCCCAAGGATAGGCGTGGGCGCCGGGCCGTCTCACAGCGTCCGCGAGTAGAGCTTCAAACCCTTTGTGCCGTAGGTCTGCTCGAAGGACACATCGCGGTAGTCGGTGGTGAGGGCAAATCCGTTGCGCAACCACGTCCGCTCCGCACGGACATTGCCGTTGAGGCAGAGGACCTGCGCGTGCCCGTAGCCGCGGCCGACGGCAACAACATGCTGGAGCAGGGCGTCGACGATTCCGCCACCACGGTGGCCGGGAGACACGGCAACATTCTCGACACCCCAACTGCCCTCGATATTCGGCGGCGTGGCCCGGCTCAGGGAGGTGGCCCGCACCAGCAGGGCCTCGAGAGCGCCGTCGGGCAGGTTCAGATCGGGAAGCAGCCCGAAGATCTCACTCTCGAGGGCCGGATTCCCCTCCGTCGCGGTGTCGAAGCCGGTCATGGCACCGACGGGTTCACCGTCGACCTCCGCGACCCAGAAGCGGTCGGTATGGCACCAGTGCGGCTTCTCCGAACCGGTCACTTTGTGTAGCAGCGAATCGACCTGGTCCGACGGAAGCCCGAACAGGACGTCCCAGACACACTGCGGCAGGTGCGACGTGGCGGCGGTGCGCAACACCCAGGTGAGGTAACGACGGTCTTGCGGTGTGGAGGGACGAATGGTGTGGGTTGGCATGACGCCGATCCTAGCAATCGCTATTAGCAAGCGCTAGGATCGCTCTCATGAGTACCCGAGATCGGCTCCTCGACGCCGCCATCTGCTGCCTGGCCGACGACGGCTGGGCGCGGACCACCACCCGGCGGATCCTCGCGGCAGCAGGGGCCCACGCGCCCGACGTCAACTACTACTTCGGCTCCAAGGAGGAGCTCATGCGCGAGGCGGCGGTACGGGTCACGCGCCGTTGGTCGCAGGGGCCGCTTCGCCACATGGGTGAACTTGTCGACACCGATCCGCGGACGTGTCTCACCGAAATCCTGGAACGCTTCCTCGCAAATCTCAAACAGGACAAGCGCGACGCGGTCGCGGCCGTCGAGGTGTTCGCCCAGGCCGAGCGCAGTGAACAGTTACGCACCGAACTGCGCACCGTCTACGAAGAACTCCGCACCACGGTGGGCGACGGCGTGGAAGAACTCGCCGAGGGTGCTGACACCCGTTCCTTGGCAACGGTTCTCATCGCATTGTTCGATGGTCTGGCGGTGCAGTCCCTGTTCGATCCCGACAATCTGCCCTCGGCATCGGCACTCGTCGACGCGCTGGCCGCCCTGTCGACCGTGGCCGCCGCCCCCGGTGCCCGCGCATGAGCACCACCAGCACGATCGTCATCGCCGGGGGTTACGGGCTGGTCGGCAGACTCATCGCCGAACGCCTCGCGCCGCAGTTTTCAGTGGTGCTCGCCGGGCGGGACCCGGATCGCGCCCGGGCCGCCGCCGCGTCAATCGGTCACGGTGTCCGGGCCGAGCGCCTGGATGCCAGCGACCCGGAGTCGGTGCAGGCCCTGCTGCGCAGCACCCGACCCACCCTGGTGGTGGCATGCGCACCGAAGTCCGAACGGGCGCTCGCGCAGGGATGTCTGGCCGCGGGCGTCGACTACACCGATGTCTCGGCCGATTTCGCGGGAATCGCGCAGGCCGACGACCTCCATGAGCTGGCGGTCCAGACCGGCGCCACCGCCGTGCTCAGTGTCGGCATTGCTCCCGGACTGACAAATCTGCTGGCCCGCGACGCCTGCTCCCTGCTCGACGAGGTGCACCGCCTCGACCTCGGTGTCCGGCTGCACATCGCCGACGAACACGGCGCGGCAGCGATCGAGTGGACACTGGAAAACCTCGCCGTACCGTTCGACGTCGTCGAGAACGGCGCCATCCGGTCCGAGCGACCGTTCATCGCGCGCCGGTCACTCGACTTCGGTGGCCACTCCCGGGTGCCGGGCGGTGGCTTCAACTTCCCCGAACAGCGAACTCTGGCACGCACTCTCGACATCCCCACGGTCCGCTCCTGGCTGGCCATCGAACCGGCGATCCTGCATGGCGCCGCCGTCGCGGCCGCGCGCAGCGGCACCGCCCGCATCCTGGGATCGAAGTCCGTGCGACGCCCGCTCGTTCGGGCGATGGGCAGCCTTCCGCAGCGCCAGGGCGGCTTTGCGGTCTGCGCCGAAGCGACAGGACTCCGCAACGGCCGCCGCCTGGTTGTCGCCGGGCACTTCGCCGGTCACGGCGAGGCGGCGATGACCGCCGAGGTGGCCGCACACGTCGCGCGCCGGTTGACCAAAAAAGACCAACCGCACGGTGTTTGGCACATCGAGCAGCTCCCCGACTCCGGGGACCTGCTGACCGCGCTGGCATCGGAGGCCGGAAGTCAGGCCCGGGTCACCGCCAACACGGCGTCGGCCAGTTCGGGCCGGCACACGATCAGGTCCGGCAGCGATACGTCCGACTGGTTGTAGACCAGCGCCGAACCGTCGATCCGGGAGGTGAACATACCCGCGGCGCGGGCGACCGCCACCGGCGCCGCGGAATCCCATTCGTACTGACCACCGGCGTGGACGTAGACGTCGGCGACGCCTTGGACCACAGCCGAGACCTTGGCGCCCGCCGACCCCATCTCGACAAGCGTGCCACCGAGGGCGTCTCGCACCGCCAGTGCAATCGCAGGTGGTCGGGTGCGCGACACGACGACGCGCGG
>NZ_JBARXZ010000223.1:0-16032 GCF_049647605.1 Mycobacterium sp. | reverse complement strand
ATTGTGTCTCGAGCCGCTCGGCGATCTCGATGCGGAAGGCGTTGCCGACCAGGTTTGTCGATGTGGCCCGCAACCGCGCCTGGGCGGCATCGACACCGGCGAGGGCGTCGAGCACCTCGGTGCGGGTTGTCATCGGATCCATGACCACCACGGTATTCGCACGCATGTTCGACAACCAGTCGGTGATCGTCGGGTTGTGGATGAACACCGCACTGTGCACAACCAGCCCGCCGAGCCGCCGTCCACAAAAACGCCCGAACATCGGAATCTGATCGAGCGACAACACTCGGCCGGTGGTCTCGAACAAAGCCGGGGTACGCGCCGGCATCGGCACCTGCCGACAGGCACACCGAACCCGCATCCCCGATAATCGAACCCATGGTTGAACTTTCCGACACCGCGCTGGAACCGATCGGCGCCGTGCGCCGCACCCAGGTCGGACGGGAGGCCACCGAACCGATGCGCGAGGACATCCGGCTGCTCGGGGCGATGCTCGGCGATACGGTGCGTGAACAGAACGGCGACGCGGTTTTCGAGCTCGTCGAACGAGCGCGGGTGGAGTCGTTCCGGGTGCGTCGCTCCGAGATCGATCGCTCGGAACTGTCCGACCTCTTCGACGGTATCGACGCCAAGACCGCCATCCCGGTGATCCGGGCGTTCACCCACTTCGCGTTGCTGGCCAATGTGGCCGAGGACATCCACCGCGAGCGCAGGCGCGCCGTTCACGTAGCGGCGGGGGAGCCGCCCCAGGACAGCAGCCTGGCAGCCACCTATCTGAAGCTAGACGCCGCGGATCTGGATGCGGCGACTGTCGCTGATTCGCTGACCGGTGCGCTGGTGTCGCCGGTGATCACCGCGCACCCCACCGAGACGCGCCGACGGACGATCTTCGACACCCAGCACCGCATCACCGAGCTGATGCGGCTGCGGATGGCAGGGCTCAGTTCGACATCCGAGGGAACCGATATCGACGTCGAGCTGCGACGGCAGATCCTGATGTTGTGGCAGACGGCGCTGATCCGGTTGTCCCGGCTGAAGATCCAAGACGAGATCGAGACCGGCTTGCGGTATTACCCCGCGGCGTTCTTCGAGGTCATCCCGAAGGTCAATGCGGAGGTGCGTCACGCGCTACGGGCCCGCTGGCCTGAAGCCGAGCTCCTGCCGAAACCGATCCTGCGGCCCGGGTCGTGGATCGGCGGCGACCGCGACGGCAACCCCAATGTCACCGCAGAGGTGGTGCGGTTGGCCACCGGTAGCGCCGCCTACACCGCGTTCACCCGCTACTTCACCGAACTGACGGCCCTCGAAGAAGAACTGTCGATGTCGGCGCGGCTGGTCGGGGTCAGCGACGAGCTGATGGCCTTGGCGGACAGCTGCGACGAGCCGGCGCGTGCCGACGAGCCGTACCGGCGGGCACTACGGGTGATCCATGCCCGGCTGTCTGCGACGGCCGCCGAGGTGCTGGATCGCCAGCCCGAACACCAGATCGATCTGGGGCTTGCTCGTTACGACGACCCCGCCGAACTGGTTGCCGACCTTGATGTCATCGACGGCTCGCTGCGCGCCCACGGCAGTGCACTACTGGCCGACGATCGGCTGGCTCGACTGCGAGAAGCCGTGCACGTGTTCGGTTTTCACCTGTCCGGGCTCGACATGCGGCAGAACTCCGAGGTGCACGAAGAGGTGGTGGCCGAACTACTGGCGTGGGCGGGCGTGCATTCCGATTACCCGTCGCTGCCCGAGGACGACAGGGTGGCGCTGCTGGTGGCCGAGCTGAGCACTCGTCGGCCGCTGGTCGGCGAGCACGCCGAGCTCTCGGAGCTGGCGCGCAAGGAACTCGACATCGTGCGGGCGGGGGCGCGGGCAGTGGCGGTGTTCGGCCCTGCCGCGGTGCCCAACTACATCATCTCGATGTGCCAGTCGGTGTCCGACATGCTCGAGGCGGCGCTGCTCCTCAAAGAGGCGGGCTTGCTGGATGCTTCGGGGGAGACGCCGTACAGCCCGGTCGGTATCGTGCCGTTGTTCGAGACCATCGACGACCTGCAGCACGGCGCCGCGATCATGGAGGCGGTGCTGGACCTGCCGCTGTACCGCGGGTTGGTGCATGCCCGGGGTGAGAGCCAGGAGATCATGCTGGGCTACTCGGACTCCAACAAAGACGGTGGCTACCTGGCGGCCAATTGGGCGCTGTACCGCGCCGAACTCGATCTGGTCGAGATGGCCGCCAAGACCGGGATCCGGATGCGGCTGTTCCACGGCCGCGGTGGCACGGTGGGCCGCGGCGGCGGCCCCAGCTATGACGCCATCCTGGCGCAGCCTCCCGGCGCGGTCCGGGGCTCGTTGCGGATCACCGAGCAGGGGGAGATCATCGCGGCAAAATACGCCGAACCGCGGATCGCACACCGCAACCTGGAGACGTTGGTGGCCGCGACGCTGGAGTCGACACTGCTGGACGTCGAAGGGCTGGGCCCGGCTGCCGATTCGGCCTATGAGGTGCTCGACGATCTGGCTGCCCGCGCACAGCGTGCCTACGCCGAACTGGTCCACGAGACACCGGGTTTCGTGGAGTACTTCAAGGCGTCGACGCCGGTGAGTGAGATCGGCGCCCTGAATATCGGTAGCCGCCCGACGTCGCGGAAACCCACCACGTCGATCTCAGACCTTCGGGCCATCCCGTGGGTGCTGGCCTGGAGCCAGTCGCGGGTGATGCTGCCAGGCTGGTACGGGACCGGGACGGCGTTCGAGACCTGGGTGGCGGCCGGCCAGGAAAACGGGGAAGCCCGGTTGGAAGTGCTGCAGGATCTCTACCGGCGCTGGCCGTTCTTCCGGACCGTGCTGTCGAATATGGCGCAGGTGCTGGCCAAGTCGGATATGGGCCTGGCGGCGCGGTACGCCGAGCTGGTCGAGGATGAGGCGCTGCGGCACCGGGTGTTCGACAAGATCCTGGCCGAACATGAGCGCACCATTGCCATGTACAAGGCGATTTCCGGTCAAGATGACCTGCTGGCCGACAATCCCGCGCTGGCACGCTCGGTGTTCAACCGCTTCCCGTACCTGGAACCGCTGAATCATCTGCAGGTGGAGTTGCTGCGGCAGTACCGCTCGGGTGACACCGACGAACGGGTGCAGCGCGGCATCCTGCTCACGATGAGCGGGTTGGCGACGGCGCTGCGCAACAGCGGTTAGCTCACGCGGTGGGTGCACCGGCGAATTTGCCGGTGTGCCAACGTTTCCTGTCAATTCGCTGTGAATCCTAGGGCTTGTAATTTGGTTAGCCTGCTCTAACATGCTGGTTGCGGTTGGGCCGAGCAGAGGAGCATGCGTGAACGTGCACAGTGGCGGTTGGTCGCAGGTTCTTCACCTGCTGCGCCGATCAGCCGGGCGTACCCTCATCGCCATTGCCGGGTTGATGCTGGTGGCCGGGCTGGTCAGCGCCTGCGGATCCTCCGGCGACGGCGCCTCCAGCGGTACGGCCGCGTCCGGAGGTCCAACGATCAGCCACAAGTTCGGCGAGACCGTCGTTCCCGCCAACCCGTCCCGGGTGGTGACGGTGGGGTGGACCGATCAGGATTTTGTGCTGCCGTTCGGGGTGGTCCCGGTGGCCGCTCGCGACTTCTTCGAGGAGTACGACGAGTACCCCTGGGTGGCGGCCGCCACCGGCGGCAAAGGTATCCCGACCTGGGGCGCCGACGAGATCGACTTCGAAGCGATCGCCGCCGAGAAGCCCGATGTCATCTTTGCGATCTACGAGTCGATCGACCAGCAGACCTACGATCGGCTCTCCCAGATCGCGCCGACGGTGATCCAGTCGGCCGACTACGCCGATGAGGAAACTCCCTGGAACGTGCAGCTGCTGACCACGGGCAAGGCGCTGGGTAAAGAGGCGCGGGCTCAGGAGCTGGTCGAACAGGTGCAGGGCCGCATCGACGAAGCCAAGCAGGCCAACCCCGAATTCGAGGGCAAGACCCTGGTGGTCGACTTCGGCCCCGAGAACGGCGGGCATTGGCTGATGCCGGAGAAGGATCCGCGCCGATCACTGTTCACCGCATTGGGTTTCGCTACCCAGAACGTCGACGGCGACGTCAGCGAGGAGAGGCTGGACGTGCTCAACCGTGACGTGCTGTTTGTCAACGGCGCGACCAAAGAGCAGATGGTGGCGTCGCCGGCGTTTGCCCGGCTGCCGGTGGTGACCGAGGACCGCACCTTGTACACCACATTCGAGTCGAATCTCAGTGGGGCGCTGACCTATAGCGGTCCCGAGGCGCTGCTGTACGCCCTCGATGTGCTGACACCACAGCTGGCCAACGCACTCAACGGTCGGCCGGTCCAAGACCTCGCCAACGCCTGACGCCGACGAAGCGGGATGTTGACGTAGCGGGATTCTGGGCCAGCCGCGAATTCATCCTGGCGGAACGCACCTGAACGAACATGCGGCTGCGCCACCGGGCCCGAAGAAGCGCGGATCACCGGCCAGCATCCCCAGAAGACGCAAAATGCCGCTCAGGGGCCAAGCCTGCCCGGGTGTGGTCACCGCGACTGGTGTGATGTTCCGGCCCGGATGGGTCGGCGTGACGAACTGGTTCATGATTGTTGTGACATCGGCGTCGTGCCAGTTCGGACAGGTGGTCCCGCAGACGATCAGCGCCGTCGAGTTGGTTGGACAATTGCGCTGTCGGCGACACGGTCGGTCTCCTCTCCAGCAGCCACGTCGGGTCGTGCTCCGCGAGGGGAATCGTCGCTCTCGGGGCGCTACGCGAATTCAGTAGTGCAGTACTGCACTTTTGCTGGCTGCCTCGGTCAGCCTCGCCGCATCCGCAGGTGAGGAGATGCCTTGGGAACCACCAGCGGCGTCCCGGTCTGCGGGTCGTCGATGATCTGGCAACCGAGCCCGTAGACGTCGTGCACCAGGTCCTCGGTGATGACTTCCTTCGGATCGCCCTGGGCCACAATCTGTCCCGCCTTCATGGCGATGATGTGGTCGGCGTAGCGGCAGGCGTGGTTGAGGTCGTGCAGCACCGCCACCACCGTGCGATCCTGCTCGCGGTTGAGTTGGGTGAACAGATCCAGCAGCTCCACCTGATGGGCGATGTCGAGGTATGTGGTGGGCTCGTCGAGCAGCACCAGCGGGGTCTCTTGCGCCAGCACCATCGCCACCCAGACCCGCTGGCGTTGGCCGCCGGACAGTTCGTCGACCAACCGGCCCGACAACCCGTCCACGGCGGTGGCCCGCATGGCTTCGGCCACCGCGTCGGCGTCCTCCTGTGACCATTGGCGCAACACCTTCTGATGCGGAAAACGACCGCGGGACACCAGATCTGCCACGGTGATGCCTTCCGGGGCGATAGAAGTCTGGGGGAGCAGTCCCAGTCGGCGGGCCACCTCTTTGGTGTGCATGCTGGTGATATCCGCACCGTCGAGAATCACCTGACCGCTCGAGGGTTTCAGCAACCGTGCCAAACCGCGCAGCAGCGTGGACTTACCGCACGCATTGGGTCCGACGATTGCGGTGACCCGGCCGTCGGGAATGTCCACCGTCAGGTCGGTGATGACGGTCTTGTCGTCGTAGCCGATGGTGAGGCGTTCGGTACGCAGCCGGGGGTTGCTCATCGTTTCCTTGCCTGCGAGATCAGAAGGTAGATCAGATAGGCGCCGCCGAGCGACACAGTGACCGCACCCACCGGGAGTTCGTTGCCGGGCAGCAGATGCTGGGCGATCACGTCACCGAACAGCAGCAGCACCGCACCCATCGCGGCCGAGGGCACCAGACCGACACCCGGGGTGGCGGTCAATCGGCGGGCGATCTGTGGCGCGGCCAGTGCGATGAACGTGATGGGCCCGGCTGCCGCACACGCCAGCGCCACCAACACCACCCCGACTGTGAGATACGCCAATCGGGTGGTTTCGGTGCGGACGCCGAGCGCGCCTGCGGCGTCATCGCCGAGTTGCAGCACCGGAAGCGCGGGACCCAACGCCGTCAACGCCACCGTGACCACCGCCAGGCAGATCGTCATCGGGACCACCTGTGTCCAGCTCAGACCGCTGAGGGTGCCCTGTTGCCACACCGAAGCGGTTACCGCGGTGTGGAAGTCGAGTTTGATGACGATCCACTGGTTGACCGAGTTCAGGATGGCGCTGATGCCGATACCGACCACGATCAACCGGTAGCCGGCCAACCCGTTGCGATAGGACAGCGCGTACACCAGTACCGCGGTGACCAACGCGCCCACCAGGGCGCCGGCCGCGACGGCGAAGTACCCGACGCCGACGGTCGCGATCACCACGAGGGCGCCGGTGTAAGCCCCGAAGTTGATGCCGATGATGTCCGGGCTGCCCAACGGATTTCGGGTCAATGCCTGGAAGATCGCGCCGGACACCCCGAGTGCCGCGCCGATCAGCAATGCCATCAGCATTCGTGGCATCCGCCACTCCAGGACCACCACCCGGTCGAAGGAGGTGTTGGTGCCGGCCAGCACGCCGAGGACATTGCCGGGCGCGATCGCGTATTTACCGATACCGATGGCCACTACCGCGATGACGAGTGCGCCCACCAGAAGTGACGTCACGACGATCACCGCACGCCACGACAACCGCGCCGAAAGACCGCCCACCCGGATCACGCACTGTCGGTTACCGAAATGAAGGGCCGTCATGAGCGGTCCGCTCCGCGTTTGCGCACCAGCCAGATCAGTACCGGCGCACCGAGGAAGGCCGTGACGATCCCCGCAGGCAACTCGGCGGGCCGGATGACCACGCGCCCGATGATGTCGGCGGCCAGCAGCAGCGCCGGGGCCACGACGACGGAGTAGGCCAGGATCCAGCGCCAGTCCGGTCCGGTGAACCGGCGCACGGCATGCGGCACCATCAGGCCCACGAAACCGATCGGCCCGGCACCCGCGGTGGCCGCCCCCGCCAGCAGGGTGACCGCGACCAGGCTGAGCACCTGCGTGCGAATCACGTTGCCGCCCATGCTCTTGGCCAGATCATCACCGAGTGCGGTGACGTTGAGGGAACTCCCCACGACGACACACAGGACCACGCCGACGACGATGAACGGGGCGATGGCCGCCGAGACGTCGAGCGCCCGGCCGTCGAGTGCTCCGGCATCCCAGAACCGCATGTTGTCGAACGCCCGGGGGTGACGCAGTCGCACGGCGAATCCGATCCCGTCCAACACCGCGGCGATCGCCACCCCGGCCAACAGCACACGCACCGGCGTCACCGTGGACCGGCCCGTCATCCCGACCAGGTACACCAGGATCATGGCGAACACGGCGCCGGCGAAGGCGAACCAGATGTAGCCGGTCACGTCGCGGACACCGAAGAAGGCAATGGCACTGACGACAAAAAGGGCCGCGCCGGAATTGATTCCGAGGATCTCGGTATCGGCGAGCGGATTGCGGCCTACCGCCTGGATCAGGGTGCCCGCCAGTCCGAGTGCCACACCGACCAGAAGCGCCAGCACCGTGCGGGGGATCCGTAGATCGTGGACGATCCACTGGTCACCCATATCGTGGTAGTCGGTGACGGCCTGCCAGACCGTGGCCAATCCCACGTTCTGGGTGCCGATCGCGAGGCTGGCCACACACATCACCGCCAGCACCACTGCCGCGACGAGCAGCCCTGCCAACCGGTGGTTACCGCGCAGCCGCTGCGCCTCCGGCGGTGTGTACGCCGGTGCCTGTGCCGTCATGGGCGTTACGGACCGGTCCGCTCGAGCGTCCCCACGAACTCCCTCGAGGGCACCTGCTGGTCACGGCCTTGCAGCTGACGTGTTTCGGCAACGGAGGCATACGAGAAACTCATCGTTGCTCAGGCTAGACCTGGTCGCTGCGTCTCGGGCTCGTCCCTGCGTCCTGGCTGCACAGTCGGGCGGCGGGCTACAGTCCGGCGCGGTTCCGCACGGCGTTGACCACACCACGGACGGCGTTCTCGGTGGCGGAGATGGGGGAGACGACGGCTTCGCCGACCCCGACAATTCGCTCCACCCGGTCCACGATGCCCTCCAACCGGTCGACGATCGCGATCAAGCGCGGGGCCAGTTCGTCGATGCGGCTGATCGTGGCGTTGAAGCGTTCCATCGTGGAGTCGAGGGTGTCGGTGGAGTTGTTCAGATCCTCGAGTGTCTCGGTGAGACCAGCAAGCAGCGCATCGACTTGGCCAACCGTGACATCGGCGTTGAGTGCTGCCTGGGCCAGTGTCCGCAGCCGCTGCTGGGCCGGCCGCGACTGACCCGACGAGGTGACGTCTTTGTCTGCCATGCCGCCATTATGACTGGGCTCCGCAGAGCCGGGTCGATCAGCCGGGGATAGCTGAGGCGGCCGCAGTGTCGAGCAGCCACACCGTCTTCTCCGTCCCGACCCCGCCTGCCGCCGGGATGTCGATGGAATCGGCACCGCCGAGTGCGGCCGCCACCGCCTCGGCCTTGGCGGCGCCGGAGACCACCAGCCACACCTCCCGCGACCGGGTGACTGCCGGCAACGTCAGGGTGATCCGCCGGGGCGGCGGCTTGGGGGAGTCGGCGACACCGACAACAAACCGTGACTTCTCGGCCGTCGCGACGGTGTGCGGGAACAGTGAGTTGACGTGTCCCTCACCACCCATGCCGAGCAGATGCACATCGAATGCCGGAGTGGGCTCGCCGGCAACGGCGTTTGCCGCCAGCACCTGCTCGTAGGCCAGGGCGGCCGCGTCGAGATCGGCGCCGAACTCGCCGTCGGCTGCCGGCATGGCGTGCACATTGCGATCCGGGATCGCGACGTGGTCGAGCAGGGCCTCACGTGCCTGCTTGTCATTGCGCTCGTCGTCGGATTCGGCGACATAGCGTTCGTCACCCCAGAAGACATGCACCGCCGACCAGTCGATGTCGGCGCCATGGGCGCGGACGTGCTCGAGCAGCGCAACACCGGTGCCCCCGCCCGTCAGCACGATCAAGGCCACACCGCGCTCGGCGATGGCCGCGGTGATGGCCCCCACCAGTCGGTTTCCGGCCGCCTCGACCAATTTGTCGGTATCGGCATAGGTTTCGACAACGGTCGTTGTGGTCATGAGTACTGCACCTTATCGATACCGCGTAGGGCCTCGGAGTAGATCTCGTCGGAATCGAGCCGGCGCAGGTCTTCGGCCAGGCATTCGCGGGTTTCGCGACGTGCCAGTGGCACCAACGCATCCGGGCGGCCCGTCCGGCTCAAGGTCGCGGTCCGGCCCTCCTGCGGGCGACTGAGGGTGATGGTCTCGCTGCCACGGACCAACTCCACCTTGAGTTCCCCGACGGTGCGGCGTACCGGGCCGTCGATACGACTGGCCAGCCAGCCGGCGAGAATATCCAACGCCGGTTCGTTGCGCAGACCCGACACCAGCGCCGACTGGATCGGCTCGTGGGGTGGTTGATCCAGCGCTGAAGTCAGCAATGCCCGCCAGTAGGTGATCCGGCTCCATGCCAGATCGGTGTCGCCGGCGGTGTGCCCCGCCAGTCGCGACTTGATCGCCACCAGTGGGTCGGTGGCGTTGGTGGCATCGGTGATGCGCCGAATAGCCAGCTCGCCCAACGGATCCTGGGAGGGAACCGGCGGCGTGACATCCGGCCACCACGCCACCACCGGGGTATCGGGTAGCAGAAACGGCAACACCACGCTGCTGGCATGGTTGGCCAACGGGCCCGACAGCCGCAGCACGACAACCTCACCGGCGCCGGCGTCGCCGCCGACCCGGATCTGCGCGTCGAGCCGGGCTTCGGTGGACAGCCGGTCACCCGGGATGACAACGATGATGCGGCAGGGATGTTCGTGGCTGGCCGCGTTGGCCGCCTCGATCGAATCCTCCAGCACCGCTTCGGTGTCGGGGGCGATGACCAGGGTCAGCACCCGGCCCATGGTTACCGCGCCACCCTCCTCGCGCAGGGCGATGATCTTCTTGTTGATCTTGTCGGTACTGGTGTCGGGCAGGTCGACGATCATCGGCGCCGCGCCTCCTCATCGCTTCGGAGGATCGCCCGCCGGGCACCTCCAGGGGTATCGGTGCCGGCGCGGATCACGGCCGTCTCCACTCTCTACCGGAACGCCGCATCATCTCGCTGGCCGAATCCGGACCCCAGGTGCCCGATTCATACGGCTCGGGAGCACCGTGGGATTCCCAGTTCTCCAGCGCCGGATCCAGGATCTTCCACGCCAATTCGACCTCTTCGTTGACGGGGAACAGCGACGGCTCGCCGAGCAGCACATCCAGGATGAGCCGCTCGTAGGCTTCGGGAGATTCCTCGGCAAACGCGGCGCCGTACGAGAAGTCCATGTTCACATCGCGGACTTCCATCTTGTTGCCCGGCACCTTGGAACCGAACCGCAGGGTGATGCCCTCGTCGGGCTGCACCCGGATCACCAACGCGTTCTTGCCGAGCTCCTCGGTCATGGTGGCGTCGAAGGGCAGATGGGGAGCTCGTTTGAACACCAGGGCAATCTCGGTGACCCTGCGGCCCAAGCGTTTTCCGGTACGAAGGTAGAACGGAACCCCGGCCCAGCGTCGAGTGTCGACGTCGAGGGTGATCGCTGCGAAGGTCTCGGTGGTGGAGGTCTTGGCGAAGCCCTCTTCGTCGAGCAGACCCACCACCTTCTGGCCGCCCTGCCAGCCGCCGGCGTACTGACCGCGCGACGTGGTCTGATCCAGCGGCTGGGCCAGTCGGGTCGCCGAGAGCACCTTGATCTTCTCGGCCTGCAGTTCGTCGGGATGGAAGCTGACGGGCTCTTCAATCGCGGTCAATGCGAGCAGTTGGATCAGGTGATTCTGGATGACGTCGCGGGCGGCGCCGATGCCGTCGTAATAGCCTGCGCGGCCACCCAATCCGATGTCTTCGGCCATCGTGATCTGGACGTGGTCCACGTAGTGGGCATTCCAGATCGGCTCGAACATCTCGTTGGCGAAACGCAGCGCCAGGATGTTCTGCACCGTCTCCTTGCCGAGATAGTGGTCGATGCGGAACACCGACGACTCGGGGAAGACGCTGTTGACGGTGTTGTTCAACGCTTCGGCGCTGGCCAGATCATGACCGAACGGCTTCTCGATCACCACCCGGCTCCACGAACCCTCCGGCTTGTCGGCCAGACCGGACTTGGACAGCTGCTCACACACCACCGGGAACGCGTTCGGGGGAATCGACAGATAGAACGCGTGATTGCCGCTGGTGCCACGCTCGACATCGAGTTTTTGCAAGGTTTCGGCGAGCCGGAGGAACGAGGCGTCGTCGTCGAAGGTGCCCTGGACAAACCGGAAGCCCTCGGCGAGCCGGTCCCACACCTCCTGGCGGAAGGGGGTGCGGGCATGCTGCTTCACCGCGTCGTAAACGACCTGGCCAAAATCCTCGTCGCCCCAATCACGCCGCGCAAAGCCGACCAAGGCGAATGTCGGTGGCAGCAACCCGCGGTTGGCCAGGTCGTAGATGGCCGGCATCAGTTTCTTGCGAGCCAGATCGCCCGTGACACCGAAGATCACCACGCTGCAGGGCCCCGCAATACGGGGCATGCGCTTGTCGCGCTTGTCCCGCAGCGGGTTCACCCATGCAGCCGAAACGCTGCCGGCCTCCGTCATTTCTTCTCGTCGAGCTGGCCCTGGGTGGCTTCGATCAACTCCTGCCAGGATTTCTCGAACTTGTCCACGCCCTCGTTCTCGAGTACCAGGAAGACATCGGTGAGGTCGATGCCGACGGCGGCGACCTTGTCGAAGATCTCCTGGGCGGCGGCTGAGGTGCCGGAGACGGTGTCACCGGTGACCACACCATGATCGGCGACCGCATCCAGCGTCTTCTCCGGCATGGTGTTGACGGTGTTGGGCGCTACCAGCTCGGTGACGTACAGCGTGTCCGAGTAGTCGGGATTCTTGACCCCGGTGGATGCCCACAGCGGACGCTGCACCAGGGCACCGGCCGCCTTGAGCGCCTCGAAGCGCGAGCCACCGACAAACACCTCTTCGTAGGCGGCGTACGCCAGCCGGGCGTTGGCGACTCCGGCCTGACCGCGCAGGGCCAGAGCTTCCTCGGAACCGATGCCCTCGAGGCGTTTGTCGATCTCGGTGTCGACACGCGAGACGAAGAACGAAGCCACCGAGTGGATCTTCGACAGGTCGTGGCCAGCCTCCTTGGCCGCTTCCAAGCCGGCCAGGTAGGCGTCCATGACCGCGCGATGGCGCTCCACCGAGAAGATCAGCGTCACGTTGACCGAAATGCCCTCGGCGATCACCGCGGTGATGGCGGGCAACCCGGCCTCGGTGGCGGGGATCTTGATCAGCACGTTGGGCCGGTCGACGATCTTCCACAGCTCGATGGCCTGCAGGATCGTCTTGTCGGTGTCGTGCGCCAGTCTGGGGTCCACCTCGATGGACACCCGGCCGTCGACGCCGTTGGAGCTCTTGTAGATACCGGCGAACACGTCGCAGGCGTTGCGCACGTCATCGGTGGTGACGGTGCGGATGGTGGCATCCACATCGGCGCCACGCTCGGCCAGCTCTGCGACCTGAGCGTCATAGGCGGTGCCCTTGGACAGCGCGGCCTGGAAGATCGACGGGTTGGTCGTGACGCCGACGATGCTCTTGGTGTCGATCAGCTCTTGCAGGTTGCCGCTCTGCAAGCGGTCACGGGACAGGTCATCGAGCCAAACGGATACTCCGGCTGCCGACAGCGCTGCCAGGTTGGGATTCTGGGTCATCGTCTCTGCCTTCTCTCGTTGCGCGTACTAGTTGTCGAGGGTGCGTTCCGCGGCCGCAACGACCGCTTCCGGGGTGAAACCGAACTCACGGAACAAAGTCTTGTCATCCGCGGACGCGCCGTAGTGCTCGATGGAGATGATCTCGCCGGTGTCGCCGACCAGCTTGTGCCACGACTGGGCGATGCCGGCCTCGACGGCGACACGCGCCGAGACGCTGGGCGGCAGCACCGAATCCCGGTACTCCTTGGGCTGGCTCTCGAACCACTCGACACACGGCATCGACACCACGTAGGCCACCACGTCCTTGGCCGCGAGTTGCTTCTGGGCCTCGACGGCCAGCTGTAGTTCGGAGCCGGTGGCGATGATGATCACGTCGGCGGCTGCGACATCGGCTGCCGACGGCTCTCCGAGGACGTAGCCACCCTTGGCGACACCGTCGCTGCTGGTGCCCTCCAAGACCGGGATGCCCTGTCGAGTGAGGATGAAACCGACCGGGCCGCTGCCGTTGCCACGCGCCAGGATGCTGCGCCAGGCGTAAGCCGTCTCGTTCGGGTCGCCGGGGCGCACCACCGACAGATTCGGGATCGCCCGAAGTGCCGCCAGGTGTTCGATGGGCTGGTGGGTGGGGCCGTCCTCGCCGAGGCCGATCGAATCGTGGGTCCAGATGTAGATGGTGTCGATGTCCATCAGCGACGCCAGGCGCACCGCAGGCCGCATGTAGTCGGAGAACTGCATGAACGTCCCACCGAAGGCGCGCGTCGGCCCGTGCAGCACGATGCCGGACAGGATCGAGCCCATCGCGTGCTCACGGATACCGAAGTGCAGCACCCGGCCATACCAGTCCGCGGTGAAGTCCTCGGTGGAGATCGACGGCGGGCCGAACGATTTCACGCCCTTGATGGTGGTGTTGTTGCTGCCGGCCAGGTCAGCCGATCCGCCCCACAGCTCGGGGAGCTTCGGCGCGACGTCGTTGAGCACCTGACCGAACGCGGCGCGGGTGGCCACGGCCTTGGAGCCCGGCTCCCAATAGGTGATGTCGGCATCCCAGCCGTCGGGGAGTTCCCCGGCGGTGAGCCGGTCGAGCAGCTTCTTGCGCTCCGGCTCACGCTCGGCCCAGGCGTCGAACCCGGTCTGCCACTTCTGATGGGCCTCCCGGC
Source organism: Mycobacterium sp. (assembly GCF_049647605.1). Classification (GTDB taxonomy): domain Bacteria; phylum Actinomycetota; class Actinomycetes; order Mycobacteriales; family Mycobacteriaceae; genus Mycobacterium. The sequence goes on along the minus strand of NZ_JBARXZ010000223.1, from coordinate 2,189 downwards.
CGCGGTCCACCAGCTTGCGGGTGTGCTCGATGACCTCGGGGCGCACCTCGAACTTCTTCTCCGGGTCGAAGCCCAGCACCTTCTTGGTGGCGGCCACCTCGTCGTCGCCGAGCGCGGACCCGTGCACACCGCCGGTGTTCATCTTGGTGGGGGCCGGATAGCCGATGATGGTGCGGACCGAGATGAACGACGGCTTGTCGGTCACCTTCTTGGCCTCGGCGATGGCCTTTTCGAAGCCGACGACGTTCTCGCCGCCTTCGACTTCCTGGACATGCCAGCCGTAGGCGCGGTACCTGTCGGCGACATTCTCCGACAGGGCGATGTCGGTGTCATGCTCGATGGAGATGTGGTTCTTGTCATAGAAGACGATCAGGTTGCCCAGCTGCTGGGTACCGGCCAGCGACGACGCCTCGCTGGTCACGCCCTCTTCGATGTCGCCGTCAGAGGCGATCACATAGATGTAGTGGTCGAACGGGCTCTCACCGGCCGGGGCGTCGGGGTCGAACAGGCCACGCTCGTAGCGGGCGGCCATCGCCATTCCGACGGCCGAGGCCAGGCCCTGACCCAGCGGGCCGGTGGTGATTTCGACACCCTTGGTGTGGCGGAACTCGGGGTGGCCGGGGGTCTTGGAACCCCAGGTGCGCAGTGCCTCGATATCGGCGAGTTCCAGACCGAACCCGCCGATGTAGAGCTGCAGGTACAGCGTCAGGCTGGAGTGCCCGCAGGACAGGATGAACCGGTCGCGGCCCAGCCAGTGGACGTCGCTCGGGTCGTGGCGCATCTGACGCTGGAACAGGGTGTAGGCCAGGGGGGCCAGGCTCATCGCGGTGCCAGGATGGCCGTTGCCAACCTTCTGAACCGCGTCGGCGGCGAGTACCCGAACGGTGTCAACCGCCGTGGAGTCGGTGTCTGTCCAGTCGTCAGGGTGGTGGGGTTCGGTCAACGTCGCGATTTCTTCGACGGTGGTCACTGGCTGGCTCCTTGGTGGCATGTCTATGTGGCGGCTCCGCGCAACTCCCGGGCGCTCTCTCCAACCCTAGTGCCCCGATGTCTGTCGTCGCAGGCTGCATGTGGTGAGAATTCGTCCTGCCGTTACCGTAGTAACGCGGAACCGACCCTGAGGTCATCCGTTGGTGCTGCGCCGGTCTACCATCGTGTGTAGTAGACATTGCAAAGAGGCGCGATCATCGCGAAGGATGTCCTACGTCAAGGATGAGGAGTTGACTGCGTGAGCATTCGCGAGCGCCACCTCAGCCAGGGCACCCCGAAGCGAATTCGCTCGACGCTGCTGGCCTATGTTGCTCTGACCAAACCCAGGGTCATCGAGCTGCTGCTGGTGACGACGATACCCGCGATGTTGTTGGCGAACCGGGGAGTTGTCGACCCGTTGCTGATCGCCAACACCCTGATCGGCGGAATGCTGGCGGCCGCCGGCGCCAACACGCTGAACTGTGTCGCCGACGCCGATATCGACAAGGTGATGAAACGCACCGCGCGACGGCCGCTGGCCCAGGCGACAGTGCCCACCCGCCACGCGCTGGTGTTCGGTCTGCTGCTCTCGGTCGGCTCGTTCTTCTGGCTGTGGTTGTCGTCGAACCTGCTGTCCGGGGTGCTCGCCGTCGTCACGATCGCGTTCTACGTGTTGGTCTACACCCTGTTGCTCAAGCGGCGGACCTCGCAGAACGTCGTGTGGGGTGGGGCCGCCGGCTGTATGCCGGTGATGATCGGCTGGTCGGCTGTGACCGGCACCATCCAGTGGCCGGCCCTGGTGATGTTCGCCATCATCTTCTTCTGGACGCCGCCGCACACCTGGGCGCTGGCGATGCGCTACAAGGAAGACTATGCCGCGGCTGGGGTGCCGATGCTCCCCACGGTGGCCACCGAGCGGCACGTCACGCTCCAGATCGTGATCTACACCTGGCTGACCGTGTTGGCGACGCTGGCGCTGGTTCCGGCCACCGGCTGGCTGTACACCGGTGTCGCGGGGCTGGCCGGCCTGTGGTTCCTGGTGATGGCACACCAGCTCTATGCCGGGGTGCGTCGCGGCGAGCCGGTCAGACCGCTGCGTCTGTTCCTGCAGTCGAACAACTACTTGGCTGTGGTCTTCTGTGCCCTGGCCGTCGACTCGGCGTTTGCACTGCCCACCGTTTTCTAGACGGGTTCGTCTTCCAGAGCGTTCGGCGCGCCGC
>NZ_JBARXZ010000222.1:0-11389 GCF_049647605.1 Mycobacterium sp. | reverse complement strand
GTGCTGTGGAGAAGTCCGGCCCGAGTGCCCGGTCCGGTGAAGCGGAAGTGTCATCGTTCGCTCCTGTGTTCGAAGGTTACTCGATCACATGTTCGATCAGATAGTGCCGATCCGAACATGTGATCGATTTGTAGCCGAACGATAAATGGAGCCACCGACAGAAACGGGCGCCCCGTCCGTCACACCAGCACCAGTGGCATCAAGATCCCGACACCAGAACGGCCGCCGATGCACCGCCACCGGCCCCGACACGCGTCGAACACATGTTTGATTCTGTCGGCGGTGGCGACTACATTCGGGGACATGGGCGACAGCACTGACACAGGTTCCGGCGCGCACGATCAACAGGACGCCGCCGCGGGCCGGCGTGAAACGACGCTCGACCCGTCGCTGACCGAGCGTCAGCGCACCATCCTGGAGGTCATCCGGGCGTCTGTGACGACCCGAGGATATCCACCGAGCGTCCGGGAAATCGGCGATGCGGTGGGCTTGACGTCCACCTCGTCGGTCGCGCACCAACTGCGCACCCTCGAACGAAAAGGCTATCTGCGTAGAGATCCCAACCGGCCACGCGCCGTGGATGTTCGCAGCGTCGACGAAGCAGCAGCCGCGGCGGCGGTGGCCACCGATGTCGCCGGCTCAGATGCACTCCCCGAGCCCACCTTCGTCCCGGTACTCGGTCGCATCGCAGCCGGCGGTCCGATCCTGGCGGAAGAGGCCGTTGAGGACGTCTTCCCGCTTCCCCGTGAACTGGTCGGAGAGGGATCGCTGTTCCTGCTCAAAGTCGTCGGCGAGTCGATGATCGACGCCGCCATCTGCGACGGTGACTGGGTGGTGGTTCGACAACAGAATGTGGCCGACAACGGTGACATCGTGGCCGCAATGATCGACGGTGAAGCCACTGTGAAGACCTTCAAGCGGACCGGCGGCCAGGTGTGGCTGATGCCGCACAACCCCGCGTTCGACCCCATCCCCGGCAACGAAGCCGCCATTCTCGGCAAGGTTGTCACCGTGCTCCGCAAGATCTGACGGACGCGGTTCCGGCATAGTTGAGTGCCCGGGCCCCTCAGGACCCGGGCAGTCAACTATTCAGCGCGAGTGAATCCGTTGGATTCGGCGAGTTCCTCACTGGCGAACCAGATCTCGGCGACTGTCACGTCGAAGGAGGCCGACCCCGGCGAGTGGTAGGTGCCGGTGCGCATGCTGCCCTTGATCGGATAGCCCTCGGGAGCCTCGTCCGGATCATCGAGCGGAAGGTGGATCGCCGGCGGCGGCACCGTCTCCGACTCTGATGGCTCGGACTCCGAGGCCGCGCGCTCATCTCCGGGGGTCCGGTATTCGTGGACCTGGTCCTGAGGAGCCCGGTCCTCATCGTCCCGGTCCTGGCCCCAGATCTGGGCAGCCCGATGTTCGGCACCCCAACGCTCGGCGGTCCGATCTTCAGGCTCGGCGGATTCCTCCGATACCGACTGGTCGAACCGCGAGGGTGAGTCCGACTCATCGACCTCTTCGCGGGGTATCCCATAGCCCGACGGCGCGGCGGCCGGCGGCGGCACCGCCCCGTACACGGGCGCAAACAGTGAGTTCGGCCCGGGCGGTTGATAGCCCTCGTCGTCGGCCAGCCAGGGCGGTCGAGACTCCTCGTCGGGGGTGATCGCGGCGTGCCTGCCGGACGGCTCCCCGACATCGGTGACGATCCGCGTCGGCGCGGTGTCGACATCATCGGGATCCAGGGGTTCGACAACATCCGCATCGGCCACATCGTCGACGTCGTTGATCTCGCCCAAGTCGCCGCCGAAGTCGAAATCGACATCGGAGGGCGATTTCTCGTCGTCCTGCGCACCGTAGTGGGTGAACAGACCCGGACCGGTTGCGGAGGCTTCCAACCCGCCGGTCGGCACCACCGGGTCACTCCACGGTTTGGGGCCGTTCTCCCGTTTGGCCCACGGCGGCTGAGTTGCCAGGTAGTCGGTGTCGTCGAAGTTGGCGTCGCCGAATCGAGTGGGGCCGCTGCTCTGACCCGATCCCGCCGACGTCCAGCTGTCACGATCGTCGCGCTCATCGTTTGGCGTTTCGTCGAAATCCTCGCGGGCATCAGAATCCTCGCGGGCATCGGCAGGCAGCTCGGGACCGCGGTAGTCCCGGTCACCGAAGTCGTCGCCGAAGTCGGCACCACCTTCACGGCTACCGCCGCGTCGCTGCCTCATCACCAGGAATGCGACCAGGGACCCCAGCGCCAGAACTGCGAGCGGAATGATCACCCACAGGTACCAGCTCTTCCATCCCGACGAACCGGAATCAACCGTCCCGCCGTCCTGCGCCTGCGCTGCCGGCGGTGCGGCCGGACTCGGCGCCGTGTTCTGCTCTGGGACCTCCACTCCATCGAGACGGTCGGCGAGCTCCGGCGGTTGCGTGCTGAAGGTGTTGGTGGAGCTGTTGTAGGTGACCTGGCCACCACTGAAGTTCTGGGTGACGGTGCCTTCGCCGGTCTGATCGGAGATCGGCACACCGAGGTCACCACCACTGCCGCCCAGCTCATCCCAGGCTGCCTTCATGGCGCCGCGGACGATGACAGCCCCATGCTCAGCCGTCCAGACGATGGCGGGTGCATCGGGGGCGCCGAAGGTGGCAACACGGCTGCCCGGTACGTCACCGTCCACCTCGTTGGCGGTCGGGAAACCGAGTTCACCGGTGGGACCACCGGCAGCTTCGTACTTCTCCAGGACCATCCCACTGACAACGTGGGCACCGGACTGCGGGGAGTAGAAGATCTTGCCGCCGACGAAGTTCTGTCCCGTTCCGTCACCGACGGGGTAGGGGTCGCCTTCCTTGGCGCCGAGTTGCCCGGCCGGGCCACCGGCCACCCGCCACGCGAGGTCGATCTCCGACGTGGCGCCATCGGGCAATGGCAGGTCTGCGAGCTGACCGGCCAGCTCCGGCGGTGTCGTGGTGAACACCCGCGCGCCGGCGTCGTAGGTCAGCTGACCGCCGGTGAACCGCTGCGAGATGCTCTCACCGCTGTAGGTCTCGTCCTCGACCGGCACGCCCAGGGGCCCTGCCGAACCGCCGAGTTTGTCCCATGCCGAGTTGAGGAGTCCCTTGACCACCCAGGCGCCCGACTGCGGCGTCCAGAAGATGACTCCGCCTTCGGGAATGTTGAAGGTGACGTTTCGGCTCTCCGGGCTGATGCGGCCCGGTCCTTCGTCCATATTGGGGAAGCCGAGGTCACCCTCGGGTCCGCCCGCTGCCCGGTACTTGTCGAGGATGGCACCGAACATCGACCGGGCACCGGTAGCCGGCGAGAAGAACACCGCGCCATTGGCGAAGTTCTGGCCGAAGCCGGCGCCCGATGGGTAGATGTCGCCGGCCTTGGGGCCCAGCGGCGACGTATCGCCGCCGGCGGCCGTCCAGGCCTGGTCGATGGCTACGGCGGCGTCACCTTGTGGGTCGGCGTGTGCCACCGGCATGCCCGGCGCCACGAGCGCCAGAGCCGTGCAGGCCGCCGCCAGAAGTCCGAACGCCCAACGAATTGGGTTTTGCTGCGTCGTCATGCCCACTCCCCGCGGTCACCGGCCTGTGTAACGAAGATCTCGTCGCCCAAAAGTCCCATCACCGCCAACTCTCGGACAAATGCCGAGCACAATATGGCCACATCGCCGTCATTTCGATGACAATACCCACCCGGTACCGAATTCACGTGCAGGCCCGGATGCGTTTTGCGCGCGATATGTGAGGTAAAAGGCGGGGTCGCGACGTGCTAGACCCCCAGGCTGCGTCCGACGATCTCTTTCATGATCTCGGTGGTGCCGCCGTAGATGGTCTGGACCCGGGCGTCCAGAAATGCACGAGCGACGGTGTATTCACGCATGTATCCGTAACCACCGTGCAATTGCAGACAACGGTCGATAAGACGCACCTGCGCTTCTGTGGTGTACCACTTCGCCATTGCCGCCTGGTCCACGGTCAGCTTTTCCTCCAGGTGCAGACGGAGAAACTCGTCGACCATGATCCGCACCGCGGTGGCCTCGGTGGCGAGCTCGGCCAACACGAAGCGGCTGTTCTGGAAGCTACCGATCGGCTTCCCGAATGCCTTGCGCTCCTTGGTGTATTGGATGGTCTGCTCGAGCACGGTCTCCATGGCCGCGGCGGCCATGATGGCGATGTTGAGGCGCTCCTGCGGCAGATTCTGCATCAGATAGATGAAGCCCATGCCCTCTTCACCGAGCAGGTTTTCGGCGGGCACCTTGACGTCGGTGAACGACAGCTCGGCCGTGTCCTGGGCGTCGAGCCCGATCTTGTCCAGGTGCCGTCCCCGTTCGAACCCTTCCATGCCACGCTCGACCATCAGGAGCGAGAATCCCTGGGCACCTTTTTCCGGGTCGGTCTGCGCGACGACGATGACCAGGTCCGCGTGGATCCCGTTGGTGATGAACGTCTTCGAGCCGTTGAGGATCCAGCTACCGTCCTCCTGCTTGACGGCCCGGGACTTGATGCCCTGGAGGTCACTGCCGGTGCCCGGCTCGGTCATGGCGATGGCGGTGATCAGTTCACCGCTGCAGAAGCCGGGGAACCAGCGCCGCTTCTGCTCCTCGGTGGCCAACCTCAACAGATAGGGGGCCACCACGTCGTTGTGCAGCCCGAAGCCGATACCGCTGAACCGGCCGGCGGTGGTCTCTTCGGTGAGAACGGTGTTGTAGCGGAAGTCGTCGATGCCCCCGCCGCCGTACTCCTCCGGCATGGCCATGCCAAGAAATCCCTGTTTACCGGCCTCCAACCAGACGGCGCGGTCGACGATCTTGTCCTTTTCCCATTGGTCGTGATGTGGGGCGACGTGACGGTCGAGGAATGCGCGGTAGGACTCGCGGAACAGTTCGTGTTCGGGCTCGAACAGTGTGCGCTGATATTTGACGGCACTACCCATGGTGGACCTCCGGAACCGGGCTCGGATTTTCGACTACGCGTCTTGCCGACGACGATATACCAACCAGCTGGTTGGTTGACATCGCCCTGCGGGCACCCCGCTCCGTAGACTGCCCGCCATGTCAACCGCGCGCGCCGGCCTCACCCACTGGGGGGCGTTCCATGCCGATGTCGAAGATGGCGAGATCACCGCGGTGCGCGCGCCGATCACCGACAACGACCCCTCCCCCCTGCTGGGCAACCTGCCCGGCTCGGTTCGCCATCGCGCCCGAGTTGCCGGTCCCGCGGTACGACGGGGATGGCTCGACGACGGCCCGGGCCGCACCACCCGCCGCGGCTCCGACGACTTCGTGTCGGTGTCATGGGACCAGCTCACCGAGCTGCTGGCGGGCGAACTGCGGCGCGTGGTGGACACCCACGGCAACGAAGCCATCTACGGCGGGTCCTACGGCTGGGCCAGCGCCGGCCGTTTCCACCACGCGCAGAGCCAGGTGCACCGGTTCTTGAAAGCGCTCGGCGGCTACACCTTCTCCCGGCACTCTTACAGCCTGGGCGCCACCGGGGTGATCATGCCGCGGGTGGTCGGCACCCACGACGACCTGTTCAAGCGGTCGACAAACTGGGAGGTGATCGCCGAGCACACCGAGCTACTGGTGTGCTTCGGCGGCATCCCGATGAAGAACACCGCGGTCAATCACGGTGGCACGACGGCACATCCGGCGCGTGACGCGCTGAACCGGTACCGCGGGCGCGGCGGTCAGATCGTCGCCGTGTCCCCGCTGCGCGACGATGTTGCCGGGCCGTGCCGGTGGCTGCCGGCGGCACCGGGAACCGATGTGGCGATCATGCTCGCGCTGGCTCATGTGCTGACCACCGAATCGCTGGCCGACCGCGAGTTCCTGGCCACCCATTGTGTCGGCTACGAACGATTCGAACGCTATCTGCTGGGCCTCGACGACGGGGTGCCGAAGTCCCCGGAGTGGGCGGCCGGAATCTGCCAACTCGCCCCTGACGTCCTGCGCAGCCTGGCTCGGGAGATGGCTGCCCGCCGGACCATCGTCACCGTGAGCTGGTCCCTACAGCGGGTCCGATATGGCGAGCAAGCACCCTGGATGGGGCTCACGCTGGCAGCGATGCTCGGCCAGATCGGCGTTCCCGGAGGCGGTTTCGGCCACGGCTACGGCTCCATGAACGAACCCGGGCTGCCTCCGCTGCGATGCGCGCTCCCGGCGCTGCCGCAGGGACCCAACCCGGTCCGCACCTTCATCCCGGTCGCGGCCGTCAGCGACATGCTCCTGAACCCCGGCGGCCAGTTCGACTACAACGGAATGAGATTGACCTTCCCCGACATCCGGTTGGTGTACTGGGCCGGGGGCAACCCGTTTCACCACCATCAGAACCTGGCCCGATTCCGCCGGGCGTTGGCGCAGGTGGACACCGTGGTGGTGCACGACCCGTACTGGACCGCGATGGCCAGACACGCCGATATCGTGGTGCCCTCGACCACGGCCTACGAGCGCGACGATTTCTCCGGCTCGCGCAACGACCCGCTGTTGATGGCGATGCCCAAACTCGCCGAGCCGTATGCCGACTCCCGCAACGATTATCAGACGTTCGCCGCGCTGGCTGATCACCTCGGCTTCGGCCCGGAGTTCACCGAAGGCCGCACCGAACAACAGTGGCTGCAGCACATGTACCGGACGTGGGCGGGCGGACTGGATTTCGCGGTGCCGTCGTTCGAGGAGTTCTGGGCCGCCGGCTCGGTGCGACTGCCGGTCGAGGACGGTTTGACGTTGCTGTCCGATTTCCGCGCCGATCCGGTCACCCACCGCCTGAACACCCCCAGCGGCCGGATCGAGATCTTCTCGCGCGACATCGACGGGTTCTCCTACGCCGACTGTGCCGGTCACCCCAAGTGGTTTGCGCCCGCGGAATGGCTGGGCGGAGAACGGGCCACCACCTACCCGCTGCATCTGATCGCCAACCAGCCCTCGACCCGACTGCACAGCCAGCTCGACACCGGGCACACCAGTCAGGCATCCAAGGTCCACGGGCGGGAGCCACTTCGGATGCATCCGCGCGACGCAACCGCCCGCGGCCTGGTCGACGGGGATGTGGTGCGGGTGTACAACGATCGGGGCAGCTGCCTGGCCGGGGTGGTCGTCGACGATGCGGTCCGCACCGATGTGGTGCAGTTGGCCACCGGGGCGTGGTACGACCCCGAGGATCCCGCCGACCCGGACGCCATGTGTGTGCACGGAAATCCGAACGTCCTCACCGACGACACGGGCACCTCGTCGCTGGCCCAGGGCTGCACCGGAGCCCATGTGCTGGTGCAGGTGGAGAGGTTCACCGGTCCGCTGCCCCCGGTCCGGGCACACGAACCGCCGAGCCTGGTGCGCCGATGACCGAGTACCTCACGGTGGCCGAATCGGGCCGCACCTGGGAGTTCGGTTTCGCCGATATGGTGCGGTTCCACGGCGGTGGCTCTCCCGGCGGGGTGGCCATCGCGTTCAAGGTCCTGCAGCGCGCGTTCGGGATCCTGTCGCCAAGGCAACCACCACAACGTCGACTCATCGAGGTACAGACCGCATTTCGCGGACCCGGAGCCCGCGACGGGGTCGAGGCGGTGACCCGCGCCGTCAGCGATCACCGGTACCACGTCGACCGTCGCCTGGTTCGTGCGGATCTCGGACCGCTGCTGGAGGACTTTGTCTTCGACATCGCCGTCGCCGACCTGCGCACGACGCTGGTCTTGCAACCGGGCTTCACCACCACCGAGTTCATCGAGCTGGCGCGCACCGACAACCGCAGCGCCCTCGAGGAACATCGCCTCGACGAGCTGAAGGCCGCGCTGGCGCAGCAGGTGATGAACCATCCCGCCGAGCAGGTGTTTGCGCTCGCCTAGCCGGTGGCGAACTCCTGCAACCCGGCGGCCAGCCCGGCAGGGACAAACCCCTTGATCCGGGTACCCCGGTCGGTGTGCTCGGCGGCATCGACCCGGCCGTCGCTGTGCATGCGTGCCACCAGGTCGCCGCGGTCGTACGGGATCGTCACATCGACGGCCACATCCGTGGGCTCCACCAGCTCGGCCATCCGCTGCCGCAACCGGTCCAGGCCTTCACCGGTATGCGCCGAGACGAACACCGCCGCCGGCAGCGCCCGGCGCAACTGGGCCAGCGCCAGCTCATCGGCGGCGTCGATCTTGTTGACCACCAACAGTTCCGGGGCCCGCGTGCCGTTGCGGTCGGCGATGACCTCGTTGACAACCTGCCGCACGGCACTGATCTGGGCCAGCGGGTTGGCGTCGGAGCCGTCGACGACGTGCACCAGCAGGTCGGCGCCCAGGACCTCTTCGAGGGTGGACTGGAATGCCTCGACCAGCTGGGTCGGCAGGTGCCGGACAAATCCGACGGTGTCGGTGAGGACAAACGGCCGGCCGTCGTCGAACTGACCGCGCCGGGTGGTCGGTTCCAGGGTGGCGAACAAGGCGTTCTCCACCAGTACCCCGGCACCGGTGAGGGCGTTGAGCAGGCTGGATTTCCCGGCATTGGTGTAGCCGACGATCGCCAGCTGCGCGACGTCGCTGCGCACCCGGGTGCTGCGCTGGGTGTCGCGGATCTTCTTCATCTCGCGGATCTCACGGCGCAGCTTGGACATCCGCTCACGGATGCGCCGCCGATCGGTTTCGATCTTGGTCTCACCCGGCCCGCGGGTGCCCACACCGCCGCCACTGCCGCCGGCGCCTCCACCCTGACGGGACATCGACTCACCCCAGCCGCGCAGCCGGGGCAGCATGTACTCCATCTGGGCGAACGCCACCTGGGCCTTGCCTTCACGGCTGGTGGCGTGCTGGGCGAAGATGTCGAGGATCAGCGCGGTCCGGTCGATCACCTTGACCTTGACCACTTTTTCCAGCGAGTTCAGTTGCGCAGGCGAGAGTTCGCCGTCGCAGATCACCGTGTCGGCGCCGGTGGCGAGGACAACCTCACGCAGCTCCTGCGCTTTGCCGGAGCCGATGTAGGTGGCCGGGTCGGGTTTGTCGCGGCGCTGGACGAGGCCTTCGAGCACCTCGGAGCCGGCGGTTTCGGCGAGCGCGGCCAGTTCGGCCAGGCTCGCGTCGGCATCGGCGGCGCTGCCGTCGGTCCAGACACCCACCAGTACCACCCGCTCCAGGCGGAGTTGGCGGTACTCGACTTCGGAAACGTCGTCGAGTTCGGTGGACAGACCGTGAACGCGCCGCAGGGCGGCCCGGTCATCGAGGGCCAGTTCGCCGGTGCTCGGAGTGGCGGAGGACCGGGAAAGGAATGGGGACTCAGTCATAGGCGAATACAGGTTCGCACGGAGATCATTGTTCATGCACCTCGTTTAACGTTCGAGAGTTCCCCACCATTGTGGTGACAGCTCGCCGTGGGCGACCAGCTCGGACGGTCCGCGCAGGTAGCTGGTGGTGTCGGTGACGGTGACGGTGACCTCACCGCCGGGTACCCGCACGATCAAGGTCCCGGTCTGCTCGTCGAGATGTCGCAGCGCGGCGACGGCGGCGGCGACAGTGCCCGTCCCGCACGAGCGGGTCTCCCCCACGCCACGTTCGTGCACTCGCATGGACACCACCCCGTCGTGTGGGGCGGTGAGCACTTCGATGTTGACCCCGTCCGGGAACTGGGTGTGATCGAACTCGACGGGAGCGGCGACATCCAGCGTCGCCAGTGCCGCACCGTCCAGGCCAGTGTCGACACAGGCCAGATGCGGGTTGCCGACGTCGACGGCCACCCCGTGCACCCGCCGCCCGCCGACCACCGCGTCTCCGGTGCCGGTCTGGTTGGCTTTGCCCATCTCCACGGTGACATCGGCGCTCAGGGCATCGAGCTGGTGCACGGTCACCGGTCGCGGACCGGCCAGTGAGCCGACGACAAACTCGTCGCGGTGCTCCAGACCCGCAGCCCGCAGATAGTGGGTGAACACCCGCACCCCGTTGCCACACATCTGGGCGACCGAGCCGTCCGCATTGCGGTAATCCATGAACCAGTCCTCGGCGCTGACACCGTCCGGGAGCCGGCTCAGCACCCCCGCCGACACCAGCGCGCCCGCGGTGGCGACCCGCAGCAAGCCGTCGGCGCCGAGTCCACGGCGCCGGTCACACACCGCGGCGATCACGGCGGGAGTCAGCTCGAGCTGGACATCCAGGTCGGGCAACAGCACGAAGTCGTTCTGTGTCCCGTGCCCTTTCGCGAATTTCACCTGTTCAGGATACGTGTTGCCAGAGCCGCAGCACCGCGTCCGCGTTGCCGTCGGCGGCACCGTCGAGCCAATGCACCCGGTGATCCCGACGGAACCAGGACCGTTGCCGGCGCACGTACCTCCGGGTCCCGATGAACGTCGCGCTGCGTGCCTCCTGGATCGCCGAGGAGTCACCACCGGCGTCCAGGGCGCTGAGCACCTGCGCGTACCCGAGCGCCCGGGCGGCTGTGACCCCGTCCCGGAGACCGGCGCCGAGCAGTCCTCGCACCTCGTCGACGAGCCCACCGTCGAACATCGCATCGGTGCGCTGTTGCAGCCGGAGGTCCAGGGGTTCGGTCTCGCGATCCACGCCGATGATCAGCGTGTTCCACCGCGGCACGCCGATGGTGGGTGCCGACGCCGCGAACGGCTCTCCGGTCAGCTCGATGACCTCCAGGGCCCGCACGATTCGCCGACCGTCGGTGGGCAGGATGGCTGCGGCCGCGTCGGGATCACGTCCGCCCAGCTCGACATGCAGTGCAGCCACACCGACCTCGGCGAGCCGGTCTTCCCAGCGGCTGCGCACCTGGGGGTCGGTGGCGGGAAACGTCCAGCTGTCCAGCAGTGACTGGATGTAGAGCATGGATCCGCCGACGATCACCGGCACGGCACCGGAGCCGGCTATCCGCTCGACATCGGCCGCCGCCGACTCCTGGAAGCGCGCCACGGTGGCCGTCTGGGTGACCTCGAGCACGTCGAGTTGGTGATGCCGGATACCGAGACGTTCTTCGAGCGACAGCTTCGCGGTTCCGATGTCCATACCGCGGTAGAGCTGCATCGCGTCGGCGTTCACGATCTCCCCGCCGACCGCGGTGGCAACCTCCAACGCCAGCGCCGACTTGCCGGTGCCGGTCGGTCCGATGATCGCGATCGGGCGGATCACGGCTGCCAGACCCCGGCGAAGTAGCCGACGCCGTACGGGGCGCCCCGGTACAGCTCCTTGGCTGCGTGCGGAGCCGGCGCGCAGAGGCCGGCCAGCACGCCGAACGCCACCCGCCCCACCACCGATTCCGGCAATGTCGCCAGCGCGGCGCACTCCCCGGAGGCCAGCGCATCATCCAGTGCTGCCTGGACCGGCACCGACGCCGGGTCGTGGCCGCCGGGGGCAGCCGACGTCAGGGTGTGGCAACCGTCGGCGACCACGAGCACCCCGACGGGATCGGGATCGCCGGCGAGCTCGGCGGCCAGC